>JBAXBJ010000049.1:0-33819 GCA_037142075.1 Bacteroidota bacterium
GCCGATATATTTATCTTTCATCTCGGCAAGTGAATATGATTTAATTTCTGTCTTTGCCATTGCTTATTGCTTTATTTGTTTTCAAAATATTGTTCTCTGATTCTTACAGCTCTTTCAATCTCATTTTTAGGAACTTTGTCAACTTTCTTTATAAACCCGTGAGTAGCAAAAACTAAAGTATCGGTGTCGTCCGTTTTATCCCAAAAAGCAAGAAGTCGGATTTGAAGTCCAGCAAATATTGTCCGAAATTCCCAAATGTCATTTTGAAGTTTTTTGAAGAGTTTCGGGTCATGAGTGTGTTCAGCAAGGTCAATGTTATAGAATAATTTCTTGGCAGCTTTAGAGTCAAGCTCTGAAATGAACTTGTCGGCTTCTTCTAAAAATCTGGTTTGAAACTTTTGCACCTGTTTTTTCTACAAAGATAGCCAATGTTTCCAAATATAGCTACTTTAGTTTTTCGACAAAAGTCTGATTTTCGTTTTTCTTAGGTAACGCATATCATCAGATTTGTGCAAGTGCAAGCGGCTAAAGAGGATATTGAAATATCCGAAAGTAGATGATTGGTATAAAAACAATGTGCTTTTTGCTGCCAAAAAGCACATTGTATTGCCCTGAGAAACGAAGGAATTCGCAATTCTTAAGACTTCACATCAAGTTGTTTTACGCCGGAAATGGCATAATCCGTGAAGAAACAAATTCCTGGTTACTTATTTCAATAAGTAAAAACGATTTTCAGGTCATCGAGAAAAACATTCTTTTTACTCTGATTCCAGGCTACTAACCCAATTTCGTACGAAGGCTGCAAGGGTTTATCGAAGGCAAAGCTTGCCGAAAATTCGACCCATTTACCTGGTTCTGACAGTTCTTTATCCAGCGGGTTAGCTTTCCAGTCGTAACGTACGGTGTCATTATTAATATTGCAGATAATGGCAAAATTTGGATTTGCTACTGTGGTATATACCCAGCCGCTGTACGTAACCGACTTAGGATTTTCGGATTTAAGGTTTTTGACAATCTCTCTGTAGAAATAGCTATATTGTAAGGTGTCGTTGGTTAAACTGGCGTATTCGCCCGAATGGGCTTGAGGTTCTGTCATGGCAACAACAGTATTATCATTGTACCACGAAGGAATAACGCCCTTGGCATTTTCGAGGTCATTGGTGATCACAATTTCGTTTTGTGCGGCCTGATCGGTTGAAGGGGCTTTACTGCCTGAGTTTGAACATGCTGACAGCACAAGGGCGGCAGATACAAAGAAGAGAAATTTTTTCATATAAAATTAAATTAGTAAGTATTTAAAATGTTTTTGCGGGTGCAAAAATAATATTTTTTTCCTTAGCAGGGAATCCTTAAACGTGAATAATGACTGATGATTCATTAAGCCTCCGGTATAGCCGATGTACCTCATTTGCATTATCATAAAAAAGTGGTAATATTGCAAAATAATTGCAATTTAATTTATTATAGGAGTTTAATAATTCACTGTTATTCTTCCGGTTAATCAGTTTAGTATGCTCTTCAGTTCCCCTTTATTCCTGTTTCTTTTTCTTCCGCTGGTTCTGCTTCTGTATTATTTGGTTTGGGAAAATCTGAGAAATTACTTATTGCTGATATCAAGCCTGGTTTTCTTTGCCTGGGGGGGAGTAAGCTACACTACTCTACTCATTATTTCAATATCATTCAATTATTTGCTCGGGCTTGGAATTGGTAAAAATCCGGGAAGCACCGCCTCGAAAAGATACCTTGCAGTTGGGGTTGTTCTTAATGTAATATTCCTTGGCTTTTTCAAATATGCTGATTTTGTGGTTGATAACCTGAACCTGCTTCACACAGTTCTCAGCTTTAAAATAATAAAAGACCCGGGAATTGTTTTACCAATTGGAATTTCATTTTATACATTTCATTCCCTTTCCTACCTGATCGACATTTATCGAAAAGACGCCGAAACACAACGCAACCCTTTTAACCTTGGCCTGTATATTGCTTTTTTCCCCCAGTTAATTGCTGGTCCGATTTTACGATACCACGACATTGCCCCTCAGCTCAAGTCAAGAACCATCAACCTGCAGAAGTTTGCTTATGGAATCCGGCGTTTTATTATTGGTTTAGGGAAAAAAGTTATACTTGCCAATAGTATGGAAGCGGTTGCTGATGCTGTATTCAACTCACCGCACAACCAGCTGAACGGATGGGTTGCATGGCTTGGGCTGGTTGCCTATGCGCTGCAGATTTATTTTGATTTCTCCGGTTATTCGGATATGGCCATTGGCCTGGGTAAAATGTTTGGATTTACCTTTATGGAGAATTTTAACTATCCCTATGTTTCCCGTTCTATCAAGGAATTTTGGAGGCGATGGCATATAAGCCTTTCAACCTGGTTTAGGGATTACCTTTATGTTCCCTTAGGAGGAAACCGGGTTGGCAAATACAGGACTTATTTCAACCTGTTGCTTGTATTTTTTATCACCGGTTTATGGCATGGGGCCAGCTGGACGTTTGTTCTTTGGGGGTTTTTACATGGGACTTTCCTCATTATCGAAAGACTTGGGAATAACAAATTTCCCGGGAAAATGTGGAAGCCTTTACAGCATTTCTATACCATTTTTGTGGTCCTGATGGCCTGGGTGTTATTCAGAACCGAAAGTTTATCCTATGCCGGGTCATTTTACGGGGCTCTTTTTGGAATAACCTCTGCCCCTCCTGATGTAATGCTGCTCAGTAAGTTTATTAATACCGAATTCTATATTCTCTTTGCAATAAGTTTACTAAGCGCTTCAGGGATATTTGTTAAAATTAATTCCCTCATCCTGGGTCGGATCAATACATCAAAAAAGCTCACTGCCGCAATAGCCGAATCATACATGGTTTTGCAGGCAGTTTTTTTGATCGGAGTGTTTTTTATTTGTTCGGTTTACCTGATAACAAATACATATAATCCATTTATTTATTATCGTTTTTAGGGAGGACTTATGGCCAATAAATTTAAAGTTTCTGATGGTTTACTGATCATACTATTCGTTATAGCTTTGTGTTCACCCATCATACAGAAAGTTTTCAAAATTATCCCCTCGCAGCCAAATACCGAAAACCGGCGATTAAGCGATATGCCAGTGCTTGATTTCAATCTTCCTGACTCATTTCCTTCCAAGTATGAAAGCTATTATAACGACCATTTCATTTTCAGAAACCAGTATCTGAAACTATATTCAACTGTTAACCTCAACCTGTTTGGGAAGTGCCCTTACCCGGATAAAGTATTGATTGGGAAAAACCAGGAGTTGTTTCTTGTCTTCAATGAGTTGAATAATTATCTCCGGAAGGATCTGTTTAAAAAGAGTGATTTAGATAAAATGCGCTCTGATTTTTCGTACCGCAAAAAATTCCTCGAAAGTAAGGGGATTGAGTATTACGTTGCCATTTGTCCAACTAAGTATTCTGTGTATCCTGAACTGTTGCCCTGGTATCTTAAGCCTAATAATACACCAAGCCGGACAGAGCAATTTACCGGTTTGATGAACGAATTGGGAATAGAAGTTATCGACTTGCAGAAAGCTATAATTAAAGCAAAAGACAGTATCCCTCAGCAATTATTTCGTTCGACTGACAATCACTGGAATGAATTGGGGGCTTTTGTTGCCTTCGGAGAAATAATGCACCGGCTTTCGAAAAAGCATCCACAATTGAAATGGAAGCACTTCGGTGATTACACTATTAAGGAAGAGGAATCTGGCCCCGGAAACCTGGCGGTTATGCTGAACCTGGAAAAGGAAATTCACGATTCGAAATATGTTTTTACCCCCAAATTCCCATTCAGAAGCAGGTTTATTGATAAGTGCCCCTACCCAAAGCCTGAAGCATTTAACCCAAAGGATTATTATCACGGGTATTATATCGATAATTCTGAACAACCTAAAATCCTCCTGATACATGATTCTTTCGGTAATAGTATCCAGCCTTTTATCAGGGAATCTTTCTCGAAAAGTGTTTTTATATGGGATAAGTGGCAGTACAAACTCAATGAAGAAATAGTTGAGGCCGAAAAGCCGGATATATATGTAACATTAGTTATCGAAAGCGGGCTTCAATATGTTGCTGACAATTGCAAAGAAAAATAGTTCGCACAAGTAGTGTTTTTTGCAAAACCCATCGGTTAATCCATTTACAGCTTAGCGCCGGGCTTTAGTAGCTTTAAATTTTCAGGAAAAGAGTTTTCCTGCTCAACCAAAACCTTTATCCTGTGTTGAATGAGATTGAATATCAGGAGCATGCATACATTGCATTGAAGAAATTCCTTTCAAAAACGCACCATAATAGTTATCAGCTTATTTGTATTCGGAGACATAGCTTCCTTTAGGAAAATGACAAATAAAGAAGTTTAACCCTTTCCTTCTAATAATCCCCTTTTAAACTTCGTCGAAATTCCGGTAGGTATCCCGTAAAGGAATTGGGTTCAGCTTTTCGGATAAATATCAGATTGGTTGTATTATAACGAAGTTTTACATTATCGCCTGTGGGAATATTTTCTAAATTTAAAATGTGTGTCAGCAAATCTGTTTGTCAAATTTCAGTTTTTAGTAAAAACTCCAAAAGGTTGACCTGCTTTATGCCTTTGTAGTCTTTTCCTATAATGTTGTCGTTAAGCGTTATAACATATTTTGGGTAATTGTCCGCTATTGCTATCAGGTTTCCAAATTCACGCTGTTCTGTTTGCTGCTCAGTCATTTGCAGACAAACCTGAATGTAAACCCTCAGCCCGTTACTTTCAGCAACAAAATCGATCTCATTGTTACCCGCCTTCCCAACCGACACATGGTAACCAAGTTGAATCAAATGCAGATATACGGCATTTTCAAGAATTTTATGCAAATCTTTTCTTTTGTTGAAGCCGATAATCGCATTGCGGAGTCCAATATCCTCGAAATAATATTTTTCACCAATTTCAAATATTTTTAAACCGTTGACATCTGTACGTTGAACTTTATGAATGAAATAGGCATTGCAAAGTGCAGAAAGATAGTTGATTGTCAACTGAGGTGAAATGGTTATGTGTTGCGATTTCAGAAATTTGCTGATATTGTTGGCCGAGAAGAGATTTCCTACATTATCGGCAAGATAGTGAACCAGATTTTCGAGAAAGGAAACATTTCGAATGTTCTCTCGCATCACCACATCTTTCAATAAAATGGTGGTGTATACACTGTTAATATATTCAAAAGGAATTTCGTCAACCAATCCAATATTTACAAGGTAAGGCATTCCTCCGTAATTTAAATACTTCAACAAACTATCAAACGTCGTGCTCAGATTATGAAAAATCAGAAATTCGGTAAAACTGAGGCTGTGTATCGGAATTTCGATATAGCGTCCGGATAAATAGGTAGCCAGTTCGCCCGATAATATCTTTGCATTGCTTCCGGTACAATATATATCGCATTTATTCTCGGCCAATATACTTCTGAGTGCCAGTTGAAACGAGCTAATTTCCTGAATTTCATCAACAAACAGATAATTATTTTTCTGTTTCGATAAATTTATATTTATGAATTCTAATAAATCCGTGTATTGTTTTAAGTGGTGAAACTCTTCCAGTTCGCAATTGATGAAGATAATATTGGCTTGTGGATTTTCTGCTTTTATTACATCTGCCATTTGCTGCATGATATAGCTCTTCCCAACTCTCCGCTGACCGGTAAACACTTTGATGATTTGTTTATCGATAAATGGATTTATCTTGTTAGTGTATGTTGGGCGTGGTATGTAATTGGCGTTCATGAAAATAAATTGTATAAATTAATCTTTATGCAAAAATACAACAAGTTTCATGTATATCGTAAATATTATGAAATAAATAATAATATCTCATGTATGAATCGAAACCCTTATACTCTCGATATAAAATCAATTCTTATTTTCGTAAAGAAAAGCACAGATTCCAAATCTCAGGAAACCTTGAAAGGGAAATAGTATATAAATCCCCGAAGACAGGAAACTTGGGGCTCAGGTATAAGCCTTTTAACAGAACTCTCAATTTTTAACGTACACCATTTCAACCCTATAACGGCTTTTCATTTTTCTCCAGAGTTTTTAAAACAATTTATCTCACTACCACATTCAGCCTGGCATTTACTGTATTGAGCGAATAGGGGAGTACGGTTGAGCTGTCGATATAGAGAAATTCGAGCCGTTTGCAATTACTGATCGTGCCGGGAAGCTCAAGCATAGGTCCGCTGTGTGAAATATTTAATTCGACCATTCCTGTTAAATTCCCGATTTCGTTGGGTAGATTCGTAAGGTTGTTCTTGCCGATACCCAGGAATCGTATGCTTTTCAGATTACCTATCTCGGGCGGGATTTTATCGAGCTGGTTGTTTCCAAGGTACAAAAACTCCAGGTTTTTCAGCTTACCTATGGAAGGCGGCAGTCGTTGCAACTGGTTGTAATCAAGGTACAGTTCCTTAAGTGAAGCCAGGTAACCGATTTCATCCGGCAAATATTCAAGATGATTGTATTTCAACGATAATTTTTTGAGCTTTGTAAGATTACCAATAGTAGCAGGTAGTTCTGCAAGTTGGTTGCTGCTAAGGATCAGGTTTTCGAGGTTCACAAGTTGCCCGATTTCGTCAGGCAGGGCGACAATGCGGGTATTGAAAATTTCCAGAGTTTTCAGGTTTTTCATTTTGCCGATTTCGTGTGGAAGAATCTTCACGCTGGCACCACTGATTTTTAGTTTGGTAACCGACAATGGGTTTGCAAGGGCTTTTTCAAGGGCTTTTGTGCCCGAACAGCCACTCAGCATTAGGACATAGGTGAAAATAAAAATGAAAGGGAATAGTGATTTCATATTTGTTTTTATAGTTTGACAGATACTTTTTTTAGAAATAATTGGTCGAGTGAAGCTGGCTTTCTAAATACTATTTTAGTTTAGGTCACTGTTTAAATTTACCAAATCGTTACTCCGAAAGCATGAAGGTCGGAAGACGGAAGTCAGAAGACGGAAGAATCCTTAAATGAAGATCACAATTCGTAGTATTTTTGCGCCTTTCGCCCCTCACCTTGTCACCCTTCGCCCCTTCAGAATCTTTAAAAACAACTTTAAATAGTCTCTCAGAGTTTTAATATTTTCTGAGTAGCGATTCCATTCGAAGTTTTTATTCTAACTGTATAAATCCCTGGAATAAATTCACTGATACTTATGATACTTCTATTGCCGGTTAACTTTACCGACTTGATGGTTCTCCCAAACAGGTCGATAAAATCAACTGTACCGGGTTCCGGGAACCCGATGGTAATATTTCCCTGGGTGGGATTTGGGAAAACGGATAGAAGACTCTTTTCCTCACTAATATTATCAGGATTATTAAATAGTATATAACGGGCTAACGCAAAGTATCCTTCAGAAGTTCCGGCTATGACAAGTTTAGACTCATTTTGTATCACAGCAGAAACTTTATACCCGTTTCCGCCGAAGTCAGTAATCAGAACTCCTGATTCTCCATAAGTACTATCGATGCTTCCGGTGCTTTTATATCTGACTGAAACGATATCAGGAGACGAATTGTTTATTGCCAAACCGACACCCGCGACAATTATTTTCCCATCTTTCTGAATTACCATTGATTGAACACCTCCGTTACTTTCCACAGCTGATAGTACTTTCCCTGAATCGCCAAAAGATATATCAGGGCTGCCATCTGTGTAGTAACGCGACAAAGCAAATGCGTAATTATTTGTATTTGAAATTCGTGTTTTTCCAGCTGCTAATATTTTCCCATCTTTTTGTATAGCTATGGCAGTTGCAGATTCATACCCGTCGCTGCCAAAGTCAGTTATTGCTATACCATCTGAATCAAATGATAAATCAAGACTACCATTAATGTTATAGCGGATTATCGCAAAATTATTATCAGCATACCCGGCCGCAATAATTTTTCCATCCGGCTGTATTTTAACTGAATTGGCTCCATTATAACCACCAACATTAGTAATCACCTTGCCGTCACTATCAAATGAATTGTCCAATGAACCATCTGTGTTGTAACGAGCCAGCGCAAATGCGTAATTATTTGTATTGGGAGTTCTGGTTTGTCCGGCTGCTATTATTTTTCCATCAGGTTGGACTGCTATAGCGTTTACACTTTCTTCATTATTAAATGATGTACTTACCAAGCCGTTGTTTCCAAAAGTTACATCTAAAGTGCCGTTTTCCAGGTAGCGGACTAATCTGAATACTCTATTATTGTATGAAGGGTTATAGCTGCCTCCGATAATTATACTATTGTCATTTTGAATAGCGAGAGCACCATCGCCATTAGTAATACCACAATAACGTTCAATCAGTCTCCCGTTTTGGTCGAATGAAATATCTTGTTTCCCATCATAATTATTTCGGGAAACAATACCAGGTCCTAAAGTAACAATCCTGTTTTTGGAATCCAAAGCCACTTCGTATGCTTCCTCCCATCCCCTGAAAGAAAAGCTGAAGTAACCACCCAAGCCAAATGAAGAATCAAGGGTTCCATTAGTATTGAGCCTTGTGAAAACAAAATTTCTATCAGAGGTACCAGCCATAATTATTTTACCATCCGGCTGAACTACCACTTCAGCTCCATTATTATCCCGCCCAAAATAGGTTAATACATACCCTGTCTGGTTGAATGTTGCATCCAAAATTCCATCGCTGGTATACCGCGCTAGAACAGAGCCATAAGTAGCGCCATTGCCAGCATATCCGGTAATAAGAATTTTTCCGTCAGGTTGCAGGCAAATTGCCTTCCCGGAACTCCTGTCACTAATAATTGTAGTTGTAATCCCTTTATTGCCAAATGTGCTATCAATACGACCATCCGGATTATGACGCATTATAAATATCTTACCCCATGCAATACCACAGGTAAGAATCTTGTGATCGGGCAATAGTAAAATATCATAACCGGCTCCGCCGCCGCCATCAGGGTTGACGACAACTTTTCCTGTGCCGTTAAAAGTTGAATCAGGACTCCCGTCATTCTTGAGTTTTTGCAATACTACATTGCCATTGGCACCAACCAGGTAGATTTCACCACTTTCAGTAACAGCCCCATTCCAAACAGTAAAATCAGATACTTTCTTTCCTGCAGTGCCAAAAGAAAGATCAATTGTTCCATCCGTATTTAAGCGTGTTGAGGTCGTTCCAAAAGCCAGAATTTTACCATCATTCTGAATTGCAGCTGAAACCGGATAGATTTCTTGTCCAATATCCGTAATTACATAACCGGAATCACCAAATATAATATCCTGATTTCCTTCAATAGTATATTGAGCACAACCAACTGTATTTGATTCCTTTAAGCCAACAACCATTATTTTATTGTCCTCTCGCAATAAAATTGTTTGGGCTGAAGCAGGAATTGAACTAATTATTTTACCAGTATGATTAAAACTGGTATCTAATGAGCCAACAGGATTTATCCTGGCTAACAAGCTTGAATATCCGTTACTGCCGGCAATAATTAATTTTCCGTCTGGCTGTAAGGCTAATGAAAAACATTCATCTTCATTGCTTCCAATATCCGAAATAACCTTTCCATTAAAACCAAAAGTACTGTCATTTCTGACTATAGTTTGTGCTTTTACATTAAGTAAAGTTGTTAGAAGAACAAATAAGAATAAGGTTTTTTTCATAACAAGCAGCTTAGCATTATGAATCTGAAATAGATAATTGTAACAAAACTTAAGTGCTATTTTCAAATCATGATTTTAAGTATTACGGACGAAAATGAGTCATCAGGGCCTATCTGAACACTATAAAAATGCCTTGGCAAATCGAAATCAGACATTTTTGCAACGTGTTAATTTATTTTTGATGATATTTCAACCAACTCGCATTAAGGCTATTAATATATTCAAACCATTAATCCTGGTAATAGACTCTTTTTACCCGCTGCGAGATACCGGTAAGTATCTCGTAAGGTATGGAGTTCATTTCGTCGGCTAAGCGTGTGATCGGGAGTTCTTTACCGAAAATCACTACTTCGTCGCCTTCCCGGGCATCTATTCCGGTAACATCTATCATCGTCATATCCATGCAAATGCTGCCAACAACCGGGCAGAAAGCATCTTTCACTTTCAAATGGCCCACGCCATTGCTTAACGAACGGCTGAGTCCGTCGGCATACCCGATAGGAACAACAGCTATGGTTGTATCGCTTCCGGCTTTGAAACGGCGGTTGTAACCAACGGTATCGCCGGCTGCAATATGTTTAATCTGTGAAATAATGGAGCGGAGCGTGCTTACATTTTTTAATTTTTCCTGTTCCTCCGGCATAGGTGCAATGCCATAGAGACCGATACCCAGGCGAACCATATCAAAACGTGCTTCAGGGAAACGGGTAATGGCCGCTGTATTGGCTATATGACGTAAAACCGGGTAATCAAAACCGGAACAAATACGTTCCGAGATTGTATGGAAAAGACTGACCTGGTGTCGGGTAAAATCATCACCATCCAAACTATCGGATGCCGCTAAATGCGAAAATACCGATTTCACCCTGATATGTGCGCGGTCTTTCAGCTGGCTCATCAGTTCATCCGCTTCGGCAGGGGCGAACCCAAGCCTGTTCATACCGGTGTCAATTTTTATATGAATTCCAACCGGTTGAGATGTTGGTGACAAACGCAACAAAGCCGCATCGAGCATTTTTAAAATCCTGAAACTATATATTTCAGGTTCAAGCTGGTATTTCAGCATGGAATCAAAACTCTCTTCATCCGGGTTCATTACCATGATGGGTAGTTTTATACCTGCCTTGCGTAATTCAACGCCCTCATCTGCATAGGCCACGGTGAGGTAATCAACCTGGTGAAACTGCAGCACATTTGCAATCTCAAAACTCCCGCTCCCGTAAGAGAAGGCTTTTACCATGGCCATTACCTTTGTGCCGGGATCTAATTTTGAGCGGTAATAGTTCAGGTTATACACCAGGGCGCTCAGGTCGATTTCGAGGACAGTCTCGTGTGTTTTTTGCTGCAAAGCTTCTGTGATGCGCTCGAAACCAAAAATCCGGGCGCCTTTAAGCAATATACTCTCGTTGGCAAATGCGGATAGGGAATAGGAATCAAGAAACTCTTCCGTTGTGTTAAAGAATTCCTTTTCCATTTTAAACAACGAAGCCTGGCGGCTGATTCCTTTTCCAATGCCAATCAACCTGTCAATCTGCTTGAGGCTGAGCAATTCGCCGACTTCCTGGTAAAGATGGGTTTCACTTCTGCCGCTTTGTAAAATATCCGAAAGGATCACCGTTTTTTTTCGGTGCTGTTTTTGCTGGTTCAGGAAGTCGAGAGCTATGGAGAGTGAATCTATGTCGTTGCTGTAACTGTCGTTTATAAGAGTGCTGTTGTTGATTCCGGCCTTCATTTCGAGTCTCATGGCAAGAGGCTGAAGGGTACGCATGCGCCGGGCAATCAATACCTGGTTATACCCCATCAGCAGCATGGCAGCCCAGCAATGTATCACGTTTTCAATTGAAGCCTCGTCAGTAAAAGGAATTTCGATGCTGATCTCATTGTTATTAAATATTCCTGAAAGTTGCGTATAATGTGCATCGGAATGAACAGACGTAATCTGGAGGTCAGCTGGTATTTTTCGGCTCCAGGTAAATGTTTCAATGTTTTTGAGAATTCCGGTTTTAATAATCCCTTCCTGTAACTCTTTCTGGTCGATGCAATACACCAGGGTTTTTACCTTAGTAAAAAGTTTAAGTTTCTCGCCTGCTTTTTGTATACGGTTGATAAAATTTTCGTCGTGAGCATGACCGATATTGGTAAAAATTCCGATAGTCGGCTGAATGATGGGTTGCAGGTGATCCATTTCATCCTGTTCGGAAATGCCAGCTTCAAAAATCGCAAGACCGTGATCATCACGCATTTGCCATACTGACAGAGGAACTCCAATCTGCGAATTGAAACTCTTGGGGCTTCGTACAATAGTTGCGCTTTCGTTCAACAACTGAAAAAGCCATTCTTTCACGATGGTTTTGCCATTGCTCCCGGTTATACCTATAACGGGGATATCGAATTGCCTGCGGTGTGCAGCGGCCAGAGATTGTAAAGCAAATAGGGTGTTTTTTACTTTAATGATATTGGCATCATAGAGTAACAAGAGGTTGACCGGCTCGTTTTCGACAACAAAATTCCTGACGCCCCGGTTGTAAAGCTCCTCTATATATTTATGCCCGTCATTTCGTTTACTGGTAAGGGCAAAAAACAAACTTCCTTCGGGAACGATCAAACGGCGGCTATCAATTACTAATTCGTTAACCAGCGCATTTTCGTTGCTTTTCTGGATCAACTCACCCTTAACAATATGAGTTATTTCGGCGATCGAATATTCGGATTTACTCATACTTTAAACTAAGATCCTGCTGTTTTCAGGAGACCACCCCCTGGTTAATACTACTCAATGCAAAGTGAGAATTGTACTGAATTTTTAGAATGCTGAAACGTATTGCGTTAATATTCCTTTTCCTTTTTGCTGAACCCCAACGGGTTTTTATTCAGTTCGGCCCATTGTGCGCGGTTTTTAAATATTTCGCAGGCCAGGTAGGTTGCTGAACGCATCGAGTCGGCTGAAGCCACATCTTTCCCGGCAATGTCGTAGGCTGTGCCATGTGCCGGCGATGTACGGACATATGGCAATCCGGCAGTAAAATTTACCCCGTTTTCGAAATTCAGGGTTTTGAAAGGAATAAGTCCCTGGTCGTGGTACATCGCGATAACCGCATCAAATTGTTTGTATCCCGACGAAGCAAAAAACCCGTCAGCAGGATACGGACCATAAACGAGTTGCCCCTTTTTTTGAGCCGCCTGAATGGCGGGTGTAATAACTTCCTGTTCGGCATTACCGATCAAACCACCGTCACCAGCGTGTGGATTAAGTCCTAAAACTGCGATTCGTGGTTTGCGGATATCAAAATCCTTGCGTAATGATTCTTCAAGTATGCGGATTTTATCCGAAATGAGCGATGTCGTCAGGGTACTTGCTACCTGGTCGATCGGGATATGTTCGGTAACAACTCCGATGCGCAGGTTTTCGCCTACCATAAGCATCAGGTAGGATGCTGCACCGAATTTTTCGGCTAAGTAGCCGGTATGCCCGGTGAAAGGTTTCTTTGCCGCATCCTGCACGTTATGTTTGTTCACCGGGGCCGTAACCAATAAATCAATCAGTCCTTTTTCCAGGTCTTCGACAGCCGCATCAATGGACATCAGGGCCATTTCGCCGGCAACAAGGGTCGATTCGCCAATGTCAATTTTAATTTCTTTATCAGTCAGGTTGATCAGATTTGCCTTTTTCGGCGAAGCCTGGTCGGCAGTGCGGATAATATTGAAACTGAAGTCAGGAATATTCAGCATCTTACGATGATAGGATGCTGCTTTCGAGGTTCCATACACTATGGGCACAAAAAGCTCCGTAATGCGCTGATCGAGTAGGGCCTTGATGATTACCTCGTAGCTAATGCTGTTAATATCGCCATGCGAAATGCCGACAACAATGCGGTTTTCGTTTTCAGAAGTTCGGATCATGTTTTTCCTGATTTTTTCCTTAGCTGCAAAGGTAAGCTTTTGACCTCAGACTTTATTCCATTCTATAAAATGTTACTCGTGTTTCTGGTTGCTGGTTTCTGGTTTCAAGTTTCTGGTTTCAGATTTCAGATTTGGGTTTCCAGTTTCCAGACTCCAGTTTCCAGACTCCAGTTTCCAGACTCCAGTTTCCAGATTTTTAAAACTTGATCTTTGAACTTTAAACGCCTGAAAATCTTGAACTTCTAACTCGCCCCAAATCCCCAACCCCTAAATCCCAGCCCCTTCCTCTCCAACTTTCTTCACAAAGTCAAAAAACAGCCTGACACCAACCCCCGTCCCGCCAATAGTGCGGTATCCGTCGCGTTTGTCAAGGAATGCAGGGCCTGCAATATCCAGGTGAATCCAGGGATAATCAGTAAAATGCTGCAAAAACTTACCTGCTGTAATGGCTCCGGCAAAACGGCCACCAATATTTTTAAGATCGGCAATTTCCGATTTTAACAGTTCTTCATAATCTTCCCAAAAAGGAAATTCAGCAATCCGCTCATGAACCTCAAAACCTGATTTTACCAGTTGAGGGAAATACAATTCCGCATTATTATGCATTCCTGCCATACCATATTTTCCTAAAGTTGCTTCGGCAGCGCCTGTCAAAGTTGCGATGTCGATCACCAGCATCGGATCGTATTTTTTGGCATATGTCAGCGCATCGGCGAGTATGAGTCTTCCTTCGGCGTCGGTATTCAACACTTCCACGGTAGTGCCATCCATCATCGAAATAATATCACCCGGAACGTATGCATTTCCGTCAGTACGGTTATCGGTAGCAGGAATAAGTGCAACCACAAAAACAGGCAGTTTTGCTAAAGCGATGGCATATAAAGCCGAAGCTACCGCTGCGGCTCCCGACATATCGCATTTCATGGTGTCCATGGATGCGGTAGGTTTCAGGCTCATTCCACCGGTATCGTAAACCACGCCTTTGCCCACAAGCACAATAGGCTTAGGGTTTACAGCGCCTTCGGGTTTGTATTCCATAATGCTGAAAGTTGGCGGATCAACGCTGCCAAGGTTTACTGCGAGCAAGCCACCCATTTTTAAAGCTTCAATTTTCTGTTTGTTTAAAACCTCAATTTTGATGCCTGCTTCATGAGCCATGGATTCAAATTCCTCGGCCAGTTTTTCCGCATTCAACGACGAAAGAGGCTCATTTATAAGCGATCGGCAGGAATAGACTGCTTTACAAATGGCATGGAGCTCGGAAATAGCTTCCTCATCCAGGCCGGGACTGACAATCTCAATTTCCATAAGAGTTGATTCCTTCTCGCTGCGATCGGTGCGGTATTTCAGGAACTGGTAGTTCCCCAGCAACTTGCCCTCGACAAAAGCCAGCGTTTCGGCAGGTTTGTGGCAGCAGTCAACAACACATACCGACTCAATCTTGTGATCCTTATAAATGCCGAGCAGGCTTTCACCTGTTTTACGGCATTTTTCGAGTTGCTTATCTTGAGTGGTCTCTTCTTTTGATGTAATCCGGCAGACAAATGCAAATTTACCGAGCTTATTTAAAACTACTGTATCCTGGTTCTTTTCGGATAATCTTTGGGCAATATACTCCGTTTCGGGTGCATTAAACATACCTTCCGGCAAATCGGATATTTCCGAAATCAGGAAAATATTGGTTTTATCAGTATCGAAATGTGTTGTTATTTTAATTTCAGGTAGCATTTTGTATATATGTATTAGTTAATCATTAGTGTATATATGTGTATTTCAGCATGTTGTCCTGCTTTTCAAGCCAACCGCATAGCAACATTAAAAAACTGGCAACTGCACCATTTGTTTATTCCGCAGGGAAGGAATTTTTTAGGTTCAGAATGAGTTTTCGGATAATTACCCCATTTCAGGTTTAAACCCTGAAACCCTGAAACTCTGAAACCAGAAACTCTGAAACTAGAAACTCTGGAACAAGAAACCAGAAACTTTTGAACCAAATTTACCCACCCCATGTTTCCCTGTCGAGGCTGCGGTAATGGATGGCTTCGGCCAAATGCTCCGTTTTGATATCGGCACTGTTATCAAGGTCAGCTATGGTGCGCGATACTTTCAGGATGCGATCAAATGCACGGGCCGATAAACTCAGCTTTTCCATGGCTGTTTTAAGCAGGTTATGACCTTCTTCAGTAATCTGACAGATTTGCCGGAGCATTTTACTGCTCATTTGAGCATTGCAGTGGATGTTTTTACTCTCTTTATAGCGTTCTTCCTGCACCAGTCTTGCCTTGGTGACCCTTTCGCGGATGGCTATGCTTTTCTCGGACTGCCGCATGCTTGTCAATTCCCTGAAAGGGACGGGAACAACTTCTACATGTATGTCAATGCGGTCGAGTAGGGGACCCGAGATTTTATTCAGGTATTTCTGTACTATGCCCGGGCCGCATACACAATCTTTTTCCGGATGGTTGTAATACCCGCAGGGACAGGGATTCATGGCTGCAATGAGCATGAATGAGGCAGGATATGTTACCGAGAATTTTGCCCGGGAAATAGTGATTACACGATCTTCCAGAGGTTGGCGAAGAACTTCAAGCACGGTTCGTTTAAATTCGGGCAATTCATCAAGAAACAGGACGCCGTTATTTGCCAGCGAAATTTCACCTGGTTGAGGATTCCCGCCCCCGCCGACCAGGGCAACATCCGAAATGGTGTGGTGCGGACTTCGGAAAGGCCGTATGCTTATCAGCGATGCTTCGGGTTCCATTTTCCCCGCAACTGAGTGTATCTTGGTGGTTTCGAGGGCTTCGCGCAGGTTAAGCGGAGGCAATATGGATGGAAGACGCTTGGCTAACATGGTTTTTCCGGCCCCGGGAGGGCCAATCAGAATTACATTATGCCCGCCGGCAGCAGCAATTTCCAACGCACGTTTAATGTTTTCCTGCCCTTTTACATCACTGAAGTCGAATTCATAATTATCCAGGTGCGCATAAAATTCCTCGCGGGTATTGATGATCAGGGGAGCTATATGAATGCTGCCTTCCAGAAACTGTATCACCTCTTTCAAAGTATCAATACCATAAACCTCCAGATCGTTAACTATAGCGGCTTCGCGGGCATTCACAGCCGGAAGGATAAAACCTTTAAACCCGTTGTTGCGGGCTTCGATAGCGATAGGTAGAGCTCCTTTTATAGGTTGCAGGCTTCCGTCGAGCGATAACTCACCCATAATGATGTATTTGTCGAGCACATCGGTAGTCAATTGTTCGGATGCGGCCAATAAACCAATGGCAATCGGAAGATCGTACGATGAACCTTCTTTGCGGATATCGGCCGGAGCCATGTTAATAATGATCTTTTGACGGGGAAATTTGTAACCAATATTCCGCAAAGCGGCTTCAATACGCTGATGACTTTCCTTCACCGCATTATCAGGCAATCCAACCATCGAAAATTGAATGCCTTGATCTACATTGACTTCTATCGTTATTGGTGTTGCCGTGATACCTTGAATAGCACATCCAAATGATTTAACGAGCATAACAGTATTTTAATAGCAGGTTAAAAGTACAGTATTTTCGGCTATTTGCATAAAGGGAAACCTATATTCAGCAAAAAAGTGTTTGCTTTGTGTGAAAAAAAGTTCTTATATGAACTTTTTGAGTGCTAAACCGTTTATCATCAAATGCCATAACATGTTACACAAACATCAGGAAAAACCCACCGATATCAAATCCCCGTGCAAGGGCGTTTGTACCCTTGACCATAAAGGGAAATGTGTGGGCTGCTTTCGCAAATTAGACGAAATTGCGAATTGGAGTGTTTACAATAACTTCCAAAAAGGGGAGATACTCAAAATGACCCTGTTACGCATGCAACTTCCTGACATCTTCAATAGTTGAAATTTTGCGCTATACTGTTTTTGTATTCGTATTTAAGCAGAATTCCGGAAATAGAAAAATCCTGCTACAGCAGGATTTTTCTATTTGACATACAGCACCATAAACTTCTATCAGGCCTTCTTTATAATGATTTGATTTTGTTTACTAAAACCTGAAACCAAAAGTCAGGCTGTAGGAATTGGTTTTTATCTGGTTGTTGGATGCCGGTGCCGTGTTGTAGAGGTAATAATTGGCATCCATACTGCCGTGATTGTAGGAAAAATCGACAAAATAAGCTTTGTCTCTTATCCCTGCTCCGCACGAAAAGCCTGTTCGTTCACCTTTAGTACCCGATCCGCGAAAAGGTGTGCCCGAGAAACTGTAGCCGCCGCGCAGCGCTCCTATGCCGGCTTTGAGTTCGGCACCAAACCTGAAATTGTTGGAGGAAGTGAACTGCGAATGTATTGCATCATTTTCGTCATAGAAACTGTAATTGTATGAGCTCAGTTTTGCTTCCGAATAATCAAGATACTCGTAGTCAGCGCTTATCAGCCCGTATTTGCCAAGTATTACAGCTATGCTGCCCATCGCCCTGAAAGGCGTTTTTAATTCATAATCAAAGTAGCCGTCAGGAGAGTTTTCGGAGTAATGCACCCCGCCGGTAAAGTACGAATTCATGGATGCATAATAGCTGTCACTCATGTTATAGTAATTGGTCGGAGTATGGATAGCCCCGCCAATCCGCAGGTATTCAACAGGCATGTATATAAAACCCGCTTTAAAGTTAAATCCGGCTCCCCTGGTATTCAGGTATTCGTAACGGGTAAATGAATTGTAATAGCTGTTGGTGTTTTTTGTGTCGTCCTCGGTGTAATTGCTTATTTCTTCGTACCTTATGTATGGAAAAGCAAAAGTCATTCCCAGGAAAAGCTTGTCAGAAATATTAGCCCCCAAACTCAACACCGTTTCGTTGGTGCTTCCCCGCGTTTCAACAGTCTTGGTTTGTTGAATACCGCCATATTCCATATCTGCAGCCCACCGATTATTTATCGTATCGGCGAAAATCAGATCCACATCATAGGCAAGCCCGGCACCAAAAGCGTCCCACTCGGCGGGTGCGGTTCCCGAATTGTTTACGTCGTCAACATAAGTGGTCATCAGGGAATTGTTGTTATTATAACCCGAAAGAGTCATAAAATTGTTAAACCTTGACAGCTGGTTGATGCCAAATCCAAACTGCACCTGAAACAGCGGGCCGGCCTGACCACGGAGGTTTTGTGAAAATACATACCCTACGTTTCCCAGGTACATGGTAGTACGCGAATCGTTGATTGAGTTATTTATATAATTTGTAGTAGTGTTGTTCGACGAGACTACAGGCGTAATTGTAAATTCCGATTTGCGGTAAAGCCCAATTCCTGCGGGATTTTGACTGAGAGATGAGAAATCAGCCCCCACAGCACCGTATGCAGCCGATAGGCCTGCAAAACGGCCGGTACCTCCATAGTTGATGAGCGAATAACGCAATGCATCATTTTCGTTTTGTGCATTTAATGTGGAGGTGAAAATAACAGTGATGAGTATTGTGCTTATTAAAGCTAGTGTCTTTTTCATGGCTCAAAATTTATTTTTCAATAGCAATTCAGCATTTTCCGGCAATTTAATCAATCTCGTTGACGTTTGCAGCCCAGAAAAGAAGTCGTTTTTTTAAATAGTCAAAGGTTGTTTATCTATGTCCGCCAGAAGAACTCCTGCCTGAACCGGAAGATGACCCGCTACTTGAACCGGAAGACGAACCGCCGCCCGAACTCCTGCTGCTGCCGGAAGACGAACCTCCACCTGAACCTGATGATGAACTCCTGGATGGAGAATAGCTTTCGCTCGATCGCGAAGGCGTAGAAGTAGGTGAACTGCTGCGTTGAGGTGCCGAGTAGGTGTTCGAACGTTGGGGTTGAGAGTTGCTGTTGTTTCGCGGCGCCTGGTAATTTTCACCCGAACGGGAAGGGCTTGAACGCTCGTTGTTGGGCTGTGAATAAACCCTGTTTTCGATGCGGGATTGAGTTGATCCATTTGTTGAAGGCACAGTCCTTGTGTTGTTCTGTTCGTTGCCCGATGGTTGCGAGTTCCTGTATTTGGGTGAAGTATATTCCTGCCCCGAACGCGGACGATTGTATCCTGGTGAGGTATACGTCTGTGTATTACGGCCGTTATTTACGTTATTCTGGCTGTTGTCGCGATTAACGTTTTGATTGTTGCCGGCAGCATTTTGTGCATTCCGGCTTGGTGAAACGTACTGATACTGTCGCTGTGCCTGGGTTGTACCGTTAGCCGGGCGCTGGTTTGTAGGAGTTGGACGTTGGGTAGTTGCACCGGGACGGGCAGTGCCATTTGTATTGGTATTCGTATTTTGTCCGCGGGCATAAGTTGTAGTTCCCGAAGTTCCGTTTCTCGAATCCTGGATGCCAGCCGATCCTCTTGAAATGGATCCCCGAACATCGTCAACAGAGGAGCCCCGGGGTGAAGTGGTTGTTGAAGTGCCACGTGCAGCTGATGTGCCCGCATCCCGCCCGGCATTACCGGTTCGTGCTTCATATTTTTCGCCAAAAGTTCTTTTTTCGTTGCCGGCTGTCACTCCTGAAGTTCCGACAGAGCCACGGTGTCCGTAGTAGCTCGAATTGTGATCGTAACTGTTGTAATAGCAATCGTCGTAATAGCCACCGCATCCGTAACCGCATCCGTAACCATATCCATATCCATAGCCGTAACCATAGTAGGGATAATACCATGGACTGTACCCATATCCATAGGAAGGTCCCCACCAGTTGTAACCCATATAAATACTAAACCCATAGTTCCAGGGGTTAGGATCGTACCAATAGGAATTAGTATAATAGTCAGAGTAATAATTATTGTAATAGGGCTCCTGGAACCTTTTTACGCGTGCTGAATAAGCATAATCGTAGTAATCGTCCTCGTTGTAAGCATTATTGGAATAGGAATTGATGTCGTCTAAGTATTGCGGATTCTGATCGGAATACGTAGTATCCTGGTTGTTATAAGCTTCGGCAGGAACTTCCTGTCCCTGCTGCGGTTGCTGCGAATAAGAATTTATATCCGACTCGGGTTCCCGCACAACCATGGTTTGCTGCTTTGCAGGCTGCGTTTTTGGCGAATAATAAACATCGTCAGTGTAAGTAACGGGGTATTGCGTGGTGCACGATGCCATCACCAGCATAATTGAAGCAAGGATAAAAATGTATTTCATGGCGACCTCCTTAGTTTTAGACCTTTAATTGAAGCTTGTTAAATTGCAGACAGACTGATATTTTTTGTAATTTTGCCGTTGATTAACACGTAAAAATATACAATTATCATACCATAATTCATAAAATGGCAAAAGATTTTACAACACGCGAGGAGAATTACTCCCAATGGTACAACGACCTGGTTATCAAAGCTGATCTGGCTGATAATTCAGCAGTTAGAGGCTGTATGGTGATAAAACCTTATGGCTATGCTATCTGGGAAAAGATTCAAAGGGTTCTGGATGATATGTTTAAGGAAACAGGGCACCAGAATGCTTATTTCCCACTCTTTATTCCAAAATCGTTCTTCAGCAAGGAAGCCTCGCATGTGGAAGGTTTTGCCAAAGAGTGTGCCGTTGTTACTCATTACAGGTTAAAAAAATCACCCGACGGGAAAGGCGTTATAGTGGATCCTGATGCAAAACTGGAGGAAGAACTCATTGTTCGTCCCACTTCCGAAACGATTATCTGGGATACTTACCGCACCTGGATCCAATCGTACCGCGATTTGCCGATTCTCGTAAACCAATGGGCCAATGTGGTTCGCTGGGAAATGCGTACCCGTTTGTTTTTGCGCACTACCGAATTTTTATGGCAGGAAGGGCATACCGCCCACGCCACCGAAGCTGAAGCCATAGAGGAAACAGAAAAAATGATTGGGGTATATGCCGAATTTGCCGAAAACTGGATGGCAATGCCTGTTCTTAAAGGAGTAAAATCGCCCAACGAACGCTTTGCAGGTGCTGTCGAAACCTATTGCATCGAAGGCCTGATGCAGGATGGAAAAGCACTTCAGGCCGGAACCTCGCATTTTTTAGGTCAGAATTTTGCCAAAGCTTTTGATGTGCAATTCCTGAGCAAGGAAAATAAACTGGATTATGTTTGGGCTACTTCATGGGGAGTTTCTACCCGCCTGATGGGTGCTCTTATTATGACACATTCCGATGACCATGGGTTGGTTCTTCCGCCAAAACTGGCACCTATACAGGTAGTTATAATTCCTATTTATAAAAATGACGAACAACTTGCCCTGATTACAGAAACCGTAAATGATATTGTTAAAAAGCTGAAAGCTCTGGGCATCAGTGTCAAATACGATGATCGCAATACTCAGAAACCGGGCTGGAAGTTTAACGAATACGAATTCAAAGGTGTCCCGGTTCGCCTTGCCATCGGTCCACGCGACCTCGAAAATGGCACCGTGGAAGTTGCCCGTCGCGACACCCTCGAAAAATCGGTTTACCAGATAACGGATATCGAACACAAAATCAGTCATTTGCTGGAAAGTATCCAGACAAACCTATACCAGAAAGCCTTCGATTTCCGCGAAGAAAATACAAACAAAGCCGATTCCTGGGATGAATTCGTGGCTTTGCTCGATGGCAAAGGGGGCTTCATCTCGGCACATTGGGATGGTACTCCCGAAACAGAGCAGCTGATTAAGGACGAAACCAAAGCAACCATCCGCCTGATACCCATTGATGGGGTTCTGGAGGATGGTAAATGCATACGTACCGGCAATCCATCGAAACAGCGCGTGATTTTTGCACGCTCATATTAGTATTTCATTCTGATAAGATGAACTCATCGTGGCCTTAAAATCTTTAGGTGTTATTCCTGCGCGTTACGCTTCCAGCCGGTTTCCAGGTAAACCCCTGGTGATGATCGGCGGGAAAAGCATGATCATGCGTGTGTATGAACAGGCCTTGAAAAGTGAAATGCTGAACAAAGTTATCATTGCTACGGATGATGAGCGCATTTTCAACCATGTGCATGAGTGCGGCGGAGAAGTTACGATGACTTCAGGCATGCATGATTCAGGTACATCCCGAATTGGTGAAGTTGTGGATAAACTTTCTATTTCGGGGGAATGCCCTTTCGATGTCATTGTGAATATCCAGGGTGACGAGCCATTTATTGATCCCAAACAAATTGACCTGGCACTCTCCCTTTTTAATAATGTTGAAGTACAAATCGGAACGCTGATTTCTAAAATCACGAACAATCCTGATATTTTTAATCCGAATGTTGTAAAAGTGGTGATTAACCAATCGGGGAAGGCAAACTATTTCAGCCGATCACCCATTCCCTATTTGCGGGGAATTCAGGAAGATGAATGGTTAGCTCATAACATTTATTACAGGCACATTGGACTTTATGCTTATCGGGCATCAGTTTTAAGGGGTATTCTTAATTTGTCTTCATCTCCTTACGAATCAGCCGAATCGCTCGAACAGTTACGCTGGCTGTACCATGGGTACACAATAAATACGGCTATTACTGATATTGAGACAGTTGGCGTTGATTCGCCAGAGGATCTGCTGAAACTTACTAACAATATATATTGATTTCAGGACAATTATAGTACCTTAGCAGATTGAAAAAGGAAAAAGTCAAAATGATAACAAAGCATATAGCCGATCTTCTTTATCATCACGAGTGTGTGATTGTTCCGGGTTTAGGCGGCTTTATTAAAGCTTGTGGCCCGGCAAGAATCGTTCACCCTGAACATAAATTTTTCCCACCTTCGGGAACAGTAGTGTTTAACGCAGGGCTTTCGGGTAACGACGGGCAGTTGGCAAATTATCTTGCCTCATCCGAAAATATGTCGTACCGGGAAGCTATTTATGAAATAAAACTCTGGGTCGAAAAATGTTTCGATGCCTTGAGAAAAGGTGAAATAGTACGTGTTGAAGGAATAGGTGAATTATTTCTGAATACTTCAGATAAAATAGAATTTGCGCCTTTACAGGAAGTGAACTTTAATGCCGATTCCTTCGGACTTCCTGTATTTGTAGCTAAAGTTGATGAATCACGGTTTGTTAGTTTACCCGAGATTCAACCGTCAAAAAGAGCAGGTTTGGGTTCCAAACTTCGCAGGTGGATCCCTGAAACAATGAAGTGGGCCGCTATTCTTTCTCCGTTTGTAGCCTTTATTATTTGGGGTTCGCTCAATTCAAAGGTTATAAATAATTATGTGCATAATTATACAGGGATGTATCCGTGGGGAAGTTCAACATCTGTAGTAAAAACTCCCGCTAAAAAAGCAGTTGAATTGCCAAAACCGGTGAAAGAAACAGATGCAGAATTCATGCAATCTCCTGCAGAAATATTGGATGATATTAATAAACCCTCTGCACCAGTTTTACAATCGGAACCTGCTAATACCATTACATCAAAACCCGCAACGGATCAGGATGTTGTTAGCAAAGCGGTTGTACCTGTATCAATGTTTCATGTCGTAGGCGGGGCTTTCCGCGACCGCAACAATGCGCTGAAACTCATCTCTTCGTTACAGGAGCAGGGATATGCAGCAACTATTGTCGATACAACTGCCGGCGGCTTGTATGTGGTAAGTATGAAAGGCGCTGTTACATACGAGGATGCAGTTATTCAATTGAGATTAATAAAAGATGCCGGATTTACCGCCTCCTGGATTCTGAAAAAGCAAAAGGGGTAGGACATTGTTCTCATTATTGCCGCAACGTTTCAAAACAAGTCTTACTTAAAAAATATAACCCTTGGCTAAGAGGAAGCTTCAGCGTTTTGCTGAAAATGAAACATTCAGTCATTTTTTTCAACCCGGCTGGGAAGAACTTTCAGCCGGATTTTCTTTGCGCGGGAATTGGAATGCCGGTTTCTTTGGTAATGATAATCCGGTCATTATCGAGATGGGATGCGGTAAAGGAGAATATACCGTTGACCTGTCACATAAATACCCCGAACGTAACTTTATAGGAATCGATAAAAAAGGTGCCCGTATGTGGCGGGGAGCCAAAACTGTTTCGGAGGAAAATCGCAACAATGTTGCTTTCGTGCGTATCCGTGCCGAAAACATCTGCCAGGTCTTCAGTCCAAACGAAGTGGATGAAATCTGGATCACTTTTCCGGAACCTCAGCCTAATAGTCCCAGGCATAGCAAGCGTTTTACTTCGCCCGAGTTTATCGAAAGGTACCGGAAACTGCTAAAGCCCGGGGGGGTTATTCATTTGAAAACCGATAACGATATGTTTTACCACTATACGTTGGATGTTATCAGGGAAGAGGGTCATGAACTCCTGTACGAAAATACCGACCTTTATGCAAATCCTGCCGACCCTGAAGTAAAAGATGTTATTGATGTTCAAACCCACTATGAAAAAATATGGCTAGCCCAGGGACTGACAATCAAATACCTGAGATTTAAACTTGGCGCCAATAAGCTTTAAGAGCTCATCCAGACTTTTTAACTTAAATAAAACTGTTGATTTTCATTCAGATATAGTTTTTAGCAGTGGTAAATGATATATCGTTTTTCGAAAAAGTATATGCCGTTGTGGAGTTGATTCCTTATGGCAGGGCGACTTCTTACGGCGCTATTGCACGATTTCTGGGCTCAGGCGGTTCGTCGCGCATGGTTGGCTGGGCAATGAATGCATCTCATCAGAAACTGCAACACATTCCTGCACACCGGGTAGTGAACCGTAATGGCCTGCTTACCGGTAAAAATCATTTTGGCGGACCGGATACCATGAAGCAACTTCTGGAAAGTGAAGGCATTTCTGTTGAAAATGATCAGATTATCAATTTTAAAAATATTTTCTGGGATCCATCAAAGGAATTGGAGCTATAATTCTTGCGGCTAAAAGCTTGAAGCAAATCGCGAAATTATACCTGAAAAGTATCCTTGCAATTTCAAATTATAAAATTCTTACTGATACTGTATCTGGTTTGCTGATAAAAGTATAGATGGTCTTTCATATTGTTTGATATAATTGACTAAAAGTTTAAAACCACTCATTTTCTCCTGTTTCATTTTATTTTTCCGTTTCCTGTAAAGAAATGGGGAACTTGTTTTTGATTCCTTCCAAGTCCTGGTTTATTTCGATTATTTTCGAATTGCACGAAATAGAAAAAGCATATTATTCTATATTTATTGATTTTATAAGGGGGTGTATTTAATAAATATATGTAAATATTGCATAATTGTTTAAATAAATAGGGGGTAGTGATATAATATTACTACTTTTGCAGAAATAGTTCTAAATTTTATTTTATGGCAACTTTACGATTCAAAGCATTAGAGGATGCTTTAAAGAGAAGACCGGTGGAAATTAAAACGTCCGGCGAAAAAATTTCCGATTATTTTGGTCTCTGCGTTTTTGATAGGGTCAAAATGGAAAAATACCTTCCGAAGGATGCGTACAAAGCGGTTATAGACGCAATAGACGTTGGTAAACGTATCGATATGAAATTAGCCGACCAGATCGCTATGGGAATGAAGAGCTGGGCCATGAGCCTCGGGGCTACTCATTATACGCATTGGTTTCAGCCACTTACCGAAAGTACTGCCGAAAAACACGACACCTTCACAGTGCCAACTGGTCGGGGAACTGCAATAGAAGTTTTTTCGGGCGAACTTTTAGTGCAGCAGGAGCCTGACGCTTCAAGTTTTCCGAGTGGAGGTATAAGGAATACCTTTGAAGCTCGCGGTTATACAGCCTGGGATCCCTCCTCACCTGCCTTTGTGCTGGAAGACACACTTATTATTCCTACTATTTTTATATCGTACACCGGGGAGGCACTGGATTATAAAACGCCGCTGTTAAAAGCTCTCCACTTTCTCGATAAAGCAGCTGTTGAAGTTTGCCAGTATTTTGATAAAGATGTTACACGGGTGAATAGCAACCTGGGTTGGGAACAGGAATATTTCCTGGTCGACGAAGCCGTTTATAGCGCCAGACCCGATTTGGTTTTAACCGAAAGAACACTCATGGGGCATGCATCTGCTAAAAATCAGCAGCTTGAAGATCAGTATTTTGGACAGATTCCGAGCCGGGTATTAGCTTTTATGAAGGATCTTGAATACGAGTCGTATAAATTGGGAATACCCATCAAACCCCGCCACAATGAGGTAGCGCCTAACCAGTATGAATTAGCCCCGGTTTTTGAGGAAACCAACCTGGCAAACGATCATAATCTATTGCTAATGATGGTTATGCGTAAAGTGGCCGGTCGTCATAATTTTAAAGTGTTGCTTCATGAGAAACCATTCGCTGGTATTAATGGTTCAGGTAAACACAACAACTGGTCAGTTTCGACCAATACGGGAGTAAACCTTTTATCCCCGGGCAAAACGCCAAGGTTAAACCTGCAATTTCTTACGTTCCTGATTAATACGCTTGTAGCCGTTCATAAACACAATGCTCTGCTGAAAGCATCCATCGCGTCACCGGGAAACCAGCACCGACTTGGTGCCAACGAAGCACCGCCTGCCATTATTTCGGCTTTTCTCGGACAGCAATTAACCAAAATGCTGGATGAAATCGAGCAAAGAGTAACCGATGAGAAAATGTCGCCCGAAGAAAAGACGGCCATTAAACTTGATATCGGTAAAATCCCTGAAATATTGCTGGATAATACCGACCGCAACCGTACTTCTCCTTTTGCATTTACCGGAAACCGTTTTGAGTTCCGTGCCGTCGGCTCATCGGCAAACTGTGCTTCGGCCATGATTCCGCTCAATACGGCATTGGCCGTTCAATTGGTTGATTTTAAAGCAGAAGTGGATGTTATTATTGAAAAAGGCGTAAAAAAAGATGAAGCAATTTTACAAGTACTTCGCCGACTAATCAAGAAGTCAAAACCCATCCGCTATGATGGTAACGGGTATAGTGAGGAGTGGAAAGCTGAAGCTGCCAAGCGGGGCCTGGATTGCGAAGCTATTGTTCCTTTGATTTACGATGCTTACCTGACTCCACAATCGCGTGAGCTTTTCAAACGTGCCAATGTTTACACCGACATTGAGATGGAAGCCCGGACAGAGGTTCGTAACGAATTGTATGCCAAGAAAATACAGATTGAAGCCCGCGTATTGAGCGATCTGGCAATGAATCATATCCTGCCTACCGTAATCGAATACCAGGCTATGCTGATCAGCAGTACACAAGGACTAAAAAACCTTTTCGATACCGATGAGTACAACCAGCTTGCATCAAGAAGGTTAAAGCTCATTAAGGAAATTTCGGAACATGTCGAAAATATCGAGGATAAGGTCAGTGAGATGATAGAAGCCAGGAAACTGGCTAACACTGTCGAAGACGTGCGCGAGAGGGCAATTGATTACGCCACAAAAATCTTCCCGTATTTCGACGAAATCCGCTATCATATTGATAAGCTCGAATTAATTGTGGATAACGAGAAATGGCCACTCCCTAAATATCGCGAGTTGTTGTTTATCAGGTAATTGAATTGTGCATAGATTTTAATTTCAGTGCTTTTTAATACTGCCCTTTCTCCGGAGTTTCCTGACACCGGAGAAGGGTTTTTGCTTTTAATAAAGTGTTGTCGGATTTCCTTTAGGTGTGCAGACACTATTTGCTTACGTTTCTTTGGTGAGTAGGTGCTAATTCTTCTATGTAATAATTCATTCATGATCTTTCTTCTCTTTCTGGCAGACAGAAATTATTTTCTATTCACGAACTCATATCATTAATTAAATTATCTTTACGCATTCTAAATAAAAATAAGGAAATCTATAATGACAATAAGTAAAGATCAGGTAATCAATGCATTGAAATTCGTTCATGATCCCGATTTACATAAAGATGTGATATCATTGGGTATGATAGAGGATATTGAAATTGACGGCAACAAAGTTAATTTCAAACTGGTGCTTACCACACCCGCCTGCCCGATGAAGGAAAAAATGAAAAATGACTGTATAAAAGCCATACAAGGGCGGGTGGATCCTTATGCTGAAGTGAACGTTGAATTATCCTCACGAACTACTTCCCGTCAAATGAATGATGGCTCCATGCTGAAAGGGGTTAAAAATATTATTGCTATTGTTTCAGGAAAAGGAGGTGTCGGCAAATCTACCGTTGCAGCTAACCTCGCCGTTTCGTTGTCGAAACTTGGTGCCAAAGTGGGCTTGTTAGATGCTGATATTTACGGTCCTTCGGTTCCGCTTATGTTCGATCTGGTAGAAGCACGACCCGCTGCCCGTGAAGAGAATGGAAAAACAATTCTGGAACCCATTGAGAAATACGGAATTAAACTCTTGTCGATCGGTTTTTTTGTCGATCCGAATAAGGCTTTAGTCTGGCGCGGACCCATGGCATCCAATTATTTTACTCAAATGCTTATAGGTGGCGACTGGGGCGAATTGGACTACCTGGTTATTGATATGCCACCTGGAACCGGGGATATACATTTAACCCTCGTTCAAACCGTACCTGTTACAGGCGCAGCCATAGTTACCACTCCACAGGAAGTTGCCCTTGCCGATGCACGTAAAGCGTACAATATGTTTACCACCGATAGTGTAAAAGTACCAGTATTGGGTTTGGTCGAAAATATGGCCTGGTTTACTCCTGCCGAACTACCCGGGAATAAGTACTATATTTTCGGGAAAGAAGGCGGCAAACGTTTTGCTGAAGAGATCAACGTCCCGTTACTCGGGCAAATACCACTTGTGCAAAGTATTTGTGAGTCAGGTGATAGCGGAAGCCCGGTTGCCATGCTGGATGATTCATCTCCTGTTTCGAAGGCATTCCGTCAATTGGCCGAATCAGTTGCCCAGCAGATTGCCATCCGTAATGCTAATTTTGAGCCAACCCAGGTTGTGGGAATTAAAGAATGAGGAATAAAAACATATAAGTCATTCATATTATTAACAAGAACAATAAAATAAACAATAAAAATGGAGCAAATATCAGAATTAGAAACCAAAGTCCGCAATGTTATCGAACAAATCCGTCCTTATTTACAAGCCGATGGAGGTGATATCAGTTTCGTGGAAATTACAGAGGATAACGTGGTAAATGTTGAACTGCAGGGAGCCTGCGGCTCATGCCCGTTCAGCCGCATGACATTGAAAAATGGAGTGGAAGACGCCATGAGAAAAGCTTTGCCGGAAATTAAATCGGTAGAAGCGGTTAATATGTAATACCAGTCCTGTTTTAGTCAGCGTATCAGCTTGAACTGATCTGAACGAATGCAACACTTCCACCCGAATTCGCAGAGTTTTTGGGTGATAGTGTGCAGTAAATTAGTCTGTTAGAAAGGAAAGACAAAAAACCCACGTCTTTTATATTTTAGAGTGGGTGTACTTACCTTTGATTGCGAAAATCACCTTTGTTTTTTACTACAGGTAACGCATCCTGCAGCCGTAGCAACTGCATAATCACCTTTGGCGTCAGATTTTCGGAACACTTTGCCGTCCACCAGTATTTTCACATGGATTTTGGAATGCTGGGTATTCGACTGTGCAGAAAAATATACGAATTCGCCATCTTTGACCGTAAACGATTTCTTCCAACTTTTCGTAACATGGGGCTCCTGGATCGTGTCGGCAGCACTTCCTGTGTAAGTAATATTGAAATCGGAGGGCGATCCGCTCAGGATATACGTAACCCTGCCCTCACCGCCGTGCTGAGAAAGCATGTTGTTAAATACTTGTAGAGGTTTTACCATAACGATTATTTTTACCTCAAATGTAGTGAATCGGAGAGCAAAAAGCAACTGTTATTTTAGCGGGAAAAACCTGGTTCTCTTTGCTCTAAGCCAGATACCTCCCCACAATTGGCATCCTACGGCCCTGCCCGAAAGCTTTGGGCGAAACTCTCAGAATAGGTGGTGACTGATGCCGTTTCCACTCATTCATATTCACCATGCGTAATACACGTTTTACAACAGTTTCGTCAAAACCGGATGCGATCAGGTCGGCAGGGCTTTGGCGCAATTCAATATAATTATACAATATCCTGTCGAGTATATCGTATTCAGGAAGCGAATCGCTGTCTTTCTGACCCGGGCGGAGCTCAGCCGAAGGCGGTTTCACTATGCTGTTCAGGGGAATAATTTCTTTCTGGCGGTTAATATAATGAGCAAGTTCGTAAACTTCGGTTTTGTAAACATCGCCGAGCACCGAAATGCCTCCGCACATATCGCCGTACAAGGTGCCATAACCCACAGCAGCTTCGCTTTTATTGGATGTATTCAATAATATATATCCTGATTTATTGGCTAATGCCATCAGGAGTATAGCCCGTACGCGTGCCTGGATATTTTCCTCGGCCACGTTAAACGGAAGTCCTTTAAAATGGGGTTGCAGCGAGTTAAGAATGGTGTTGTATCCATCTGCGATACTGATCTCATCGTATTTACATCCCAAATTCTGAGCCAATGCAACTGCATCTGTAACGGAATGCCCTGACGAATATTCGGATGGCAGAAGCACAGCATACACGTTTTCTTTTCCTAAAGCTTCGGCAGCCAGGGCAAGTGTGACCGCAGAATCAATTCCGCCCGACAGTCCAAGGATGGCTTTGGTAAATCCCATTTTCGAAAAATAATCCCTGATACCCATCACAAGCGCATCATGGATCAGGGATACCTTTGGGGTATTTTCACTTTGAAAAGGTATTTCTGATCGTAAATTTTTTTCAGGAAGGTTAAAATCAACTATCCTGGTATCTTCGTCAAAAGCTTTACAAAGACTGATAATATTTCCCGAACTGTCTATCGCGCAGGAATTTCCATCGAATAATAACTCCGTTTGTGCCCCGACCTGGTTCACGTAAATAAGTGGAATTTTATACTTCGTTGTATTGTCTCGAAGGATTTCAAGCCTCACTTTCTGCTGATCGTAATTAAACGGCGATGCTGCAATATTGATCATCAGATCAGGATTTTGCGCAGCAAGAATATCCATAGGGTTTGTAACGTAAAGTGGGTCTGGCCCAAGGTTCCAGATGTCCTCACAGATGGTGAGTGCAATTTTTACCCCTTTAAATTCAATACAGTGGAACAGCCGGTTTGGTTCAAAATAGCGGTATTCATCGAAAATGTCGTACGTTGGCAACAGTGCTTTATGTGCCAAAGCCTGCACTTTCCCCCCAGCCAGCAACCATGCTGAATTAAAAAGATTCTTGCCTTTCGCATCCGGGTTAAGCGAAGGAGCTCCCACAATGGCAGCAATACCAGTGCAAATCGTCGCAATTGCTTCAACCGCTTTGTAGCTTTTCTGAATAAAATCGTCGAATTCCAGGAAATCGCGCGGTGGATAACCACATACCGATAATTCGGCAAATACAACCAAGTCAACATTTTGCAATTTATATTTTTCAATTATTTCAATGATTTTGGCGGTATTCAGATCAAAATCGCCTATGATATAATTAAGTTGGGCAAGAGCTATTCGCATGATGGAACTTTTATACAAAAATAAAGCCCGGACAGATACCCGGGCTATAAAAAGGAAAATTATTTTGCCTTAAAAGATTACAGAAATTGCCAGTTCAAAGAAACTTGGAACGGCCTTCTGATCTTTTTCGGTCAGGATATCAGTAAACCCGTTATTAAAGGTCAATTCGGCACCTAATTTCGGGCCTTCCTTAATTTCATATTCACATCCGAGTCCAACAATAAGCGACTCACGGACGAAACTGATATTGTTGTAAGTTTCTTTTTTGCCGGTAGTTACTGTACCGGTCGTGGATGTAAATTCATCCGTTTTTTTTGCGCTGATATTAAATGCTGTGCCAAGCCCAATACGTCCGAAATACCTCATCCCATTCATATCCTTGGTTCGCATCTTCAATGTTAACGGGAGTTCAATGTATTTAAGAAAGTACTCTCTGTTCATTGTACCGGTAATGCCATCTACTGTTGTAGGAAATTTGATCTTACCTCCATTAAAAAGCATATTGAACCCGGAGGCTATGCTATGGGTTTCGGTAAAATTGAACTCAGCCAAAAATCCCCAGGCAAAACCTATTTTTGCGCCATTTCCTTCATAGCCATCTACATCGGGTTTCATCCAGCTTATTTGCGGCGCCGCTTTTAATCCGAAATAATAGGGAGGAAATTGAGCGTTGGCCGCGTATGTTATTAGGGAGAGAAGAAGTACTAATGTTATTTTGCTTTTCATGATAAACAGATAAATTATTAAACGTTTTTTTGCAAAGGTCGCACAAAAAAGTTGTTTCGAAGGTAGTATGTCCGAAAATCACAAATTCAGGCTTAAAATATGTAAATTGTTCAGCAGAATAATAACTACAGGCTTTAAGCGTTTTACTCAGATAAAACCAGAACAATGAAAAAATTATTTTTAGCAGTTCTACTGATAGGCCTGACCTCGCTGGTCGAAGCTCAAGGCGGTTTTTGCCTGGGGCCGAAAATCGGATATAATTCCAACACGCTCAGCAGCAACCTCGATTCGATAAAGGCGGGCATTAACAACTCCTTGCAAATCGGCGCATTTGTGCGTGTAGGGAAAAAGCTGTACCTGCAGCCCGAAGCAAATTACCAGACAGTGAGCGGAACTTTTAACCAAGGCAGTGGCGCAAACGCCTTAAGCCAGGATTATACTATAAAGTCAATCAAAGTCCCTGTTCTAATTGGGTTTAAACTCATTGATAAAGCTGGTGTGAACCTGCGGCTCCTGGCGGGGCCGGCATTCACTTTTTCGTTAGATAAAAAGCTTAATCCTTCAAGCATGGGTGAGCTCTGGCCGATACAGTCGGTTGACGATTTTAAAAACAGTTCCTGGTCGGCCCAGATGGGAGCCGGAATCGATGTGCTTTTCCTCACCCTCGACTTGCGTTATGAGATTGGAATCGAAAATATTTATGGCGGAAGCGGCAGCGCGGAAATAAAAAACAATATGTTTAACATCAGTCTTGGCGTAAAATTTTTATAGTTGATTGAATATCATATAAATGAAAATAATGAACAGATTTTTTCTGCATAAATATTTTATTTTTTTACCACTCCTGATTTTGCTTTTAACGCAGGCCTGCAAAAATAAAAATCCCGAGCTTGCCATGCCGGTGCAAACGGATGTTAAAATCCCGGAAGGAAAGATTACAATAAAGCGATACGAAAAAGCACTTTTCGGGCTTGATTCCAGGCATCTTCGCCAGGGAATGGCTTCACTTAATCCTGATTATTCGTTTTTTTTAGGTGCTCAGTGGCAGGACACAATGAACCTGCTGCGAATTTATAATTTTCTGAATGACCCGAATATCAGGGAATTATATGATTTGACAGTAAAAAAATACCCGGATATTTCATTTCTCGAAAAGGATCTGACA
>JBAXBJ010000050.1:0-33195 GCA_037142075.1 Bacteroidota bacterium
GCCTGATTTCTTTATGACCATTGTGAGCGATTCCGATCACTGGATGTTTATTTCGAGTAATGGCGCGCTTTCAGCCGGAAGGAAAGACCGGAACAACGCTTTGTTTCCCTATTATACCGTGGATAAAATACACGATAGCAAGGGTATTACCGGAAGTAAAACATACCTGCTCGTCGGGAAGAATGATAAAACGTATTTATGGGAGCCTTTTTCGTCCGAGTCGGAGAAAATTTACACCATCGAACGAAATCTCTATAAAAGCATCTATGGGAATAAGATCATTTTCGAAGAGATCAATATTGACCTGGGTGTAGGGTTTAGATATGGCTGGTACAGTAGCGAAAAATTCGGGTTTGTTAAGAAATCGGTGATCAGCAATCACAATGCCGGGACAGTTACAGTGGATGTACTCGATGGGATCAAGAATATTCTTCCGAATGGAGTGGATTTCGATTTCCAGAATGCATTCAGTTCATTGCTCGATGCGTATAAAAAATGCGAATTGATCGAAGAAACTAAACTTGGCTTGTACATGCTGAGCTCAATTCCGGTTGACCGCGCTGAACCGAGTGAATCGCTAAAAACAACAACAGTATGGTCAGCCGGACTTAATCATGATGCTAAGATTCTGCTTTCCGACCACCAGGTTGAGAATTTTATGAAAGGACAGGCAGTTGAAACAGAGGTTGATATCAGGGCAACACGCGGTGCCTATTATGTGATTTTGAGCCTTGAACTTGAAAAAAATACCACTGAAGAATGGATTATTGTTGCCGAAATTAACCAGGAAAGCGGCGATGTGGCCAACCTCAGTAACGACATAAAAACCAAGCTGAACATGAAGCAATTGGTTGACACCGATATTGAAAAAGGAACTTCGAACCTGAAGAAAATCGTTGCCAAAGCGGATGGAATGCAAATGGGTTATGACGAATTAAGCTATGCCCGACATTTCTCCAACACCTTGTACAATGTAATGAGAGGTGGGATTTTCACTAATAATTATACCCTTGATAAAAAAGACTTTGTCCTGTTTGTAAGCCAAATAGATACGGCGATATCTGATAAATATAAAAACTGGCTCGATCAGCTTCCGGAAGCAAAAAGCTACCTGGAATTGATCAGGCTTGCCGAAAGCACCTCCGATTTTGACCTGATCCGGATTTGCAGCGAATACTTGCCTCTTACTTTCAGTCGCAGGCATGGCGATCCCAGCCGCCCGTGGAACCAGTTTTCGATTGAAACAAAAAACGCGGATGGCTCTGCAAAATTAAATTACCAGGGAAACTGGCGCGATATTTTTCAGAACTGGGAAGCCCTCAGCCTTTCCTATCCTGAATTCCTGGAAGGCATGATAAGCAAGTTTTTAAATGCTACCACTGCCGATGGTTATAATCCATACAGGGTTACCCGCGAAGGCATCGACTGGGAAAGCCCCGATCCGCACGATCCGTGGGCCTACATCGGTTACTGGGGCGACCACCAGATTATTTACCTCCAGAAATTCCTCGAATTATCGCACGAATTTCATCCGGGCACCCTGGATTCCCTGCTTAAAAAGGAAATGTTTGTTTATGCAAATATTCCATACCGAATAAAATCTTATACTGAAATTGTAAAAAACCCGAAGGATACCATTGTTTTTGATTTCGATTTAAATGATAAGATTAAGGAGATGACCCGTAAAACCGGTGCCGACGGCGTTTTGCTGAGAGGCAATAATAATGAAATATACAGGGTAAATCTTACTGAAAAAATCCTGGTTACTTTGCTTGCCAAGCTAAGCAATTTTATCCCCGAAGCAGGCATCTGGCTTAACACCCAACGCCCTGAATGGAATGATGCCAACAATGCCCTGGTAGGCAACGGGGTTTCGATGGTTACGCTTTGTTATTTAAGGCGTTTCCTGAAGTTTTGGACCGAAAGATTCAGTGATTCAGCAATTCACGAAATCCCCGTTTCGGAAGAAGTAGGTATCTTTTTTGACAGGATATTTACTCTTTTTTCAGAAAATACCTCACTGATTGAAACCGGGTTTTCAAATGCCGACAGGCGTCGTTTTGCCGATCACCTTGGGGAAGCAGGAAGCGATTACAGAAATACCGTTTACCAAAAATCTTTCTCGGGCCGGAAAATGATGGTCCAGGTCAAAGCTTTGGCCGAATTCACCCAACTTGCTTTGGGATATATGGATCAGTCAATAAGAGTTAACAAACGGGAAGACGGGCTTTATCACGCCTATAAACTGATTTCCTTTTCTGATCAGCGAGTATCAATCCGTCATTTGTACGAAATGCTCGAAGGCCAGGTAGCTGTTTTAAGTTCCGGGTATTTGTCGGTTGAGGAAAGCCTTGATGTTCTTAACTCGTTGAAATGGAGTAATTTGTTCCGTCGAGACCAGTATAGCTACCTTCTTTATCCCGACAGGCAGTTGCCTCTTTTTAGCCAGAAAAATAACATTCCCGGAAATAAGGTTGAGGAATCAAAACTTCTGAGCAAACTAGTTGCCGTCTCCGATTCGTCCATATTGACTAAAGATGATCTGGGCAATTTCCACTTCAACGGAACATTCCGTAATGCTGCCGTTTTGGAGAAAGCCCTGAACCACTTGGATCCGGATATGTATGCCTCCCTTCTTGCTGAAGAAAAAGAAAAAGTTTTAGCGATTTTCGAGGAACTCTTCGACCACCAGTCGTTTACCGGACGGTCGGGCACATTCTATGGATATGAGGGATTGGGGAGCATTTACTGGCATATGGTTTCCAAACTGTTGCTTGCCGCCCAGGAGTGCTATTTCAAAGGCATTTACGAAGGAGCTGATCCTGTTGTGGTTGGAAAAATTAAAGATCATTATTTCGAAATCAAAGCGGGAATAGGACTGAATAAATCACCTGATTTATATGGCGCTTTTCCAACGGATGCCTATTCGCATACCCCCGGAAATGCAGGTGCGCAGCAACCCGGCATGACCGGGCAGGTTAAAGAAGACTTTATTTCGCGCATGAGAGAACTGGGAATTCACATCCAGGATGGAGAAATTGTTTTTCAGTCCAGCCTGCTTAATCCTGCAGAGTTGTTGAATGAGGAAAGTATTTTCGAATATTTTGATCTGAAAGGAAATTCGCAGCAGATAACGCTTAAACAAGGCCAACTGGGATTTACTTTCTGCCAGGTTCCAATAATCTACAGCGCATCAAAACAGGATGGAATTTCTATCAGGTTCACTGGCGAAAAACAGGTTTTCATTGCAGATCACACTATTAGTAAAGAATTGAGCGCTGAGATATTTAAGCGTTCAGGCGAAATTACGCAGATTGAAGTTTCATTCAGGAATTTAGTCAGCTAAATAAAATATTGACACAGTTAATAAGAAGACATTATGTCGTTCAGAAGTGATTTCATACTTTCATTAGCCGGAAAGGACATTACGAATAAATCAGAAGCAGAACTGCGATCCATTTTTACCGATTTCCTTAACGCAGGCATGCATGGTCTCTGTTTCAGCCCTTATCTCGAAGGACAGGAGCCCGGAAATTTTATTACCGAGGAACAAATTCGAAACAGAATTGAAATCATCAGGCCCTATACCAAATGGATCAGGACTTTTTCGTGTACCGATGGAAATGAACTTATTCCACGCATCGCAAAGGAATATGGATTAAAAACAATGGTAGGTGCCTGGCTTGGCGATAATGATACCATTAATGAAGAAGAAATAGCCAATGTCATCCGGATTGCGAAAGATGGTTATGCCGATTTGGTTGCTGTGGGTAACGAAGTCTTGTATCGTCAGGACCTGACAGAAGAAGAACTGCTGAAATTTATCATGCAGGTAAAGAAGGAATTGCCCGGAATACCAGTTGGATATGTGGACGCCTATTATGAATTCTGCAACCGGCCTGCCATAACCGAAGCCTGCGATATCATTTTCGCAAACTGCTATCCTTTCTGGGAAGGCTGTCATATTGACTACTCGCTGCTCTACATCAAGGATATGTATAACCGTGCATTAAAAGCCGGAAAGGGTAAAAAAGTGATCATTACCGAAACCGGATGGCCAAACCGGGGAACCTCTTTTGAAGATTCAGAACCCTCCTTTAACAATGCAATCCGTTATTTTATCAATGCCCAGCAGTGGAGTAAGGAAGAGGAAATAGATATGTTCTATTTTTCTTCGTTCGATGAAGCCTGGAAAATAGGCGGTGAAGGCGATGTGGGGGCTTACTGGGGACTTTGGGATAAAGACGGGAATTTGAAATACTCGTAGTTTGGGAGGTGGAAAATAGAAAATAGAAAATAGGGAAGAAGTGAGAAAAGTAAATGTCATCAACCCTTCATCATCTATTCTATTAAATAAAGAATAATATAAGATGAATTTATTTAAAACATTAGGACTTGCAAGCGGGAAAGCAATCTGCTATTCAGGATACCGGGAGGGGCAAAGTCCGGAAACCGGGGTATATCCTACATATGAGCAAGTGAAGGAAGACCTGCTGATCCTTCAGGATCGCTGGACCTATCTTCGCTTGTACGACTGCAGTTTACATGCCGAAACGGTCTTAAAGGTAATCGATAAAGAAAAGCTTGGTTTTAAGGTGATGCTTGGGGCATACATCGGAGCTGAATTAAATAATTTTGGTTGCCCATGGGGCACCATATTCTCTAAAGAGGAACTCAAAAGAAACACAAAGAACAACCAGGCTGAGATTAAAAAACTGATTCGGCTTGCCAATCAGTATCCGGAAATCATCTTCTCCCTCTCAGCCGGAAATGAGGCAACCGTTGACTGGAGCGACCATTATGTGTCCGTTGACAAAGTTATCAGCTATGTGCGGATGATAAAAAAAGGAGCCAGGCAGCCGGTAACTTTCTGCGAAAACTATATTCCCTGGTACGACAAGCTTAAGTTATTAGTCGATGAAGTTGATTTTATCTCCATACATACCTATCCGGTTTGGGAATACAAGCACATTCACGAAGCACTGGAATACACTAAACAAAATTTTTACGGAATTGCAGACAAATACCCAAACAAGCCGGTGATAATTACCGAAGCGGGATGGGCCACCAATTCGAACGGACGGGGAATAAATCCGGAAAATGTAAGCGAGGAATTTCAGGCTATATATTACAATGACCTTGAAAAATGGATTAAAAAAGAAGGTATTATGACTTTTGTGTTCGAAGCATTTGATGAACCCTGGAAAGGTTCGCAGGAAGCAATGGAACCTGAAAAACACTGGGGATTATTTACTGTTGACCGTAAACCTAAAAAAGTGATGCAGCATTTCTGTGATAAGTCAAAATAAAATCCAAAACCGTTAATCGTAAATCGCACCAATCACCAATCACTAATCACCAATTACCAATTACTGATAAATTATAATACGAACATAAAAAACTAAGCTATGGAACATCACAAAACAGCTCCGCAGGATGTTGTGCCAATGGTGCAAAAATGGGCATTTGGCGCAGGAAATCTTACCAACCAGTTATTGCCCGCTGCATTAGGGGTATTTATGTTTTTCCTGGTAGTGGGATTTGGTATGAGTCCTTACAAAGCCGGTATTTTAGCAGCTATACCGAGATTTATGGATGCCATTCTCGACCCGATTATGGGTTATATTTCCGACAATACACGGTCCAGATGGGGGCGACGTAAACCCTATATTTTTGGTGGAGCTATTGTAGTTGGTATTTCATTTATGTTGATGTGGCAGCTAAAAGTACCGGTGCCGGGAAACAACTACGAAACTTTTAATTTTATATACTTTCTATTAATGTCAATAGTATTCTATTTGGGCTATACTGTATTTGCAGCACCACTCATTGGATTAGGATACGAAATGACCCCTGATTATAATGAACGTACACGCCTTATGGCAATATCGCAGGTTATGGGACAGGTGGCATGGATGATAGCTCCCTGGTTCTGGTATTTGATTTCACGTCCTGAATTATTCCCGGATGCACCCACAGGAGTGAGAAATATATCCATATGGGTAGGAGCTATCTGCCTGGTAATGGGTGTTTTACCTGCATTTTTTTGTAAGGAAATCGACCAGGCACATCTTTCAGGCCAATCAAAATTGTCATTCAGGAGCCTGGTTTCGAATGTAAAAGATTTTTTCAGAGATATCAAACAAACCGTCAACAACAAGCCATTTCTTCGGCTTTGCGGAGCTACTTTCTTAGTATTCAACGGGTACCAGATTGTTGCTGCCTATGCTTTCTACATCGTTATTTTCTATCTGTTCAACGGCAACCAGGCAGCAGCAGGTCAATGGCCGGCATGGTTTGGCACAGTAAGTGCTTTGATGACTGCTTTTTTGGTAATACCGATTATTACATATATGTCCACCAAAATTGGAAAGAAAAATGCCTTTATAGTAGCTACGTTAATTTCGATTGTTGGCTATATTCTTAAATGGTGGGGATTCTCTCCCGGAAATCCCTGGTTTATGTTCCTTCCTTTGCCATTAATGACGTTTGGGATAGGTGGATTATTTACATTAATGATGTCGATGACTGCCGATGTGTGCGATTACGATGAACTTAAGAACGGAATGCCGCGAAAGGAAGCCTTATTCGGAGCCGTTTACTGGTGGATGGTCAAACTCGGAATGTCGCTTGCATTGTTTTTAGGCGGGGTTATCTTAAGTGCTGTCGGCTTTAACCAGAATGTGGAAGTGCAATCAGTTCATACCATTACTATGTTGCGTATAGCTGACATTACCGTTCCTTCCGTGGCTGGAATATTAGCTATTTTGGTTATGTGGAAATACGATATTACCGAAAAAAGGGCGAGGGAAATCCGGGACACATTGGTTGAACGCAGAGGAGAACTATAAGCGCACGAAATGATTTAATTATAACTTTTAAATAGAACATATATGTCACTAAGAGAAGGAGAAATTATGGCTTTGGCGGGCGGATTAAATTTTGCCGGTAAGCCCCAGGAAGAATTGCACGATCTGTTCACAGAAGTATTGAACAACGGAATGCATGGTCTGTGCTTCAGTGCCTACGAAGAAGGGCAAAAGCCCGGTGATGTGCTTTCTGAAAACCAGGTACGGAGAAGAATGAAGATGATACAACCTTACACAAAGTGGGTCCGTTCTTTTTCCTGTATCGAAGGCAATGAACTGATTCCGAAAATTGCAAAAGAATTTGGCCTCAAAACCCTGGTTGGTGCGTGGTTAGGCAAAGAAGCCGAGAAAAACGAGCAGGAAATATCAGCTCTGCTACAATTGGCTAAAGAGGGTTATGTGGATATTGCCGCCGTTGGCAATGAGGTTCTGTATCGTGACGATTTAACTGAAAATGAACTTTTAGATTATATTAACCGGGTAAAAGAAGCCATTCCAGGCATACCGGTAGGATATGTTGATGCGTATTATGAATTCACTGAACGGCCGAAAATTACGGAAGCATGTGATGCTATTTTAGCAAACTGCTACCCCTTTTGGGAGTTCTGCCACATGGATTATTCACTGATGTACATGAAACAAATGTTTTACCAGGCAAGGCTGGCAGGAGGAGGCAATAAACCTGTAATTATCACCGAAACCGGATGGCCCAGTAAAGGAGAAGACCATAAGGGAGCGCTGCCATCGATGGAAAATGCATTAAAATATTTTCTCAATACTCAATTATGGTCGAAACAAGAAGATATCGACATCTTTTACTTTACCTCGTTCGACGAATCATGGAAAGTGGGTGCCGAAGGCGATGTTGGAGCTTACTGGGGAATATGGGATAAGAATGAAAATATCAAATTCTGAAAGGAACAGTTATAAGCTTATCATCAATCATAAAATATACTAATTAACTGACTTAAACCACCAAGCAGTATCAATTAACAAACTTAAAAGAATGATAATATGAAAAAAGTTTTAGTAACATTTGCTCTTTTCCTGTTCGCAATAACTTTTGTTTTTGCGCAGGCAGACAAAGTATCGGTTGTTACCGGCAACGAAGGAGTTAAGCTGGTAGTCAATGGCAAGAGCCTGATGATTAATGGCATGAATTGGGATTATTTCCCAATCGGCACTAACTACACTTATAGTTTGTGGAAGCAATCGGATGATTTTATTAAAGCAGCCCTTGATAACGAAATGCCAATGCTGAAAAACATGGGGGTAAATGCCATTCGTGTTTATACCGGTATCCAGCCAAAGTGGATCAAGTATATCTACGAGAAATACGGCATCTATACCATGATAAATCATTCTTTCGGCAGATATGGATTAACGTTAAATGGTAAATGGGTAGTAAATACCGAATATTCCAACCCGCTTGTACATGATTTACTTTTAAAAGAAGTAACCGAAATTGTTCAGGAGTATAAAAATACCCCGGGTTTGCTTTTGTATTTATTGGGTAATGAAAACAATTACGGCCTTTTCTGGCGTGGAGCCGAAACGGAAGATATTCCCTTCGATAAAAGAGAATCAACCGTGGGTGCCAAAGCATTGTATAAGCTTTTTAACGAAGCGGTTGTATCCATGAAAACTATCGATAATTCTCACCCGGTAGCTATTTGCAATGGCGATTTACTTTTCCTTGATATTATTGCCGATGAGTGTAAAGATATTGATATTCTGGGAGTTAATATGTATCGGGGAGTTTCGTTTGGCGACGCATTTCAAAAAACAAAGGAAGTATTAAAAAAACCGATCATGTTTACAGAGTTTGGTTCTGATGCCTACAATACGGTCAGCAGTGAGGAAGATCAACAATCGCAGGCATACTACCTGACAAACAACTGGAAAGAAATTTATCAGAATGCAGCGGGCGTTGGTAAAGCTGAAAATTGTATAGGAGGATTCACCTTTATGTTCAGCGACGGCTGGTGGAAATACAAACAAACTGAAAATCTGGACGTTCACGATACGCATGCTTCCTGGGTTAACGGTGGTTATCTCAACGATTATGTACCGGGAGAAAACAATATGAACGAGGAGTGGTACGGTATATGCGCAAAAGGGGAAACTGACGGAAGAGGGCATTATCAGTTATATCCGCGTGCCGCATATTATGTTTTACAGCAGGCTCATAAACTGAATCCTTATGCCGTTAATTTAACAGCCGATTCGATAAGTAAGTATTTTTCGAATATCCAGGTTTTGAATGAAGTTTTGAAAGCCAGGGGTGATAAGGCAGCTATGGAGGGTGACGCAACAAAAAAAGTGCGTATCAGTGGCTTAAGGGCCGAATTATCTACCTTCAGTACAGGGGGCAATATGATTTCCACACCGGATAAAAAAGATCCCAATGCTTTAACCCCGACTTATCCGAGTTACCTTGGTTTTGGCCATATGCAGTCTTATTTTATTGGTGTTGAAGCGAAACCTACCGATAATGTGACCGCTAATATATCTTTCAATATTCTTGGAAATGTAGCCGAAAATCCGATTGATGAAATATTTTACGAAAATCGTGGTCGTTCCCAGGAGATACAAACTAATCAGGGTACTGGCTCCTTTTCATTAAGTTCACTTGAGCGGGTACAAGTGTACAGGGCCGATATTACCTGGAATGACAAGTGGTTTGACCTTAAAGCTTTTTATCGTACCGGGCATTATCACTGGGGCGACGAAGGTGACTTCTTCGGATTATACCCGGAGGCAAACTATGGACCAAACATTGATATTTATAATGGTGGAGCACCCTTTGGATTTGAATTTGCAGGAAAAAAATCGTTAGAAGGTTTAAAAGTTGCTTTTGGTCCTGAACTCTGGTGGGGTGCTAACCCGGCAATATTATTAAAGTATAGCCGGACTGTCGGCGTCTTTACTGTAACCGGTATGTACCACGAAGATTTGGATCAGAATGCTGCAGCACAAAGTTCCTTTGCTATCCCTACCCTGCAAACACGCAGAGCCTCTCTCGATTTAAAAACAAGTCTAGGGAATTTAGGTATCGATGTTGGTGGACTTTGGTCAGGACAGCCAAGAAACGGCGAAACTTTCCAGATTGTTGATGGCAGTGAAGGAAATTATACAGTATATCAGGATAAAATCATATCAAAAGACAATTGGGGAGGAAAAGTTAAAATTACCTATTCAGTCGGTCCTGTAAAATGGTATTCACAGGGAGCTGTAATGGGATTAGTTGCCAATGGCGGAGCCGATTATACGAAAACCTTTACCGGGTGGCGTCTGAAAGATTCGGGAAGTGGTAACCAATATAACTTCCTGACCGGATTCACTTATACAATCGGTGATTTCCAGGTTGCCCCGAATTTCCTGTGGCAGAAACCAATTGTCGGACCCGTATCAAAAGAAGTTCCAGCTCCAGCAAAGCCACGAAACGTGCTCGAAGACCCGTTTGCCGTAAGGTCAAACAGGGAGACTGTCGCCGGTGAGCTTTTAATTGCTTATGACCCCACACCTGCCAGCTGGATGTGGGCATGGGACAGCGATGAAATGGAAGATGCACCCTTTGCCATGAGTGCCGATTTTGTCTATCGTCATCAACCAACAACCCAGGATGCTGCAATAGGCATCATGGCAAACGGACGTACAATTTTCGCATTCCCCGGTGCACCTTCTGCACACGATTTATGGGAAGTAAGCACACGCATTGTGTCAAAATTAACTCCCGACTTTGGATTCATTGTGAATGCCTATGGCGGTAATGCACAATCAAATGGAAGCGACGAACGCATAATTGAGCGTTTTGGCACCGATATCAGGTTGATTTACAAAAAAGTAAAACTGATTTCAATGGTAAAAGTGAATGATTGGGGACCTTACGATTATCACCGCGACTTCAACTTAACCTACCCGCTCCAGCTAACAGCCGATTTATCCTATTCTGTTGTTATGCGTAAATGGTTCATCCTGCCTGAAACACGAATGGGAGTGCGTTATACCTGGCGTTCACTCGACCAATATTCGCCGAGATATTGCCCGACAACAAAGTTGGACAGTTCAGGCGAATGGGTACCTGATCCTACGGCAGTAGGATATGGAAATGGCGCTGAATGGGAAATCAGAACTTATCTTAGCTTTAGTCTTGGTAAATAACCCTTAACACTTTGACAAAAATGAAAAACATAAAGACATATTATTCAATAACAGCTCTGTTCGCAATTCTGCTGATAGCAGTCAGCTGTGAGAGAAAACTTGATGGGCTTGAGTTAGCCACCTATCCCACAACGCCTGAGGTATATATCGATGGATTTAGTACAGGCTTGTATTATGCAGCTTATGGAACCTCAAAAGTAACCGCTTTTAATGTTGATTACAGCGTAAAATACAAAGGGACATCTTCAATGAAGTTTGCAGTTCCCGATACAAGCGACCCTAATGGCTCATATGTTGGCGGAGTTTTTGGAACAAATCCGGGTCGTGATCTGTCAGCATACAACGTACTCACGTTTTGGGCAAAATCATCTGAACCGGCAGTACTTAATGAAGTTGGCTTCGGCAACGACATGGGGGAATCAAAATACAAGGTTACTCTCACAAATGTTACCCTCAATTCAAACTGGATGAAATATTATGTTCCTATCCCCGAGCCATCGGTACTTAAGCAGGAAAGGGGTATGTTATTTTACTCGGCAGTTCATCAGAATGGAAGAGGTTATACCTTCTGGATCGATGAAGTTCAGTTTGAAAATATGGGAACAATTGCACACAGGAATGCTGGGATTTTAAACGGGCTTGATCAAACAAAAAATAATGCAGAAACTGGTGAAGAAATTCAAATATCAGATTTGTATGCCTCATGTAATCTACCCACTGGAATCGATCAGAAAGTTAGTTTAACTGCTTCGTATTTCACCTTTGCTTCTTCGAATCTATCAGTAGCTACTGTTGACAATTATGGGAAAGTGAAAGTGGTGGGCATTGGTTCAGCAATCATCACGGCTAAAATGGGCGATATTAATGCAAAGGGTTCGTTAACCATCAATGGAATAGGTCAACCAGTCAAACCTACAGCGCCGGCTCCTGCCCCAACTGTTCCGAGTGCTAATGTAATCTCCTTATACAGCAATGCTTTTACAAATGTGAAGGTAGATACCTGGAATACGCACTGGCTGTACTCAACTGCTGAAAATGAGGATGTCAAAATAAACGGAGATGATGCAATTCGCTATAAGAATCTTAATTTCGTGGGTATTGAGTTTACCTCACAACCTATTGATGTAAGTTCTATGACTAATTTCCATCTGGATATCTGGACACCTGATGCTACAAGTGGTAAAAAATTTAAAGTTATGCTGGTTGATTTCGGAGCAAACGGAGCTTATGGTGGTGGTGATGATGCCAGCCATGAAGTTACCATTGCCAGCCCTCCTTTAGCAACTCAGCAGTGGATCAGCCTGAATATCCCGATGACAAGCTTTACGGGATTGACTACCAAATCTCATTTGGCTCAGATGGTGCTTTCAGGAGATTTGCCCAATGTTTATATCGATAATGTGTATTTCAATAATACCGGATCCACAGTGCCGACAACGGCAGCTCCTGTTCCGACTTTCGCTGCAGCAGACGTGATTTCGGTATTCAGCGATTCGTACACCAACATTTCAGGAACCGATTTAAGTCCAAACTGGGGGCAGGCAACGGTAGTTTCACAGGTTCCCATCGCTGGAAATAATACCCTGAAATATAAAGGGTTAAATTACCAGGGAATTCAATTAGGCAGTGCCCAGAATGTTTCTGCCATGAGTTACCTGCACCTGGATTTCTGGTCAGCCAATTCAACTTCTCTGAAAGTATACCTGATCAGTACCGGTCCTGTTGAAAAACCATACACATTAACGGTTCCAACAACAGGATGGTCAAGTGTGGATATTCCTTTGTCTTCTTTTTCACCTGTTAATTTATCAGGTGTAATCCAGTTGAAATTTGATGGGAATGGAGATATTTATTTAGACAATATCTTATTCCGCAAATAGATTTTAAGGCATATTAATCATTCATTAAAGACAAACAATATGAAAAGAAATAGCAAAAAACTGGTTTCAGCAGTCCTGTATTCCTTATTGCTTTTTGCAGTGTCAGGATGTACGAAAGAAAATGTTCAAACGCTTGATCAGCGTAACTGGCAACTGGTGTGGAGCGATAATTTCGATGGTGCGGCAGGAGAATCGCCCGATACCACGAAATGGAAATTTGATATAGGAGTCGGGCCAAATAGCGATGGTTGGGGAAATGCGGAATTAGAATATTATACTGATCGTACTGTCAATGCAGCTATTGATACCAGCGGCAATTTAGCAATCACAGCCAAAAAAGAGATGTATTCCGGTTCAGCTTTTACTTCTGCCCGCATGAAAACAAAAGGATTATTCGAACAATCGTATGGCCGTTTTGAAGCGCGCATTAAAACTCCCTGGGGACCAGGTATCTGGCCTGCATTCTGGTTGGTTGGCAACGATTCAGATTCAGCCGGATGGCCTCAATGCGGGGAAATTGATATAATGGAACTTCGCGGACAGAAACCAAACATTGTTAGTGCCACAGTGCATGGCCCCGGATATTCGGGATCTGCAGGAGTAACAAAAAGTTTTGCATTCGAGAACGACAGATTTGATGTTTCCTTCCATTTGTTCGCCGTTGAATGGGGAAAAAATTACCTGGATTTCTTCGTCGATAATACTCTTTATCAGAGAATTACTCCGGGTAGCGTAACGGGTAACTGGGTTTTCGATCATCCTTTCTACATCATTCTGAATGTAGCCGTGGGCGGTAATTATTTAGGTTTCCCCACAAACCAGACTCCTTTCCCTCAAACGATGCTTATTGATTACGTGAAAGTATACAAGGAAGCAGGTCAATAACCGGACTTTTACCGATTACTCATGATAAATTGCCGAAAAAGTTGTGCATAATACAGATATATAAGGTATTGGCAAAACAACAAGTGCAGATCTTTTATTCTGCTTATGCACAACTTTTGGACAAATACTTTAAATTTGTCAAACAAGAACTAAATGTAAGAAAATGGAAAAAATTGCCTTAAAGTTAAGTGTAAAGGAAAAAATCGGCTACAGTCTGGGCGATACCGCCTCGCACTTTGTTTGGGATATGGTTGGTTTCTGGCTCCTGTTTTTCTATACCGATGTATATGGAATTTCAGCTGCCGCCGCAGGAACTATAATGTTAGTGGCTCGTTTCTGGGATATGGCCATCGACCCGGTAATCGGCGTGGTTTCCGACAGGACCAATACCCGCTGGGGCAAATTCCGTCCTTATATTTTGTTCGGAGCCGTTCCATATGCTATCCTGGCTATTCTCACTTTTACAACCCCAAACTTTGGTGAAGCGGGTAAGATAATTTATGCCGGGGCAACTTATGTTCTTTTAATGACAGCTTATGCAGCCATCAACCTGCCTTATTCAGCCTTAGGAGCTGTGATGACTGATGACACTTACGAACGTGCCGGGTTGAACACTTACCGGTTTATTGCCGGTTTTATCGGGCAATTTGTAGTAACCGGGCTGGCACTCACATTGGCTGAATTTTTCGGGGGTGGCGATAAAGCACAGGGTTTTCAATACACCGTATTCCTGTTTGCGGGCTTAAGTTTGATCTTCTTTTTTATCACTTTCAAAACAACGAAAGAAAGGGTTCAGCCACCTAAAGCCCAGGAAAATTCGCTGAAGGAAGATGTAAAAAACCTTTTTCAAAACAAAGCCTGGATCATTCTTGCACTGGTTGGCATCATTTCCTTCATCATGTTTGCCATGCAGAATGCGGCTATTGCTTATTATTTCAAATATTACCTCGGGCGCGAGAATAATGTCCAGCTATTCAATGTAATCGGAACGGTTGCATTGATCGTTGCCTTGCCTTTATCAAAACCCTTGGCCAAACGGTTTGGAAACAAAAATGTATTTATCGGGAGTTCTTTGATCTCTGGCTTGTTTTTCATACTGATATACATTGCTGGAATAAATGACCTGACAACCATATACGTGTTTAACATCATTGCTAAAATGGCCTACGCCCCGGCAGTTCCTCTGCTCTGGACCATGATTGCCGATTCTGCCGACTACGGCGAATGGACTACCGGTCGTCGGGCTACAGGTTTGTATTTCTCGGCTGCCGTGTTTGCACAAAAAGCAGGATGGGGAATTGGCGCTGCCATTGCAGGCTGGATTTTAGCAGCTTCCAGCTTTGTGCCAAATGTAGTTCAAAACGATACAGCCATTACCGGGATAAAATTGCTGGTTTCAGTTATCCCCGGCATTTTATACATGTCGTGCGCATTGTTTATGATCTTTTACAAGATTGATACCAAAACCACTACCTTAATGAAACAGGAATTGGATGCACGAAGGGAAAACGAGCAATAAATATTTTTGCTTTTCTACGACATTCAGGTTTTCAAAGTCGGTGAATCTCAAAATATTACTTATGATATTAAAGCAAAGCTTCTTAAACTAACAGATTCAATATCTGATGTTTGCCAACAACGAAATTAATCCGGTAAAATGAAAAAGCGTATAAGCATTTCTTTGGTTGCCCTCTTGCTTACAGCATTTCAAGGGTTTAGTCAGGTTATACCCGTTGGAAGTGGCAGTTATACCAAAACATTCCCCGGCACCGATGTGGCCGGTCGAAATGCTTACCCATCGGGCTTACCCCAGGTGAGTGGAAATGCACTTGGCAAACCTGCTCCAACAAGCGATTGGTGGTCGGCTTTGATTAAAAACGGACAGGCTTCAAACCTATTCAACTACCCTTTCACCATGAAAACTACTAACAACGGGTTAGTAGTAACTTATATTCCCTGGGGTGTTATCGACGATATAGTTCCCGTTACTGTGGGCGTTAGCGGAATGGCTGCAACCAAAACTACTGTTTCCGACTATTCCGATTGGACAGTTACCATGGATTGGAATGATGGGACGCATAATTTCAAGGCGGCTTCAGGTGTGGGAATGCCTTTCCTTTATTTTACAAAAAGCACCGGCGATGTGGCTCAGATTACTGTAAATTCGGGAACAGTTACAGTTAACGACGAAATGCTGGTGCTAACCAATGTGCGAAACGGTGCCGATTTTGCCGTTTATGCTCCGGCGGGAAGTACCTGGACGAAAAATGGATCAGTTTACACTTCTACCTTGAATGGGAAAAACTATTGGTCCCTGGCATTTATTCCGTTAACTGCTTCCAATGTTACTACCGTTGCAAATGAATATAAAAAATATGCGTTTGTATTTCCGGTAAATACCACGGCTATTTATAGTTATAACGAAAGTACATCGGTAATGCGCACTGATTTTAATGTTACTACCGAGGTAAAAGAAGGTACTGAAACAAATATGTTACTCGGTTTGCTCCCTCACCAATGGGATCACCTGGCAGCAGATTCGCCGGTGCCAAACAAATACAGCTATGCCATCGTACGTGGCGAAATGAAAACGCTGGCAGGAAATAGTTTCAGCGTTGTAAACACTTTTCATGGGATTTTACCCACCCTGCCTTATCTTGACAATTACAGTGCGGGGTTTTCACCTTCGGCATTGACCGAAAAAATTGCGAGTCTCGAAAATTCAACTTTAGCAACCTGGACAGATTCGTACAACGAAGGCCAGGTGATGAACCAATTGGTACAAACTGCCCGCATCGCCGATGAAATGGGGAATATAGCTTCCCGAAATAAAATTTTGTCAACCATAAAAACCCGTCTCGAAGATTGGTTTAAAGTTGAAGGTGGTGAAGTGGCATTCCTTTTTTACTATAATACCGCCTGGTCAGCAATGATTGGCTATCCTGCCGGATACGGGCAGGACGGCAGTTTAAACGATCATCATTTCCATTGGGGGTATTTCATTCATGCTGCTGCCTTTGTGGAACAATGCGAGCCGGGCTGGGCTGCACAATGGGGCGGAATGGTAAATTTGCTTGTACGCGATGCTGCTTGCCCTGACCGTAACGATGCGATGTTTCCTTACCTCCGGAATTTCAATCCCTATGCAGGACACAGTTTTGCTGATGGTTTTGCTAATAATCCACAAGGGAATAACCAGGAATCGAGTTCCGAAAGCATGGTTTTTGCGTCTTCACTAATACACTGGGGAGAATTAACCGGCGACATAACAACCCGAAATCTGGGAATTTATCTTTATACCACTGAGCAAACAGGTATCGAAGAATACTATATGGACACCAAAAACCGTAACTTCCCGCCTTCGCAGCAATACAGCCTTGTGTCGCGTGTTTGGGGTAACAGTTTCGATAATGGAACTTTCTGGACTAACGATATTGCGGCTTCTTACGGCATCGAGATTTATCCTATTCATGGCGGTTCACTTTATTTGGGATTGGACACAGTTTATGCCGCAAAACTCTGGAACGAAGTTGCAGCCAACACAGGTATAATGAGCAACCAGGCTAATCCGAACCTGTGGCACGACATGTGGTGGGAATACCTGGCCTTTACAAACCCGGCACAGGCAATTGAAATGTATAATTCCTACCCTGACCGCGAGATAAAATTTGGCATTTCGGATGCTCAAACTTACCATTGGCTTCACGCCATGAATGCCCTGGGACGGGTGGATGCAGCTATCACAGCCGATTATCCTATTGCAGCAGCTTTTATTTTGAAAGGAAATATTACTTATGTGGCACACAACTATTCCGCTGTGCCGATTACCGTTAAATTTTCGACCGGGTATCAGCTTTTGGTTCCGGCCTATAAAATGGCTACTAGTAGGGACTGCAGTATAACGGGTGTAATGACATCTTCGTTTCAACAGGCATATGTTAACGGAAGCGTGAAATTGAAAGTTGTAGCTTCAGGCGGAACTCCAACCAAAGTAGAATTTATGGACGGAGCAATTTCGATGGGAATAGTGTCAGCAGCTCCTTTTGAATGGGATGCAACGAACTTACAGTTAGGGATGCACAGTTTTTACGCTAAAGTATTTGATGCAGAAAGATTTAGTGTTACCAATAGTGCCGACGTTCAGGTTGGAAATCAAGTGCCTTATGACGGAATTGCCTGGGACATTCCGGGAACCATCGAAGCAGGTAAATACGATGTTTTCGAAGGAGGAAAAGGTCAGAATATAGCTTACATGGATGTAACATCATCTAACTCCGGCGATTTCAGAATGAGTGAATACGTAGATGTTACCAACAACGCCAACGAAGGGGTTTTTGCCGGTTCAATTGCTTCGGGCGAATGGATTGAATATACAGTAAATGTAGTTCAGGCAGGTATGTATTCGTTTGCATTCCGGTATGCTTCGGGCAATTCAGCCGGCGGAGGACCATTCCGCCTGGAGTTGGATGGGCTGCCTGTTTCAGGAGATATTCCGGTACCATCTACTTCATCAACTGTATGGACGGTATGGGCAACAAAAACGGTAAACGACATTCCGCTTACTCCCGGTCAGCATGTGTTGCGCGTTGCTTTCTCGAATGGCGAATTTAACCTGGCGAAAATGACTTTTACCCGCACGGGCGATCTGGCATTCAGCTATCCTGTAGCTATGGCAGGAAATAAATTAAAAGTTTTACTCCCTCTAACTTCAGCAACCATCGATGGTTCAGCCAGTACCGAATCGGCCGGAAAGGCATTGGCTTACACATGGACACAAAACTATGGTCCATCAACTGTGCAGTTTTCGGCTGCAACAACCGCTAAACCTGTAATATCCGGGTTGGTTGAAGGAATTTACAGCCTGAAACTTACCGTGACCAACCCCGATCTGCGAACCGATAATGATGAGCTGTTGGTGGCAGTAAGTAGTTTGGCCAATATTTTACCATCAGTTTCCTTGGTTTCTCCGGCCGATAACTCAACTTTTACAGCTGGAAAGCCTGTAACTGTTACTGCCACTGCCAGCGACTTTGACGGAAGTATTCAAAAAGTGGATTTCTTTCAGAATAATACCCTGATAAGTTCCGATAATACAACTCCTTACACAATCACATGGAATCCGGGAGCCGGAAATTATATTCTATCCGCCAAAGCTAGCGATAATGGTGGAGCCGTCAGCAATTCGCAGGCAGTGAATATTAGCATTTCGCCAGTTATGTTGTGCGCTGATTCTTCAAAGACAGCGGCTCAAGGCTCCTTCTCACTTGGTTACATATGTACATTCGAAACAGTGGGAACTACTGTTACCGTTACATTTGAACTGCTTGATAACGACAAACCAGGCCTGGTTGCCTATTTGTGGAAAGAAAGTCCTTTTGCAGAAACGCAGATGACCAATGTTACAGGAAAGATTTTCTCGTCAACTCTCAATGGACAAACCCTGGGTTCAACAATCAGTTATGCCTGCAAGTTTGCTTATTCAGGAGGCATGGCGGTGACAAAATATTGCACATACCAGGTAGGTAAAAATTGTAATACAGCCGGAATCGGAAATTCATCGGTGCTGCCTCTCATTTTCTTCCCGAATCCAGTATCAAATGAACTGAATATCGGCAATATTCGCGAAAAAACAAACATTTCGATTTACGATCTGAACGGAAAATTCTTGCTGAGCAAAATATCCGGATCTGCCACTGAAAGAATGGATGTGAGCTCTTTAAGCAGCGGTATATACATCATAAAGACTTCCGATAATAAAACAATGAGAGCCAGTAAAATGATAAAACAATAAACAGGCAAAAAAGCTGTGTTTGCTCAGTTATGCTTTATTGAAATTAAAACTGAATCACCAAGTAATACATTTATATTTTCACTTCAAGTCCTTCTAATTAATTAACAATTAAAAACAACAAACATGAAAACACCTTTATGCTTTTTAGCAATGATGCTGATTGTGGCAAACCTCAATGCCCAATACATCTACAACGATTTCGACGGAAATCAGAACGTGCCATTCAGCGGTTGGCCGAATCCCCCTACCGTAGTAGCTAACCCGAATTCCGGTGGGATTAACACCAGCGCCAATGTTGGCAAATGGGTGCGTTCAGGAGAACAATGGGCACATGTCTTTGCCGAACTTAGCGGTAAAATTGATTTTACCACCAATAAAAAGTTTTATGTCAAAGTATGGTCACCCGTAGCCTGCAATGTGCTTTTCAAACTCGAAGACAAAGCCAACAGTGCTGTTTTTACCGAGATTAGTCAGCCAATAACAACCCCGAATCAATGGGTGCTATTGACATTTAATTTTACTTCTGCAAGCTCAGCTACATATGACAAAATCGTACTTTTTATGGATTTTTCGGCTACAACCGATCACACTTTCTATTTTGATGATGTGGAAGGTCCCGCAATAGGTGGTGGGAGCGCCGGCAATCCGGTTACTCTGCCCGTTACTTTCGAGGATCCCCTGGTTAACTACGGACTTACCGATTTTGGCGGAACTGCTTCCGAAATAGTTGTGGATCCTACCAATGCCGCTAATAAAGTTGCAAAAACCATCAAGACTGTAAGTGCTGAAACATGGGCAGGAACAACCGTTGGTGGCGCAGTGGGCTTTCCAACTCCAATACCATTTGCTGCCGGGTCAACAAGCATGAGCGTTAAAGTTTGGTCGCCAACCGCAGGTACACCCATTCGCCTGAAAGTAGAGGCTTCCAACGATCCTACCAAAAGTGTTGAAACAGAAGCACTTACTACCGTGGCTTCCGCCTGGCAGACTTTGATTTTTAACTTCAGCAACCAGGCTGCCGGAACAGCCGCCATAAACTTTGGCTATTCTTACAACAAAGCTTCCATTTTCTTCAACTTTGGAACCAATGGGGCAACAGCCGGCGAAAAAACCTATTATTGGGATAATATGGGATTTGGTGCCAATGTGGGCTTAAACAGTCTACAGGCAGACAATAACATTTTCAGTACTTATCCAAATCCGGCTTCCAGCTTCGTGAACCTTGATTTTAAGGGTACTATCGATGGGAACTCGCAAATTGAGATTTTCGACCTTAACAGTAAATTAGTAAAACAACTACTTATTTCGGACAAAAATATGAAGATAAATACAGCCGATCTCAAGCCGGGAGTGTATATGATCCGGATACTGAATAGCGGTAAATATTATTCCAACAAATTGATTATCAACTAATAAAATTGATCTGATCATTTGTTTTCGACCAAAACTCCTGAGCCTTAAAATTTAAGATCAGGGGTTTTGGTTTTATTAAAAGCGTAATGAAAAAAACAAAGAATTTGAGGTTCTGTCACGAATTGAATGAATTTGCTTTCCTTTTTGTAGTTCTACTGTTAGTTTATGGGTGAAATTATATTGTGTGAAGTCGGAAGACGGGAGTCGGAAGTTACACTGAAAACTATTTTATTAAAAACAGGTGGCTCTTTAGCGTCAATTGGTAATCTTCAATTTAATCGCCATTGGCAGAATACACTATCAAGTCGGCAATCGCTTCGGTCTTCTGACTTCGGACTTCCGACCAAAAAATATCAATTCCATTCAATTCGTGGTATAACCCTTTTCCTGTTTTCGTCAATGGGACACCAAAGAATCCATTTAACCTATTTTGCCTTCGTGATGATATCATATAGTTCCTGTTGTTCCAGATCCATTTTTAATATTTGAGTTTTTGTATCCTTTGAGTTTGGAAGCTGGTAAACGATCTGGTAAATGTTATACGTGATTTGCTGTGCTCTTTTCAGGCTGATGGTCGATTTATTGGCTTTTAGCAATCTTTCTAATTCCAACATAATGGAATAAGCAATGAAGCAAATACAAATGTGAGCCTCGATACGGTTATGTAGCCTGTGATAGATTGGGCGCACACGAAGGTCGGTTTTGTTCATTCGAAATATGTTATGTAAAGCTATACATAACACCTTTCTGACACTAAAATCGGATTTGGATTGCCGCCCCGTGTTTCACCAAAAAGAACTGAATATCGAATCGCACCTAAATCTGGCCGTACTGGCCTGTTTTATCGTCAGTTTCATCCGCTATAAGCTCAAACAAAATAACATACACCACTGTTGGACTGAAATAGTCAGGATTATGAACACCCAAAAATGCAACCTCAACTCGATAATGAACAAGAATGGCGAAAAGATTTTGCTAAAAACATGTACCCGCCCACAGATGAAAGCAAATGAAATATATCTGGCCATGAATTATAAACCTATGCCGTTCCACCGCAAAACAACAATACTCAGCCGCGAATAGAATGCATCATTTTTTGTAGTCCCGCCGACGAACTACGGCTTCGCTATGGACTGGCAATTAAGCGGTTGCAATTTGTAAAATGCAACTTGGGTTAAGCGTCTTTGCATTTTCTGAAATGATTGATGCGTAGTGCGAAAGCAGGTTAAACTGATCCGCATCCGGATTATCGACCCCAGGCGTTTGTAAGGCTTTAAGGTGGAATGCAGTATTATTTTCAACATCAATAACGGCAAAGCCACAGATGTCTAAACCCCACTTTGCAGCTTTAGCTGAGCCTGACCAAAACCGTCCTCTGCCATAGGTATGCTTTCCGGATTTTGGAATGTAACTGGGATCAATAGCTATAATACGATCCGAGTTTATTATCTGTTCACAGAGTAATTTGTTGAAAGATAAAAAATCAAACTCCTGCTCGAAATGGATTCTGTGGGTTTGTTCACAATAGGGACTAAAGCGACCTAATTGGGTAAAATTAATTTTACCTTTGATGCTCAAAATATGCCAAAGAACGCTGAGAATGAAATCTTTTCGGGCTTTGTTGATGCTCGAAAATGTTTTATTTTGTAATGTACTGACAATAAGCTGTTTAACGCTTTGGTTAACCTTGGAAGTCATGATTAGACAATTAGTGGAATAATCATCTAAAATACTGATTTCCAACGGTTTAACCTAATTTATTTTCACTTATTTTGCTGAAAATCAAATATTTATCTAACTTTTTAACGGAGTATTGGATATAAAGAAAAGATATTGAAATAAAAAGGCCCGGGACTTCATACTCCACCCCGAAAAAAACCCTACATTTGATCTCTTTTCAACCCTATCATTTTTATTATGTATTAATCCAGCTTATGGCCTTACACTGAACCTATAAGCCTCTGAATAAACTAAAAGTACTACTTCCTGATGGCAATTAAAAAATCTGAACTTTACTCCTCACTCTGGGCAAGCTGCGATGAACTGCGTGGCGGCATGGATGCGAGCGAGTACAAAGACTACGTGCTGCTGATGTTATTTATCAAGTATATCAGCGATAAATATGCTGGTGTGCCTTATGCTCCTATAACTGTTCCAGAAGGTGCAAGTTTTAAGGATATGGTTGCTTTGAAAGGCAATCCCAATATAGGCGACCTGATCAATAAAAAGATCATTGGCCCTATCGAGCAGGCCAACAACTCCCTGGGCTCCATCAAGGTGGATTTTGATAACCCTGCAAAGCTGGGTACGGGTGATGAAAAGGTAAAACGCCTTTCAAACCTGATTGCCATTTTTGAAAAACCGGAATTGAACTTCGCCAATAACAAAGCCGAAGGTGACGACATACTGGGCGATGCTTACGAGTACCTGATGCGGAATTTTGCTACCGAAAGCGGCAAAAGCAAAGGCCAGTTTTATACACCTGCTGAGGTTAGCCGGATTATGGCTAAGATCATTGGTATCAATAATGAGAATAGTACTGCCAATACAACTGTGTACGACCCGACCTGCGGCTCCGGTTCACTTTTGCTGAAAGTAGCCGATGAAGCCGAACGCAAGATCACCATTTACGGGCAGGAAAAGGAAAGCGCAACAGCCGGTTTAGCCCGAATGAACGTGGTTTTGCATAATTGCCCGACTGCTTTAATCAAATGCACCGGTAACAGTACATTGTCCGACCCTCAATTTCTCGAAGATAATGGCGGGTTGAAGTTGTTCGATTATATAGTTGCCAATCCTCCGTTCTCCTCTAAAAACTGGAGCAACGGCCTGGATATATCTTCCGAAACCGCCGATAAATACAACCGATTCGATGGATTTGGCGTTCCTCCGGATAAAAATGGAGATTATGCTTTCCTACTCCACATGATCCGCTCATTAAAGAGCAGGGGCAAGGCAGCGGTTATTCTTCCTCATGGCGTTCTGTTTCGTGGCAATGCAGAAGCCGAAATCCGCAAAAACCTTATCCGCAAAGGATATATCAAAGGTATTATCGGTTTGCCTGCTAACTTGTTTTATGGTACTGGTATCCCGGCCTGCCTGATTGTGATTGATAAAGAAAATGCTGCTAACCGCAAGGCCATATTTATGGTTGATGCAGGTAAGGGCTTTATCAAGGACGGCCCGAAGAATCGCCTGCGTGACCAGGATATTCACAAGATCGTGGATGTGTTTAACAAGCAACTGGAGTTGCCAAAATACAGCCGCATTGTTCCTATTGCCGAAATCGAAGAAAAGGAATACAACCTCAATATTCCCCGCTATATTGATAGCCAGGAGGAAGAAGATATTCAGAATATTGAAGCGCACCTGAAAGGCGGAATTCCCAATGCTGATCTGGATGCGCTGAATAATTATTGGCAGGTATATCCCAATCTCCGGAATGTACTCTTTGAGCCGCACCAACGTGCAGGTTTCAGCCAGCAGAAAATTGATAAGGCAGCAATAAAAAGCACCATTTTTACCCATCCTGAATTTACATCTTACAGCCAGAAGGTATTTGAAGTATTTGAAAGCTGGAAGCAAAAAACCATTCCCACCCTTAAAAGCATGGATTTGGGTGTGAATCCCAAAAAACTTATACACGAAATATCGGAAGACTTGTTGCAGAGTTTCTCCAACCTGAGCCTGATTGACAGGTACGATGTGTACCAGCACCTAATGTCATACTGGAGCGAAACTATGCAGGATGATGTGTATGTAATCTCCGATGATGGCTGGAAGGCCGGGCGTGAAGTTTATCGTATTGTAAAAACCACTAAAGATAAATCGGATAAGGTAAAGACAAAGGAAGTTGAAGGAATGGACGGTATTGAAAGCAAACTTTTAAAACCTGCCCTTATTATCAACCGTTACTTTACTGCCGAAAAAGCAGCCATTGAAGCTATCGAAAGCCAGAGTGATTCAGTATTGATGCAGCTCGAAGAACTGGAAGAAGAGCACGGAGGAGACGATGGCCTGATGGTTGAAGCCAGAAATGATAATGACAAAATAACAGTTGCCAGCGTAAAAGACCGGCTGAAAAAGATCAAAGGCAGCAAAGAGGATAGAGAGGAACGCAATGTGCTGGAATCTTACCTGAAACTGGCTGAATCGCTCGGTGAACTCAACAGGCAAATAAAAGAACAGCAGAAAGCCCTGGAAACAAAAGTCTGGAACCAATACAAGCTGCTTAATGATAATGATATTAAAACCTTGGTAGTGGATGCTAAATGGATACAAACCATTGACAACGCTATTCATACCGAAATGCAACGTATCAGCCAGAGGCTTACTCAACGCATTAAAGAACTGGCTGACCGCTACGATACACCCATGCCCAAGTTATTAGATGAAGTAAGTCTGCTGGAAGATAAAGTAAATGCTCATCTTACAAAAATGGGTTTCGAATGGAAATAGCAATCACCCAAAAGGAAATCGGGAACCGCATTTTCACTATTCGTGGTAATCAGGTGATGATCGACAGGGATTTAGCTGAAATCTACTCGGTTGATACAAAAGTATTGAACCAGGCTGTAAAACGCAATATTGAACGGTTCCCTGATTTTTTCAGATTTCAAATCTCTGAAAATGAGAAAAATGAACTGGTCACAATTTGTGACCGGTTTAGCTCATTAAAACATTCTTCTTCGCTCCCTTACGCTTTTACCGAGCAGGGAGTATCAATGCTTTCGGCTGTTTTAAGAAGTGAAACAGCCATAAGAGTGAGCATTCAAATCATGCAGGCTTTTGTTGAAATGCGCAAAATGGTACTAAGCCATGCCGGATTGTTTCAACGACTTGATAAAATAGAAGTGAAGCAAATTGAAACCGACCAGAAATTCGAACAAATTTTTAAGGCCCTGGAAAGCCGCGGGCCACAACCCGAAAAGGGCATTTTCTTTGACGGGCAGGTATTTGATGCTTACGCTTTTATAGCCGGAATAATTAAGAAGTCGAATAATTCGATCATCCTTATCGATAATTATGTGGACGAAACCGTGTTGACACTTCTGGCAAAGAGAGATAAAACTGTAAGTGCAACCATTTACACCAGGCAAATAAGCAAACAACTGGAACTGGACCTAAAAAAACACAATGAGCAATACCCGGAAATTGTTATCAGAACTTTTGCCGACAGCCACGACCGTTTTTTAATTATCGACCGGCAGCAACTGTACCACCTCGGCGCATCGCTTAAAGATTTGGGTAAAAAGTGGTTTGCCTTCTCCAGAATGGATTCATTAACCGGCGTTATACTGAACAAACTAAAAGGATAGAAATGAACGTTAGGCAAGGATATAAGCAAACAGATATTGGATTGATTCCTAATGACTGGAATCTTAAAAAGTTTGGTGACATTCTGAACGTAATCGGAGGCGGTGCATTTAAGAGTAGCGATAGTTGTGTTTCTGGAATAAAATGGCTTAAAATTGCCAATGTCGGAATCAATCATGCCATTTGGGACAGTGAGAGTTATTTACCTTTTAAATTGGTTAGGGACAATGAAAATTTTCTTTTGAAAAATGGTGATTATGTAATTGCCCTTACACGGCCAATACTTGATAGAAAATTAAAAATTGCTCGCTTAGGAAATGATGATGTGCCTGCATTATTAAATCAAAGAGTAGGTAAGATTGAAATTAAGCAAAATAATAACATTGATTTTATATACTATCTTTTTCAAAAATATGAAACTATTAATGGCTTACTTGAAAGTATGGCTGGTACTGATCCGCCAAATTTGAGTAATGGAGGCATTTATAACATTGACTGTGCAGTGCCCATAAATAAATCCGAACAAACCGCCATAGCCACCGCCCTCAGTGATGCCGATGCCCTTATCAGCAGCCTGGAAAAACTTATTGAGAAGAAGCGGGCGATTAAGCAGGGAGCGATGCAGGAATTGCTGAAACCAAAGGAGGGGTGGATTATAAAGAAGTTGGGAAAAGTTGCTGAGTTTTATTCTGGAGGAACGCCTTCAACTTCAAATGCTTCATTTTATGGCGGAGACATATGTTGGATTACTTCAAGTGACTTAAATAAAACAAATATTGAATCTGTTGAAGGTAAAATAACAAAAAGTGGTCTTGAAAATTCATCATCAAAAATGATTCAAAAAGAAACATTGCTGGTTGCATTATATGGTGCAACTGCTGGTGTTACCGCTATTTCTCATATTGAAGCAGCTATAAATCAAGCTGTATTGGCCATTATCCCTAAAAATGATAATAATCTATTTTTATTTTATCAGCTAACTTCATTAAAAGATTGGATTCTTTCTACATTTATACAGGGAGGTCAAGGTAATCTTAGTGGAAACATATTTAAGGAATTAGAATTGTATCTCCCATTATATGAAGAACAAACCCGGATTGCTACAATTCTTTCCGATATGGACGCCGAAATCATAACCTTAGAGCAAAAGCTATCCAAATACAAATCGATTAAACAAGGCATGATGCAAGAATTACTCACCGGTAAAATAAGATTAGTATAAACATATATAATACCACTGGCAATTAACACCAACGAACCGTAAAAAACAAGAAACAAGAAATCATGACAGACATATTAAAAATAGATAGCATTAACAGGGTAATTGAAGCGTATTTCGAGAAAAATACAAGCGTTACCATAGTTCCGGCTAAAGAATTAATGCCTGCGTTTATCGAAGCGGGTATTTTTACGAAAGACCATAAAAAAGGACTGCCTATCCGCCAGATTTTAAGAGAATTAGACCGGGACAAGCAGCTGCAACTGATACCTTTTGTGCATCCGGAGCGAAAAGAGAAGGATACATACTGGTATTTTATTCCGCAAAATGCAGCCATCCCTGCTACACCCTACAAGCGGGAGAGCACACAATCCAGGCGGGAAACAGCAGCCCTTTCACGTTCGCTGAGCGACGAAGCGTATGTGATTGATTTATGCGATACCGTACTGGAACGAAAAGCGGAGCGGCAAAAAAGATTCGATTTCCTGTTAGGCGATTTGCATAAAGATATGAAATCGAGAACTAAATTGCCGGTTGATGCCTATTACGAAAGTCTGAATTTAGTTATTGAATTCCAGGAATTGCAGCATTCCGAACCAGTCGCATTTTTTGATAAGCCCGAAATAAAAACGGTCAGCGGCGTTAGCCGGGATGAGCAACGCAAAATATACGACCAACGCCGCAGGGAAGAACTTCCGAAACATGAGATAAAACTCATCGTAATACCCCATACTATTTTCAGTTACGACAGCCAGCATAAAATTATCCGGAATACCGCACAGGACCTGGAAAAAGTGAGGGATGTTATTGATAATTACAAGTTTAATGAATAGCATTGCAATCACCAATTTGGGGAATCTGCCTTTTGGTTTAAGCACAGTCCTGTTTCGTCAGACCCATGCTTCAATACTGGCTAATCCGCTGCTGGACAAACCATTGTATCTTGCCGGTTTTATAGAACGGCTGGGTACCGGCATTCCCGATATGATTGATCTTTGCAGGATAGCAGGTCTTAAAGAACCTGAATTTAGCCAGGAAGATACTTTTAAGACCATACTTTGGCGTATGGATTCTTCTGATGAAGATGCCACCCGACAAGCTACCGGACAAGCTGATGAAGAAGCTACCCGACAAGCAACCCATCAAGCTACCCTGCAAGCTGATGGACAAGCTACCGGACAAGCTACCGGACAAGCTACCGGGCAAGCTACCGGGCAAGCAGATGAAGAAGTGGCTGAAACTATAAAAAGAGTTGTTTTGGTTTTGGAAGGAGAAATGAAACGGGCAGAAATACAGGAAATATTAGGATTGAAACACAGGGAAAATTTTGTTTTAAATTACCTGACCCCGGCATTAAACTCTGACCATATTGAAATGACTATTCCGGATGTGCCAACACACCAGGAACAACGTTATCGGTTGACTATTAAAGGAATAGGGTTGAAAAAGAAACTCCGGAAATCCAAAAAGAAATAATGGATACTATTGGTCAGATTGAACGCATAACCCAAAACCGGATTGTAAGGATATTCCGGGAGCAATTGCATTACCAATACCTTGGTAATTGGGAAGACCGCCTTAATAACAGCAATATTGAAGAAGGTTTGCTGCGTAAATACCTGATCAACACAGCCGGTTATCCGGAAGAACTGGTGAAGCGAGGTATTCATATATTGCAAAAAGAAGCCAGCAATTATGACCGTAATCTCTATGGAAACAATAAAGAGGTCTATAAACTTCTGAGGTATGGCCAGGAAGTTACAGCTAATCCCAGCGATAAATACCAACGCCTGCATTATATCAACTGGGCAGAGCCTGAGAAAAATGATTTTGCCATAGCCGAAGAAGTGACCATTCAGGGCAACCGCGAAAAACGACCTGATATTGTACTTTATATCAATGGAATTGCTATTGGATTGATTGAATTGAAAAGGAGTACAGTTTCGATTGGGGAAGGCATCCGGCAGAACTTGGTAAACCAGCAACCGGAGTTTATTCAATCCTTCTTCTCTACCATACAACTCGTCATGGCCGGTAACGATACCGAAGGCCTGCGTTATGGCACAATTGGCACGGAGGAAAAATTCTTCCTGGGTTGGAAAGAGGATATTGAGGACAACACTGAATTAACCCTGGATAAGTATCTGGTTAAACTGTGCAACAAGCAACGGTTACTTGAACTTATTTATGATTTCGTGTTGTTCGACGGAGGTAGAAAAAAGCTACCGCGGTATCACCAGTATTTCGGCATCAAAGCCTCGCAGGAATTTATCCGAAGGCGTGAAGGCGGAATCATCTGGCATACACAAGGCAGTGGCAAAAGTATTGTTATGGTTTGGTTAGCTAAATGGATTTTGGAGAACCTGCCTCATGCCCGTGTCGCTATACTCACCGATCGTACCGAACTCGACAAGCAGATTGAACGGGTTTTTAATGATGCCGGGGTTGAACTTAAACGTACTTCCAGTGGTAAGGAATTGATGGAACAGCTAAGTCAGCCTTCACCACGATTATTATGTTCCCTTATCCATAAGTTTGGCAAAAAGGATGTAGGCGATTTCGACAAGTTTATCGAAGAACTCCGGTCAGCACCCTGTAAAACGATGGGTGATCTTTTTGTTTTCGTTGATGAGTGCCACCGCACCCAAAGCGGCAAGCTGCATAAGGTAATGAAGGCCATGCTTCAAAATGCTGTTTTTATCGGCTTTACCGGAACACCCTTATTGAAATCGGATAAGCAAACCAGCCTGGAGGTTTTCGGTGGATACATACACACCTATAAATTCAACGAAGGCGTTGAAGACAAGGTAATCCTGGATTTAATTTACGAAGCCAGGGATATTGACCAACGATTATCCTCACCGAAAAAAATTGATGAGTGGTTTGAAGCAAAAACCAGGGGCCTGAATGATTTTCAAAAGTCGGCCCTGAAATCAAAATGGGGTACCTTACAGGTAGTACTGAGTTCCCGTTCCCGTATGGAGAAAGTGGTTGGAGATATTGTTTTTGATTTCAGTGTAAAGCCCCGGTTGAGTTCCCATATCGGCAATGCCATACTTGTGGCTGGAAGTATTTACGAAGCCAGCAGGTATTATGAGCTTTTTCAGCACACTGAATTTAAAAACCGATGCGCAATAATTACTTCCTATAATCCTGCCACCAAAGATATTAATGCCGAAGATACCGGAGCCAATACCGAAACGGACAAAGAGTTTATCTATAAGGTTTATACTGATCTGCTGAAAGATATAGCACCATCCCAGGGTAAAACCAAGACTGAAACCTATGAAGACCTTTCCAAAAATAGATTCATAAAGGAACCAGCCCTGATGCGCTTACTGATTGTGGTGGATAAGCTGCTTACAGGCTTCGATGCGCCTGCATGTACCTACCTGTATATTGATAAGAGTATGCAGGATCATGGATTATTCCAGGCTATTTGCCGAGTCAATCGATTGGATACCGAGGATAAACAGTTTGGGTATATTGTGGATTACATGGACTTGTTTAAGAAAGTTGAAAATGCAGTCGCCGTTTATACCTCCGAATTGGATTACGACCAGTTTAAGGCAGAGGATTGCCAGATACTGTTACAAGATCGTTTGAAAAAAGGCAGGGAACGACTGGATAATGCCCTCGAAGAAATCGCTTTGTTATGTGAGCCTGTTCCACCACCTAAATCCAAACTCGATTACCAGCATTATTTCTGTGGTAACACCGAAATACCCGAAGCATTAAAGGATACTGAATTGCAGCGCACCACCCTTTATAAAGCTACCGTGGCAGTGATACGAGCCTACGCCAACATTAATGCTGAAATGGACGAAGCCGGATATACCCCGTCAGAACAGGATGAAATTGCCAAACAGGTTGATTTTTATCTAAAACTGAGAGAAGAAATCCGGATGGCCAGTGGTGAAACGCTGGATATGAAAGCGTATGAAGCCGATATGCGTCATCTGATTGATACCTATATCCAGGCTGACGAACCAAGGCTGATTTCACCTTTCGGAGATTTATCCTTAATCGAGATCATCGTTGAAAGTGGAATTGCTGATGCCATTAACAGTATGCCTCCCGGTATTAAAGGTGACAAACAAGCAGTTGCCGAAACTATCGAAAACAATGTCAGGCATAAAATCATGCAGGATCACCTACTCGACCCGGCATTCTTCGAGGAAATGAGTACGCTGCTCAACGAAATTATAAAGGAGCGCAAAGCAAATGCGATCAATTACGAAGAGTACCTGCATAAGATTGCTGCCATTGCTGCAAAGGTGCATTCAGGTATCAAACCCAATACACCACCATCCCTTAAAACTCCTGCTCAAAGGGCTCTTTATAATAATCTGAGCAAGAATGAAGCCCTGGCTATACAGGTGCATGATAACATTGTCGAATACAAACCAAATGGCTGGCGTGGGATTGATACCAGGGAGCGGGCTGTAAAAAAGGCCATTTATGATGTGCTGGGTAGTGTAGCTGAAACAGAACGGATTTTTGAAATCGTAAAGAACCAACCTGAGTACTAAGATGGAGCAATTGCATCTGAATGATATAACCATCGATGTGGTGCTGAAAGACATTAAGAATGTCCATCTTAGTGTTTATCCGCCATTGGGAAGAGTGCGCATTGCTGCGCCCTTACGGATGAATATGGATACCATCCGGATTTATGCCATTTCAAAATTAGGTTGGATTAAAAAGCAGCAGCAAAACTTCCTCGCCCAGGAACGTGAAGCACCCAGGGAATATTTATATAAGGAAGGTCATTATTTCCTTGGCAGGCGTTACCTGATGAAGATAATTGAACATGATGCTCCACCTTTTGTAGTTCTGAAACACCATACTATTGAACTATATGTCAGGCCCAATACAGATTTAGCCAAAAGGCAGGTTATCATGGATGAATGGTACCGGCAGGAGCTAAAAGAACTTGCGCCGTCAATCATTGAGAAGTGGGAAAAGCTGATGAATGTGTCAATGAATGAATTGGCCATTAAGAAAATGAAAACCAAGTGGGGTACCTGTAACCGGGAAGCAAAGCGTATATGGTTAAACCTGGAACTGGCTAAAAAGCCGCTCCATTGCATCGAATATATTATCGTTCACGAACTGGCCCATCTCCTCGAACGCTCGCACAATGATAAATTTGTTGCCATCATGAACAACTTCCTTCCGGAATGGAAGCACCTGAAAAATGAACTGAATCAGCTTCCGGTAAGCCATTCGAATTGGGAGTATTGATATCTTTCAACGTTCATGCATTCAGCATCTTATCTTTAAAAGGGGGATAATGTGATATGGTTACTTTCCGATACAGAAAGTAATAATCCTTTATTATCAATGGTTTTATTGATTTGGGCAACAAATAAGCAACAAAAAAAGGTGAAACAAAGCTGAATCAAAAACAAGATCATTTCTTGATTTCTTTATAAAAGTACAAATTATTTTAACTAAGCATAATATTGTGAAGTTTAAATCATCAATGAATTACAAAAAGAAAGCCTGCAATCTGATGATTGCAGGCTTCGTACTTCATACTGTCGAGCTTGACTATTTTACATTCTTAACAAGTTCGCATCCAGCTTTAAATCGGATCACTTTCTTTTTAGGGATCGATCCATCAGCTTTGGGGTTCGAGGTAGTGTAATCAGT
>JBAXBJ010000051.1:0-33105 GCA_037142075.1 Bacteroidota bacterium
ACTGGAAACTGGAGGCTGGAAACTGGAGGCTGGAGACTGGAAACTGGAAACTGGAGGCTGGAGGCTGGAGGCTGGAGACTGGAGACTGGAAACTGGAGGCTGGAAACTGGAGGCTGGAGACTGGAAACTGGAAACTGGACTTTCAACCTATGACTTTCGACCTTTGACCTTCGACCTCCACCCCTCGCCTTGTCTCCCCTCGCCCCTTCTTTAAGTTGAAAACTACAATTTCAAACAGGCTCTGCCGCGTTTCTGAGTTTCTCAATATCAAATTTAGTCATTTGCATAAAAGCATACATTACTCTGGGGGCTTTTTCAGGGTCATTCATAAGTTCTCCCAAAATTGACGGTACGATTTGCCACGAAACACCAAATTTATCCTCAAGCCAGCCGCATCTGTTATAGGTCCCGCCATCGCCGAGTTTTTCCCAATGATGGTCAATTTCTGCCTGAGTGTCGCAAGTAACAACGTACGAGTTTGCGGATGAAAATTTGTATTGAGGTCCTCCGTTTAATGCCATAAATTTTGTTTCGTTGAGTTCAAAGATCACCACCATAGGATTTTCGGAAACTATTTTTGAGTTCCGGAAGATCGAACAGTAAAAATCGGCAGCCGCTTTTGCCTGGTCATCGAACCACAAGCAGGGAAATATTTTATTCGTCATATCTTGTTTTTTACCTGTTAAATTTCAGTTTTTTTCGGCAGTGCCGCTATCACTCACAACGCTATTTATCATACTATAAAAGCACTCCAGGCTATGTTGAGTACCAGCGCTGCAATAAGTGCTGATGTGAATAGAAATCCAAGCAGAAAGACTTTCACCAGCGTTTTTCGCCAACTTTGCCCATATAATTTTTTCATTGCCACAGGCAAATAAATCAAAATCCAGGCTATTGCCAGTTTTGTAAATATGTCAGTGCCGAGAACAGCATCAAGAATATATACGCTGAAAATAAGCATCAGAAAAATAAAACTGAAATAGTGCAGGCTAAGTACAGTATGATCAACAAAATAGAATTGTTTTCTCCGAACGTACAACAACTTCAGAAGCAGGGCAAAAACGGGCAAAAGGAAAAACAACATTTTGGGGATGTTATGAAAAAACGTCGCGAGAAGCTTCTTGATAAACTCCTTTCTTCCAGCCTCCCCTTCAAGATTGATTTTCAATAAACGCATCGTTATTGCGCGTTCAACGAATCCATCTTTCCTGTTATCGGGCAGCTTGTTTTGCATCTCTTTGTACTCATCTGGAGTTGTATTCTTCTTTAATAAAGAATCGACGGATGAACTGACGGTGAAGGAATAATCAAGAGTTGAATCCTTTAAAGTTATAAATTCTTTCTTGTCGGATTTGGCTTTAGCAGCAAGGTTTTCAGTTAAAACAGCATTTTGTATCGCCTTACTGTGCGCTTCATCTGCAAGCAGTTTCAAAGAGTCTTTTTGGATAACACTCCTGACCGAATCAATAATAAAAGATGCCGGATTCTGTTTGTCAGCAACTTCAAATTGTTCTTCCACATTGTTGAAATAGAAAAACAGGAAAAAATACACAAAGCTGCTGAATAAGTAAAGCCGTATGGGATGGAACTGGCTGCGCTGCCTGCCATCGTTATAGCTTTTGGTAAGTTTGCCAGGCAAAAATAAAAGAGGCAGCAGTGTTTTAAAAAACCGGGAATCGAAATGCAGAAAATCGCTTACAAATTCGTAAACCAGTTCCCCAAATGATTCCTTGTGCGCATGGTAGCGCTGCCCGCAAAACGAACAGTATTGTCCTTCGCTTTCGGCAGAACAGTTTTTACACTCATGTGTGGCTTTTTTCTTCATAGGTCGAACCTGGCAGCAGCGGCGTTTAATTCTTCTTCAGCCATTCAAATAAATCCAGGTATACTTTTTCCCGAACCGGTTCCGGCGAAAGGATCAGGTCGTGCATACCTCCTTCAACTGCCTGAATTGTGACCTTTCCCTGGATTTTTTGTGCATTTTCGCTGATATGTTTCACATTCAGAATGGCATCGCCGGTAAACAACTTATCCGACCATTCCTTTTCGAAAAGAGAAACCTTTGAATGCATTACCAACACAGGAACGCTGATATTCACCCCATTTTTTACTTTTTCCTGTGCCAGGTGAATCGCACGGATAAACCCGAAATTAACTGAAGGAGCCACATGAGGTTTCCAGCCCAGCCGGTATTCCCATTCGCCTTTATCGCCTTTATAAATGCTTAATCCGTACAATGGCGAAAAACCACCTTTCATTATCTTGTCAGGATTGTTTTTCCCAAGGGACGAAACGATCGGAATTCCAATTTTTCGCAAGAAAAAGTTAGAATTGAAATCATAAAAAGGACTGTTCAGGAAAATGGAATGAAACAATTTACTGCCGGGATGATCGTGCGCATAAACCGAAACGATAAGCCCCCCGGTTGAATGACCGCTTAACAATACCGATGTATGTCCTTCATTTTTAATCTGTTCCAGTGCAGTATCAAGGTCAGCATAATACTCTGTTATATCGCGCAGGTTGTTCAGTTTTTGATTTGCTAAATAAGATCGCCCGTATTTCCTTAGATCGATAGCATAGAAATCATATCCGTTTCCGGTAAATTTTTCCGCCATTTCTTTTTGGAAGAAATAGTCATTGAAACCATGCACATACAAAACTGCTTTTGGAGTTGCATTTAATGCTTTTTTACGAATAAGCGTACAAACGACTTTCCCTTCGTAATCATCGGGCTGATCAATCGTCATTTGCTCAAAATCGCTGCCTAAAATATCTGGAATATAGGATGAGACTGGATTTTTCATCTGTTTATTTTTTAATTTTTTACGGGTCAGATGGAATACGCCATGATTCAACAAAATAATTATTTCATTGGGTGATTTATCAATCATGGCTATTTCATGGTATATTATTTAAATCTGAGGCTTATTTTAAAAATGGCATTTTAGGTGTTTTGGAAAACTAACATTCCGGCTCGTTCAGCGTTGGGGGTGTAAAATCAAACCTATGTCTAAAAGGCTTGGTTTCTTAGCCAAAAGTAAAGAAAATTATTCTGTTTTCCAAAACTGCAAAACGGATTTCTTCATTTTAAGGTTACGGTTTCTTGTTTACCCCAGGCTGATAACTGGCTATTTTCCCCAGATTTGCTAAATTGACTTTTCAATGCTCATCTACCCAAATTTTACTCTTCCATAAAATATATGTTTACTTTTGTTCCAAACAATTTCTTGTATGAAAAACATTTTACTCTGTCTCAGCTTTTTACTTCTTTCGATTCAACTTTTTGCCCAGGATACTGCATTCACAACCTATTACGAAAAGTCGGATTACCTCGGCACGCCCCGTTATTCCGAAACCATTGATTTTTGTAAAAAACTCGACAAAGCCTCTACCCTACTCTGCTTCACTACTTTTGGCAAAAGCCCGCAAGGACGGGACCTTCCTCTGCTTATCGCCGATAAAAACGGGAATTTTACTCCCGAAGCTGTGCGTAAAAGCGGGAATGCGGTGCTTCTGGTACAGGCTTGCATACATGCCGGAGAATGCGATGGCAAAGACGCAGGGCTGATGCTGCTGCGCGATATTGCTGTCTACAAAAAGAATCTGACTCTTTTAGATCATGTTACCATACTCTTTATTCCGATTCTAAATACCGACGGGCACGAACGGTTTGGGCCTTACAACCGCATTAACCAGAACGGGCCTGAAGAAATGGGCTGGCGTACCACCGCACAAAACCTGAACCTGAACCGCGATTTCATGAAAGCCGATGCACCCGAAATGCAGGCCTGGTTAAAACTCTATAACAACTGGCTTCCCGATTTTTTTGTGGATTGCCACGTTACCGACGGGGCTGATTTTCAATATACCATGACGTATGCACTCGAAACGAATGGCAGCATGGAAAAGGATCTTTCGGCCTGGACGGCTAATGTGTGCGAACCTTTCCTGGTCGACGAAATGAAGAAATCGGGATTCCCGGTGTTTCCTTATGTGCAGTTCCGCAACTGGCACGATCCGCGGAGCGGACTGACCCTTGGCGTGGCACCACCCATGCTTTCGCAGGGCTATACCGCCGTGCAAAACCGTCCAGGACTACTTATAGAAACTCATATGCTGAAGCCTTACAAAGCCAGGGTTACAAGCACATACAACATGCTTGAGCACACGCTGGAACTGCTCAATAAGGAATACAAAACGCTGCAAAACCTGGTTGCTAAAGCGGATGCCTACACTTCCGGAGAATCATTCCGCAAAGAGCCATTCCCTGTCAGTTTCTCCGAATCATTCGCTGACAGCATCAAAACAGAATTTCTTGGTTTTGAATACACCATCGACACCAGCGATCTTACAGGAGGCTTGTGGTTCAAATACGACAACAAAAAGCCAACAAAATGGGAATTGACCCTGTTCCCGGATTGCAAAGCCGATAAATTTGTGAAACTTCCTGAAGCATACCTCATCCCGTCGCAGTATAATTTAGTGATTGAACGTCTTAGACTGCATGGTGTAAAAATGACGTCTCTCAAGCAGGAGGTTACCTGTTCGGTGCGATCTAGTCGCTTCCGTAACGCGCGCTGGCAGCAAAAATCGTACGAAGGCCACCACAAACTCACCTATGAACTTGCCGACACCATCGAAAAACGCTCTTTCCCTGCCGGAACCATGCTTGTTGAGATGAACCAGCGCACTGCCAGGGTAATAGCTCATTTGCTTGAACCGGCTTCGCCCGATTCGTATGCGGCATGGGGATTTTTTGATGCTGCTCTCGAGCAGAAAGAATACTCCGAATCGTATGTTATGGAAACCATGGCGCGTGAAATGATAAAGAAAAACCCTGCGCTGAAAAAGGAATTTGAACAGAAAAAAGCCTCAGATAAAGCCTTTGCTTCCGATCCCGATGCCATGCTGAATTGGTTTTACAGCAAAAGTCCGTATTGGGATAGCCGGTTTAACTTGTACCCGGTTGGAAGGATTGTTGACAGAAAAGAGTTGAAGCAAATTGAATAAGAAGTTCCGTTTCAAAATCCTTCGAACAATCCTGGCATGGAAGTGCCTATTTCCAATTTCAGCAGTATTTCTTTCCGCCACAAACCACCGCCATAGCCTGTGAGTTTGCCGTTGCTGCCAATAACCCGGTGACAAGGGATAACAATATTGATTTTATTTTTACCGTTGGCATTGCCCACGGCGCGTGTATTAGTTTCGCGTCCTGTCATGCGGGCAAGTTCGAGGTAACTGATGGTTTTCCCGTAAGGGATATGCTGCAGTTGTTTCCAAACTTTGAGTTGAAATTCGGTTCCCCTGGGATCGAGTTTTAATTGAAATGATTGTCGCTTTCCGGCAAAATATTCATTCAGTTGATCCGCACATTCCTGTAGGTTAGCAGGAACAGGCGTTGGCTCACTTTCCTTATCCAGGAAAATTATAGAACGGATACCATCATCACTCCCTGATATTTCGATAATTCCTACCGTGGAAAGAATTCGCGCTGATTCTAAATTCATTGTGGGATGTTGTTACTTTTACTTGTAAATCCAGGCGAGCATGATCAGTTAAAAGTAATATAAATATCCAGTATTTCAGGCCTGTTGCCTGTGCGGACCGGTGGACCCCAGCCGCCGTAACCGCTCGAAACATAAAAATGGGAGTTCCCCTTTTGCTTATAACCCCAGCTTACTTCGTAAATGGCATCAGTGATATAATTAAAAGGCCACAATTGTCCATGATGTGTGTGACCCGAAAGCTGAAAATCGACCCCTGCATCTACAACCTGCTGCAGGTTGAATGGCTGATGATCCATCATGATAACAGGCAGAGAAAAGTCGACGCTTTCGAGAACCTTGTCAATTCCTTTCCTTTCCTTGCTGCTAAACCGTTTCGAATCGCGATCGTTGCGGCCGGCCAGGTAGAAACTATCTTTTATTTTAATTGCTGTGTCGCGAAGCATTTGGATGCCATGGTCTTCAAGGTATTTTACAGCCGAATCGGCACCACCTATATACTCATGGTTTCCGGTAATGGCGAAAACACCCAGCGGAGCTTTCAGTTTTACCAACGACCGTCCCAGGTCATTGTGAATAACCGGTGCCAGATCTTCATCCACAATATCTCCGGCTAACAAAATTACATCTGCCCGGCATCCATTCAGCATTCGTACAAGTTTGGCTGTCCGCCGGGGCCCCACCAAGGTTCCCATATGGATATCTGATGCGGCTGCAATATGCAGTGTCTTCAATTGACCTGCTTTTTTATCAATATGAATATCGAGTCGTTTCACCCGGGGATTTAAGGCATTGATATGACCAACCAGGACTACAATACCTACAATTCCGCTTACGCTCAAAAACAAAACTTTTTTGACCTGCTCATAATTATCTGCCAGGAAGGCAATTTTTGGAAGAAAATAAAGAATAAGCCTGATCAGATCAATGACAATAACCGTCATCAGCAGATAAACCATAACTGCCAGCCAGAATGAGCCTACAAACGTAAAAAAATTACTCACTGGAGAAATCCAAACACGTTCCATCAGGCGACTGATAATGTAGGATGAACTCACGAAAAGAAATATCCACGGATACCAGCTTCTAAAACCCATTCCTAAAGGTAAAGCCTGCATGCCGCGCACAAATATGTAATAGTTTACGAGACTGTAAATCAGTAAAACAACACTAAAAAAAACCAGAAACTGATAGGACTTCATGACTTATTATGACTTTTAAACAGTGAATACAAAGCAAATTAACGTTAAAAATTGCTAATAATAGACAACCAGATATTTCTATATTTGTTCAACCCCCGATATTTGGTGCAGAATTTGTAAATTTGCACTTTTCAACCAAAAACATTCCCCCTGAATTAGAAGTATAAAACTGATAATCAGACACATATAGCAACAATCCCTTAACAAGGAGTTTTTCATTTTAATTGTATGATGCGTAAATTCTCTATTGCAATCCTGTTCCTCCTGATAACCGTTGCGGCCACAAAAGCGCAGCAGGTAATTTATTCACAAACTTTCGAGGATACGGCAAACCTGTTCCAGGATTATGTGCTTTCCAACCTTGATAAAGGCGATCCGGCAGGAACAGAATGGGATACATTAAAAAAGGTTTCCTGGTTTGTCAGCACTGCAGGCGTTGCAGGAAACCATTCAGCAATTGCAACTTCCAACTACGATCCGGCTGTGGCTGCCGACGACTGGTTTATTACACCTGCCATACGTATTGGGAAAGCTTCAAAATTATCATGGACAAGTTTGTCGTTAACTGCTGGAAAAACAGATAATTATCAGGTTTATATTTCCACTACCGAGCAATCAGTTTCGGGCTGCCTGTTCAACCCAACGGCAGCAACCTACACTTCCGGCAATTCCACCACGTTTGTTTCCAACACATTAGACCTTGCTGCAGCCGGGTATAAAAACCAGACTATTTTCATAGGATACAGGCTAAATACGGTAGCCGGGGGCGACAGGATCGCCATTGACGATCTTAAAGTAACAGAAGACTCAACACATTTTATCAACCTGCATTTTGTCGTAAATATGGCTAACTATATTGCTGACAGCCTTTTTGACCCACGAAAGGATACTGTTGATATAGCTGGTAATTTCAACCATTTTGATGGAACTAAAAACATACTCTCCATTGTTCCCGGAACTGATTCTACCATGTATGCAGTTTCCATACCTGGATTTCTGGACGGCGATTACCTCGAATTTAAATTTCGTATCAACAGTACCTGGGACGATTCAATTGCCGAATTCCCTTACGGGCAACCCAACAGGGTGTGGACCGTTCAACCCGGTAAATATTCGTATTACTGCTTTTACAACGACAAAGAGACCAACATATCCATCATCCCCGAAAACAAGTTAATGGACCAGGTGAAAATCTATCCAAACCCGGTTCAAAGCAGGTTGCAGGTTGAAATGCCCGAAAAAATTGACAAACTGCTATTGGTAAGCCTTACCGGCAGCAAAATACTGGAGCAAAAAACAGGTTCCGGAGAAACAGTTATCCTGGATGTAAGTTCTCTTCCGACGGGAACCTACATATTGCTGTTTTATACCGATAAGGGTTTTGTCGGAAGCAAAAAGCTGATAAAAAATTAAATTTAATCGTACTCACTTTCAATGACAGAGTAAGAAGCAACATCAGGCAGAAATAAATAATTATTTTGCCTGGTGATTTGATTTTCCCTTTTCACAGATTCGCCTTAATTACACGCTGTCCAACTAATAAAGCCAATATTTAATCCATGAGTGACCAAATTAAACATGAATGCGGAATTGCTTTTATCAGGTTATTAAAACCACTTGAGTATTATTATTCCAATTATGGAACCACTCTTTATGGGATAAACAAGTTGCACCTGCTGATGGAAAAGCAGCACAATCGCGGCCAGGACGGGGCAGGAGTTGCAAGTATTAAACTCAACGTAACCCCCGGCAACAGGTATATTGACCGGGTAAGATCGAACGCGCCGGCACCGATTGACGATATATTTAAACAAATCTATAAACCCTTTCAGTCCATTTTAAACTCTGACCCCGAAAAGATTAATGATTCTATCTGGCTGAAGAACAACATGCCTTTTTTTGGTGAAGTTTTTATGGGGCATCTTCGCTACGGCACTTTTGGAAAAAACAATATTGAAAATCTGCACCCGGTAGTTCGTTACAATAACTGGATGACCCGGAACCTGGTATTAGCCGGAAATTTCAATATGACCAATGTGGATGAGCTATTTCAGCGGCTCGTCGAATTCGGGCAGTACCCGGTTGAAACATCTGATACAGTAACAATACTGGAGAAAATAGGCCATTTCCTGGATGATTCCAACGAAGAATTGTATCGTAAATTCAAGAAGGAGGGCTTTAACAAACAAGAAAGCACCGAATTGATTGCAAAAAATTTAAACATAAAAGAATTGCTGACACAATCGTCGGAACACTGGGATGGAGGGTATGCCATCGCCGGCATGTTCGGTCATGGCGATGCATTTATTTTGCGCGACCCCAACGGGATACGTCCGGCATACTGGTACAAAGATGACGAAATAGTGGTTGCAGCCTCCGAACGCCCGGTAATACAAACGACACTGAATGTTTTGTACGACGATGTTCATGAAGTAAAACCGGGGCATGCGCTCATTGTACGGCGCGACGGCACAGTGGAAGAAGCTCAGATTAAAAAGCCGGCAGAGAGGCGCTCATGTTCATTCGAGAGGATCTATTTCAGCCGGGGCACCGACAAAGAAATTTATAATGAGCGCAAACAATTAGGAATAGCTTTAACCAAAAATATACTTTCGGAAGTCGGTCACGATTTGATTAATACCGTTTTCAGCTACATTCCCAATACCGCCGCTTCTGCATTTTACGGCCTGGTTGAAGGGCTGAATACCGTGTGTGATGAGATAAAGTCGGATAAAATATTGAATGCCGGCCCCAACATTACACGTGAACAACTGCAGGAAATTTTCCTTCTGAAGCCGCGTGTCGAAAAAGTTGCCGTCAAAGACATCAAACTACGCACTTTTATCACACAGGATTCCCAACGCAACGACCTGGTGGCGCATGTTTATGATGTAACATATGGAACCGTTCGTCGCGGCGTCGACAACCTGGTAGTGATAGACGACTCTATCGTACGGGGCACTACATTGAAGCAGAGCATCATACGCATACTCGACAGGCTGGGGCCCAAAAAAATCGTGATTGCTTCGTCAGCGCCTCAAATCCGCTATCCTGACTGTTATGGAATTGATATGGCCAAGATTACTGATTTTATTGCCTTCACCGCTACCATCGGGTTGCTGAAAGATACCCACCAGAGCGTTATACTTAACGAAGTTTACCGCAAATGCAAAGCCCAGGAAAAACTACCAAAGGAACAGATGGTCAACTACGTGAAAGAAATTTATGATCGTTTTACTCCACAGCAGATTTCGGCTAAAATTGCCCAATTAGTCACACCTGCAGGGTGCAAAGCTGAGGTGGCCATTGTATATCAATCCATCGCAGATCTGCATCATGCCATCCCTAATCACACCGGAGACTGGTATTTTACAGGAAAATATCCAACGCCGGGCGGATACAAAGTCCTTAACAAATCCTTTATTAATTTTATTGAGGGAAGGAACGAGAGGGCGTATTAAGTCAGGCTGGTTGGTGGGAGACAAAGTGAAGGGAGACAAGGTGAAGGGTGAAGGGGCGACGGGGTGAAGATTGTTTTGATAAAGAAGTATTTCTTACCACCTAGACTATTTGAATTAATGGTACGATATCAAGTTTCTTGTCATTTTTGCGCCCAGAGGAGTTGTAATTGATTCGGGATGATTGACCCCCGTAATGAACTGCTGATTATACTTCACTGCGAAAATCACGCTGTTGTATTAGTTCTCGTCACTTTTGGTTTTCCGGAAAACCTACAGTGCTGTCAACGTACGAATTGATACAAGTTCCTTGTATATGAGCCAAAATTGCCATTAGGAGGACATTCATATAAGGAGTTCAAACCTCAAAATAAAAATCACCTTTGGTTTATTGTATTTTTATGGTCTGAAAAGTGTGTTTTACTATGCTGATGCCAGCCGAAAATGTATTTGAACTGATGAATTCGCATGGAAGCAGGAAGCAAGCCTTCTTGTTCGGGATCGATTTTGAAGTTCAACAAGGGTTTTTCTGTATACAGGAAGAAGCTGTTCAGGCAGGCATTTACTACAATGTCAACGGGATAACAAATTTTCCGGATCAGCCGTTTAAAAATACGACTGTAGTAATGCATAAGCATCCGGTAGAGTGCCGTTTGTATGAAAAGTCGTATGAGATAGTACGACGCAACCTTATTGCCGGAAATTCGTACCTGACAAACCTTACTTTCCCGACAATAATTGATGTAAACCTGACGCTTCCTGAAATATTTGCTCGAAGCAGAGCCAGGTACAGGCTTTTGTTCCAGGATCAGTTTGTTGTTTTTTCGCCCGAAATATTTGTTCAGATAAGCGATTCCACCATTCATTCTTTTCCTATGAAAGGCACTATCGATGCATCCCTGCCTGATGCGGAAAATGTGATACTGAATGATCCGAAAGAAACCGCCGAGCACAACACCATTGTGGATCTGATCCGCAACGACCTTAGCATGGTAGCTTCAGGGGTGAAGGTCGAACGATTCAGGTATATCGAAAAAATAGTTACGCACGAAAAGTCGCTTTTGCAGGTTAGTTCCGAAATATCTGGTAAACTACCGGCGAATTACCGGGGTGAACTGGGAAATATATTTCGTAAACTTTTACCCGCCGGCTCTATTTCGGGAGCACCTAAAAAGAAAACGCTGGAAATCATACACGATGCCGAAACATATTCAAGAGGCTTTTACACAGGTATTTTCGGATATTTCGATGGGTCAAAACTTGATTCCGGGGTCATGATTCGTTTTATTAAAAACGAAAACGGGAAATTGCTTTTTTTCAGTGGCGGAGGGATAACAGCAAACAGCAATTGCAACAGCGAATACAACGAGCTAATTGACAAAGTGTATGTCCCCTTTATTTGAAACCATACGCATAAAGGATGGTGTGCTTCAGAACCTGGAGTACCATAATTCCAGGATGAACCATTGCAGAAAAATTCTTTTTGGTGCTTCACGCCCCCTTAATCTTGAAAACATAATCCGGATTCCAAACGAAAATCGCCAGGGTATTTATAAATGCAAGATAATCTACACGAAAAATATTGAACAACAAAGTTTTGAACTATACACAGCACGGAGCATAGATTCGCTCAAACTTGTCACAGATGATTCCATTGCCTATCAATACAAAACCACCGATCGTTCCCGTCTCGACAAATTATTTGCCCAACGCGAAAAATTCGACGATGTATTAATTATTAAAAACGGATTTATAACAGATACCAGTTTCTCGAACATCATTTTCTATGACGGATCACAATGGCTTACCCCTTCGAATCCATTGCTGAATGGAACCATGAGAGCGCATTTGCTTAAATATAAGTTAATTGCAGAAAAAGTAATTAAGGCCGGTGATCTTCCTTTATTTCGAAAAGCACGGCTAATTAATGCTATGCTGCCATTTGAAATGGGTTCAGATGTTGAAATTGAGAATATACGGTTTCAGTAAATAAACGCTAAAGTGCCATCTTACAGCTTTAAAATCATAAGAACCGCTTTCGGTGCAAGCGGTTCTTATGTGTATGTCCTCATTAATCCTTAATATTTTTTATTGCGGCAGCAATCGAATCGGAAAGAAATTTCATTTCATCTGCAGGAAACGAAGTTTTTGGCCGGCTAAAATTAATGTCGTCCATCGTATTCATCGGAACCAGATGTATATGCGCATGAGGCACTTCAAGGCCAATGACGGCCACACCCACTTTTATACAAGGTACAGTCTGCTTTATTGCCTTGGCAATCTTCATGGCAAATTGCCAAAGTTCCGTGTACGATTCCTCGTCCAGGTCAAACAGGTAGTCTGTCTCCTGTTTCGGAATTACCAGGGCATGTCCTTTTACCAAGGGATTAATATCCAGGAAAGCAAAAAACTTATCCGTTTCAGCTATTTTATACGAAGGAATTTCCCCGGATGCGATTCGTGCAAATATTCCAGCCATTGCGATGCTATTTAATTATTATTTCGATAACCTCCACGGTAATTAACCCTGCAGGAATTGTAATATCCACTTTGCTGCCCTTCTTCTTCCCTAACAGCCCTTTCGCTATTGGTGACGAAACAGATATTTTACCTGCTTTCAGATCGGCCTCGTTTTCGGGCACCAGGGTATAAGTCATTTCGACATTATTCTTAAGATTCCTGATTTTAACAGTCGACAATATCTGGACTTTGGTTGCATCCATTTTCGATTCGTCAATGATCCTGGCATTCCGAAGCATATCCTGCATTTTCGAAATTCTCATCTCAAGCATTCCCTGGGCGTTTTTAGCCGCATCGTATTCGGCATTTTCAGAGAGGTCACCCTTATCGCGGGCTTCAGCTATTTGTTGAGAAATCATAGGGCGCTCGATGTGAATGAGGTGCTCCAACTCTGTTTTAATTTTCTCAAAACCCTCTTTTGTGTAATATGTTACCTGTGTCATATCGGTAGCCATTTGTGTTTTATAAATAAGAAGAAAAGACCCTTAAAAAAAGGGTCCTCACTGGAAATATTTAACTATTATAGCAGTTTGTACTGCTGTTTGTTTTAGAAGCTAAGCCTCACAGCCATAGTGTGACTTCCCTTAAATGGGTCAGTTGCACGATAGGAATAATCAATCGAGAACAACGAGTTTTTTTCTTTATTAAGCGGATACTGAATAGTCACACCTGCACTTGGTCCAGTAAGTGCCGTAGTACGATCTGTACTTGATGTGATTCCGTTTTCGTAAGTATATCCACCGCGTAACATCAGGTAGTCTTTCAAATTGTATTCCGCACCAAAAATAAACTGATCGTTATTGAATGCATTTGAAACAAATGCTCCTGCCAGGGTGAGCGTATGTATTTCGTTAAAGAGAAACGCATACGAGCCACCAATGTTCAATTGCGAAGGCAATTCGAATTCGGCAGAACGTTGCTCTACCGTGAACTGGCTCTCCTGCCCCGGTAAAAAGCTGCGTATTGACAAACCGTCACCTTTAAACTTCATGGTAGGACCTACGTTTTTAAGCGAAATCCCGAAATGAATGTTTTCTCTTGCACCAGTAACATACTGTATACCAGCATCAATAGCTATACCCTGGGCTCCCACATCACTTATAGATTCAGAAATAAGTTTCAGGTTGAATCCGCCATAAATTGCATTCGAGAAAGCCTTGGCATACGCCACGTTGATATTCATGTAGGTTGGCGAAAAAGTTCCAATTCCGCCTTCAGGTAAATCAACTGTAGTAATAGGGATATCGCCGAAACTCATCGACATAACCGTTACGCCCAAAACGCCGGATTCTCCCACTTTTTGACCAAAACCAAAGTTATTTATCCCGATCTGTGATCCTTTTAACCACTCCGTATGGCTGAAAATCAACTCCGTTTTCTTGGTAAACGCCAGCCCTGCAACGTTGGTATATAAACTTTCGAGGCCGAAACTGTTTGCAACATTTACGCCACCCCAACCCGAACTACGTGCCCAGGGATTGATTAATAGTTCCGATGCCCCAGCTTGTCCGGACCGGTCTTTATTCCCGGCCAGGGTTGTAAGAGGAAGAACCAATACCACCGTCAGGAGGACTGCTATGATCGACTTATAGATATTTTTCATGTGTCAGTCTGTTTTAGAATTGTATGTGCTGTTTTCTCCTGATTATTAGAATGCGTTTAAGTCGACAGGTCGAAGTGAACCGAACCATTTAATTACTTTTTCGCCCTGATCTGTCGAAACATGTATGAGGTAAACGCCACCGGCAATAGGAATACCGGCAAAGTTTTTCAGATCCCAGTCAATGGAAGTTTTAGCTTCATCCTTGTTGAATTTCCTGATAATATTTCCATTGGTTGCATAAATTGTTATGATACATTTCTGCGGTAAGTTAACAATTTTAACCCTGTTGTCTAACTGATTCGTTTCATACGAATCGTAGGCTCTGTATGGATTAGGAACCACATTAATTTTATCAAGGTCAGTTTCTGCTTTAGTTACATCATTGGTATCTGTCATTACACCTTTGGTATCGAAAGTATACATTGGCCAATAATTGTTAGCATTTTGTACTCCGCTTAAAGGGGTGGAAAAATACCGGGCATAAGGTTTTATTACCCTGAGTTTAACTTTCACCTCATTATCAAGCCATGGAGCCTGCCCATTCTGCGGCCCAATAGGGATAGATGTCCACATACAGTTGGAATACTGAATAGCCTTCATCATATTCCTGTTAGGTACTATAGGTGCAGGATACGTTGCATTTAATGTTTTTACAAAATGCGCACAACCATCGTAAGCAGGGTTATCATACACATCGGCAGCAAAGGTTTTATTGTTAGGGTCAGCGTATTTTTTCTTACCTGCTGTATGAGCCATAATATAAATATAATGACGACCACCCAATATGGTTTTGCCATTGGGAAGTACAACCCTCGATGAAGGATTGAATTTCATATCACGACCATTATCCGCAATCAGTCTTGAATCTTCCCCGAAGATTATATTGAGACGTTCACCGGTTTCGACATTGATAGCGTAACCTGGAAACCAACCCATACCGCGAGGTGAAATGAAATCTGAATTTTTTGCCGGATCGCTGCTTACAACAGCCGTATCCCCATCCTGATTTACCGAACGGCCAAAACGTAAGTCATGTTTTTTAATCTTGCCTTGGGCATCTGCCTGCTTTGGTGATTCTTCGACAATGGCCGAGCGTGTCCACAAAGCACGGTTGCTTGTTAAAACCACGTCAATGCCAGCAAAATCAGCGATCATGTTCAAACTTTTCGACATATTACCGGCAGCAACCGCTTCGTATTGTGCTACACCAAATACAGTATCAGCGGCCATGGCAGGTGCTGCAAAAATATAAGGCGACCATGTTCCACCCAATACTTTTTCGTACTCTGCATCCGGATCATAAGCCTTTTTACTTCCTACATTCCAATCGTACGAATCTTTTGAGTTACCTGCTCTGATCCAGTCAAGGAATGGATTTCCATCTACATCTGGAAGGAAATTTAACCAGGTTTTTGTCGAATCCTGGTAGGTTTGACTTCCTCCAAGGTAACCGTTTTTCGGCAGAACCGGAGCCCAGACAGGTATATTTCCAACGGGTGGTCCCGGATCTATGTTATAATCCACAATGTAAGGCCCGGGATAAAGAGTTTGTTCAATATTTACGGAAAGACCCAGATCCAGGAATAGCTGTTCATTCTTAATATCGGTAGTTGTATCCGACACATAGATTTTGCCTGTTTTGGTATCAGTCAGCGACCAGCGCGAAACCATCATGGTTGTATCCTGGCCATCAGTTCCAACCTTTACCTTTATTTTATACATGGAGTCAAATTGTATCGTATAATTTCCGTCTTTTACGTTGAGAGGATCGATAATTTTAACATCCACAGGGCTGTTCCCTTTTTTATAGGTAAGATTATAAGCTATGGGGTAATTTGCACCACCCGGAACATTAATTGAGTCAGCCATAGGTTTTGAAAGAATTTCGGTAACCGACTCATCCGAAAGTTCGAGGAACCTGCCCCCATTTCCCTGCCCGGCAGTGCGGGTAAGAATTACACCATCTCCATACTCACTCTGTGCCGAAACAAGCCCGATTGATGTATGTGGTATCCCAGTATAAGTTTTTATATTCTTACGTCCAGCCAGGTATGGTAATTTTTGTCCATCAAGCGCATTTGGATCTGTTTGCACATAATCTTTATAATTATTCTGACCATAGGCTACTGCCAGGTAATAATATTGTTTATGGTTAACCAGTGCAACCTCGCTGAAGGCATCTTTAGTCATCTTTATGGAGTGTACGATACCTGCATTGATCCCGTTTACTTCTTCGGTTGGTACACTTCCTCCCAGGTTCTGGTTGTAATTATAATTCACCAATTGAGCAACATTGTTTTTTATATCACATTGATATACTAGCCTGGCAAGGTCATTGTTATCCAGGTCGGCTACTGAAACCGTAGCATTTTTCAACTGGTAGATCTGATAGCCCTCGAAGTGGTACAAGGAATCCCAGTGATCCGTGGATGAACCTTGAATACGTGGATCATATTCCACATATTTTTCCTGGTAGTTATTACCAGCATCGTTGGTCTTACGGTTCGAAATATACAGGATTAATTCCTGATCCATTTCACGAATGGTAAGGTCGGGGGCATTCGGCCCGGAAATAACTTTAAAACAATTATCGAACAGCATCTGGCATTTATCATCCACCTGCTGAAGCATTTTCACAGAAGCTATTGGACCGCCAGATTGAGCCTGTGCCCACGGAATACCAACTGTTATATAGTTTACGGCGCCTGGTTCCAGGATAAAAGGACCTGCTGATTCCATAAAACGACGGTCATCAGGTGCATTACCAGCCGTAACTTCAGTCCAGTTTTTAGGAGACTGAGGTTTGCCTTGTGTTCCCCAATCGTAAATATCAGTGGTTCCGGGGAACATAAAATCGCATGTATCTCCGTAAGCTCCGGCAGTTGCATGACCGTTTCCACCGTAACGCATTTTAGTTCCGTCCTTCCAGATACCTTTCAGGTAGTTGTAGTATTCGATAGCTACCGATGGATCATTCATGTATGCAGCTCCACCGTTGTTGTGATACACAAAGCGACGCATGCCAAAACGCTCATCATTCTGAATACCGTTTCCAAAATTAATTCCATTGATAGCGGCAGAATTAACAATGGTGTATATGGTTCCTTGTGGTGTAATCTTTTCAAGAGTATCACCATCCCATTGCACAAGTTTCTCCGCGCCAGTCCATAACTGATCCGGATTTCCTTTCAGATGCCATGTCGGATCGGCTTTTAACGAAGGATTATCACCATACATGGTTACAGTATCCGGATCTATATATGGTCCCTGGAAAAAGTCAACCCCGATTGCCGGTGGCTTATCGCCATAAGCAAATGACTGACCGTTACCGTCAACAGCTGTTCCGTTGTAGCAGTAACCAAGTCCGCGCATAACGTCACAACCTACGTAATCATCTTTTGCATAACCCAGATCGGTATCTACCCATTGGCTGAAATAAGTTTGAGTCAGCCTGTAAGTAGAGCGGTTTATAATTTCATAACTGTAAAAAGTCATATTGTTAATTTCATCGTTGGTCGAAAAGCCAAACGCTTGTGCCCTGATTTCCAGACCAATAGGTTGACCTTTTGATTCGGTATGAATATTTCCCTTGTCATTAAACACCCACCATAAAGTAGCATCGCCTTTCAGCACCTGGTCAACAAGGTTACCTGCTCCTTCAGCCGTTGGAACTTTGGTTCCGCAGAGTTCGTTGGAAAGATCATAATATGGATAATCTCCATCTTCCATTGGATTATATTCCCCGTTTGGCTCAAGGGGGCCTGTACCGTCAGGATCGTTATCGTAAAAGGGGGCTAAATAAAAGCTCTGTCCCTTTGTTTCATCACCGTGGGCGGGATAATCTTTGATGGAAGTTGGTAACTGGTAGTCAGGATGTCCTGGTTTATCAGCCCAATAGGCAAGAAAATTATCAACTTCCGACCGGGTGATATAATGCAATTTATCGTATTTCGCACACACATCTGGAGTAATGGAAGCTTTTCCGTCAAGGGTCAATGGTCCTGGCCAGTAATCGTTACCAACCTGCCTGTAACGCAAAGCAGCCATCTTCAGCTGACCATTGGCATCAAGTCCGCCAATCCAGAGTGCTGCCGAAAACATCGACATCTGCTTTGATCCTTTTGGAATCTCGTACTGCGCCACTTCAAAGTCCCACCACATATCGCCGCCTGTATTGATACGGGTGCGCACATTATTAATTTCGAGCCATTTGAAATTTGCACCGGGCGAACAACCTGCAGCAGTTTGTTTAACAACCGGAACCCCTGATTTATAATGATACTGCTCTGCCTTGGCAGTATTTGCCAGTAACAGGAAGCCCAACAAAATCGCCGGAAGAATACGGAGTATATTTTTCATAGTACTTGTTTGTTTTTTGTTTCTATTCAGCATTGGATTTCGATTAGAAGCTTATTCCTACTCCAATACGGATCATACGTGGTGAACTGTAGTTGTATGGATTGTTGACACTGATCTTGTACATATCGATATACGATTGTGTATCAAGCTGCGAATTAATCTGCGACTGATATTCGGCAGCTGCCAGGTATCCGTCATCGTCAGGATTACCGGTGGCTGCATATACACTCATGATATTCTGCGTGTTCAGTATATTCAGTATCTGAAGGTATGCATTCAGGAAGTATTGTTTTTTATTTCCTTTGGCGTCTTTTCCGGTAGCTATGGTAAAGTCCTTATCAAAACGACCATCCATCCTGAATGACCATGGTAAGCGCGAACCGTTGATAGATCCCTGGATAATGTTGACAGGAGCTGTGAGTGGCGAAATTTTGCTGGAACGGGTATAAGGTGTGCCGGATCCACCATTCATAGTAATATTAAAACCTGCATTTTTCAAAAACTGCACTCCTCCGATAACAGGACCATTGTAATCGGCTCCTTCACCGTAGCGGTAATCCACATTTAACTGGATGGCATGACGCTGGTCGGCCTCGAGTGGTATAAGGTTACGTAGGTTTGGTTGACCCGAGCGAATCAGAGCTGAGGATGTTTCAGGATTGGAACCTGTACCATTTGCGAACTGAAGTGTGTAATTTGCCCTAACACGGACATTACCAGTACGACGAAGGTCGTACGCCACGGTTAAACCTTTAACAGTTCCAAAGTCGATATTATTATAGGAATAATAAGTTTTGGGGAATGCTCCGGTATAACGGTACGATTGAATCTGGTCGCGCGACTCGATGTAGAAGGCCGAAATATTTATTGATGATGAATTGGAAATTTTTTGCTGAAAACCTAATTCGTAATTTACATTCTTTTCAGGTTTCAGGTTTGGGTTTGTCATAGTCGGGTTAGAATCATATTCCCAAAACAGGTAGTTAATAGGATTGAAAACCGCGTTTGATTTTGGTCTCTGGGTGATTACATCGTAATGTGCATAGAACAATGCCTCGTCTGAAATTGGGAAGGAAAATGAGATACGCGGCATAACCGAAATCTGGGGTACATAATCGGTAAACGAACCACTGCTAATCTCTCTTTTTTTATCTCCGCTTAAATAAGGTATAATTCCATTACCGGCATCGAGGGTAAGAGTTGGGTCGAGCAGCACAGATCCTTGCGAATCGTACCAGCTATTGCCGTTACGGTATCCCATAATACGGGTGGGTTCGGCCAGGTTGTCAACATAAACAACGTAATCGGGTCCCATACTTTTAGGATGTGTACCCAGATCGCTAACCTCGGAAACAGTTTTAACCGGGTAAAGCGAATAAGGATCGGTTAACACACTCTGGTTGGCATCGAAACGGTCGACACGCACACCTACGTTAAATACCAGGTCATCGAACGAAAACTTATCAGAGATATACCCTGCCATATAAATGGGTTGATTGGGTGCGATTTCACGGGTATAGTTACCATTGGCATCTGTCTTGTTGTAGAAATCCATGGTACTTGGATTTGAACTTAGCTTTTTGCCGTAATAATCGTATCCCCTGGCTGCTGCAAACGGGCTACCGCTGTTGAGGAACTCATCCGGGCTAAAGTAATTTACCGAAATAGGTTCAGCAAGGTTAACAGTATGCCTTACACTTTTATCGTCGATATAGGATATGGTATTCGAGTTGAGGTCGTATGAATTTACATCAATCCATTCGGTTCCGTTTTTTGGTAAGCCCATGGCATTACGCAGGTTTATGTCGAAGGTGCGTTGCGAAGTGCCGTCATAAAGCCTCCCGAAATCATATTGCTTAACGTTGGTGGTATCGCCATTCCTGATTTCCTGGTAATTCGTCTCTGTAGTATCCGATAAATCGAGCTGGATGATATGCGAATTGGTTAACTGGAACATCTGAGGCCAGAAGGCCGTAGGTGCATAGGAGAAACTGCTTTGGCTGTAACGTTCGAACGTGAAACCTAATTTTATTTCGTGGTTTCCCACATCGGCCGAAAGATTCATATTGGCAGTGACCTGGGTGGTTGAATTTTTGCTGTAACCTGCCTGTTGACAACCCGGTGCGGACCACAAACTGTATACACCTCCAAAAACGCCATTGGGGTTATACCCGTTCAGCATTCCTCCTCCTGCATAAATATCATCAACCCTCCTGGGGTTTGGGTACAAATCGTAGTAATTTGTAGTATAATTGGCAATAATCGGGTTAAACTCAGCGCGTTGAAAAGTTACCAATGTGTCGGAAAATCCATTCATTGTCCTGATCTGTGTAGGAACTCCGTTAATAGAGTCTTCTGTACGGTCGTATCCTCTTTCCTTGTAAGTATCAAATTTACCCACATAACCATAAGCGAAAAGATTATCTTTCAGGTCAGGGTCTTCGGTTTTGTTTTTTATACTGGTATAGTCAGCCTGAATTGAGTAATAGATATTTTTGATCAGGTTGTTGCCTTCTTTTGCTGCTGGGAAACGCTGGGTAAAGCGGCCGAATACACGCCATTCGTTTCCACTTGAAATAGAGTTGCGGTTGTAATTGAAAATAGAGTGGTACAGGTTGAAGTTATTCCCGGCGTAGGCTCTGTAGGAACCGCCGAAAGAAAGGTTTGTATTCTTCCCGGTTTTTACATCAAGTTTACCCGAAGTATTAATATCATATCCATTGCTGTTAAGCGAAGTTTTCAGGGATTCCAGGTCGCTCATGCGGATGAATTCAGCATTTTGATAGGTTCCTGATCCTGTTCCCGAAGGTCTGAGAGGATTTTTTTCGAGTTCGGCCAGTTTGGCATCATTCACTTTATAGAGACCCAATGGCAATGTAGCACCGTCCTTATGATAATTAAAGTCCCCTGCTATGAAGTATCCAAGAAGAGCTTCTGTTTTTTCTTTATTCATAAAAAGCGGTCCGGTCATGTTTAATCCAACACGGTGGCTTCCATAAGGATCGAGGAATTGGGAAGTTTGCAACTCAAGTCCGCCGCCGAATTTCCGTGAAGGTCCTTTAGTCGTAATATTGATGATACCGCCGGTAGCATCTCCGTATTGTGCAGGAACGCCTCCCAGCATAACTGATACCTGCTCGATGGCTGATTCCGGTAAGCTACCTGTGCCACGGACTTTTATACCGTCAATGTATGTAACATTACCTTCCGAACGCTGTCCGCGAACGTTCCCAACTTCACCGTCGCGTGAGAATACACCTCCAACGCTGGTGGCAATGGATTGAGCATTCCTGTTAGGCATCTTCGATATTTCCGCCGAAGTAACTGTGGCTCCGGTTACTGTTTTATCTTTATCAATGAGTGGAACTTTGTACTTGGTAATAGTTACCCCCTCAACCTGAACGGCGGTTGATTCCAGTTCGATATTGAGGTACTCGATAATACCGGAACGGATAGGAATACCGGTAATCTGAACCTGCTTATAACCGAGGAATGAAACTTTCACATCGTAGGTTCCCGGAGTTATCGGCTTGATTGTGTATTTGCCGTCGAAGTCCGTAGCAGAACCACCGGCTTGCGTTCCCTTGTTCTCAACAATAATGTTAGCAAACGGAATGGGTTCCTTGGTTAACTTGTCGGTGACTTTACCCTGCAAGGCACCCGATTGGGCTAGTACCGCTGCGTGTGCTGTGAGAAACACAACAAGGAGAAAGAGTAATTTTCTTACCATAAGATTGGTTTTTATTTTGCTGTAAATGTAATAGCCTACCTTTAAAAAAGCACGTAAAGGTAAAAATATTTTTAACTTCTGTTAACAAATAATTAAGGATGAGAAAAAAATCACCTTAAAAGTACTTTCGATTAAGTAATTCACTGAAAATGATCGCTTCGCGCAGATTAAATTTTTTCTCAATATTTCCCTTTTTCACCGGCAGTTCGCTGTTTTCGGGATTTGTCCTGTTTACTATTGACTCATTCCATGCAAAAATGTCTGGTACGGACGCAATATTTGTATAAACCGATGAACCCCTGCCTGGAAAAGTTGTAGCCTGTTCCTGGGCAGATGGAATAGCTACTGTTGACTTAACAGGCTGATCAATTTGTTGAACTGGTGCCGGTGCGCCGCTGAGTTCGCGCAGAAGGTCATCGAACATTGATTTGCCCCCGCGCTGGTTTCCGGGTATGGGAAGAGGTGATGATGACGAGGGTCCGGAGGGCGGCAAATCAGAGGATTGCTGCTTCTGCATGGCTTTTTGCCTGGCCGAGTATAATGAATAGGCCACCCAAACAATACCTACAAGTATGTAAATGAAATTTTCCATGAGAAACGTAACTGTATGATTTTGTGCGTAAAGATATAAATAATCCAGAATAATTTTGGGGATAAAATTCAGGTCTCAAAAAAAGCTACAGGATTCGAGTATAAAAAACCCGCACCCGGCACATTGTCCTTTTTGCATTATAAAACTGGAAACTCAGACACCTTTTAAATTTATCAAATCTTTTCTCCGAAAGCTTGGAGGTCAGAAGACGGAAGTCCGAAGACGGAAGAATCCTCAATTGAAGATCACTATTCATGGTATTTCCCGTCCATCGCCCCTTCCCATGTTGCCTCTCGCCCCTTCAGTATATATAAAATACAATTTTAAACAGCCCCTTCTATTAATAAAAGTGCAATTGCACAGGAATCCTAATTGCATTTAGTCTTATTGAAGCCTTTACGTTTCATGGGTTTATTGAAATCAGAAGCCTGTTTTTTCGTTCGTTTCATCATCTTCTTAGCCGTCTTGCTCTGAATCTTATAATGCTGTTCCCGAGCTTTCTCGTATTCGGCCGAAGCTTTTTCATCCGCTTTCTGTTGTTTTTTTTCCGAAACCGATTGCTTGTCTTTAATAAGCAGGCTGCATCCCTGGTTAATAAAAGCGGAAATACATAAGCAAACGATTGCGAATAAAAGTAATATTTGCCTCTTAATCCCTGATTTTCTCATTCGTTTTTTATATAATTTTGAGAGCATAGAAAATGACAACTTCTCCTATTCGGCTGTTGCATTCTAACTCAGAATGCAATTTAAGAGCAACCTTTGCGTTACCAAAAAAGGTAACTCCAACATTTTAAACGAAAAACAGGTACAATAATTACTTTATGCGAATTCTATCTTCTGTAATGCTTCTCCTTTTCCTGGTGCTGGGTTGTAATAAAGATAAACAGCCGGTCATACCTTATGTACCAGTGAGTTTGCAATTATACCCTAATTCTCTGGATTATATACCTGTAGGCGGTTACCTGTACAAAGAAAAGTATGGTTACAGGGGGATTTTGATATTTCAGTCCCTTCCCGGAGAATTCATGGTTTACGAGTGCTGCTGCCCTTATGACCCTGAAAAAACCGGAGCCAGAGTCAGTGTTGAACCCGGCGGTACTACTTGTGTAGATTCGGTTTGCAAGTCGAAATTTATCCTTTACAATGGCACCCCTTTCGAAGGCCCTTCACCCTATTCGCTTATGCAGTACCAGCATACTTATGATGGCGAGGTGTTGTACATTTACAATTAAGGGGCTTTACTTAGCCTCAGGTTAATGGAAGATAGTTAATCGTTAATTGTTATTAGAAAATAGAAAATCGTTAATAGAAAATGGCTTAGAAGACTGAAAAGGTTATAGGTAACAAGTCACATTTTCCTATTTCTCTATTTTTCCATTTTCCATTTCCCTATATCCCCATTTCCCAAAAAACCAACAAAGGGCTATCATAAAAAAATGATAACCCTTTGCAATGTAATTTTCCTTTTAACTTTTAGTAACGATAATGATCTGCTTTGTATGGACCGTTAGCGGGAACTGAGATGTATTCAGCCTGCTCGGGTGTGAGTACGGTAAGTTTTACGCCAATATGCGCAAGGTGAAGGCGGGCCACTTCTTCGTCCAGGTATTTCGGTAAGCGGTAAACCCCTACTTCATAGTTGTTTTTCCACAAATCAAGTTGTGCAAGCGTTTGATTTGCAAAGGAATTGCTCATCACAAACGAAGGATGACCGGTAGCACAGCCCAGGTTCACAAGGCGGCCTTCGGCAAGCATGAAAATGGCATGTCCGTCAGGGAAAACGTATTTATCAACCTGTGGTTTGATTTCAATTTTCTGCACACCTGGCAATACATTCAGCTTATCAACTTGTATTTCGTTGTCGAAATGGCCGATGTTGCATACGATAGCCTGGTCTTTCATTCTGAGCATATGCTCCACCGTGATCACATCCCTGTTTCCGGTAGTGGTTACATAAATATTTCCTTCGTCCAGTGCATCTTCAACGGGTTTAATTTCGAAACCTTCCATAGCAGCCTGTAAAGCACAGATTGGGTCGATTTCAGTAACGATTACGCGGGCTCCGTAAGCACGCATCGATTTTGCACTGCCTTTGCCCACATCGCCATAACCGCAAACAACCACAACTTTGCCGGCAAGCATAACATCAGTTGCGCGTTTTATACCGTCAGCCAAAGATTCGCGGCAACCGTAAAGGTTGTCAAATTTGGATTTGGTAACTGAATCGTTAACGTTGATGGCCGGGATGAGTAACTCACCTTTTTCCATCATCTGGTACAAACGGTGAACTCCTGTGGTGGTTTCTTCTGAAACACCTTTCCAGTCGGCTACAACACCGTGCCATTTCGTCGGGTTTTCAACATAGGTTTCACGCAACAGGTTCATAATAACCTGTTCTTCTGCATTGGAACCCTGTTCTTCAAATAATTTAGGGTTTTTTTCGCCTGCAAATCCTTTATGAATCAGCAATGTGGCATCTCCGCCATCGTCAACAATCAGGTGAGGACCTTTTCCTTCTCCGAAATTGAGTGCCTTATCTGTACACCACCAGTACTCTTCGAGGGTTTCACCTTTCCATGCAAAAACCGGAATACCGGCAGCAGCAATAGCAGCAGCGGCATGATCCTGTGTTGAGAAAATATTGCAACTGGCCCAGCGCACGTCAGCACCCAGTTCAACCAGTGTTTCAATTAAAACGGCAGTTTGAATGGTCATGTGCAACGATCCGGTTATACGCGCACCTTTGAGAGGTTTCTCGGCTGCATATTTGTTGCGGATACTCATAAGGCCGGGCATTTCTTTCTCGGCAATTTCAATTTCCTTGCGGCCCCATTCGGCAAGTGCGATGTCACGCACTTTATAATTCATCATAGTATCAGTAATTTGAAGTTCCATTTCATCTTAATTTTAAGGGCTGCAAAGGTATGATTTTTTTTGATCCGATATTATTGATTAAATTCTTAAAGAACCTATAGTTTTCTGTTGCTTTTTCTGCTTGCCCCAAACATTTTAAAATCCGTTTGCATCCAAATCAATAAATTCCTATATCTTTGCAAATCAAATATTCCAAATTAAAAGGAGGTTTGAGTTATACAGAAGAGGCGAGAGAACAGGCTCAGTGAACCTCTGGCAACCACCACCACTTGGTGAGTAAGGTGCCAATACCTGAACCCGAAAGGGTGATTATAATTAAAGCACACTCCTGCTCCCGGATTGCGGAGATATTGATTGTGTTGCGTTAACAACTTTCGTCCTGTAGCTTTGTTAAATACATGCTGCAAGGCTTAATATATTTTAAATAGTATGACAGAACATCACAACATATATAAAGTATTGGAAAATCGCGTTTTAGTGCTGGATGGTGCTATGGGTACCATGATACAGCGGTATAAACTGACAGATTCTGACTATAGGGGCACGCGTTTTGCCACTCATCCTATCGATCTGAAAGGATGCAACGACTTACTTTCACTCACCAAACCTAATGTTATCAGCGAAATTCACCGGGCGTATCTTGAGGCTGGTGCTGATATTATTGAAACAAACACCTTTAATGCTACATCGGTTTCGATGGCTGACTATGAGCTGGAACCGATTGTGTATGAAATGAATGTAGCTTCTGCTAAGATTGCGGTTGCTGAAGCTGAAAAATTCACCGCTCTAAACCCCCAGAAACCACGCTTTGTTGCCGGTGCTGTTGGCCCTACCAGTAAAACAGCCAGCATGTCGCCCGATGTAAATGATCCGGGATTTCGTGCGGTAAGTTATGACCAGCTCAAGGAATCATATATTGAACAGGTTCGCGGCTTGATTGACGGCGGAGTAGATCTGCTTCTGGTTGAAACCATTTTTGATACGCTGAATGCTAAAGCTGCGCTTTACGCCATAAACGAAGTCCTTGCTGAACGAAACTTGCGCCTTCCGGTTATGGCTTCAGGAACAATTACGGATGCCAGCGGTCGCACGCTTTCCGGTCAAACTACCGAAGCATTCCTGAATTCCGTTTCACACATTGATTTATTGAGCGTTGGATTCAATTGTTCTCTAGGAGCAGAACAGCTCAATCCCTTTATTGAAGAGCTTTCGCGGAAAGCGCCATTTTATGTTAGCGCTTATCCAAATGCCGGCTTGCCTAACCAGTTCGGGGAATACGACGAATCGCCGTTGCAGATGGCTCATCATATTCAGCCGATACTTACTAATAAATCGGTTAATATTATAGGCGGATGCTGCGGAACCACGCCCGAACATATCAGGGAGCTTTGCAAAGTAGCCGAACTATCTACTCCAAGGCACATTCCGGCTATCCCAAAATATTTGCGACTGAGCGGTCTTGAGCCATTGATGGTTTTCGAGAACAGCAACTTTATTAATATCGGGGAGCGGACCAATGTTTCCGGATCAAAGAAATTTGCCCGCCTTATACGTGAAGAAAAATACGACGAAGCCCTTTCAGTTGCCCGTCAACAGGTAGATTCAGGCGCACAAGTGCTTGATATCAATATGGACGATGCTTTGTTGGACGCCAAACGTGAAATGGTTAGGTATCTGCACCTGCTTATGGCAGAGCCCGAAATTGCCAGGGTGCCGATTATGATCGACTCCTCGAAATGGGAAGTGATCGAAGCCGGATTGAAATGTTTGCAGGGCAAAGCCATCGTGAATTCCATCAGTATGAAGGAAGGCGAAGATGCCTTCAGGGAACATGCCCGCAAAATCAGAAATTATGGAGCCGCCATGGTAGTAATGGCTTTTGACGAAGACGGTCAGGCCAGCACGTTGGAACGCCGAAAAGAAATCTGCTCACGGGCCTACCATATCTTGGTTGACGAAATCGGGGTTCCACCCGAAGATATTATTTTCGATCCGAATATCCTGGCTATTGCAACCGGTATTGAAGAACACAATAATTACGCTGTCGATTTTATCGAAACCATTAAATGGATCAAGCAAAATCTTCCTTTTGCAAGGATTAGCGGCGGCATTAGTAACCTTTCGTTTTCGTTCCGTGGCAACGACGACTTGAGGGAAGCGATGCATTCGGCTTTCCTGTATCATGCTATTAAAGCAGGAATGGATATGGGAATCGTGAATGCCGGTAACCTGCCGGTTTACGATGATATTCCGGCGGATTTACTCGAACTTATTGAGGATGTTCTCTTTAACCGCAGACCTGATTCCACCGAAAGGCTGATCGGTTACGCTTCGAAAATGAAAGCGACTGAGAAGACTGAAGCTGCTGCAAAAGCATGGCGGGGCCTTCCGGTAAATGAACGCTTAACGTATGCTTTGGTTCATGGATTGGATGCTGATGTTGCAACCGATGTGGAAGAAGCCCGTCCTCATTTTGCAAGGGCGCTTGAAGTTATCGAAGGTCCGCTGATGGCCGGAATGAATGTGGTCGGCGATCTGTTTGGAGCCGGTAAAATGTTCCTGCCACAAGTTGTTAAAAGCGCACGTGTAATGAAAAAAGCCGTTGCCGTTTTGTTGCCTTACATTGAAGCTGAAAAAATTGTGGGCGAAAATAATAAAGCCGGAAAAATCCTGATGGCTACTGTTAAAGGAGATGTTCACGATATCGGTAAAAATATTGTAGGCGTAGTTTTAGGATGCAATAACTATGAAGTAATTGACCTTGGCGTGATGGTTCATGCCGAGAAGATCCTGGATGCAGCCATTAAAGAAAATGTTGATATCATCGGACTATCGGGATTGATCACACCATCTTTGGAAGAAATGGCATTTGTTGCTTCGGAAATGGAGCGAAGGGGATTTACTGTTCCATTGCTTATTGGCGGCGCTACTACCAGCGAAATGCATACAGCTGTTAAGATTGCGCCCGAATACCATAACCCGGTTATTCACGTTCGTGATGCTTCCAGAGCTACCGGAGTTGTAGCTGCGTTGCTTTCGGCGGATGGCAAAAAACCTTTTATCGATTCAGTTACTGAAAAATATTCTGCTTTACGCCACAAGCATGAAAGCACAAGGGCTGGTGTTACTTACGTCTCACTCGAACAGGCACGGGCCAACAAATTCAAAATGGATTGGAGCAGTTTTAAACCTGTACGACCCACCTTTTTAGGAGTTAAGCATATTGATAATTATCCCTTGGAAGAAATCAGTAAATATATCGACTGGACGTTTTTCTTCCACGCCTGGAAAATCAGCGGAAAATACCCGGCTATATTTGAGGATCCTTTGAAAGGCGTTGAAGCACGCAAGCTTTTCAACGATGCGCAGGTTATGCTGAAGCAGATCATTGATAAAAAAATGGTACAGGCAAACGGCGTTTTCGGATTTTTCGAAACGAATGCAGTCGGAGATAGTATTGAGTTAACTCTTGAAAATAAAGAGCAAACAATACTTCATTTCCTCCGTAATGAAGAAGAAAAGGAAAAAGGCATTCCAAACCTTTCACTCGCTGATTTTATTGCACCAAAAGAAACTGGTTATCCCGATTATATTGGGTTGTTTGCTGTAACAGCCGGGCTTGGAATCGAGAAATGGGTGAAAGAATATGAAGATCAAAACGACGACTACAATGCCATCATGGTAAAAATCCTCGCCGACAGGCTTGCAGAAGCTTTTGCTGAGTTGCTTCACGATAAAGTTCGCAAGGAATATTGGGGTTATGCCAAAGACGAAAATCTGACAATTGAAGAAATAATCCACGAAGGCTATGCAGGTATTCGACCGGCTCCGGGTTATCCAGCTTGCCCAGAGCATAGCGAAAAAGGCACTATTTTCGATTTGCTCGATGCCAATAAAACCGGCATTACACTCACCGAGAATTTTTCGATGTATCCGGCAGCCGCCGTAAGCGGGTATTATTTCGCCAATCCCGATTCACAATACTTTGCCATTAGCCGGATCAGCCGCGAGCAGGTTGAAGACTATGCTTCCCGAAAAGGCTTAACCGTTAAGGAAATCGAGAGGCTGCTGGCTTCAAATTTGAATTATTGAGAAAGGGATGGGAGTTGGAAGAAGGAAAATGGAAAATAGTAAATGGAAAATAGTAAATGGTAGTCGGAAGATGGTAGTCGGAAGATGGAAGTCGGAAGATGGAAGTCGGAAGTTAGAATGTGATTATGAATAGGACAAATTTGGAATGATTTATAGAAACGAAAAATACTAATACTGCAATTAAAGATTTGATGTTATGAATAAGCCTGGGCATCAAAGTCTTCCGACTTCCGACTCCGGTCTTCCGACCTTTTAAATTGCACAATACTCAGAATAAAACATACAAGAAGAACTATCCCATGAAAGTTACCGAATATATTGCACAGAGCAAAGGAAAAACACTTTTTACATTTGAACTGCTTCCGCCGCTTAAAGGCGAGAATATAAATTCCATTTACCAAACCATTGATCCGCTGGTCGAATTCGGACCTTCGTTTGTTGATGTTACCTACCACCGCGAAGAAGTTATTTTTAAAGAACGCGAAGACGGCTTGCTCGAACGCAGAACCGTTCGCAAAAGACCGGGAACCGTCGGTATTACTGCCGCCATCAAATTCAAATATGGGATAGATGTGGTTCCCCATTTAATTTGCGGGGGATTCAGCCAGGAAGAAACCGAGAATGCGCTTATCGACCTTCAGTTCCTTGGAATTGACAATATTTTACTGATAAGAGGCGATAATTTGCGTGGTGAAAAACAATTTAAGCCTGAGCCCGACGGGCACAGGTATGCCATAGACCTGGTGAAACAGGTCATTAAGCTGAACCAGGGAATTTTTCTCGAAGAAGATATTCTGAACCCGGTTCCTACTAACTTCTGCATCGGTGTTGGCGGATACCCCGAAAAGCACATAGAATCACCAAACCTTGCTACCGACCTGCAATACCTTAAAGCGAAGGTTGATGCTGGTGCCGATTACATTGTAACACAAATGTTTTTCGACAATTCGAAATATTATGAGTTTGTAAAAGCTTGCCGTGAAACCGGGATCAATGTTCCTATTATTCCAGGTTTAAAGCCCATTTCACTAAAATCGCAGCTTTCGACATTGCCACGCACTTTCTCCATCGACATTCCTGAAGAACTTGTGCTGGCAGTTGAAAAATGCACCGACACCCAACAAGTACGACAGGTTGGTGTCGAGTGGGCTATTGAGCAATCGCGCGAACTGATTAAATTTGGAGTTCCCGTTCTGCATTTTTATACCATGGGTAAATCCGATAATATCTGCAAAATCGCAAAAGCTGTTTTTTAGCATTTACATATTTGCTGAATTCACTTTATCCTGATGTTTAACAACTTACAGGATAAAGAATGCAGTTTCAAGTGAAATTGCATTTTCGTAAACAATTTCGCCAAATCGTGCTCATAATATAGATAAGATAAAATTTGCAGTTCGCTATTTCGAAACTCAAAACTGCATATTAAGAGCTTTTTTCTACATTTGCTTTTTAATTTTACTTGATGACCATATATCAGCAACTTCTAAGCCAATCGGGGCAAAGCAAAAAAGCCATTGCCGTGTTAGTAGATCCGGATAAATTACTGAACGGGGATGTGGAAAATATTGCTATAAATGCCGCTAAAGCCGGCGTTGACTATTTTTTTGTCGGAGGAAGCCTCCTGGTGAACAATGAACTGGATCAATGTGTCAGCACACTTAAAGCGAACAGCAAAATCCCGGTCATATTATTTCCCGGAAACAATATGCAGATGAGCAGGAATGCAGATGCCATACTTTTTCTTTCCCTTATCAGTGGCAGGAATGCGGAAATGCTGATAGGCCGTCATGTAATAGCTGCACCCTACTTGAAACAGAGTTCTCTCGAAGTCATTTCATGCGGATATATGCTGGTTGACAGCGGAAAAACAACTGCCGTACAATATATGAGTAATACAGTGCCTATTCCCTCGGATAAACTGGATATAGCCATCTGCACTGCCATGGCCGGCGAAATGCTGGGATTGAAATTACTATATCTGGAAGCTGGCAGTGGTGCCTTAAACAGCGTTCCTTTGGCCATGATAGAGCAAGTGAAGCAAAATATAACGATTCCATTAATTTCCGGAGGCGGATTGCGTACGCCTGATCAAGCTAACGCTGCTGCAATGGCCGGTGCAGATATTATCGTGATCGGAACTGCTTTTGAAAAAAATTCCGGCCTGATTTCCGAGATGGCTGATGCCGTGCATAAGGCATCGAAAATTGTTTAAATCAATTTGGTTCCTTGAAATTGAATAGATATGTTATGATCTGATTGAATGGAAAAGTTTCAGGGAATTTATCGCATTTCTTCTGCCCGATTACGAAATTGGGATTATACTTCAAGCGGAATATATTTTGTGACCTTATGTACAAAAAACCGAGAACATTTTTTCGGACACATCACTAAACCATTGATTGATAAAGCGCATTTCGAAATACAATTGTCCCAAATCGGTAAGATAGTTGAATCAGAATGGTTAAAAACGCCAGAGGTCAGACCGGATATGAATCTGACCTTAGATGAATATCAGGTAATGCCAAATCATTTTCATGCAATTTTAATAATTGGTGAAAATCAATTTAATAAGAATGAATTAATCGAAGGATCAGTCGAAAATCCGGTTGCCGCCCGTAGAGACGCGATGCATCGCGTCTCTGTAGAATTAAATTCAGAATTGGACCCAATTCCAGGATTTAATTCAGATTTTGACCCTGAATTTGAAATGGATTTATTGGGTGCAACAAGCCTTGATTTGCCACGTAAAAACAAATTTGCGCCACAAGCCAAAAATTTAGGATCAGTAATGAGGGGATTCAAATCAGCAGTTACGATGTATGCATTGAACCATAATATAGTTTTCGGATGGCAACCACGTTATTATGAGCATATTATCAGGAATTTTGGCGAATTCCAAAGAATTGCAGATTATATTCGTAACAACCCTGCCAATTGGGGGAATGATCGTTTGCGATAACCATTGTAGAGACGCGATGCCTCGCGTCTCTGATAATAATTTAAAAACCAATCAAATACGATTGGCCGTTTTAATTTGATGAAAATGATTTTTTCTGCCATTTCGTAGAAAATAATTTTAATAACGATGCATAAAATTGATTTTAATTTGAGACGCGATGCCTCGCGTCTCTGATAATAATTTAAAAACCAATCAAATACGATT
>JBAXBJ010000052.1:0-32929 GCA_037142075.1 Bacteroidota bacterium
GGATAGGCACAGGCGGGAAAATATTTGATTACCTGAAATTTCGCTCCATGCGCGATGGGGTTGAGCCGGTAATTTCTGAAATATCAGCGCAAAAAAGCCAATTCACTTACGGACGTCAAAATTCGGAAATAGATTTTGAGAAACCTTGCCCGAAATGCAGCCAGCTAAGACCAAATATTACCTGTTCGCCTCTCATTCATATAGGGACAGAGTCGATTTGCGAGTATTGGTATTCGGTACAAAAGAATGAAATAAACCATACAAAATCCGCATCCGGTAAAAATGAAAGCCTGCGAATGACTAAAGTCGGTAAGTTTATCCGCAACACAGGTATCGACAGGCTACCGCAATTAATCAATGTGTTAAAGGGCGATATGTCAATTGTCGGCAACCGACCCTTGCGCTTGTACGAAGCGGAACAATTAACTAAGGGAGATATGTCGCGACGTTTCCTAGCACCGGCAGGCATGACAGGACTTTGGCAGGTTGAAGATCGCCAAAGAATGCGAGATATTTCTGAACTCGAACGCAAAAGTTTGGATATTGCTTATTCCGATCATTTTATAGGCAACAACTACTCTTTCTGGTACGATTTCAGGATTCTTTTAAGGCGTTTTCGGTAAAATGGCATAATATCGCCAAGTCATACAACTTTAATGTTTAAATTTACTTTTTTCAATTTCAAATGTCCCGTCATCGCGAAACCTCTGATTTTCATTCGATATTTAAATAAAAATCGCTAAACCGTATTACTAATATCTCTCATGTAAATCAATTATGAGGAGCAAATGTTTAAATCAGTATTGCATAACTATTGTTGTAATGCGGATGATTTAGACCGGGCACCGGATAGGGTCGAAAAACAAGTGACTTTTCGAACAAAGTCAAATTTCGGAGTGGGTTCACAATCAGAAGGAAATCTTAAAATAAATTCAATAACATATAAAAACCAAATCGATGGGTAAGAGTAGAATTCTGGCTATAGACGATGAAAGAAGCATCCGGCTCCTTTTAGAAAGTTTCCTGTCAAAAAAACACGATGTAGTTACTAAAAGCGATGGTTTAGAAGCACTCGACTGGCTCGAAGTCAATTTGCCACCCGATCTCATCATATGCGACCTTCAAATGGCCAAAATGGATGGATTCGAGTTTGTTAAAAAACTGCGTGAGCGCGGATATACCAAGCATACACCGGTTATTATGTTATCGGGCGTTGAAAGCACCAAGGCTCGAATTGATTGTTATAAAAACGGTGCACAGGATTTTTTAACCAAACCTTTTAATCCCGAAGAATTGGAGGAAATTATCAATAAAAACCTGAATCCTGTGCATTTTGCGAAAAAATGGTGATCACAGGGGATTTTTATCGAATAATCAGAAGCTGTTACTCATTTCAAAAGGTTTACCCAATTAATTATGGAAGACACACTTACAATTGTTTATATCGGTAACTCGGCAGAAACAATAGCTGCTATTGAGGCAAATGATCAAATATCATTACGCCATTTCAGGAATTCACTTACTGCCGAAAATTCTCTCAAAACGGAAACGAAGCCTGATGCAATACTTTGCGAAATGTCACTGTCGGGAGGAAATGGGTTTACCATGCATGAATGGATTCGCCAACGACCCGAATTGAACCCGGTTTGCTTTATACTGATAGCATTTGAGTTCAGAGAAGACATTTATAAAGAAGCCCTAACGAAGCATGTTGACGATTACTTTGTGCTGCCACTTGACCCGGCTCAAATAGTCGGGCGGGTTAAATACCTGAAAGAATACCGTAAAATGCTGATCCCGCTTGAGGCAGTAAGTGCCCAAAACACTGACGAGCCCGAGCCTGTGCAGGAAGCACCCTTTAAAATGCCTTTATCGAAAAGGATTTTCGATGTGGTACTGGCAACCGGAGCCTTGATCGGGCTTTCACCAGTTTTGTTGATCGTAATTATTGCTATAAGGCTTGAGTCGAAAGGAAAAGTCTATTATATATCGAAACGGGTAGGCGCAGGCGGAAAACGATTTAATTTTTATAAACTACGTTCGATGCGTGCGGGTTCCGATGCCGACCTTGCAAAACTGGCTAAAGATAAAAATCAATATGCATCGGCAGCCACTCAAACGGTAATTGATTTCGAAAAGCCATGCCCCAGGTGTAAAGAATTACCTGAGGGGATGCGCTGCTCACCAATGATAGTGGAGGACAATCATAGCATATGCGAATATTATTACAAAGAGCAAAAAGCTGAAATTGACAAATCCAAATCAGCCTTTATTAAAATTGTCAATGATCCGCGAATTACAAAAGTCGGGAAATTTATCCGCAATACCAGTATTGATGAACTGCCGCAACTTATTAACGTGATAAAAGGAGATATGTCCATTGTAGGCAATCGCCCCCTACCCGACTATGAAGCCAACCAACTCACCAAAGGCGACATGGCCTATCGTTTTGATGCGCCTGCCGGGATTACCGGGCTATGGCAGGTTGAGCTTCGCGGGAAAGGTGGCGACATGTCGGAAGAAGAGCGGAAAAGGCTCGACGTTTCTTACTCTGAGCATTTTACTGGTGACAATTATTCCTTTTGGTACGATTTCGGCCTGATTTTACGTACTTTCAAAGCCCTTTTTCAGAAAGATACTGTATAAGCTCAAAAATTCTGTAAATTTGCAGGTATGATGAGAAGTATAGCCTTTCTTTCCCTTCTTGTTTTTTCCCTCTTGTGGTTCCCTGAGATAGTTAGTAGCCAGGCGGTTACGACATTTGATCCGATAAAAGAGGATATAAGCAACAAACTGCCCCCGTTAGCTGCGCTAATGGATTCGGCCATTGCAAATAATCCGTATATACGGTTCCGGGACCTGCAGATTATAGTGAATAACTGCAAGCTCAAATCCAACGAGGTAGATTGGACGCGAAATATAGGTTTTTCGGCCGATGTGAGATATGGCAATTTTTATAATTATTCGCAAAATACAGTTGGCGGAATTGAACCACCTGCTGTTGCTACCAATCGTGCCGAAACAAAATGGGGCGGGGCCATTTATTTCAAATTTCCTGTTTACGATTTGATTAACAGGAAAAACCAGCTTAAAATGGCAGGCATTGAAGTTGAACAGGCTCAAAGTATGGCCGAAGTTCAGCGCGATGAAGTGAGGCAATTGGTTATCCGCCAATACAACGAGCTTGTTCTGAAACAGCGTTTGCTCAGGGTTAAATCTAAGTTTTTTGAAACCTCGAAAGCAAGTATGATGCTGGTTGAAAAAGAGTTCATAAATGGGGTGATCCCGTTAACTGAATATACCCGTCTGTCAGAAGCCGCCAACCGCACTGAATCCGATTATGAAGTTACGAGGATGGATTTTCTGACAGCATATTTAATACTGGAGGAGATTACCGGAATGGATTTCCACTTAACTAACGAAATATCTGGCTCCAATGAAGGTAATTGAGATTCTGCGCCTGGTTAAGAAAAATCTGGTAATATTAATTTTTACTCCTGTTATACTATCCGCCCTGGTTTGGTACCTTACCCGCGTCCCGGTATATTCCTATTCATCCGAAACAACTCTTTACACTGGGATTGCATCAGGATCGAGTGTGGAAATGGATAAAACCCTGAGCTTTTTTGCAACCAATACCGCATTTGATAACCTGATCAACGTTATAAAATCGCGTGAAACCCAGCAGGAAGTTGCAATCCGGCTATTAGCGCAACATCTGATGCTGCCTAAATACGATACGCGCTATATTTCGAAGGATGCGTATAACAAGCTGCAGAAAACCACACCTGCCTATGTCAAGTCCCTGATTGTTAATTCGCATGGATCACACAGGGTTCAGTATAATAAAAAGCAAGCGGCAACACCACAACCCATTTCCCCAAAACCGCCGGCAAACTACAAACAAAACCAGACACATATAGTAAAAAGCAAGGAAACCCTTTTTTCCATTTCTCAACTCTACGGTTTAACAGTGGAAGAAATTACGGAAATGAACGAACTCAACGGGAACAATCTTGAGGTTGGGCAGGAACTTATTGTTGGTAAAAATTTTACAGAAAATACAGAAAACTCATCAGCTGATACAATTGTTGCATCGGAAAGCGACAGCATCTCCTCATTTTCTTTTTCAGATCTTAACTCATCGGATAACTCCATTACAATCCCGTCCTCCGTGAACCGGGATGATTTTGAGGAAACTGTTAAAAACCTGGAAGCCTATATGGGCAGCAGTGATACAAATTATGTATATAAATTGCTGTATTTCAGCCATCCTCACTATTCAATCAAAGCTATTTCATCCGTAAATGTGCAGCGCATCTCGAGCAGCGACCTTGTAAAACTGAAATTCGATGCCGACGAACCCGGCATTTGCCAGCAGACCCTGGCACTGCTGACCGAAGTGTGCATTAAAAACTATAAAGCTATTAAGGAAAACCGATCGGATGCTGTTGTCAGATATTTTGAGTTCCAGCTCAAACAAGCTTCCGGCAGGTTAAAAGTGGGAGAAGATAAATTATTGAGTTTCAATGAAGACAATAACATTATTAACTACTACGAACAAAGTAAAGCAGTTGCCGTAGTAAAGGAGGACCTGGATGTAGATTACAACAACAAGCGCATTAAACTGGCTGGAACTAAAGCTGCTATAAACCGGATTGAGGAAAAGTTAGGTACGCAAAAACAAATACAACTTAAGAGTTCGGACATAATTGAAAAACGCAACCAGCTCAGCGATATAAATACAAAAATTGCCGATGCCGAAATTGTTGGTTTTGGCAAAACCCTTGACGAGAAAGATCTTGTAAATCTGAAACAAACTTCCGAAAAACTGAAAGAGGAAATCCGCAACTCTGTAAACGAATTGTACAGCTATGGTAACACTACCAGCGGCCTCCCAATTAATTCGCTACTCACCGACTGGATTGCAAACGTAATTGAATACGAAGATACGAAGGCCGGCATAGAAGTGCTTGGAGACCGCATCAGGGAATTTCAGAAACAATATGCCGTTTATGCTCCTGCAGGGGCGAACCTGAAACGTATCGAACGCGAAATTTCAGTTTCGGAACAAGAATTTCTTGAAATTTTACATGGACTAAATCTGGCAAAATTAAAAATGCAGGATGCCGAATTATCTTCATCTATTAAAGCGGTCGATCCTCCTTTCTTCCCTTTATCCGCAAACCCGACCAAAACGAAAATTTTAATTCTTGTTGCCGGCCTGGTTGGTTTTCTGTTAGTATTGATCAGCATACTGGCAACCGAATATTTTGATGATACGCTTAAAAATCCCGAAAAGGCATCAAAAATCCTGAAACTGCAAACTATTGGCGTTTTCCCTAAAATTTTCCTCAACACCGGTTCAATTAATTTTCCCTTCGTCACGAACCGTTTACTGGAAATGACCCTGCAGCAGATTGACTTGCTTACTGTAAATAAAAAAGACCCGAACGAACCACGGACATTGTTGTTTATGAGTTCCCTGAGTTCGGAAGGGAAAACTGTCAGCGCAGGGAACATTGCGTGGAAACTCAAGAAACAGGGTAAAAACGTACTGTTTCTCAACTTCTCGCGCGAGTCGCTCCGCCAGACCGAAACCAGCCAGATAGGATATCCTGCTGATTCAAAACCAGTTCAGTCGGAAAGAAACAGATCAGGAGGAAGGTTCCAGTTTATAGGCCGTATGCTTGGCTATGGCGACAACCGGATTAATACCGCCAGCCCTTTTCTTCAAAAACCTGATAATTATCTCGATAACCTGGAGTATTTCGCTTACCAGGTAAATCACAATTACTTTTCGGCAGGTAACTACACAGATTTGCTCGATCGGCAGTATATGTCACTATTGGATAAGCCTGATTATGTGATAATTGAACTTCCTCCGTTCCTGTATTACTCATACCCGATAAACCTGGTGGCTTCTGCGGACCTGGCAATTTTACAATGCAGGGCTAACAGGGTTTGGACCGGGTCGGATCAGGGTGTATTGGATATATTAAAAAAAGTTACTTCGCACGAACCCGTGGTGCTGCTGAATGGCGTAGAGATACCCGTGTTGGAAATTGTGTTGGGCGACTTGCCAAAAAAGCGCAGCAAGTTGCGGCGAATAGCTAAAAGTATTATTCGTATGCAGGCAGGTTCAAAACATAATGTTTAGATAATGGTATGAAAAAAGCCCTTGGTAAAATAACCCGTGAAGCTAACTTCCTTTCACTGACAGGAAACCTTACAATCGCATTTTTTGGCTTTGCAGGTTTCGCACTTCTGGCACGTACTTTTCCTGTCGATATTTTTGGACAGTGGGTTTTGTATATTTCTTCAGGTACTTTTATCGAAATGTTTCGTTTTGGTATTACCAATACAGCCATAATCCGCTACCTTTCGGGTGTGGACAAAGACGACAGGCTGAAATTTGTAGGTTCGAACGGCCTGATCGGGCTTATAGCCACCACTTTTATAGCCATTATTCTCTGGTCGTGTCACCTGCTTTTTCCAATACCAATAAAAAATGCCGGGTACGAACTTTTTTTTACCTGGTATCCCCTGCTGGCTTTTGTAAATCTTCCACTCAATACAGCCCTTGTGATTATGCAGGCTGATCAGAAATTCGGGAAAATCCTGATGGTCAAATCAATTAACAGCGGCGGATTTTTTCTCGTACTTTTACTCAACTACCTGTTTCTCGATATGTCGCTCATGCAATTGGTTTGGGCACAGTTAATAATAGTCCTGATAACATCGGTAATTTGCGTGGCCAATGGCTGGGATGGATTGAGGCATATCCGCAAAGCGACAAAGCGCACCAACAAAGTTCTGCTTGATTTTGGGAAATACACCACTTTCACCCTCATAGGTACTAACCTGCTACGCAGTGCCGATACGCTTATTATCAGCCTTAGCCCCATGGGGACAGCAGCTGTAGCTTTATACAGCATTCCCATGAAATTAACGGAACTACAGCAAATTCCGCTCCGGAGTTTTGTGGCAACCGCCTTCCCTAAAATGTCGAAAGCAAGTATACAAGGCAAGATTGAAGAGGTGAAATCTATTTTTTATTCCTATTCGGGAGCCATGACGTACCTGTTTATCTTCATCAGTCTTTTCACGCTGGTGTTTGCCGAGTTCTTTGTTTTGGTTCTAGGAGGCAAACAATACGTGCATACCGAAGCCGTGATGATTGTACGCATATTTTCTGTGTATGGATTGCTGCTCCCTATCGATCGCATGACGGGCGTCGGGCTTGACAGCATCAACAAGCCCGATAGGAATTTTATTAAAGTACTTATTATGGTTATAGCCAATGTAATCGGCGACCTGATTGCAATTTTTGTCTTCAAATCATTGCCTATGGTTGCAGTAGCCTCAATCCTTTTCACGGCAATTGGAGTTTGGGTTGGATTTCGGTTTTTAAACAGCGAACTTCACCTCACTAACAGGCTGGTTTTTACGGCAGGAATAGATTTTTATAAGGAAATGTATCATAAATTCAAGAAAAACTTAGGTCGGTAAATTGAAGAAATGCCGTAATGGCATATATTCCTCGCTTTAAACTTTATGCTCAATAAGTCGAATCCGTTCGAAACAGTTTCAGGCTCAGGCAAGTTGGGTACACCCAAATATGTTGCCTTGCTTCTTGGCGTAACTATAATTTCAGGATTACTTATTGGTAAGGCAGGACTTATTGCAGGAATTGGCCTTGTGTTTCTTCCTTTCATCCTTATTTATTTTAATTATTTCTTCCGGTATCCTGAGATTGGTTTATACACAGCCATCAGTCTCGGGTTCCTGATTTTAGGCTTGGGCCGGTACATTAAAGGATTGCAGTTGGGCATGGCCATGGATGGCATCTTGTTTTTGACCTATATTGTATTAATATTCAATCGTTTCCGCGACAGGGTTGACTGGTCGCCGGCGAAAAAAGACGTTACCCTGTTGGCAGCCATCTGGTTTGCCTATTCCATTATTGAAGTTGCCAATCCCGAGTCGCGCAGTGTACCTGCATGGCTGGCCGGTATGCGTGGAATATCGTTGTATATGATGTTGATGATCCCGTTAACGTTGCTCTTTTTTAATACCAACCGCAAAGTAGATACCTTTCTTACGCTTTGGGGCGTTTTCTCATTACTGGCAACCTTTAAAGGCATTCTGCAAAATACAATTGGGGTCGATCCCTGGGAAAAAGCCTGGCTTGATGGCGGCGGCGCCATCACCCATATTCTTTTTGGCAAACTCCGCATATTTTCGTTTTTCAGCGATGCAGGCCAGTTTGGTGCAAATCAGGGATATACAGGAGTCGTATTTATAATTATTTCGCTGGTTGAGAAAAGCAAACCCAGGAAAATATTTTTACTCCTCGTTGGGATATTAGGTCTATACGGAATGTTACTCTCGGGTACACGTGGCTCTATTAGTGTGCCTTTAGCCGGGTTTGCTCTCTATTTCATTCTCAAGAAGAATAAAGCCGTCATGATTTCAGGATTTTTCATGATGATGTTAGTATTTGCGTTTTTTAAATTCACGCTCATTGGCCAGGATAATCAACAGATACGCCGTATGCGTTCGGCTTTCGACCCTAACGACGCATCACTTCAGGTGAGGCTCGAGAACCAAAAGAAACTAAAAGTCTACCTGGCCACACGTCCTATGGGAGGCGGAATTGGCCATGCCGGGGTTAAGGCGGCAAAATACCTTCCTAATGCCTATCTTTCGTCGGTTGCCACCGATAGCTGGTATGTCCTTATTTGGGCCGAGCAAGGAATCATCGGATTGAGTCTGCATCTTTTTATCCTGTTTTATATTCTGATTAAGGCCTCGTACCTGATCATGTTCAGGATCCGCGACCCGATAGTTAAGATAAAAATGGCTGCTTTGGCATCAGGAATGTTTGGAGTGATGGTTGCTTCCTATGGAAATGCCGTTTTGGGCACTATGCCCACCGGTATGCTGATTTATGTATCAATGGCATTGATGCTCAATTCCGATGTACTGGATGCCGATGCCCTGGCAAATCAGGAATTGGCTTCCGCTTCAATGCCTGTAAATACAGGCAAACCCGGTTGAAATGTTTTTCGGATATCGCGCTGTTTCAGTTGGTACCGTTTTTAGCAGCAGTAATCAGGCAGTAATTATTACTTGATTTTTTTTCAGGAACAGGGATTTATGCTTTTGTCTCATTGTGCTGATATTCTGGGTTTTGAAAATTTTCGAACTGTGGTTAAAGAAAAAATGACCATGGTATTTTGCCCGGGAAATTATTAATTAAATTAACAGATAATAATAGGCATTCAGGATGATATAATTTATTACTTTTAACTGTTTTATCAATAAACAATAAACATCTGTCGTTTTGCCTGAAAATTCAGTTTTTGTCGTTGTGCCTGTTTCTGTTCAAGGCTGGCTTTATTTATCAGGAACTTCCGACTCCTAGATTTTTTCAATAATATGACCATACGTAATAGGATTCTTCTTTTGTTTTCAGCAATTATTATACTTGTAGGAGCAGTGTTATTATTGTTTTTCAAATCGCAGAAAAAACAAAATGATCTGATGCTCCTTTCCTCTGTAGGGCAACAGGTTGAATTGGTGAACACGGCTATCAATGTAAAATCCAGTCAGTTAAAACAAATACTTGACGACTACACTATTTGGGACGACCTGATTTATAACATAAAAAAACCGGACCAAAACTGGGCACTAAGTAATATTGGCACCAGTCTCGAATCCTTTAAACTGGGATCGGTTTCGGTTTACAACCTCAACAAACAACTCGTGTATAATTTCGGCGATAAACCGGAAGATTTTTTTGCCGATGCAACCCAAAAGGACAGAGTGTTAAGTTATGTGCTGCAAAACGGATTTATACATTACTTTTATCATTCGCCGGCCGGCATAATTGAGATTGTTGCTTCAACCATTCATCCTACGCTCGACGTCACTCATTCCACTCCGGCCAACGGTGTATTTATTATAAGCAAAAGTTGGGATAGCACATTCATACAGGATCTTTCCAGAAATACGTCGTGCAACATCAGCATTTTCCATATTCAAAAAAGTGAAACTTCCTTCCGCATGGAAAACGATTCACTTATTGTATACAAACCACTTTTGGATGAAGCCGCGAACGAAACTATAGTGCTGGCTTTCGAGAAATCAAATACAGCCTTATCGAATTTCAATCGCACCAATCGTTTCGTATTTATTTTTCTTTGTATTTTCCTTTCCATAGTTGTTTTAAGTTTCTTTCTTGTGTTGTACAAATGGGTGCGCAAACCCCTGATTATCATATCCGAAAGCTTACGCGACGGAGATGATTCACAATTAAATATCCTCGAAAGGAACAAAGATGAATTCAGCCAGGTAGCGCACCTGATCCGGGTTTTCAACCAGCAGAAGATAGAACTGGAACAAGAAAACACTGAACGCCGTCTTGGCGAATCACAATTGCTTCGGCAAAGCAACATGCTCAGGGGATTAACCGAAGCTTCCAACCAGTTGCTGACAGGTGAAAACCCTGACACCTCAATAAGCAAAGCACTAAAAGTAATCGGGGAGATTTCACAGATCGACCGGATTTTTGTTTTCAAAAACGAATCCGATAAAACAACCGGCATCCGCAAGGTAAAGATTGTTTACCAATGGATTGCACCCGAAATATCCGATAAAATAAATCCCGCTGAAGCAGAAGAGTTTATTTATCACCACGACGAAAATGCCTGGTATGCCAACTTACTCAGGCACAAGCCGATAAACGCCCAAACTTCCGGATTTACCGGGAATATGAAGGTGGTCCTCGAAAGGCAAATGATCAGGTCGTTCCTCGTTGTCCCGATCATTGATATTGAAGATGAGTCATTTTGGGGGCTGGTAGGCTTTGCCGATTGTAAAACCGAACATCATTGGACAGCAAGCGAGGAAAGCACACTGAATATGTTGGCCAATAATGTGCGCAATTCAATACGCCGTTTCGAAGCCCAGGAAAACCTCCTGGATGCCATGAAACGGGCACAAGCCGCCGACAGGGCAAAATCGGAGTTTCTGGCTTCGATGAGCCACGAAATACGAACCCCCATGAACGGCGTTTTTGGTATGACCAGCATACTGTTGCATACCGACCTCACCCCTTTACAACGTGAATATATTGAGATAATAGAAACATCCGGCGATAATTTACTAAATATTATAAACGAAATTCTCGATTTCTCCAAGATAGAATCGGGACATATGGAATTGGAAAACAATGCCTTCGATATCAGGCGCTGCATCGAGGACGTACTCGACCTATCCGCTCCCAAAGCACTCGAGAAACGCCTCGAAATCATGTATCTTATTGATCCTGACGTGAGTAGATTTATTATTGGCGACGGATTCCGTTTACGACAGATATTGGTAAACCTGATTGGCAATTCTATCAAATTTACGGAGAGTGGTGAAATTTATATACATTTAGGGGTAGCAAACAAAACCGGAGAGAGTGTAACACTCGAGTTTTCAATTAAAGACACAGGCATCGGAATACCTCAAAATAAATTAGCTACCATTTTTACGCCTTTTACCCAGGCGGATGCCACCACTACCCGTAAATACGGAGGTACAGGGCTGGGCCTGGCCATTACCAGCAACCTGATAAAACTAATGAAGGGAAAAATTTGGGTCGAAAGCATTGAAGGACAAGGATCTGATTTCCGGTTTACGATTAAAACACAATACACAACCGCGCTCAATGAAGCAGACTCCGAAGACAGTTCTTTGAAAATATTACCCGGTAAAAGTGTTCTTATTGTTGACGATAATCCGACCAACCGAAAAATATTGCAGATTCAGTGCGAATTCTGGGGGATGAAAAGCGTTACTGCCGAATCGGGTAAAGCGGCACTTGAATTGTTGAGTGCTGGCAACCCATTCGACATTGGCATCTTAGACATGCAGATGCCTGAAATGGATGGCATTATGCTCGCCCGTGAGATGCGGAAAACCTTTAACAAGAGTGTTTTGCCTTTAATTATGCTAACTTCAATAGGCTACAATTTTCAAAAAGATGAAATGCACAACCTGTTTGCTTATTATGTGAACAAACCTATAAAACACTCGCAGTTGTCCGAAATACTGTCGAAAGCCCTTTCGCCAGCCCCAATAAATACATCCAATTCACTGTCATCCGATTCGGATTTGGGATATCTTGCCAAAAAATATCCGTTCGAGATCCTGGTTGCTGAGGATAATGTTATAAACCAAAAGATGATCAAGAATGTGTTGAAACTTTTCGGCTATACGGCCGATATCGTTGCAAATGGGCTGGAGGTGATAGAAGCGTTGAAAAGACAGCGTTACGAGTTGATTTTGATGGATATCCAAATGCCCGAAATGGATGGGTATGAAGCAACCAGAATCATAGTAAATCATTTGAAAGAAGAAAGGCCCATTATAATTGCTATGACAGCAAATGCCATGAAGAGCGATAAGGATAAGTGCATGGAAGTAGGTATGGATGATTATATTACAAAACCTCTTAAAGTTGCAGATTTAAAAAACGTATTCGAATACTGGGGCGAAAAACACAAATCAAACACTGTCGTGAGTGGCCGGCAAGTTTGGCATAAACATCAGAACGACTGATTAATCGGGTGATTTTTACAACAAAATATAAACTTAATCAATTATAAAAAAACTAAAAAATGGGAAGTAAAAAAATACTGGTTACCGGGGGAACAGGGTTCATTGGGTCGCATACCGTTGTGGAACTTCAACAACATGGCTACGATGTTGTGATTGTTGATAACCTCTCAAACTCAACCATTGAGGTATTGGATAATATTGCAAAAATATCAGGTGTTATGCCAGACTTTGAGCAATTTGACCTTGCCGATGCAAAACTTACCAATGATTTTTTACAACGTCATTCCGATATTGACGGCATCATTCATTTCGCGGCGTTTAAAGCCGTCGGCGAATCGATGAGCAAACCATTGCACTATTACCGCAACAATGTGCAGTCGCTCATCAACCTTCTCGAAGGCATGAAAAATAACGAAATTACAAATCTTGTATTTTCATCTTCCTGCACCGTATACGGTCAGCCCGACGAGTTGCCGGTGACCGAAAAAGCTCCTATAAAACCAGCCTGGTCGCCTTACGGAAATACAAAACAAATGTGCGAGGATATTCTGAAGTTTACCACTTTGGCGCATCCCATCCATGCCATCGCGCTCAGGTATTTTAATCCGATAGGAGCACACCACACCTCATTAATCGGAGAACTGCCTTTGGGAGTGCCAAATAATCTCGTGCCTTTTATTACGCAAACTGCTATTGGCCAGCGTGCCTGCCTCAGCGTGTTTGGCGACGATTACAATACACCCGACGGAACCGCGGTGCGCGATTATATTCATGTGGTTGACATTGCCAAAGCCCACGTAGTGGCAGTGGAACGCATGCTTAACGACAAATGCAAACTCGATCTCGAAATATTCAACCTCGGCACCGGGATAGGATATTCAGTTATGGATGTTATTAATTCGTTCGAGAAAGTGAGCGGCGAGAAACTCAACTATAAAATTGTTCCGCGCCGGCCGGGAGATGTCGAAATGGTGTGGGCCGATACCCGTTTTGCCAACGAAGAATTAGGCTGGAAAGCCGAAAAAAATGTGGACGAAATGATGCTTTCATCCTGGAATTGGGAAAAAGCACTTGCGGCAAAACAATAATAACTTTACCAGGAATCACTTTTGGCCTCAGCCCCGGTCTGCGGAATGAACTATTGAGGCTGAATTTTCCGATAAACAAATAAAAATCAGTACTATAAAATCAACAAATAAAATCAGTATGAAAAAAATACTTGTTACCGGCGGAGCCGGATTTATAGGATCGCACCTTGTACGATTGCTTGTTAAAAAATATCCTGATACATTGTTTGTCAATCTCGACAACCTCACCTATGCCGGAAATCTGGCCAATCTGACTGATATTGCTTCGGAGCCAAATTACGAATTTGTTAAAGGCGATATAGTTGACGAGAATTTCATTATGGCCACATTCGATGCATACCGCTTCGATGGGGTAATACACCTTGCCGCCGAATCGCATGTGGATCGTTCCATTGCCAGTCCCAAGGAATTTATCATGACCAACATCGTAGGTACGGTAAACCTACTCAACGCTGCCCGCTTCTATTGGAAAGACAATTTTGAAGGAAAGCGGTTTTACCACGTTTCGACCGATGAAGTATATGGTTCGCTTGGCGACGAAGGCAAATTTCTCGAAACCACCCCTTACGATCCCCGCAGCCCATATTCAGCTTCCAAAGCCAGCAGCGACCACCTGGTAAGAGCCTACCATCACACCTACGGTTTGCCTATCGTAATTTCCAATTGCTCGAACAATTATGGGCCAAACCAGTTTCCTGAAAAGCTCATACCGCTGATTCTTAATAACATAAGACATAATAAGCCGCTTCCTGTTTATGGGCAGGGAACCAATATCCGCGACTGGCTGTATGTAGTTGATCATGCCAAAGCCATCGACCTGATTTACCAAAAAGGTGTAAATGGTGAAACATACAACATTGGCGGCAACAACGAGCGTCAGAATATTGATATCGTAAAAACCCTTTGCCGGATCATGGATCGCCAGTTGGGCCGCCCCGAAGGCGATAGCGAAAAACTGATTACTTACGTGAAAGACCGCGCCGGTCACGATTTACGTTATGCCATTGACGCAACCAAAATTTACGAACAACTCGGTTGGCAACCGGAAGTGCAGTTTAACGATGGCTTTGAGAAAACAGTGGCATGGTACCTCGAGAATCAACAGTGGCTCGACGAAGTTACCTCGGGTAACTATTTAAAATACTACGATAAAATGTACCGCGAAAGATAAACGCTGTTGTGCACACCTACCACTGAATACGTTTGTTTAGGGATTAAAATAATGGTAACTAATCAGTCGATCAAAATGCATTTTTGCCACAGATTACACAGATTTTAAACTGCCTTTAGCAGTTTTTCAATTAATTTCAATTAAAACTGATGAATAATTTTCTGTGAAATCTGTGAAATCTGTGGCATATATTTGTTTTTCATTACTTTAGACAAACTGATTAGCTACAAATAATGTTCTTTCAGGCAATAATAAATAAACTTTCACCATGGAGAAACCCTTAGTTTCAATTATCACGATAAGTTTCGATCATCCGGAAGTTACTTGTGCATTGCTCGGATCATTGCGTCATATAACATACCCGAATATCGAAATCATTGTGGTCGACAATGCTTCGCCAAAGGATGACCCTGCCATTATTTTTCAAACGTACCCGGAAATCGTTTTTATCCAAAGTAAAGAAAACTTAGGTTTTGCAGGTGGAAATAATGTCGGCATACGCAGTGCAAAAGGCAAATATATCCTGCTGCTGAATAACGATACCGAGGTTGAACCCGGATTTTTGGAACCTTTGGTTGAAAAACTTGAAAGTAACAGTAAAATCGGAGCCGTAAGTCCAAAAATAAAATTTTTCTTCCAGCCGGATACCATACAGTTTTCGGGACAAGCACCTATGAATCCATATACCATGCGAAGTCATGGGTACGGCTATGGGATCAAAGACTCAGGTCAGTTTGAGGTCGATGCAAAAACCAATTTTGTGCACGGTGCCGCGATGATGATACCCCTGGAAGTGGTAAAAAAAGTAGGCCTGATGGCCGAAATATACTTCCTGTATTACGAAGAACTCGATTGGGGAGCGCGCATCCGTGCAGCAGGATACGAATTATGGTACGTTCATAACTCAACGGTCATGCATAAAGAATCAATTTCGACCGGACGACTAACGCCTTTTAAAACGTATTATATGAATCGCGCCCGCATTTTATACCTGCGCCGTAACGTAAAAGGAATTCAGTTTCTAGTCGCATTTCTTTACCAGACTTTTGTTTCTATACCTAAAAATGCTGCCACTTTTGCAATCAAAAAACAAAGAGGCCATTTTTTCGCTTACATCAAAGCTATACTATGGAATGTTAAGCATTTGTTCATCAATGACATACATACAAATCCTTCGTTGTAATAAAACACATCTAAACCCGAATTATAGATGAACACAGCTTTTCAATCCATCTACCTGACAACACAAATTGTGGCATGTGTAGCCTTATTGTTTCCTACTCTTTACATTTTTGTATTTGCTTTTGCCGGTTTGTTTTACAGGCAACCCCGCTACGCTCAAAATCCGAAACTGCGAAAAATAGCTGTCCTGATACCAGGTTACAAGGAGGATGATGTAATTCTTGAAGTTGCAAATGAAGCCTTGATCCAGGATTATCCCCACGAAAAATACGATGTGGTAATTATTGCCGACTCATTCCTCCCCGAGACAATTGCCAGATTAAAGCAACTCCCGATAATAGTAATTGAAGTAAAGTTCGATAAAAGCACCAAGTCGAAAGCCTTGAACAAGGCCATGGAGCAACTTACTGATAAGTATGACATTGCAGTTGTTCTGGATGCCGATAATGTGATGGCTGCCGATTTCCTGACCAAAATCAATGCCACTTTTGAAGGAAAATATATGGCTGTCCAGGGACACCGGGCAGCAAAAAACATGGATACGGCTTTAGCTATTTTAGATGCCGCAAGCGAAGAGATTAACAACCATATTTTCCGCAAAGGACATAGGGTGCTTGGCCTTTCATCAGCCATAATAGGTTCGGGCATGGCTTTCAATTACGATTTCTTTAAAACTATGATGTCATCGGTAACAGCCATTGGCGGGTTCGACAAGGAAATTGAGCTCAAAATGCTGAAAGGCAGGCATAAAATCGAATATTTGCATGATGCCCTGGTTTACGACGAAAAAGTTCAGAAAGCCGAAGTATTCAGCAACCAGCGGCGGCGCTGGCTTTCCGCACAATTGCATTACTTCCGCCAGGATATAGGCTCATCCGTAAGAGACCTCATTACCAAAGGGAATATCGATTATTTCGATAAAGCCATACAGTTTATACAACCTCCACGGATTTTACTCCTGGGAGCCGTATTGGCGATAAGTGTCCTGTTTGTGATTACCAACTATATAGCCGGGGTTTCAATGTGGTATAACCTGATGTGGCTCAAACTTGCAGGCTTGTGCGTATTTGCCTTCCTGTTCTCGGTGCCGCTATCGTTTTACAATATGGCAACGCTGAAAGCAATGCTCAGCCTGCCCAAAGGAATGTTGCTTATGCTCGGCTCTCTGTTAAAGATTAAAGGAGCTAACAAGCAATTTATACATACCAAACACAGCGCGGTAAAAACCCCGCCTAAACACTAATCACTTGATCTAATTTTAATCATTGTTTTATGAAAATTGGGATAGAAGGACAAAGGCTTTTCCGCAAGAAAAAACATGGTATGGATATGGTGGCTCTTGAGCTGATCCGGTACCTTCAGGAAATTGACCATGAAAACGAATATGTTGTTTTTATCGCACCCGATGAAGACGATTCGGTTTTAAAGGAAACCGCCAATTTCAAAATTGTGAAATTAGACGGTGGATCTTATCCTGTCTGGGAGCAGTTTGCCTTGCCCAAAGCTGCCCGCGAAGCCGATTGCCAGATATTGCATTGCACAAGCAATACGGCTCCTGTAAATTGCAAAATCCCTTTGGTAGTAACTTTGCACGATATAATATACATGGAAAGCAGCTATGCCAAAATACTCACCGGCAGTGCTACCCCTTACCAGAAATTCGGAAATGTTTACCGCAAAATGGTTGTGCCGAAAATTGTAAAGAAAAGCCAGAAGATAATTACCGTTTCTCATTTCGAGAAAAACCGTATAGGCGAATTCTTTGGAATGAAAGGCGACAAACGATTAACCGCTGTTTATAATGGTGTAAGTGAGCACTTTAAACCGGTAACTGATAAAGCTGAACTAAAACGGGTTAAAGAGAAATACCACCTGCCTGATAAATATTTTTTCTTTCTTGGCAACACAGATCCCAAGAAAAACACAAAAGGCACATTGAAGGCGTTCTCCGATTTTATAAAACGCAGCGGCAGCGAACACCATCTGGTAATGCTCGATTACGACCGTACAGAACTGGATAAACTGTTGGAAGAAATTGGCGACAAAGGTCTGATAAACCGTATTGTACTCACCGGGTACGTGGTAAATACCGATTTGCCTTCCATTTATTGCCAGAGCGATGTGTTTCTGTATCCTTCACTACGCGAAAGTTTTGGCATTCCGATGCTCGAAGCCATGGCATGCGGTGTGCCGGTTATCACTTCCAACACATCGTCAATGCCCGAAGTAGCGGGTACAGCGGCGTTTATAATTGATCCATTCAAACCCGAAGAAATTACCGAAGCCATTATAAAAATTTTAGCCGACAAAATACTAAGGGACGATCTGATTAAAAAAGGATTTGAGCAGGCGGTAAAATTCTCGTGGAGAGCCATGGCACAAAGCGTACTCGAAATATACCGTGAAATTGGGGCAGGCAAATAATAATCATGTTAAAATCAGCTTGATATGATACAAAACCGCGACATCATCGTTATCGGCATTCAGCCCTGGGATATTGAAATAGGCAGCAACTGCAAAAACATTGCCATGGAATTCGCCAGGCACAACCGCGTACTTTACGTAAATACCCCGCTCGACAGGATGAGCATGTACAAGGAGAAAAATACTGCTAAAATCCAGCACAGAATAAAAGTTCAGAAAGGCCTTGTGCCCGATCTTGTTGAACTTGAACCTAATTTATGGAACCTGAACCCGCTTGGAATTGTAGAATCCATCAACTGGGTAAAATCGTCCTGGCTATATGATTTACTGAACAAACGAAATAACCGCATTTTTGCAAAAGCCATTCTGAAGGCAATAAACACCCTGGGTTTTAAAGATTATATTTTATTCAACGATAGTTCCATGTTCCAGGGGTTTTACATGAAAGAGTATTTAAAACCTGCAACATACGTTTATTACATGCGCGATTACCTCACGAAAAACCCTTACTGGCGCAAACAAGGTGTTCGGCTCGAACCTCAGTTGATACGCAAAGCCGATGTGGTTGTAAATAACTCGACCCTTTATACTAATTACGGCTTACAATTCAACAAACACAGCTATATGGTGGGGCAGGGATGCGATGTTTCGCTTTTCAACGATGTAGACAGGAAAATTATTGCTGCCGAGGATTTAGGTGCTATCCCCTCCCCTATTATTGGATATGTCGGGTTTTTATCATCACGAAGACTTGATGTTCAGCTTATTGCGCATATTGCCAGGCAACGTCCGGCATGGAGTATAGTGTTGGTAGGGCCTGAAGATGATGTTTTTAAAGCCTCCGACCTGCATGGTATTCCGAATGTTCATTTCTTAGGTTCCCGCGATTCATCAGTACTTCCCGACTATATCAAAGGCTTTGATATCTGCATGAATCCTCAGGTTGTTAATGATGCAACTATAGGAAATTATCCCCGTAAAATTGACGAATACCTCGCCATGGGAAAACCTACCATTGCAACTACTACCGAAGCAATGGAGTATTTCAGGAAATACACATACCTGGGAGCTACTCATGAGGATTATATTAACCTGATAGAAAAGGCTTTAAGCGAAGACAGTCCTGAAAAACAGCAGGAACGCCGAAAATTTGCCCTCAGCCATACATGGGAAAACAATGTAAAGGAAATTTATAAAGCCATTGAAAAAGTTTCTGCCAGCAATTAATTAATAAAACCAACAAAATGGGAATAGTCCAGAAAATAAAATCCAATCCAAAAATCAAAGAGTTTGTTCTTTGGACGATAGCACCCAGGCGAAACCCCCGGCCTCGCCTTTGGGTTCGTTGGTTTTTGAATCCTTTTGTGCATAAAAAAGGCAAAGGGGCCACCATACGCTGCCGTTCGCGTATTGATGTATTTCCCTGGAATCGCTTTGAAATAGGTAATTTAACAACCATTGAAGACTTCTGTACGATTAACAATGGTTCCGGGAATGTACTGCTTGGCAACCGCGTCAGGGTAGGTATAGGTTCTGTCATTATTGGACCGGTTACCATGGGCAACGGTGCCGGGCTTGGACAGCATGTTTTTGTAAGTGGTTTTAACCATGGCTATAAGGATGGCACTAAAAACTCAAGCGTTCAACCACTAGATATTAAGCCTGTTATTATTGAAGATGAGGTACATATTGGTGCCAATTCGGTTGTAACGGCAGGTGTTACCATCGGTCAGCGCTCGCAGATTGGTGCAGGAAGCGTAGTTACCAAAAGCATTCCACCATTTTCGATAGCCGTCGGTAACCCTTGTAGGGTAATTAAGCGGCTCAACCAGGCAACAGGAATATGGGAACGTGTTTCACCTTAAAAATAACTCTTTTCACCTCGTAAAATACTAACAGTCAACTTAAATGAAGAAATTATTAACATACACTCGTTATTTTTTAGATTATATGAAGCATGGCGATCTTGGCTCGATACTTGCTTCGGTAAAATATGTTTTAAATAAAACTTCGCATAACTCCGATAGAACCATCCATACTTCGGCAGGTGCTTTTTTTTGCAGGAAGAACACCAACGATTTCCAGTTTGCCAACTATTATTACGAATGGGGAGTTAAAAAGTACTTTCTGGCTCACAAAAATGAGTACACCGTATTTATCGACGGGGGCGCCGGTGTTGGCGACTACAGTATTTTAATGGCCCGGTTGGGATTGCGCAGCATTGCGTTTGAGCCGATCCTATACAATTTCGAAGTACTGATTAAAAACCTCGAATTGAATAATTTGAAATCTGATGTTCAAACCTTTGCCGTTGGGTTGGGCGATAAGAACTTCGAGGCGAGGTTTGTTTTCAATCCTGTAAACACAGGAGCATCGCACATAGCAGGAGCCGGCGAAACCGGGAACTGCCAGGCTAACATTATTACTTTCGATTCAATTTACCCGGCTCTTGGTCTTAAAAAGGAGGACAGAATTCTGTTTAAACTTGATGTGGAAGGAATGGAACCTGTGGCATTGTTGGGTGCCGAAAAATTTATCCGAGAATTCCCGAACATTACTTTTGTGATGGAAGATAAACACTCGGGCGAGGATTACATTAAAGACTCGTTGAACCGATTTGCCAGTTTTGAGTATGGCGTGGTGGACGAGTTCAATATTTACGCAAAAAAACAAATCTGACCCATAAAACCAGACTTATGTTAGCCTTAAAAATCGCATTTTGGTCTTTGCTCTTCATCGTTTTCTACGCTTATCTCGGCTATGGGATTTTATTGTACGCCCTTGTTAAAATCAGAAGAATTCTGGGTTTGGCGAAAAAAAAGGTTGTAAATACTGATTATGAGCCGGATGTCACCTTATTTATTGCAGCCTATAACGAAAAAGATTTTGTTGCCGAAAAAGTTAAAAATTCGCGTGAGCTTGATTATCCTGCCAGCAAACTGCATATGGTATGGGTTACTGATGGCAGCGATGATGGAACTCCCGATCTGCTCAAACAATTCGAGGGTGTTGAAGTGCACCACCTGCCTCAGCGAAGCGGGAAAATAGGCGCCATGAACCGCGGCATGAAACTGGTAAATACGCCTATTGTGGTTTTTTGCGATGCCAACACCATGCTTGGAAAAGAGTCGATACGGCGGATAGTAAACCTTTTCAGCAACCCGAAAGTTGGTTGCGTATCGGGCGAAAAGCGCATTATCAATAAAGACAAAGATGCAGCAGCCGGTGCCGGTGAAGGCATTTACTGGAAGTATGAATCTACGTTGAAAAAATGGGATGCCGAATTGTACTCGGTTGTGGGCGCTGCCGGCGAACTGTTTGCCATCCGCACCAATCTTTATCGTGAAGTGGAACGCGACACCTTGCTCGACGATTTTATCATCTCCTTACGGGTAGCGCAGGAAGGTTATACCATACAATATGATCCCGAAGCCTATGCCATCGAAACTGCTTCTGCCAATGTGAAAGAGGAACTTAAACGCAAAATCCGTATTTCGGCGGGAGGCATACAGTCGGTAATCCGCCTCAGTTCGCTCCTGAATATTTTTAAATACGGAACACTATCATTCCAGTACATCTCGCACCGTGTGCTGCGCTGGACACTGGCTCCGCTGTCGCTTCTGTTTATGATTCCGATTGGTTTGGTGCTGGCATTAAACGAAGGAATTATGGATTTTGGTTTCTTCAGCATCTTGTTCTGGCTTCAAATGTTGTTTTATGTAGCAGCATTGTTGGGCTGGTACCTCGAAAATAAATCGATAAAAGTAAAAATCCTGTTTATTCCTTATTACTTTTTTATCATGAACTTATCCGTTTTCCTTGGGCTTAAACGTTACATCAAAGGCTCGCAATCAGTAAACTGGGAAAGAGCGAAGAGGGGATAAGGATGTGGGATGTGGGATGTGGGATGTGGGATGTGGGATGTAGGATTGGGGATACGGTAATTATAAAGCAGGATGCGAAATTCATAAAGTGGGATGCAAGATTCATAAAACAGGATGTAACATTCATAAAACGGGATGCAAGATTCATAAAACAGGATGCGACATTTATAAAATGGGATGCGAAATTTATAAAACGGGATACGAAATTCATAAAACTGGATGCGAAATTCATAAAACGGGATGCAAGATTCATAAAACGGGATTCAAGATTCATAAAATGGGATACGAGATTCATAAAGTGGGGCGAATATAAAAACCACCATCGTTTACACTTTAATTAAGCCTAAAGCGGCAAAAAAGATAGAAAGCCCATTGAATACAACGTAGTAGCTTACAGAAAAGAAGAACCTGAGTAATAAGTTGCAGGTTTTAAACTTTCCATTGAAAAGTGGTATATATTTGTTGATATAAACGAGTTAGGTGCAATTTAAAAAAACAACACTATGACAAATATCAGATTGACAGTTATCATTATTTTCATTTGCATTTCGACAAGAACTTTTGGACAAATTAAAGATTTCCGACACTATCAGGAAACCATTAATAAGGCCGAATTGAATATTGTTAATGACAATAAACTTCAGGCTTTAAATACTTATTACAGTTTGCTAACCACTAACGACGGGAATTTCGCAAAAGACATTTACAACTCACTAATACTTGCCAAAGAATTGAATCGATTAGATACTTTATTCAAATTACTTGATTTGGTTAAAGTTAAGAATTTCGATAATGACTATCTGAATGGGTTGCCAGAATTTTCAGACTTACATAATAATGTAAAATGGCAACAGTTTATAAAAACTAATAACCGAGTAATTTATATTGACACAGTTTTAAGAAGTAAAATAAATGCTTTAGGTATCAGAGACCAATATTTTAGAATAAAAGAGGGCTCATATAAAAAGTATGGCGATACAATCAAAAAAATTGACAGTATAAATATGGCGTATTTGCTTTCCCTTGTATCAAACGGAGGTTTGCCTGGAGAAAAAGAAATTGGTGCAGAAGATTTTTTCGGAAACCAAGGATACGATATAGTTTTACATCATCATATGCAAGTCCGTTCGAGAAATAAAAAGCTACTAAATATTACTCCAATACTTGTAAATCAAGTTTTAGCTGGTCGAATTGAACCCAATAAATGTGCTAGTTGGTTAGAATACCAAAATGGAGAGTTTACAGCCGGTGTTTTTGATGTTGCCAGAGTCAGTTTTGAAGGTAAAACATCTAAATACTACTCTCCTCCATATTTAAAAGAAAAGAAATTATTGATTGACGAATATAGGAAATGGATTTGCCTAGAACCTATTGAGGATTACTATAAAAAAATTCTTTTTGTGACAAATAATAAAGACAACAATTTTAAATTCGACATCCGACCAGGCACTTTCGAAATGAGTAGCGAAACAGACTTTTTGAACTACCAAGCAAAGATGATTGAATTAAAATAAACTGCATATAATCGAGTAGTCGGCCCCGCCAGCAAATACTGACGGGGTGCGCCTCTCACACCACTGTACCCTTCGGCTTCGCTCAGGGTAAACCAAGCGGTTCTCGTTTACAGCGGTTCATTAAGATGTGGAGCAATCAGGGTGCATACAAAGGCTATAAAATGGCGGGTTTTGAAACATAATTGAATCTTCGTCGCCCGCACAAACATTCGTGCTTGCCGACAGTTAAGTACTACCCAGATACTAACCAATTAAAAGAAAAATCAGAATAATCACTAAAGATAATAAATATGACTGGTACTTCATTTATACCAATTATGGTCGCAATTATAGTAGTAGTTAAACGCAGAATTCTGATTAACAGATTCAGGGATACTAATACTACAACCGCCTATACAGCTAAAACTCCTGAAGAATTAAACTTCTCACGACGCTTGAGTTTTAATAAGCTATTTATTCATAATATAATTGTCGAAGTCGGTGGCAAATATTACCTGGATGAACAGAGATTGATTGAATACAGATCTAAAAGAATAATGATCCTGATACCAGTATTGATTATACTGATTCTTCTAATACTCTTAGATGTATTCTTAACAAAATAATGATTTTTATCCTTCCCCCTGCTACCACACGAATCCATTCGTATGGCAAAAGAAAGCTTTAAATTTCGCCTGTTGAGTTCTTATACTGCCATACAAATCTGTACTAATGATGTTAATTGCTGTGTATTTATTAAGCCACACAAAAAGATTCACGCTGTAACTGAGGTTCACAACCAGATTTTGCTGTAAATAAATAGGGTTTTATGAAAATAATATATTTCTGCACCTTGGTTTTGGCTATCTGGTTAGCTTGCACTCAAAAACTGTATGCATTACCTACAAGTTTCAGTGTTGATACTCTGACTAATATGGTTGATGCAAACGCAGCTCCGTTTAACCAGGTTAAACCCGGCGATACTATCCTTTTTGAGCCTGGCAACCGCGACTTTATCTTGATCCGCAACTTTACAGGAATCCAGGGCATACCAATCATATTTTGCAATATCGGGGGGCTGGTAACTATCCATACTGACCACTATTTTGGCATTTCCATTCAGAATTGCAGGTTTATCCGGCTTACAGGAACAGGTTCCGAAACCGATTTTTATGGGTTCAAAATCACCAGGGTAAGCAATGGCGGGGGCGTTGGAATTACTGACATGAGTTCCGATTTTGAGATCGACCATGTATCCATCGAAAACACATCCATCGGCGGTATTTATGCAAAAACCGATCCTGATTGTTCCCTTGCTTCCACCCGGGGGAATTATACTCAGTACAATACCATTATTCACGATAATTATATTGCAAACACAAGCGATGAGGGCATGTATATTGGCAGTACCAAATTTTTCGGGCAAACAGTGAGTTGCAACGACAAGGATACATTGCTGTTACCAAGCCTTTTAGATGGGGTCAGGATTTATAATAATATTATTAAATTCTCAGGATGGGATGGCATCCAGGTAAGTTCGGCTTCAACAGATTGTCAGGTTTTCGATAATTTGATCATGTACGACAGCCAAAGGGAAACCTTCGGTCAGATGTCGGGAATTATGCTTGGAGGTGGCTCAAAATGTGACTGTTACAATAATGTAATCAGCCAGGGGAAAGGAAGTGGGATCGAGAGTCATGGCTTAGGTGGTTATCGCATTTTTAATAATATTATTGTTGATGCCGGCCGGAGTTTTCAACCATTGGATACCTCCCTGATGAAATACGGGATTTACATTACGGATATTTCGGCTCAGCCCGATTCGTCGTTTCACGTGATGCATAACGATATTATTAATCCAAAATCGGATGGGATACGATTTTTAAGTGTTTTGAGCAAGGGCAGTTTTATCACATCCAACGTAATTATTAACCCGGGTACGTACGATTATTACGAACGGCTGCATACCAGTTTCAGCGGGCAGGATTCATACGTGATGCTACCCGACAGCTCGTCGGACGTGTTTATAAGCAACAATTATTTTTCGCGAACCACTATAGATGCAGGGTTTGAGGCTTCGGGCTACACTTTAAAAGGAAACTCGCCCCTGGTTGATGCCGGCAATCCTGACCTGAAAGGAATTATTTTCGATGGGTATCACAACCCAAGAATATATGGAAAGGCTCCTGATATCGGTGCTTTGGAATACAATCCCAATGTTTTAAACATCAATAATCGGGAAAATAATTCTGAAATGAAACCGCTGATATTTCCCAATCCGGTAAAAACATGGCTTACCATTCATTTTCGATGCACGAAAGAAATGAATGTTGCTTTAGGCATATTCAACCTGCAAGGCAACAGGCTTATGAGTGATGATATTGCTTACAGGTCGGATGGAGAAAGAGAGATAAAGCTAAACGTAACTAGTTTACATGAGGGTATTTATATCTATCAGCTTAAAACAAAACAACAAACTGTTTCAGGAAAATTCCTTAAAGTAAACCGGTAATAGTTCACGTTTTGGGGTTGAACGAAAACATCGGAGATACGATATTCATATTTAATATTATCCATACGAACTATTTTTCTATAATTTTGTTATAACACAAAATAGCAATCACCTTATAAAACCAGAACTTATGAATTTTGCAACATTAAACTGGCTTGCCATCATCGTTTCGACACTGGCATTTTTCGGCTTTGGAGCCGTATGGTATTCACCACTTGCTTTCGGTAAAATGTGGATGAAAGAAACCGGCATTACTGCAGAGGCCGCCACAAAAGTCAATATGGTTAAAACCATGGGACTGACCCTGGTATTTTCATTTATCATGGCATTGAACCTGGCCCTGTTTATGAATTCACCCGAAATAGGAGCCTCGCAAGGAGCCATGTATGGGTTTTTCACCGGTTTCGGCTGGATTGCCATGGCTATTTTCGTAAGCGGGCAGTATGAGTTTCGCAGTACACGCTACATGCTGATAAATGCCGGCTATAATGTTGTAGGCCTGACCATTATGGGCTTAATTTTAGGTGCCTGGAAGTAAATTTAAATTCCATTTCTTGTAACGCTTCAGCCTTCAACCTGCGATTTTGGCCACGGATTTCGCAAATTGTCGCAGATTTTTGTTTGTATTCAGTTGTTTTATATTGACCATTCTCAGATTGAGTTTATTCTCCAGAGTGATATCTGCGAAATCTTTGGCTAGTACCTATTATATCTATAAGGTGTAACTGCTATATTATTCAGGTTTTTCTTTCCTGAATTATGCCGTCAATTGCTTTACTTCCGCTATTTTTGCAATAAATTTGTTTTAAATGATTACTTTTCTGTTATCAATCGTTGCCCTGATTTGCGGCTATTTAATATACGGCCGTTTTATCGAAAATATTTTCGGGATCGACCCTACACGACCGACTCCTGCCACAACCAAAACTGACGGTGTCGATTTTGTTCCCATGAAATGGAGTAAGATTTTCCTTATACAGTTTCTGAATATTGCCGGCCTTGGACCCATTTTTGGTGCTGTTGCCGGGGCAGTATGGGGTCCGGTGGCTTTTGTATGGATAGTTTTCGGCGCTGTTTTTGCTGGCGCGGTTCATGATTTCATGTCGGGGATGATGTCGCTGCGAATGAACGGACTGAGCATACATGCAATCGTTGGCAAATACATGGGCAAAGGCGTGCAGCAATTTATGAGCCTGTTTACTGTAGCCATGATGATACTGGTAGGAGCTGTTTTTATTATGGGTCCGGCCAAAATACTTTCCGGACTTACATCCGGCTTTATGGGAGTAACTGCCTGGGCTTCCATTATTTTTATTTATTATATACTCGCTACCATGTTGCCCATCGACAAACTTATTGGCCGGATTTACCCTTTTTTCGGTTTCGCCATGCTTTTTATGGCAGTAGGTATTGGAGGAGCCATGATTTATAATGGATTGCCCATACCGGAATTAGTTCCGGCAAATTTTACAAATATGAACGCAAATCCCGGAAAGTTTCCCATTTTTCCCATGCTTTTCGTCACCATTGCCTGCGGGGCGATTTCCGGTTTTCATTCCACTCAATCTCCTTTAATGGCTCGATGTATGACGAATGAAAAATATGGTCGCAGGGTTTTTTACGGGGCTATGATCACCGAAGGCTTGGTGGCGTTAATCTGGGCAGCCGTTGGTATGAGTTTTTTTGGCGGAGTGCACGAATTGAATAATGTTATGGCGGAACAAAAAGGAAATGCGGCATGGATTGTAAATGAAATATCCCACGCCTTACTTGGCCGTTTTGGCGCAGTACTTGCCATTTTAGGTGTTGTGGCCGCCCCCATTACTTCGGGCGATACCGCTTTCCGCAGCGCACGGCTTATCATTGCCGACTTCTTCCGTTTCGACCAAAAAAGCATCAAGAACCGCCTGATATTAACTTTCCCGCTATTTGTTATTGGCTTTCTTCTGACGCAGGTCGATTTCTCCATCATCTGGCGCTACATGGCCTGGTCGAATCAAACGCTGGCAACCATTGTGCTATGGGCAATTACCATTTACCTGGCCTCAGAGCGGAAACTTTATTGGGTAACGCTAATTCCGGCAGTATTTATGTCGGCGGTTGTATCGGCCTATATCCTGGTTGCCCCCGAGGGTTTCGGGATTGACACATTTTACGGACAAGTTACAGGTGTTTGTTTTTCAGGTATTCTACTAACCTGGTTTTGGATCTGGAGGAACTCCGTTGCAGTGCAAACGGAATAAATTTCCACATATAAAATTCCAAACCTCAATCCTGGGAAAGATTTTAAACCCGCCATGGCTAAAGTTATCCCTTTTTAGTAATTGGATATTTTACTGAAAACTACATCTTATTTTGCAGTATCAGGAAAATATACGTTAAAATCTGTTGTAACCGGATATTTTACAGAATCAAAATAATGAAATTCTTCAAGTCGGGCATTTTTATTTAACGACCTGAACCAGGGATTAGTCATTTTCTCCTGATCTGATGCAATCCGGCCTCTTTGTTCTTTTGACCTCTCTGCTTTTGGTACCAGGCTGGCTTCCAGAACCATTAAGTTGTTGATCACATCGTCGTATATTTTTACCAGGCCATCAATATGTTCCATATAATAGTTAAGACTTCTATTGAATTCGTCAGGTGTAACGTTATGATTTTTAAAAACCTGGGCAAACCGGATTCTCAGGTCAGTACTATCACTAAGCCTTGCTAATGAGTCATTTGCCAATCGCAGGGTTGCCTCCGTGAGATGAATATCCACCAGCAGGCCGGTCATCTGCTCTTCACTCAGCGTCCCGATAGGTTTGTCGCTTAATAAGCTGCTGCACGATGCCGAAAGCATAGCCAAAAAAAGAATAAAAGCCCATTTCTTCATAAAATCAGAGGTAGCCTGGAAATTAATGTCGTGACAGGCGAAATATTTTTCAGGAAAAGAATGCCTCGGGTTTATTTATTTCCCGCCGTGTTTTTTCTTATATTCCAGGTTAAGTTCTTTTAGCACATCCCCCGTAACATTCATAGTATCATTGGCATACAGTATATTTCCCCCTTTTGTATAACCAAGAATATAATCGAATTTGTATTTTTCGTTATAGCGGTCAAGGAAATTCGTAACCGAATCGAGCAAGGCCACGTTCATATCCATTTCGCTTTGCTGCAATTCGGCAGCATACCTGTCGCGTAAATCGTAAATATCTTTCTGATTCTGCTGCAACTGACCATAAATTTCCTGTGCACTCTGATCACTTATCGACTTCTTGGCTACTTGTTCCTTGAAATAAGCAGCATCTTTTTCAAAAGCCTGTTGTTTGGAAGCCACTTCACTTTCGAGTCTTTTGCCTTTTGCCTCGAGATCGGCACGCATTTTTTTAACCAGTTCGTAGCTGCCTAAAATACTGTCGTTATTCACATACGCTACCGAAATGGATCCCCTGTTCGCTTTTGCCACGGCTCCTCCAATAGCATCGTTTTTACTACCTGAACCTGTAAAATGCAGTATGTATAAAATAACAAGTCCCACGAGCATCACCACGTTCATTGCCAGTAACAAAGGGTTTATCCTGGCATGAGCCGGTGGAAGTGGTTCAACTTTTGGCAAAATAGCATCGGGGGATGCCACCGGTTGAACAGGCGCAGGAGTGTTTTCCATATTGTTGTTAAGTTCTTCTGTCATTTTATTACACTTAGTGATGTTATTATAAAAACAACCTGATCCATCTTTTTATGAATCAGGTTGCGAAGGTAAAAAAAACACTTATTTGATCACGAATTAATTACCAACTTCCGAGATATATTTAATACGCACCAGCCTGATTTCCTCCTCGGTGAATTCATTTTCGCCCAAATCTCTCAGAGCCTGTTCCACCGAATCGGTTTCTGCTTCCATAAAATAATCCCTTATCTCCTCCTGGTGGTAAGGATCAATAGTTTCGTTGAGGTAGTATGTCAGGTCAATTTTTGTGCCCGAATCAACAATACTTTCAATTTCAGTGAGCAATTCGTCGGCGGTAAGATTTTTTGCCGTGGCTATATCCTCCAGCAAAATTTTACGGTCGATATTTGTAATAATATAGACCTTAAGCCCTGATTTATTGACCACAGATTTTACTATCATATCCATCGGGCGAATAATTTCATTTTCTTCAACGTAGGATGAAATAAGTTCCAGGAAGGGTTTTCCGTACTTTTGCGCTTTACCGGCACCCACACCTGTGATACGCTGCAGCTCGTCCATATTGATAGGATACTGAATAGCCATATCTTCGAGCGAAGGATCCTGGAAGATCACGAAAGGTGGCAGACTTTCTTTACGCGCAAGTTCCTTGCGAAGATCCTTAAGCAACGAAAACAAGGTTTTATCAGTGGTGCTGGTACGTGCACCGCCACCCGACATCATTTCATCATCATCGCCTTCTTCCGGATCTGTATCTTTTACAACCATAACGGCATAAGGTTTTTTTAGAAACTTTTGTCCCTCAGGAGTTATTTTTAAAATCCCATAATTTTCAATGTCTTTTACTACGAGCCGTTCAATAAGCATCTGCCGGAGCACCCCATCCCAGAAACGCTCGCTTTCTTCCATGCCCTTACCGAAAATATCAAGTTCGTTGTGCTTGTATGATTTGATATTGGACGAAACTTTCCCAATCATGATGTTTACAATGTGCTTTGCCTTACACAACTGTTTGGTAGCCAATACCGCTTCCAACGCAAGGTCGACATATTCGCGTCCATCAATTTTCGTTTTGGGATGCAGGCAGTTGTCGCAGTTACCACAATTATCCTCCTTATATACCTCGCCGAAATAGTGGAGCAATTGCTTGCGCCGGCACATGGCCGATTCGGCAAATGATACCACTTCCATTAAAAGCTGGTTGGCAATTTCCTGCTCGGCAACGCCTTTGTTTTTGCTGAATTTTTCGAGTTTCTCGATATCCTCGTACGCGTAAAACGCCAGGCAAATCCCTTCCCCGTCATCGCGTCCCGAGCGCCCTGTTTCCTGGTAATAGCCCTCGAGGCTTTTGGGCATGTCGTAATGGATTACAAAACGAACATCAGGTTTATCTATACCCATCCCGAAAGCTATTGTTGCAACAATAACATCCGATTCCTCCATCAAAAATTTATCCTGGTTCTCAACCCTCACTGCCGAATCGAGACCTGCATGGTAAGGTAAAGCTTTGATTCCGTTAACTACCAGTGTTTCTGAAAGTTCCTCCACCTGCCGGCGGCTGAGGCAATAAATAATCCCCGATTTACCGGTATGCATTTTTATAAACCGGATCACATCCTTATTTACATCGGCATTTTTCTGCTTTACCTCATAGTAAAGGTTCGAGCGGTTGAACGAAGATTTGTAGAGAGCTGCTTCCTGCATTCCCAGACTTTTCAGGATATCCTGCTGTACTTTAGGCGTAGCTGTAGCTGTTAATGCAAGCACCGGAACATCCTGGCCAATAGCGTCAATAATGGGGCGAAGCCGGCGGTATTCAGGCCTGAAATCATGACCCCACTCCGAGATGCAATGTGCTTCGTCGATAGCATAAAACGAAATTTTTATGTCCCTGAAAAAAGAAATATTTTCCTCTTTTGTAAGCGATTCGGGTGCGACATAGAGCAACTTGGTTTTTCCTTCGGTCAGATCGCTTTTAACCTGGGTGATCTCTGCCTTCGAAAGGGATGAGTTCAGTACATGAGCTATGCCTTTATCGGCACCAAACTGCCGCATGGCATCTACCTGATTCTTCATCAACGAGATAAGAGGCGAAATAACAATGGCGGTACCTGGCAGAAACATCGCCGGCAGCTGGTAGCACATCGACTTCCCTCCGCCGGTTGGCATAATCACGAATGTATCGTTTCCGCTAAGTAAATTACGTATTATTGCTTCCTGATTCCCTTTAAAACTCTCAAATCCAAATATTTTTTTGAGTGTAGTGTGCAAAGGATAATCCTTGAAATCTTCATTTTTTTTCATTCCACGAGCATTATTCAAATGTTCACATCAAAATCTGATGCTTGTTATATTAGTTTTTATTCAGTCTTTTTAGGGTCTGCGGGGACAGGTTTTTGTGTTAAAATTAACTCTACCCGGTACTATTTTTCATTCAGACTCCGCACTACAATTTTAACACAACTACGATGTCATGATTAAATCTGACTTAATAGAGTAAAACTTTTGCTATTTGTCTTTGTGTTAGGTAAAGTTAATACAACTTTATAGTTAATCGCAAAAAAAAATGTTATTTCTCCGTCTTTTTTTACTTTAATTAAATCAATCCGCTTACAATCAGCCATTTATAGTATATGGCACAAATAAATAATTAAGAAATAAATTACTTATCAGCTTATTTTTCAGCAATCAGGTCCATTTTCTGAACCACTACTGCCAATACCCCTGAAACCGGAATCAATTTGAAGAGCACCCTTACTTCAAACAGGATACTCAAAAAGCGTGCAAAAGTATAATTAAAATCATAACAACAGGCGAAATTATTGTTTTTGGCTAATTCTTATTTTGAGGTGCTATTTATTTTCAAAAGTAGTAACTTAGCCTA
>JBAXBJ010000053.1:0-32827 GCA_037142075.1 Bacteroidota bacterium
AAGGCGTACAGATGTGTAAAATTTATATAAAGCCTTGATTTTTTGGTCCTTTTGTTCCTGCACTGAGCTTGCCGAAGTGTCAAGACAAAAGAACAAGAAAATAAATATAAACTATTTCAAGAGAAAATTGCAACAAACAATAGCACCTCAAAATAAGAATTAGCCACCTTCTGATTATTGATTACATATCCGGCAATTCTTTCATCCGCTCAATAACCATGGCTGGTTATCTGCGAAAGCCATTTGCCGCTTAGAGTCCTTAAAGTAAATTAAATTACCTGTATTGTAATATAATGTTACTTTTTTATCTTTTTTATCATTTCATAAGGCAAGCAACCGTATAATACTTTACATTTACAGGGATTTAGTTTATGCACAGTAAGATAAAAAGCCCCAACAAGGATCGTATAAACCAAAATAATTTTATCTCACCTTTTTTCACATCAGCTTTAGTGCGCTTGTTTGATATCAATTTGATCATTATTTCTATCTCTCATGATCCAAAAAAGAATTACCACCCAAATGGAATTAATAGGAATTCCTGTTCCGGTGGCACCTGCAAAAACCAATCATAACCAGTTTCCTGTCGTGGAAATCGGTGCCCCGGCCGGAGGACGCGAAACCCTTGTGCCTTTTTTGGGGAAAAATACCTGTTTACAGTAGCATAGCTTATGATATGCAGGAAAATAGTATCGGCATCATTCTTTCCTTAATGTTCCGATAGCCCTCCCGGGGCTGAAAATAATGAACATACAGTAATTTTCATCAACAAAAAAAACAGCCTGGTGGGCTAAAATGCTGCTGCACTTTAGCTCGATTCAATACAAGCAAACACCTTTTACCATCGTATACGAAAAATGAAATCAAAATCCGAAATTCTCCGGCAGCATGCCGAAGCCATTCTGCAAAAGAACCCATCCCGGCAAGTTGCTCGTACTGATGGCGAAATGCTGAAACTCATTCATGAGCTGGAAGTGCATCAGATTGAACTGCAAATGTTGCTCGAAACAACCGGCGAAGAACTTTCCTTTGAAATCGTTGCGAAAGCAAAACTTGCCGAAAAATTACTTGTTGCCAATAAAGAGCTTGCCTTTCAAAATGATGAGAAAGTTAAGCGGGCCGGAGAATTACTTATTGCCAATAAAGAGCTTGCCTTTCAAAATGAAGAGAAAGCCAGCCGGGCAGAGGAATTGATCCTGGCAAACGTAGAACTTTTGTTCCAGAATGATCAGAAAGCGGCACAGGCAATAAAGTTAATACGGGCCAATAAAGAATTGCTCGTTCTAAGCGATGATAAAGCTAAACGCGCTGCCGAATTAGTCCTTGCCAACAAAGAACTCCTCTTCCAAAATAATGAAAAAGCTAAACGGGCAGAGGAATTGATCCTGGCTAATGTAGAACTTTTGTTCCAGAATGACGAGAAAGCTGCGCAGGCATTAAAGTTAATTCTGGCCAATAAAGAATTGCTCCTGCTAAATAAAGAGAATGCCAAACTGGCCGTGGAACTTGTCCTGGCCAACAAAGAACTCCTCTTCCAGAATGACGAGAAAACCGACCGGGCAAACGAATTAAACCTGGCTAATACGGAACTACAGTTTCAAAACGATGAGAAAGCTAAACGGGCAGATGAATTAGTCGTTGCCAATAAAGAACTTGTCTTTCAAAATGCCGAGAAAGCTGATCGTGCTGCCGAATTGCTTGTTGCCAATAGAGAGCTTGCCTACCAAAATGACGAGAAAACTGACCGGGCAAACGAATTAAACCTGGCTAATATCGAACTACAGTTCCAAAATGATGAAAAAGCTAAACGGGCGGAAGAATTAGTCGTTGCCAATATCGAACTTCTGTTTCAAAATGATGAGAAAACTGACCGGGCAAACGAATTAAACCTGGCCAAAATCGAACTACAGTTCCAAAATGATGAAAAAGCTAAACGGGCTGAGGAATTGATCGTTGCCAATATAGAACTCCTTTTTCAAAATGATGAAAAATTGGACCGGGCAAACGAATTAAACCTGGCTAATATCGAACTGCGATTTCAAAACGATGAGAAAGCTAAACGGGCTGAGGAATTGATCGTTGCCAATAAAGAGCTTGCCTTTCAAAATGAGGAGAAAACTAAGCTTGCAATCGAATTGAACCTTGCCAATATCGAACTACAGTTCCAAAATGACGAGAAAGCAAACCGTGCGGCCGAATTAGTCCTCGCCAATAAAGAGCTTGCCTTTCAAAATGAAGAGAAAACAAAACGAGCCGGTGAGCTTCTCATTGCAAACAGCAAAGCGCATAAGCTTTCTGACGAGCTGATGAAATCACAGATTGAGTTGAAAACCCAGAATGTTGAACTAAAACAGAGCGAACAACGTTACCAGGCACTGGTTCAGTGGTCGCCTTATGCTGCCCTTGTTCACAGGGATATGGAAATAATTTATGTTAACCCGGCAGCTGTTAAATTGTTTGGGGCAACATCGGAACAGGATCTTATAGGAACTCCTGTCATGCGCTGGCATCATCCCGATTATCATCAGATCGTTCAGCAACGAATACGAAAAGCGGCTGAAGAAGGCCTTCCGGCACCTATGATCGAGTCAAAATATTTTAAACTCAATGGAGTTGTAATGGATCTTGAAGTACAGGGCATGCCAATTATCTACAATGGATTACCCTCCATACTTGCCACCTTTAACGATGTTACCGAACGCAGGCTGTTTGAGCATCAGCTCGAAGAACGTTTAAAAGAGCTTCTGATTCTGTTCAGTTTGAACCAGTTTGCCAGTGAAAAGGATTTTACCCTGGACTACTTGTACCAGCGTTTCGTTGATATCCTGCCTCAAGGGTTTCGATATCCTGAGATTACCTGTGCCAGGATTATTGCGGATGGTGTTGAGTTCTGTACAGAAAATTTCGAAGATTCCGCATGGAAGCTATCGGCACCCCTACTGGTGAGCGAATCAGTTATTGGACTAATCGAGATTGCTTACCTGGTGAAGAAACCGGAAGAAGACGAAGGCCCTTTTCTTAAGGAGGAAAGAAAGCTGATTGACACCTTGGCTTTACAATTGAGACAAATCATCAAACGTAAGAAGGCTGAAGAGGAAAATGTCCGTCAATTGGCTTTGATCAACTCATTGCTTGATTCGATCCCCGATATGATCTTTTTCAAAGATACTGAAGGGGTTTACCTGGGCTGCAATCCGACTTTTGTCAATTTTGTCGGAAGGTCACGAAGTGAAATTGTGGGCAAAACCGACCATGATCTTTTTGAAAAGGCGATTGCTGATTCTTTCAGGCAATACGACATTGAAATGCTTGCGCAAAAACTTCCCCGGCACAATGAGGAGTGGATCACTTATCCTGATGGGAAAAAGGCCCTTATTGATACGCTCAAGACTCCCTATCGGGCAGGCAATGGCAGCCTTTTAGGCGTGCTTGGAATCAGTCGTGATATCACTGAAAGAAACAGTGCTGAAAATGAACTGAAAAAAAGTCTGAATCGCTTCGATGAACTTGCCAGGCAAAGCAGGGTATTTCACTGGGAAGTCGATGTCACAGGCCTTTATACTTATGTCAGTGATCCTGTTACGGAAATTCTGGGCTATAAGCCAAAGGAACTTATCGGCAAAAAACACTTTTACGACCTGCATCCCGAGAATGGCAGACAAGCCTTTAAGGCAGGAGCATTTGAAGCCTTCGCGATCAAAATGGCTTTCCAGGATCTGGAGAATGAAGTAGAAACTATCGACGGGCAGATTTTATGGGTATCAACCAATGGAATTCCAGTGGAGGATAAGAAAGGAAACTTAACCGGGTATCGTGGCGCCGATACCGACATTACGGTCAAAAAGAAATCAGATGAGCACTTAAAAGCTAAAGTTAAGGCAGAGGTCGCCACCAAGGCAAAGAACCTGTTTCTGGCCAATATGTCGCACGAAATCCGGACGCCGCTCAATGCTATTATCGGGTTTTCGCAACTGTTGAACCGTGAACACTTAACCGACCGGCAAAACGAGTATTCGGTTTCTATTCATCGTTCGGGCGAACATTTGCTGGAGCTCCTGAACGATATTCTGGAATTATCGAAAATAGAAGCCGGCCGGGAAGTGTTAAATCCGGTAAACGTCGATTTTCATGCGCTTTTTGCCGATATGAAGATGATGTTCAGCCAACAGGCCCAATCTAAAGAGTTGCAGCTGATTTTCGAAACCTGCGACGACTTTCCGCAATATCTTATTGTGGATGAAAATAAATTACGCCAGATTCTGATCAACCTGATAGGGAATGCCTTGAAATTTACCGAAAGCGGCGATATTGCTGTCCGGGCCCGTATCAGACGGCAAGATGGGCCGAATATTCAATTGCAGATCGAAATCCAGGATTCAGGCATCGGGATATCGGAAATGGAGATTGGAAAACTCTTTACCCAATTCGAACAAGGCAGTGCAGGGATTAAGCAAAGTAGCGGAACTGGTTTAGGACTTGCCCTGAGCCGCGAACTGGCCATTCTGATGGGAGGCAACATCACGGTTGAAAGCAAAGAAGGAGAAGGCTCGGTATTTACCATTCGCGTCGTAATAAAAGAAGGAAAACCGCAAGCGGGTGAAGATCTTATTCCCAAACGGGTTACAGGTATTTACAACCCTAAGGATACCTACCGGATACTGGTTGTTGATGATAACGAACAAAACATGAAAGTGGTGGTAACTTTCCTGCACCTGGCCGGTTTCGAAACCAACGAAGCATTTAACGGTGAAGAAGCAATAGCTAAGTTCGAAACCTGGAGCCCACATCTTATTTTGATGGACATTCGTATGCCGGTAATGGATGGCAATGTTGCAACCCGCCGCATTAAATCCACCGAAAAAGGAAAACATACGCCTGTTATCGCGCTGACTGCCGGTTCATTCGATGAACAATCGAATAATTTTGCCACAATTGATTTCCAGGGATATATACGTAAACCATTCCGCGAAAATGAGTTGTTCAGCGCTATAGGAAAGGCTCTCGGTATTGAATATACCTACGAGGAGGATAAAACAGCTGTTTCTCCTTCAGGTTCACCATATAACGCTATAGCAATTGGTTCGGATATGGCAAAGCTACCAAAGCAACTCGTATCTCAAATGCAGGATGCAGTCGAAATTGCAGATTTCCAACAGTTAAAAAAACGGATTGCAGTGATCGATAACCCCTTATTACAGCAACATCTGCTCGTGCAGGCTAATAAATTCGATTTAGAATATTTTCAGCAAATTTTAAATATCAAGGCGACAAAAAATGAAAACTAACAATAACACTTCACTCACAGTTCCCAACATCCTGCTTGTTGACGATGTGCTTGACAATCTTCAATTGCTGGGCGAAATACTAATAAATGAAGGATATAATTTTCGACAGGTTTCAAACGGAAGACTGGCATTACAGGTTTCAGAAAAATCCCCTCCCGATTTGATCCTTCTTGATATTATGATGCCCGAAATGGATGGATACCAGGTTTGCCGCCAGTTAAAGCAAAATCCTGCTTTAATTGACATCCCGGTTATTTTTATCAGTGGGCTTAACGGCACTGATAATATTGTAAAAGCATTAAATGCAGGCGGTGTCGATTATATCACCAAACCTTTCAATTCCGATGAAGTGCTGGCCAGGGTACGCACACAGCTTAAACTTCACCGGCAAAGCCTGGAACTACTGGAACTCATCGCTACCAAGGACAAGTTCTTCTCCATTATTGCTCACGATCTTCGTGGCCCTTTAGGCAACCTGATGGGATTAACCCAGATGATGGCCGACAAAAATGAGGATTTTCCTGAAAAGGTCAGGGCGGAATTCGTTACAGCACTGAGCAACCAGGCGCGTAATACGTTCAACCTGCTCGAAAACCTGCTACAATGGTCTCAGATGGAACGTGGGCTTATCGATTTCAATACCGTAATTCTTGACTTAAACCATGTAGTATCTGAATGTATAAAAACAGCTTCCGATACTGCGCATGCAAAGCAGATCCGGATCATAACCGACATTCAAGGTAATCCTGAAGTATTTGCCGATACCAATATGCTTCAGACTGTAATCCGCAACCTGGTTTCGAATGCCATAAAATTCACTCCTAAGGGAGGAATTGTAACTATTTCGGCTGTACCCTCCGTAAACAATACAACAATGTTATCGGTAAAAGATACAGGCATTGGAATGGATGCCGCAATGCAGAAAAATATTTTCCGTATCGATGTCAATACGAGACGCCCGGGCACCGGGGGTGAAAAGAGTACTGGCCTGGGATTGCTGCTATGCAAGGAGTTTGTCGAAAAACAGGGCGGTGAATTATGGGTTGAATCGGAACCGGAGCAGGGTACCGTATTTTATTTCACCATTCCTTCTCCCATGCAGAAAGAAGTAAAAAAGGATGATAAAACCCTTGTAAAAGCAACATGCGAAGGTACAAGCCTGAAAAAACCAACTATCCTGGTTGTTGATGACGACGAGATAACAAGCAAGTTAATTCCCATAATGTTAAAGAAACTTACCAGCGAGATTATGATTGTAAAAACAGGTGCCGAAGCAATTGAAGTTTGCCGTGGCAATCAAAATATAGATCTTGTTCTTATGGATATTTTTATGCCTGAAATGGACGGATTGGAAACCACACGCCAGATCCGGCAGTTTAATAAAGAAATTGTTATTATTGCACAAACAGCTTTTGTACAAAGCGGGGCCAGAGAAATGTCAATCCTCGCCGGATGTGATGACTATATTTCTAAACCTTTCAGTAATGCAGAATTGCTTGATATTATTAAGAAAAACGTGGAAATTTAATTTGGTTCTGCCAAGGATTGAATGAGAATAGAACTGAATATTACAGTATCTGAGATTTAAAGTTTTGTTACTACTGTTAATTTAATGTGTGAATTGAAGATGCCGGAAGTCGGAAGACGGAAGTCAGAAGTCAGAAGTTCTCTTGACAACTTCTCTTATCCTTTGAAAGTGTAGCTTTCTGGTCAATTACTTTTATTCAAACCGTTTCTAATTAGTAGGAATAAATTTTAAAATTAGCACTTTCTTCCATCTTCTGACTTCAGTCTTCTGGCCTTTTAAAGCCAATTCCTCCCAATTCGTGGTAGAACCAAATTTTTAACGCAATGTGCGCAAACATCTCGCAAAGTGCGCAAGGTATATTCATTACAAATCAGGCTTAGCGTTCTTTGCGTAAACCTTGGCGTCCTTTGCGGTTAAAATTCATAGAAACTAAAGTTGTTGCAATAAATTTCAGGGTTTTAACCATTTTTGAAACAATAAAGACTTCAATTGAAAATAAAATTATCGAAAATATACTACGCAACACAAAGAAGGTATATAAAGAGAAAATGCATCAGATTAGCTTCACCCATATCAGTCCTGCTGCTATGCGATGTACTTTTCGTACACCAGCTTTGCTGCAAACAGATCCAATAAGGCAAAACCTACAGTTTTAAATAAGCGGGTACTGTTGGAAGTTGGAATGATTTCACCAGCGAGCAGACTTCCAATGGAGTAAATCTTGTTTTCATCTATCCAGTTATTTTTTACCGGAGTTAGCAGGTCACCGCTTTCCGTTTTCCCGTCTAGCGTATCCACATAGATTTGATCGAGCTGGCGAAACAACTGCTCAGGGAATTCACGGCAATCAGGCTTATATGAACCAATCCCTATAAATGTTTTACCGGTAAAAAGTTCTTTTTCATCAGGGAAAACAGGATATTGAGAATTTGTTGCAGAAATAATAATGTCGGAATTCATAGCTACTTCCGAAGAATACGCTGCCTGTATAACCTTTATCAGCGGATATTTGCTCTTCATCTTTTCAGAAAAATGCTTAAGATTTTCTGTGTTCTGATCGAAGGCCCATATTTCATTTATTTCGCGCTCGGAGCAGGCGAAAAGAGCCTGCCATATGCCCTGTGTGCCGGCACCAATAATTCCCAGCGAATGGCAACCGGCTGGAGAAAGATGCCTGATACCAACTGCAGTGACTGCGGCGGTACGCATGGCAGTAATGGAACTTCCGTCCATAATAGCCAGAGGTTCTCCTGTTTTGGTGTCATTCAAAACAACTGTACCATATATAGATGGGCGACCCGTTGCTTTGTTGCCCGGGCAAAATGAAACCAGCTTGGTAACCCAGTATTCGTCTGTTATGCAGGGCATCAGCAGGTAAGTATCAGCCCCGTAATCCAGGTGCATCCTTTTGGGCATAACATACCTGCCAGGCTCAATGCTATATTGCAATGCTTTTTCCATCATGTCGACCCATTCGGAAAAGTTAGTAATAGATTCTATTCTTTGGCTGTTAAAATATTTCATACGTCAGTGTTTTAATTTCTTATGGAGCTTTATCGCTGTCGGGGTAACGGATAAGCCACCACAACCGGTACAGCATAAAGAAGAGGGCATTGAATCCCCGACCGATTTCATGGCATCGATTACTTCATCCAGTGGAATAACCGGGTCGAAACCGGCAATACTCATGTTGGCAGAGTTCAGCGCATTGGAAGCACCCATAATATTTTTTCCAAGACAGGGAACCTCAACCCGGTCGGCTACCGGATCGCAAACCAGCCCGAGAATATTCTGCAGGGCCATGGATGAAGCATTGATTGCCTGCCTGGAAGTACCGCCAATGAGTTGAACAAGCCCGGCAGCAGCCATGCCCGAAGCAGCGCCGCATTCAACCTGGCATCCACCTTCCTCCGCTGCAAAGGTGTATTTATCGGCAATAAATACGCCAATCAAACCTGCCGCCAGGAACGCTCTCGTAATGCGATCAATATCATCGGTGAATCCTTCGGCAGCCCCGAAGATAGCACCTCCAAGCAAACCTGATGAGCCTGCTGTAGGTGCTGCCACAATAATTCCCATGGAACTTTTTACCTCCATTAATGCGGTAACATAAGCTATCATAGTATTCATCGGGGTAAGGAAAATGCGGTTTGTCCTTTCCGCCTCCATGATCAGATGACTTTGTTGCCCCAGTATCCTGTCTTCATATATCGTTCCGGTCATTCCTTCCCGTATAGAGTTTTTTATAGTCAAAACAATGTCGCGCATAAGCGAAATCACTTTCTGCGGATCAATGCCGGCACGTTCACTTTCATAAAGGAGAGCAAGTTCAGCAAGGTCCATTCCATTTTGCTCAGCAAGGGCCATCATCTCATCTACTGATGCGAAAGACAATGGCTTATTTACCCCCGAAAGTATCGGCATAACGGGATCAACCTGCCGTATCCATTTCACATCATAACCGGTGACCAGTTCATTCACTTTATCCGGTAAAGGTTCCCTTGATTTGATATTAACCAGGCAATTATTTCCATCCTGACGATAAAGGTATATTTCCGAATGCATTGTCCGATCCTGTAGTAGCTGAAAAAGAACTTTAATTTTATCGTCAGTCAAAGAATCACAGTATACCAGTGTTTCAAAATAATCGCCACAGATAGCTACATCAAAACCATTAAAGTTATTTATGTTGATCATTCCTCCACCGGTTGAAATGGCATTGAACCGGAACTCCTGGTTTTCGCTTTCAACCAGGATTTTATACGTATTTGGATGCGTTGCATTAAAATCTGTAACCATGAACTGTATATCGAGTCCCCGTTCTGTTGCCAATTCGTTGTATCTCACAATGGAGGGATCAAGAATGCTCAGGCCAAGCAATCCGCTGATTAAACCCATGGCTGAACCCTGCCCTTCGTAGGTGGTGGCCAGTGATCCTTTCCGGTCAAATTCAACCAGCACTTTCCCTATATCCGGCAAACAAACCTGCCGGATAATAGCTCCGATACGGTGGGCTGCTGCAGTGTGAGAGCTTGAAGGCCCTCTCATTACCGGACCAATGACATCATTAAAAATGCTTGGGTTCATATACTGATTTTTACATTAAATTCCGCTTAAGAGCATTGTTGGGGTTATTCAATTCAACTTCAAAGTGCTGAGTGCATAGTGCTGGGCGCTTTTCATATATTACTTCTACATTTCCATAAGGTGTCAGAATAATGCACTCTTAGCACAGCGCACTCAGCACTAAGCACAACTAATTTTCTACAATTCCCTTAAAAATTACTAAAAATTACTGGTTGCAATTTATTTTCCACCTGCCGGTAAATTTAATTTCCAGAATTTCTCCATGGTTTCCCTCAGATGATAGGAAGTATTTTCCCTTTCATAAATACCGTGCGAACGCATAGGATACGACATCATACTGAACATCTTGTTGTTCTTAATCAGTTCATTCACGAGCATCTCAAAACTCTGGTAATGTACATTATCATCGGCAGTACCGTGTATTATCATCAGGTTGCCTTTCAGGTTTTTCGCAAAATTAATCGGCGAACCATCAATGTAGCCTTCTTTGTTGTCGTCGGGCAAGCCCATGTACCGCTCCTGGTAAATATTATCATAAAGCTTCTGGTCCGAAACAAACGAAACTGCGAGGCCGGTATTATATACTTCGGGATACCGGAAGAGGCAGTTAAGGGTCATCTGGCCGCCCCCACTCCATCCCCAGATTCCAATTCTTTCGGGATCAACAAAACTGAACATCGAAGATATTTTTTTCGCGGCTTTCGATTGATCGGAAGATGCAAGAATTCCTATCTGGCGATAGATGCATTTCCGGAATTCCGATCCCCGCGGCACATTCGTACCCCTGTTATCAACACTTATCACAATATATCCCAATTGAGCAAGGTACTGGTGCCACAGATCGCCTCCTCCCCATGAATCCTGAACCGTACTGCTTGCAGGTTCACCATAAACATAAAATATGACGGGGTATTTCTTCGACTTATCGAAGCCGGCGGGTTTAATCATCCATGCATCTAGCACTGCTTCACCGATATCCACCTTAAAGAACTCTTTTTGTTTCAGATGAAGCTGATCGAATCTTTGTTTTGAGGCGGCATTATCTTCAAAAACCCTCACTTCCTTATGCGTGGGCAGGCTTACGAGAGAAATCCGGGGTGGTGTTACGGCATTGTTAAACGTATGAATAGCCCAACTGGCATCAGGAGAAACCTGGTACGAATTCTGACCAGCCAAATCAGCAGGAGTCACACGTTCGGCATTGCCTTTGCCATCAATCCGGCTCCGGTAGAGATAACGTTGAGTAAAGTTTTCGGGCGAAGCAATATAATAAACATAGCCACCCTCTACATCGATACAACTAATGCTTACTACATCGAAATTTTCCTTTATAATGGGTTGTATGCTTTTCCCGTCTCTCGAAACAAGGTATAAGCGAAGCCATCCGTCTTTCTCACTGGTCCAGGTAAAATACTGCACATGATCCAGCCACTTTATGTTATCATGAATGTCGAGGTAATATTTGTCGGTATCGGTGAGAATATTGCTTAGCTCCATCGAAGTGGTGTTTCCAATCCATACCTTGTTGGTATTCTGAAGCCTATTAAGTTGTTGAATCATAACCTCACCGGAGTTCGGAATGAAATCCATACGTGCCAGGTAATTATTGCGGGGGTCGCCGGGTACATCAAACCATTTGGTAACACTACCATCTGCCGGTACTATGCCTACCTTCACTGCGGAGTTAGCCGTTCCTACTTTTGGATAAGGGATCGGAATCAGTGTCGGATAAATTGAATCCACATTATCTATCATATAGAAAGTTCCGATTCCCCTGGTATCCGACTGCCAATAAGCTATATTCTTACCATCGGGACTCCATCTGAATCCGTCCCGGCAATCAAGTTCCTCCTCATAAACCCAGTCGAATGTTCCGTTTATTATGTCGCCTCCGCCATCGGTAGTGACCTGGGTAACCTTGCCCGATTCAATTTCTTCGACATAAATGTTCAACTTGCTCACATAGGCTACACGTGACCCGTCAGGTGAAAATTTCGCAAACATCATGGTAGCCGTTTCAACCGTTTTGCCCAGCTGACGAAGTTTGCCCGATTTAAGATCATAAACCCAATAATCACCTTTTGTGTGGTACCGCCATACCCTGCGGGTGTTGGTGAAAATCAGCAGCTTACTGTTGTCGGCCGACCATATGTAATCCGAAACACTCAGCGGATTGGTTTGCCCTTCGGGTATAAGCGATTTTGCTGAACAAACAACCGACCGCTCCCCTGTTTCAGCGTCGTACTTCACAATATCCTTTCCATTCACCCCTGTGCTGGTTTCAAAAGCCAGGTAGCCCTTGCTGTCCTTACTCCAGCGGATAGGCCCATAACCCTTATCACTATAGACGTTATTTTTATAAATATCTTCCAGGGTTAAAGCAGGGGTATCTTTCTGCCCGAATGCGGGACTATAAATGCCTGAACATAAGAATGACAGTAAAATAAAAACTGACCAAATTGATTTCATGGTTAAGATTTTCTGAGAGTTATTTTTCCTGGTTATTTATCCTGCTAAGGGATTTCAACAGTGATGCAGAACAAATTTACAATTGATTTTCACTCCTGCAAATTAAAGCAAATTCAAGCCCGTATATGATTTTAAACCAATATTCTTCAAACAAAGATATTCGACAGGCTAAGTCGAATCGCAAGAAACGCACCCTGTAAGTATTTGCTGACGGGGCCGTCTGCCCGATTATTGACATTTACCGTGCATTATTTTCTGTTGTTGAGTCGTCTGTTAATTTTTATTTAATTCCCGGTAACTAATCAGTCTGATCTAAATGCATTTTTGCCACAGATTACACGGATTACACAGATTTTAAACTGCCTTTAGCAGTTTTTTAATTAATTTCAATTAAAACTGATGAATAATTTTCTGTGTAATCTGTGTAATCTGTGGCATATATTTGTTTTTCATTACTTTAGACAAACTGATTAGCTACAATTCCCGAAATACAGTTGCATTAATGACAGTAATGCAACTTTGCTAATGGGTTTTGTAATATAGTTATTGCATCCTGCCTCCAGCGCCTTTTCCTTGTCACCTGCCAACGCATAAGCAGTTTGGGCAATAATGATGACATTTTTGTTAAACTGCCTGATTTCCCGCGTGGCATCGTATCCGCCCATTTCGGGCATCCGAATATCCATCAATATCAGATCGATGTCGGGATTAGTACGACAAAACTCAACGGCTTCAACTCCGGTTCTTGCTATTAAAACTTCTTTACCAAACGATTTGACACCTAAACCCAACAATGTTTCGGATGTTTCATCGTCTTCGGCAATCAATATTTTCAGGTCTTTAATGGGAAACTCTGTTCTATCAGGAGGTAAATTATTTTGAACGATGATTTTTTCTTTTGGATCAGCATGGTATGGTAAGGTGAAATAAAATGTTGTGCCAAAACCTTCTTCGCTTTCAACCCAAATTTTGCCGCCAAGCATCTCCACGTAAGCTTTTGAGATTGACAAACCTAATCCTGCGCCCTGCCGGGCCATTTTATCGGTAATATCAGCCTGAATAAAACGTTCAAAAATGGCTTCCTGCCTGTCTTTTGGAATCCCAATTCCAGTGTCTTTTACGTAAACTTCAAGGGTTTCGCCTTTCTTTACATAGCCAAATTCTATTGTGCCATAACTACTGTATTTGATAGCATTTTTAACAAGGTTGGTAAGAATTGAATAGACTTTCTCTTTATCTGTTCTGATAATGGCTTCTTTTGCAGGCAAGGTGTTTTTGAAAAGAAGCCGCATTCCTTTTTCGTCTACCTGGGGTTTGAAGAAAGTATAGATATATTCAATTTGCTCGTTGAAATTATATTTCTTAATATCAAGTTTCATCAGACCAGCTTCAATTTTCGAAATATCAACAATGTCGTTGATAATATTGAGCATACGGGTGCCGCTTTTCTCAATGATTCCAATATACTCTTGTTGCTGTTCACCTGTGAGGCCTGGTTCTTTAAGTAACTCTGCAAATCCCAGAATTCCGTTCATCGGTGTTCTGATTTCGTGGCTCATATTGGCCAGGAAAGCTGATTTGAGGCGGTCGCTTTCTTCGGCTCGTTCTTTTGCAAGGGTCAGTTCCAGCTCTGCTTTCTTTTGATCAGTAATATCCCAATTGGTACCTATCATGCGCACAGCTTGCCCGTCGAGGTTGCGCTGAACACTTCCAAGTGCCCGGATAGTATGTATTGAACCATCGGGCCATACAACCCGGAATACGGAATCAAATTCTTTCTCACCACGCATGGCCATTTGCATTTCAGCATCTTCCCTCGCTGCATCTTCAAAATGAAGTCCTGATCGCCATGCCTCGAAAATACCGCCGAAATCATTTTTGTTGATTCCGTACAGTGCAAACATCTGATCGTCCCACACCAGGGTGTCGTTAACGATATCATAGTCCCATACGCCTATACCGCCGGCACGCACAGCCAGTGATAAGCGGGCGGATAAACGTTTCAGTTCTTCTTCAGCCCGCTTGTGGTCAGTGATATCTGCATTAAAACCATACCAGGTAATACTGCCATCGGACAATTTTTCGGGTGTTGACCTGGAAAAAATCCATTGGATTTCCTTGCCGGGAATTTGCACCCTAAACTCACAGGTAAAATAAGTCAAATGTTCGGCTGAGTATTCAATGTCGCTGATTACCCTGGCTGCGTCGTCGGGATATATTACCCTGCCAATGGGTGTAAAGTCGTCCAGTACATCTTCAGGTGAACATCCAAAAATATTTCTGATACCTTCTGAGGCAATAGGAACGCAATAGGTACCGTCGGGTCTCCTCGTAAATTGAAAAATCAGGTCGGACACGTTTGCCGAGAGCTTTCTGAACTGTATGTCTTTTGCCCGAATCTTTTCTTCAGCCTGTTTGCGCTCGGAAATGTCGCGGATAGTAACGAGTGTACCTCTAATATTACCTTGCAGGAATTTTGACCCGTTCAATTCGCCGATAAAGATTGAACCGTCTTTTCGTTTCATTGAAAATTCTGGATTCCGGATTCCTGTATCACTGTTTATTGCATCCGTAAACACGGCTATTGCTCGGGGAATTTCCGGTTTATCGACAAATTCAATGAAATTCCGGCCACACATTTCTTCAGGGTCAAATTGGAACAGAGGTTTGGATGCTGATGAAGCATAAATAATGATACCATTGGTATCTGTAATGGCGACCAGGTCGCTGGTTTGCTCTGTGATTGACCTGAACTTTTCTTCGCTTTCATTCAGCAACTGTTCATTCTGCTTGCGTTCGGTGATGTCCTGGATGATGAGGGCCAGGTGATCAACCGTGCCATCCGAATGACGAATGCAATGTGCGGCAATGTGGCTGTAGAGCAACTTCCCGTCGCGCCGGATGAAGCGCTTGTCCAGAAAGTATTCATCTGTCTCACCTGCAAGCACCTGGTTCAGCAGCCTGATATTTTCAGCCAGATCGTCAGGATGTGTTAACTCCGGCCAGGGTCTGCCGGCCAATTCTTTCGGAGTGTAACCCAACATGTCTGCCAGTTTCTGGTTCACCTCCAGGAATCGCTTATCCGGAGATGTGATTGCCATACCGACCAATGGGAAATCCCAGAAACGGCGAAGGCGCAATTCAGCCTGCCTTCTTTCGGTTATATCAATATGTTGGATAATGGCATTGGTTACTTTGCCCTTAAGATCAATGATAGGTGAAATGCTCACATCCAGATCCACTCGCGTCGACTTGCCAAGTTCAAGGCTTTTGACGGCGGCAGTATCATATGACATGACAAAGCGGACAGTGGCGCCTTTGTCAAAAACATCCTTCACCAAGGGCATAAACCCTTGTTCTTTAATGATGTTATCTTTGAAAATATTGTACTTTCCAACAACTTCTTCATCCTGCACATGGAGAATATTTCGACAGGCTTGATTTATCCTTAGAAGAGTTCCATGTTCGTCGGAAATCCATAGGGATGCAGGGCTTTTTTCAATAATGCTGTTTACGAAATCCTGCGAATGGAGCAAAGCTTCTTCTGTCATCTTGCTTTTAGTGATGTCGCTCACGCTTCCAATCAGGGAGACTGCAAGTCCCTCCGCATTATACATGACGACAAATTTATCAAGAAGCCAGCGATACAAGCCATCATATTTATGAATGAAACGGTATTCAATCCTGTTCTCTTTTCCCTCAGGTTGCTTTAAAGCCCCGCTAATTACATTGTTTAACTCGTCTATATCATCGGGATGGATTAATCCCAAAACCGATTCAAGAGGCATGGTATTCATCTCCTGCTGCGAATAACCGGTAATCTGCTCAAAAACGGGGCTGAGATAATCGTATGCGTTTGTTAACAGGTTACGTTTATAGGAGGCATCCAGTGAATTTTCCAGAACTTCGCGGAAGCGTATTTCATTTTCCTTTACTATTTCTGTTGATTTTTTGCGTTCGGTAATATCCTGGTGGAAAGCCAGGAAAAACTGCTGTTCGCCAACGGTAATTATACTTACGGTAGTACTAAAAGTCAGGATATGCCCTTGTTTGTGATAATGCTCGACATCGAAGCGAACGATTTCGCCGGCATACAACCGCTGCATAGCATCAGAATGTTCCGCAAAGGTATTCTCCTTCAATACGTCCAGTTGAGTGATGTCCATGCTTTTAAGTTCATCGACAGTGTATCCGTGCATCCGGGCAAACGACTGGTTTAGATCAGCTATTTTTCCTTCCGGTGTCAACAGTAAAAGACCTTCATTAAGCAGGTTGAATATTTGACTATAGAAGTGTTCGTTATGATACAACTCTTCGAGTGACTGTTTGTTTTCGCTTGCATATCTATCCTTTGACCCTATGCAGGAATCGTATTTTTGCTGCAACTTATTCAACTCAATTATGAGTTCCTCCCTGGTTTTGCCCTGAAAATTCATAGCATGATTGATTACGAAAATTTGGTGTTGCTCGTTGTATTTGGTTCAAACACCATCCTGGCCAATGTTTCCCGGAAAATGCAGAAGAGCAACTATATTAAAGCTATAATTTGGTAAATATAAGAAAAACTAAAAAATAGATTTAAATTAACAGAAAAAATATCCGATAAGCGTTCCTGATAAAAAGAGGCACGAGCAGTATGCCGGGAAGAACAGTGAATATGCATGAAAGTTCAATGAAAAGCTTCGTTTAAAAGTAGCAAAGTAAAATTCTGTGCTCTTGTCTTTTTAGTTAACCCGTAAGTTTTTCGTTAGAAAATCATTCGTTTAATATTGTATCATATTCTCTTCAGTATTTCCTGTTGAGAATATTTCAAAGAATGTTTGCCTGCCTATTGATTAAAACAGTCTGACAGACCAGTCACCGCCGACCAGTTTTGACTGGTTTATGAAGTTGATATAGAGCAATATAATGCCCTAAAGGTTTATCGGCATGGAGTGGCCAAAAGGACCGGGTTATCCACTTGGTCTTTCTGCTTACCATTATCGCGCACCAGGCATCCGCTTCATAAGTTTTTTTTGCTTTATAGGTATTTCTCAGGAATATCGAAAAAACATTATTCCTGGATAAAGGTTACCGCCTGGCAATAAACAGTGACATTAATTATTCATCTAAATATTGCACTGGCTTAGTATTTCCTCAAAAATTTCACCTGATAAAACTTGTCATTACTTTCTTCACTGCGGTTGGTGCCGGCAATATACCTCTGGTTTGTTCACGCATTTTAAGTAACCAGGCCATATTGTTACCAAGCACGGTCATTATCTGTGCACCTTCAAAGTCTTGTTCCACCTCACCAGGCGTCCTTCCGTGAATAATGTTCCAGTAATTTGAAGTGGCTAATATCATTTCGGAATAGGTTAGATAATGGTTCAGGCTATCGAAAGTTACCGATCCTCCGGTGCGGCGTACAGCAACCACCGCAGCTCCTACTTTCTGCCGGAATAATCCCCCGTTACTGCCCGAAACATAGAAAACCCTGTCGAGAAAGCATTTCATGGTTCCCGCAATACCTGCATAATAAACCGGGGAAGCGAGTATAATACCATCGGCATTCTTCATGCTTTGTATCCATTCGTTAAGATTATCTCCGGTAGTAGTGCACTTTTCATCTTTATTTTTCGCACAGTTACCACATGCCAGACAACCTCTTACCCCTTTATTTCCAATATGGATGATTTCAAAATCAATACCGTTTTCTTCCAGCTGCGTACCTACCATCCTCAAGGCATGGTAAGTATTTCCTTCTTTTTTCGGACTTCCGTTTATGGCTACTACTTTCATTTATCAGGGTTTTATGCTTATTCAAATTCAGAGGATATTGTAAATTCAAAATTATTCCTTTTTTCTAAGTATTCATCAGTTGGAATCGTATATCTTCACATGGAAGTAAAAGGCACACTTGCGTATATTATCTTCGCCCGCACTCATCTCTTGAACTTTGAACCTTGAATTGAACCTTGAACGATTACCCAACAACGATTAACGATTAACGAATAACCATTTTCCATTAACTATTTTTTCATTAACTAATTCCCATTAATCCCCCCTTACAACTCCATCCATTATTGGTAAGATTGTGATCCATCAACTAATAAAATCAGCTTTTTCTTATAAATGAAATATTGGCTGAACAGCGGATCGGCGTAGTCCTTATTCCTGGTTTCTATCAACCGCACAGGATAGGATGGTACATCCAACTTACGGTTTGATGAAGGTTACTTTGTTCAAATAAGCATTGTAGCTCAGTTTGATTTCCCAGTTTGTTCCCCCGTTCAAGGTTTTCATGATCGATCCGTGCGGCGACCATCCTTGCGAGCGTGCGATACCTAATGCAAACTGGCTGTTCCAGGCATCAATACCAAACATGAATGTAAATCCCTGGTCTGTTACCTGTGGAATCCAGGAAGATCCTCCATTATTGGTCAGATAGAATTGCCCCATATCAAGTGCTCCCCACCATGTTTCCGGGTTGATCATCATCAGGTGATTGATATCGGGCCCGTTAACCCCCCCGGTTGCTCCCAGTGAATCATTTTTCCAGGTTATTCCTCCATCGGTACTTACCGTATAGTGTGCCTTTACGCCGGAGACAACAATCGTATTTTTGGAAGCAGTAACACCAATCCACTGATTCCTGTTATAATCACCGGAAGGGGAAACCGAATCCCATGTTGTTCCACCGTCTGAAGTAAAGCCAATAAATCCTCTTTGAGGGTAATCATTGCCAATACCTCCCACAACGTAAACTTTCTGAGGTGTGATTGCCCATATACCCTGCATAACCCCGTTGTGAAAGAAGGTCGTGTCAAACATGGTCCATGTATTTCCGTTATCGGCCGAGCGATAAACGCTTCCGCCGGAACCACTGATCCATATATTGGTGCGATTTACGATGCAAACAGAGTTAAGCTCCGTATTCGGATTATTTGCAGGTGCCTGAACCTGAATCCAGGTCTGTCCGCCATCCAGGGTTTTCAGAATAACATTTCCGGTACATACAGCCCAAACAGTTTGCTCGTCCACTGCCCAGATGTCAAGGACATCAACCCCCAGCAATGACGGCATGCCTTGCCCCTGCCTCACCCATTTTTCGCCGCCATCAGAAGAAAAAAGGATCAGGCCGTAGCCTGTGCTGTCAACGCCGCCGACAACCCAGGCGTATTTGCTTCGTTCGGCCGGAACCGGATTATCCTCCTTTTTACAACAATTGAATACAATTGTCATCATTATCATAATGACCGAAACTGAAAATCCTAAGCGTTTCATGTTTTACAAGTTTAGTTCATACCAAAAATCCGTTTTCTTCTTCCTGTTTTTCCCGTTTCTTGCTGCCGATAGCAGCCGGTTACAAAAGTTTTCTCACAGGCGAAGGTATTGAATTCGAAGCTCAGTTAGCTGCAAACGGTTTATATATTTGATTAACCACTATTGTGCCAGCGATAATAACCCTGTTGGCGCGAATTTGTAATCCGTGCCGGTATAATTTGCTATTCTCTTTTATGATAAGTCCACGATTAACCAATGTCCAATTTCCATTATCCATTTTCCATTGCCCTCCGCCCAGCCAGTGCCGGATGTCTCCATGCGCTCGTCTTCTGAGCGATGGTTATCGAGCGATAGCCGAAACAAGCCGAAGCATCTTGTCACGGTATTTGACAGAAAAAGCAAATACCAAACGGATATTATTAAACGAAATTCCCCTCAATATATTTTTGATAAATTTCTATATATGTCTCATTTACCGGATTATAGATATTTCCATCGAAACCAATATGGCTCCACCCGACCACCGAAATCTTTGCAGGATTCACAATAAACGAACGGTGAACTCTTATAAAACGATCAGAAGGCAGATTTTCTTCAATGGATTTCATGCCAAGCATTGTCGTTATTGGCTTGTTGTTAAACAGGTGTACAGAAGGTTTAGAAATTCCATTTTTACTTTCAATGCAAAATTTGGGGTCAATGTTATATTCTGCCTGCACTTAGAAAGACGCATAGCTGGTTGGTATTTTCATATTACCCAATCTTTTTACCAGCCAATGGGCCTGGTTTAAGCGAATGAATTTCGCTGATATGAATGACAACTACGGCCAATGGTTTAGGCAATCCCATCTTCGCTGACATTGCAACAGCCTGCTCATATAGTTCCCCGTTATCGTGCAACAAAGGAGCTCCAATAAACCTGTAACCATCTAAAATCTCACGGTTTACAACAGCAACGGCAACTTTCGACCCTCTTTTGATATTTGCATAAGTGATACCACCGGTGCCTTCGGTAAAAATAAGAGAATCATCGGATAAAATGCGGGTTGATCTTTTTGGAGCAACATTGGGGGTTCCGTCAGCATTTACAGTACCAACAAAACATTGCTGTGTTGCTATCATATCTTTCATTTCCTGGGTTAATGTTGCCATTTTTGCAGATTTTAGATTTATAATTCAGTTGAGATATATAAGTAACTCTATTTTTATTTTTTGTCAAATGGTTTTCTGAATGAGTCTTAATTCCTTTTAGCCATGATTCTTTGAGTCAGTTCAGGGAAACGAACCACTGCAACTATCCACACAAAAGCGGAGATTACAACAGGTGCAAGAATGGACAGATTATGTTCAAGATGGCTGGCAACAGCACCGCCCATATAGGCAGCCAAGATTAATGTACCCAGAATTCCGGTGCGTGGTATAACAAATAGAATTACAGCAATTAATTCTACCACACCCAGAAAAGTGAATGACCCTGCACTGATTCCAAATCCTTCAGCCATCTTTACAGCATCAGCTGATCCTGATAATTTACCGGCAGCACTTCCAATATAAATGAGAGCTAACAGCCCGGCAAGTACCCAATTGATTGTATTCCTTGTTTTTGTATTCATAATTTTTAAGATTTAATTAATTTGTAAACTCAATTTCAAGTTACTACCACTACTTAAAGGTAATAGGTTTACTTCATTGGAACTTCAAAAACCATGATTTCAGATTTCTGTATGGATTTTATGGTGAGTGTTTCAACATCTTCGATACCAATCTCGTCTTTTTCACGTAAATGAATTCCTTCTACTTCGATTTCCCCATTAATAACTTTGATGAAAACTCCGTTTGCCGGAAGATTGACGGAATATGTCGTTTCACTCTCTTTATTTAAAATTCCATAACTCAGATACGAATCATTTGCAATTTTCAACGATCTGTTTCTTCCGTCGGGCGAAAGAAGTTCCACTAATTTTCCTTCGTAATCTTCGGGCGACAATTCCCGTTTCTGATAATTGGGCTGAGTACCTTTTTCTTTGGGCCGCAAAAACAGCTGCAGTCCTCTGAATGGCAGTTCTTTAGAGAAGTTATATTCTTCGTGCAGAATTCCGGTTCCGGCACTGATAAGTTGTACAGATTTTGCCTGGATCACACCTGCATTTCCACCGTTGTCTCTGTGATGGACCGTTCCTTCCAGGATCAGGCTTACCACTTCCATATCCCTGTGAGGATGCATCCCAAATCCTTTTGAATTGGCAGGCATATAGGCTTCATCCAGATTATAGAGGATACCGAAATTATGCCGTTTTGCCTGATGGAAATATGGATTGAAACTTAAATAAACTTCAATAAATCCCATGTCTTTAAACACGCGTTCTTCCCTGGGATATTCAGTTAGCTTCATAACGAGAGGATGTTGTTTTTACTGAGTTTTGGCAAAACGAAGGGAAAAAACACCATAGTTAAAAACAGGGATCCTGCTCTAGCTGTTGTGCCAATAACCTGTAATCCATTCGATTGCAGATTATTTTTCCTCATGATTCTTTATTTATTTTGATAACTAAGTATTGATTTCATCATCAAAAGAACTATTCTTTTGATGATGCAAAATTACCCACGATAAATGAGTTATCTTTTTACATATGTTAAAAAATCAATATTTGTTTACCACCAGCGGATACCGGCCAATCTGCATAGATCCATCCTTGACAACAGAAGATTGTATTCGAACTGCAATTGGCTAAGCTGTGCATCTTTAAAGTTGGAAACAGCAGTTAAAAGTTCGAGGTTGGTGATAACACCGAATTTATAACGTTCATCTGCCAGCTTTTGGGCAAGTTGTGCCTGCATGATCAATGTATCAGCACTGGCCAGCTTTTTCTGATTTTTGTGAATATCATCCAGTGCATTCAACAGGTCTTTATTTAATGTGGTTTTTTGTGTTTCGAATGCCAATTGAGATGCATGATGAATGATAACCGCCATTTTGCGCTGATAACCAGGGCGCGAAGAGGGAAGAATCGGTATAGTAACGCCAAGCCCTGCAAAGTAATTGAAGTTAAGTTCATCAATGCTCGGCATATACCCATTCTTGTAGCCTAGCCCAGCCTGAAAATTAAGAACAGGCAACCGGCTGCGATCAGCAGAAACAATATCCCAGCCGGCCGATTTTATTTTATCTCCGGCAATACGAATATCAGGATTGTTTTGGTATGCTATTTCCGAAACCGAATCTGTTACCAGGATGAAGGCAGATGAATTGAAACTTGTATCGTTCAGGTAGTCTTTCCCGGAAAGGCCTGTCAGCATTCCTAACATATTGTATTGCTTATCGCGTTGAGCCTTCAGCTCGGTATGGAAATTTCCTGCATTGGTATATTTCACTTCGGTCGAAACCAGGTCGTAACTCAATGCGTCCCCGTTTTTCACCTTCACACTGATCTGTTTTAACGTGGATTGCAGCAGGTTAATTTGTTCCTGTTGCACATACAGGCTTTTATTCAGAAAAATAATCGAATAATAAATCTGTGCCACCTGGTAAGCAAGTGTTGATTTAAAACTTTCCAGATTGTCTTTCGATATTTCCAGCTCACTTTTAGCTTTGTTGATTTGCGGGTTAACCCGCAGATCGATTATTGGCTGGGCAAGACTTACAGAAGCATTGTAATTATTTGCCGGTTGTATATTTACATTATTGGTTTGACCCTCTCCTGTAGAAAAAGGTATATAAGGTGTCGGATATTGCCTGCGGTATGAGATATCACCTATTGCCGTAGGTAAATAGCCTGCCTTGCCCAATTCAACCTTAACCTCGCTTAGATTTACCAGGTCATTCATTTCACTTACTTTAGGGTATTCCTGAAATGATTGCTCAACAAAATTTTTCAAGTCGGGCGGAACCCTAAGCTCCTGGGCAGCAATCAGATTAAAGGATAAAACCAGGATGATTATTAAGAGTTGTGACTTCATATTCATAGATTTATTTAAACTTCTTTTTGTTTTTAAACTTCTTCTGCCGCCATAAGCGTCTCCTTGCTTTGTATCTTATTTCTCCGGGTTAGAAAAATAAGGGGAAAGGCAATCAAAATAAAGAGTGTCGAATAAAGGAAGGCATCCAGGTAACTAAGCAGGTAGGTTTGCTTCATCACCGTAAGTTCGATAATCTGATAGGTTTGTTTCTCCAGATTGGCTCCCACCGGGAGTTTCGACTGCAGTCCCTGGTAAATTTGGTTGAAACGTTCGGTAAACGTAGCACTTCCACTATAAATATTGCTGATCAGGTCGGTGCGGTGAATGGCTGCCCGGTGAGCAATATAATTATTGATGATAGCAATACCGAACGATCCGCCCAATTGCCGCATCATGTTGTTGAGGGCAACTCCCTGGGGTATGTCCTTAGGTTGTAATCCGGCGACAGCCATAGCGTTCAGTGGCACAAACAATAAAGCGAGGCCGGCGCCACGGATCATGAGTGGCAATGCAAAAAAACTTGACGTAACATTCTGATCAGCCCTCGACATTAGTATGCCGAAGCCCATCAGCGTGATAAATCCAAGGACTACAAACACCTGAGGTCGTGTGCCTTTTTGAAGCATCTTCCCGATAAAAGGCATGATGATCAGCGATAAAAAAGTGGCTGGCAAGAGCGTGATGCCGGTTTCATAAGCCGTGTAGCCCAATACCCTTTGCAACATCAGTGGGAAAATAAATACCGAAGTAAACAAAATAAATCCCACTATAAATGTGAGCATGGTTGTAATTGCCAGGTTACGATCCTTTAAAATACGCAGGTTTACCACCGGCTCTTTTTGTTGCAATTCCCACCAAATAAAAGTAACAAGCCCGACAACTGCAGTGATGGTAAGCCATATGATCAATCTGGAATCGTACCAGTCTTCTGCCTCACCCCGCTCAAGTATATATTGCAGGGAACCAATGCCAATGGTGAGCAGAAAAATCCCGGACCAATCTATCCGCGGTTTTAATTTGATATCAAATCCCCGGGGGATAAATCGATAGGCAAAAACACTGGCCAGAATCCCAAAAGGAACATTGATAAAGAAAATCAAGGGCCACGAATAGCTGTCGATGATAATACCACCCAATGTTGGTCCGATGGTCGGCCCCAATACGACACCCATGCCAAATAAGGCTGCAGCCATTCCCCTTTGTTTTCCGGTGAAGGTTTCAAAAAGCAGTGCCTGTGATGTGGAAAGCAGTGCTCCTCCGCCTAATCCCTGAACAAATCTCCACAAAACAATTTCCCATAAAGAGGTTGATGTTCCGCAAAGTACAGAGGCTACAGTAAAAATTGCTATGGAAGCCATATAGTAACGCCTTCGCCCAAAATATACGGCTAAAAATCCTGTCATTGGGATAATGATCACATTGGCGATGGCATAGGAAGTGATCACCCAGGCGATATCCTCAATGGAAGCGCCCAGATTTCCGGCCATCTGGTTCAGTGCTACATTCACAATGGAAGTATCAATCAACTCCATGATAGCAGCCGAGATCGTCGTGATCGCAATAAAGATCTTCGCCGTCTTACTTAGTGATTCCATATCTTTTATTGAATAGGAACAGAAACGACTACGCTCATTCCGGCGCGCAGGATATCTTTAAATTTTGCCTCCTCCAGGATTTCGATCCGAACCGGAACACGTTGTGTTACTTTTACAAAATTTCCGGTAGCATTGTCGGGAGGAAGGAGTGAAAATTTCGCCCCGGTTGCATCCGACAGGGAAACGATTTTCCCCTGAACATCCAGTTTCGGATAGCCATCAATTTTAAGATGCACGATTCCACCCACATGAATGTTTTTCAACTGGCTTTCTTTAAAGTTGGCGACAACCCATTGGCTGTTAGTGTTCACAATGCTAAATAGCGGCGTGCCGGCTTGTATGAATTGTCCCTCGTCAATATTTCTTTTTCCAAGTTTCCCGTCAGCAACGGCATAAATACGGCAATACGTAAGTTTCAGTTTTTGCTGTTCGATCCTGACTTTCTTAATCTCAGTCTGCGCCTGTGCTTTTTTCACCAGCGAACTTAGAACCGTAAGACGGGTTTCGGAAACCCTTACATCCATCTGGCCTGTTTCAAGCTGCTTTGACATGATATCGAAGGCCGACTGGCTGTCGTCGAGTTGTTTTTGAGTAATGGCATTTCCTTCCGAAAGGCTTTTATCGCGTTTCAGGTCGTTTACTGACTTTACCAACCGCAACCTGGTAACTTCAACGTTTCCTTTCGACGCAGCCAGTGATGCCTCAGCGTTAACAAGCGCCGCCCTTGCATTGTCTATATCTGAAAGTGACTGCGTGTAATCAGCCTGCATTTCCTGCAATTGCAATATAAGTTCTGATGAATCCATTACCATCAATAACTGGCCCTTGATAATAGTTGAATAATCATCGGCATAGATTTTATCCACATAGCCGGTAACCCTCGAAAGAATTGGAACAAGCCGCATCTCGACCTGTGCATTGTCAGTTTCTTCGTGATGAATGGCGTACCACACTTCTTTTACCAGGAAGATTAAACCAATAATTACTACCACGCTGATGATAATGCGGGGCAGTATTTTTTTGCTTTTTTTAGGTTCCATTTTTACTTCAGTTTCCATGTATCCGTTTTAGATTATTTACTGGTTTATAATGAGTAATGTCCGCAGGTACGCGGGGTTTCCTTATGTTTATCAACCTACAAAATAAAAAAGGAGCAACAGAGCTCCTTACATAATACGGTTATTAAATATTTTAGTACTTAAACACCCCCCAATGTAATTTGTTTTGACGATGCAAAATTACAATTTAGAAAAGGTGTATTTTTTTACATATGTTAAAAAATCACTTTTTAGCCCTGATTCTGCTGAGCGACACTTGTGATATGCCCAGGTAGCTGGCAATATCGCCTAAGCTGATACGCTGAAGCAGATGGCCATTTTCTTTTACAAATCCGTTGTATCGTTCAGTAGCATCATCTTCAAGCATTTCTTTGTTTCGCTTTAAAATATTAAAGGCGGCAATTGAAATATATTTCCGCATAAAAGTCTCAAACGAATGATGAATCCTGCATAATTCTTCAATATCGTAATAGTCAAGGTAAGTTAATGTTGTATCTTCCAGTGCAATGGTAATAAATTCAGCCGGTGTTTTATTTATATAACTATCGAGAATTGTAAAGAGATTATTTTCAGGAAAGAAACGCAAAATAAATACCCTGTTCTTGCTGTGGTAGTAATGTTTAACCAGGCCTTTATCGATGAAAAATAAATCCCGGCATAGCTGTCCCTGCTTATTAATAAAGTCTCCTTTTGCAAAGGTTTTGGATTTGAGTTTACTTAACAGCTCGTCTGCTATTTCCTGACTGATAGGTGAAATTTTGTTAATGTACTTTATAAAATCAGACATTTTGCGCGTAAATTAATCCAATCCATTGCAACAACTGGATATGCATAATGCAAAAATATACAATATTCATGAATTAATCTCCGTTGCCAATCGGACAGGTAGTGCGGGATGACTTCAGACGCTTTTTCCTGTTATGGTATTTGCATGAAAAAGCAAATACAAACCAAACAGATACCATTAAACGAAATTCCCATCAATATAATCCTGGAATTTTTCTTTATATTGCTCACTGACGGGGATATATACTTTACCGTCGAAAACAATCCGGTTCCGTTCTATCACTGAGACCTTAGCAAGATTTACAATAAAGGATCGGTGAACCCGCATAAACCGGTCCGATGGCAGTTGTTCTTCAATGCTTTTCAGGCTCAGTTGGGTCATAACAGGATTACTGTTGACCAAATGAATTTTAATATACTCGTGCTGGCTTTCAATGTACTTGATGTCATACAGTTCGATTCGGATCAGTTTATAATCTGATTTAACAAACAGATGGTTCGCAGTTGTCTTTACGCTTTCCTTCTGACTATTTGCAGTTAGTTCCACTAGATTTTTAACCTTATTAGCCGCTTTCAGGAAATTACTGAAGGTGATTGGTTTTAATAAATAATCGACCGCATCTACCTGGAAACCCTCTATAGCATATTCGCTGTAGGCTGTAGTGAACACGATATAAGGTTTGATTGCCAGCGATTTTACAAATTCCATCCCGCTGATGTCGGGCATATTGATATCGATAAACAAGAGCTGAACATCGGTTGTGTCGAGGATTTTCAGTGCCTCAGCAGCGTTTCTGCATTCGGCAACCAATTCCAGGAAAGGAACTTTCTGAATATAGCCCGCAACCTTCTTTACTGCCAGCGGTTCATCGTCAATGGCTATACAACGTATGTTCATACCGGGATTGTGAGGTTAACTTCAAACTCATTTTCTTTGTCGGATATATCCAGCCTGTAATCCTGCTCGTACAATAAGTTCAGGCTTTTTTTAATATTCTCCAGACCGATGCCCGGATATTCGTCAAACTTATTGGCCGGGGTTTTGTGCTTGCTGTTTTTAATTACACAACCGAGTGTGTTTTCATGTATCTGAATTTCAAGATAAATATACGATTTCATTGGATAACTCACGCCATGTTTAAAGGCATTTTCGAGCAATGAGATAAACAACATGGGTGGTATTTTAATATCCGGAATCTGATCGGGAATCAGAATAGTAACTTCTACTTCATCTGAATGTCGGAGCTGCATCAATGAAACAAAACTATGAATAAATTCAATTTCTTTTTTCAGTTCAATGGTGTTTTGAGCCGAGTCATAGAGTAAGTAACGCATAAGTGTCGAAAGCCGTTCAACGGCATCCTGTGCTTTTTCCGAATCCATTTCAATAAGTGAATGGATGTTGTTCAACGTATTCATGAAAAAATGCGGACTTACCTGGTGCCTTAACAGGGCAAGATTGGTTTTGAGCTGTTCTTTCTCAGCATCTTTTCTCAGTTTCTCCTCACTCAACCACTTCGACATCAGTTTAATAGTAGTTCCTGCGCCAACTAATAAGATGCAAATAATCAGATTATCTGCAAAAGCCATAATGGGTGGTTTTTGCATGTGTACATCAGGGACAGGCGGCATCAAAGCATTTGAAGCAGCTGGTGGCGAACCAGACATAGGTGGTATGCCAGAGGGTAAAATCAGGTTAATGGCAATTACCAGAATTATCAAAGCAGATACCGAAACAAAGTAGTACGGGTATCTCTTTTTTAATAATAGTCTGGGAACCAGGATATACACGTTGACCAGGAAAATAACGAGAAATCCAAACACATGCATCCAGTTTTTTGTCACCTCATTCCAGTTGATTTGACCGGAAATGCGTTCGCTGAAATAAGGCACTGAAAAAACGAATGCCCATACCAGGAAGTACGACAAAAATTCAATTTTCCTGCTGTCTGATCGAAGTGGGTTCATTTAACAAATGTATTTAAGTTCTTAAAAAGTTCTGCTATTATTTAAGAGGGGAAATTTAATTTGACGGAAGATGGAAGACGGAAGATGGAAGACGGAAGTTGGAAGTGGGAAGACGGAAGTCGGAAGTGGAAGTCGGAAGTTGGAAGTTGGAAATCGGAAGTATGAAGTTCATGATAAAACTATTTATTTCAGATTCAACTGTAATAGAGAATGATATTTAACATTCAGCTACAATGTGTATCCTTGTTTGGAGTAAGTTAGAATCCACTTCGGACTCCTGAATTCCGACCTCCTGCCAAGGGCAAACCAATTCCTATTCCTTCGCAGCAGAACTTTTTAAAACTGTATTTTATAAATAACATTCGGGAAAAATCCGAGCTGGTAGGTTGTGCTTATCGACTGGCTTCTGTCATCATAGCTTTGTGAGAAAACGTTTTTATTGTTCGTAATATTTTGCAGGTCGATGGCAAATGACTGCGACAGTTTTTTCGTCCGGCTGTTGAGCGTATACCCAAGTTTGAAATCCAGGCGGAAGTAATTGGCATAAAAAGCCGAAAATGCTTCCGAAGATAATTGTTCGTGACCGGTTGCATTGGATGCTTCCAGGTCAACAGGTGTGTAAGCCCTTCCCCCTGCATTGGTGCATTTAATATCGGCTGAGATTTTATTCCGTTTTTCACTTCCCACTTTCCATTCTTTTCCTCCCAGAATATTAAAAACATATTTCCCGTTGAATGCGGTGTTTCTTTCAATTCCATCACTTCCTTTGTACTTGGAACTGTATATGGATGAGGTAAATAATCCATAATATCCGTGACTGAAAAATTTCTCGATAGTCAACTCTATACCGTAGTTTGTTCCGGTTCCTTTGTTTGCCAGGCTGTCCTCCAGATCTGTTTTAAAACCTGCGCCGGTATTTAGCATGGAGTAACTGCTCGAAAAAGTATTTACGGGAACGTTGTAGAGATATTGGTAATATGCTTCTGCTTTTAAGCGCCAGTCTTTGATAGGTTGCAAATCGTAACCCAATACGAAATGATGGCTTTTAGTAAAACTAAGGTTTTCATTGTTATAAACGTAGGAGCCATCAGCAAGCTGTGTTTGTAAAAAGTAAACATTAATCGGTTGAGTTTGCGAATGCAGGCCATAACCCAACGTAAGGCTGCTTTTATTGTTAACATCATATTTTAATCCCAGACGCGGCTCAACAGACAGCGAATTATTCAGGAAAAACATTTGGGAATGCACACCCGCATTGAGTGTAAGTTTATCATTAAAACTATATTTGGCATGAACGTAAGCCTGAGCCAGGTTGGTGTAACTGTCATAATCCCATATCTTTTTCCAACTATCTGATATTCTTTCTTTTGTCCGGTAATAAAGATTCAACCCGATCAGTTCATCCTGAATACCCACTTTTATAAACAGCTTTGAACTTATTTTTGAATTATAACTTGTTGCAAAATTATAACCTGTTTTGGTAACCTTAGTGTCTGATTTTGTATATGTGGAATCGCTCATCCGGTCAACGTCATAATCCGTTTGCCCCGACTTTGAATAGTTTATTCCAATATTGGAGCTAAAATAGGATTTGCTGTTAATCTGTTTGAAATGCTTTACCCCGATAATACCGATTTGACTGCTCAAATCATGCCCTGCTCCATTTCCATACAAGGAACTTGAATTTCCTCCTTTGATATTAATACTGCTTGTTGCCAGGATTCCAAACAAGGTAAATTTGCCCAATTTACTGTTTCCACTGCTTACATTAAACGATAAATCCTGGTACGAAGGCAATGCTGTGGTACCGATATCAATCCCTACAGCCTGGGCAACTCCTGCCAGCGCATAGCGGTAACCCACCAGGTACGATGATTCTTTTGACTTAGTGATTGGTCCTTCGGTGGTAGCTTCCAGTCCGGTAATCAGCCCTGCCTGCAAAGTGGTTTCCCGTTTTTGCGTATTCCCGTTCCTGAAACCCAGGTCGAAAACCCCGGCTGTAGCATTGCCATATTCGGCAGGGAAAGCCGAAGTGAGGAAATCGGAGCTTTTCAACAGGTTGGTATTTAGGGCGCTCACTGCCCCGCCGGTAGTGCCTACCGTGGCAAAATGGTTGGGGTTTGTAACATTCATCCCATCAATGCGCCACAATACGCCAACAGGAGAATTGCCTCGAATAACAATATCGTTTCTGGAATCGTCGGGAGCGCTTACACCCGCAAAATTGGCTGCCAGGCGTGCCGGATCGCTGCGCCCGCCTGCATAGCGGTTCACTTCTTCGGTGGAGAATGTGCGGGCACTTACCGGCACTAAATTGTTTATAGTCCCGGCTTTGCGGTTTGCAGTAATAACCACCTCATCCAGCAGTTTTAAGTCCTCTTCCATGGCAATATCCAGCACAACTTCTTTTCCGGAGGTTACTACAACATTGCTGGCAAATACATCTTTATAGCCGATGTACGAAACCTTTATTTCATACCTGTCAGGTGCCACACCGGGCAGAACATATTTCCCGTTCACGTCCGTTATTGAACCTTTGTTTACTATACTATTGATTATTTGAACCGTAGCACCGGGAAGCGTGGTTTGCGATAGTTTATCGGTAACAACGCCACGTATATTTTGCCTGTTGTTTTGGGCAAAAGAGATTTGGGTTATGAAAAGCATTATTATAAAAAGTGATTTTTTCATTTGTAATTTTTAAATATGGTTAAACGACGGCAGGCCTTGCAGACGCAGCCGTGTTTTCATGTTTGTTTTATTTTTATTTAATATTCCTTACCAATCTCACATAGTTAAGCACCCTTTCTTCTCCTTCGCCGTTTCCAACTATCTTCTTGTCGAAACGCACAGCCCCAGCACCGTGAAGGTCTTCGCCGCTTCCATTTTCTGCCCGACCAAAAGCCACATACCAGGCATTGTTGTAATTGCCGGTTGGATTTGAAATTGCCGATGTACTTGTCCAGTAATAGGGATAGTCGGCCTTTCCGCCATCGTTCAGAATAGCCGTACAACTGAACACGGCATTGATTGCCGGTCCCACATTGGCTGGGTTGGTTGCTGTTGGTGAGCGTGTGTAATCTACCAAACTTTGAAGTTCTTTTGTGTTCGGCAATCTCCAGTCGTTATGACCCAAATAATTTGCTTCATTCTGAGTTTGAGCATAAGCCAAAGCGTGTTCCCAATCTATTCCCGAACCATTGTCGGCTTTTGGCCACATCAAACCGCTAGCCAAATCAGAAATTGTTCCGTCGTTATTATCTTGAAATAAATTAACGCCATAGGCCAGATTTCCACGCACACAGCGAACCTGATGCTTAGGTCCGACACTGATGCTATATGCTTTAATATGTCCGGTGCCAAAATTTACACCGAAGGCAAGTTCTGAACCGGGCGTTTCCCCATTTGCACTTATATTGCCCATTATGCCTGCATATTTGGTACTACTCCAAAAAATGGCGTGACTGAGTTCCTGCTCGCTGCTGTAGGTAATGTCAAAATAGTTTGTATCAATCCAAGGCCAACCGGTGCTTGCATTCCACAAAGAATAAAGTTCCTTGATAGTCGGTAATCGCCAGTCGCTGAATCCACCATATTTCTGAGTGTTCAGATTGTCGGCCACCGTTTGAGATGCAGCCCAGTAATAGGTCCCGCTGTCATAATTTTTCTGCCAGGTCAATCCGGTCACTTCGTCTTTTACCGTCAATCCATCACTGCTTTTGGTGTAAACAGGAGCTGTATGCGCAAACTGGGCATCCTGACCATAAAATGCATCATTGGTTGCCGAAGCACTGATACTGTTTCCGGTGGCATCCCAAATTCCGGTTT
>JBAXBJ010000054.1:0-32688 GCA_037142075.1 Bacteroidota bacterium
GTGCATCGGGTATCGTATAGGTAACATTCTGACATATGGAGTGATTGGCACCCGCATAGGCGGTCGGTTGCCGGGTGATATGCAAAACCATGGCATCCTGCACTGCTGCGCAGGAAGTGTATGGGTTAGCGGTCAATGTCAGGATTACGGATCCAGCGGTGATATCGGTGGGCGTAGGTGTGTATTCAGGGTGCAGAGAGCCGGCAGGAATAAAACTACCTCCTGTCGGGGAAAACCAGGTTAAAGAGGTAGCTCCTGCGTAGGTGGAGGAAGACAGGATATATTTGCCTGTTTGGCAGATGGTTGCATCTGAACCTGCAAAGGCATGGGGCTCGGGGTTGATGGTGATAACGACCGTGGAAATGGCTGGCGCACAAGGACTGTGACCGTTGGCGGTCATAGTGAGTGTTACCGTATGGGCGGCTGTATCGGTGGTGCTGGGTGTGTAAATGGGTTTTTCGGCATGCGGGTCGTCAAAACCGGGATGCCCTGAGGATGAAGTCCATACAATGCTGCTGTATTCGCTTGCACTGGCTGAAGCAAGTGTTACCGAACTGTTGGCACAGATAGTTTGTGCCGGGCCAGCACTGGCAAGAGGCTTTTTGGTGATAAGCAGTACCATACCATTAGCCACTGCCGCACAGGAAGTAAAAGGATTGGCTGTGAGGGTGAGCGTCACCGAACCATTTGCAATGTCGGTTGCATTGGGGGTATAAATAGGATGCAAGGTTGTTAATGAACTGAATCCGCTGGGAAGGGTAGTAGAACTCCATGTAAAGGATTGTGCTCCTGCCACCGTCGAAAAGTCTAATGCATACGGATCCGGTTGGCAAACAATAGCTCCGGGACCTGCAAAGGCATGGGGCTCTGGGTTGATGGTGATAACGACCGTGGAAATGGCTGGCGCACAAGGACTGTGACCGTTGGCGGTCATAGTGAGTGTTACCGTATGGGCGGCTGTATCGGTGGTGCTGGGTGTGTAAATGGGTTTTTCGGCATGCGGGTCGTCAAAACCGGGATGCCCTGAGGATGAAGTCCATACAATGCTGCTGTATTCGCTTGCACTGGCTGAAGCAAGTGTTACCGAACTGTTGGCACAGATAGTTTGTGCCGGGCCGGCACTGGCAAGAGGCTTTTTGGTGATAAGCAGTACCATATCATTAGCCACTGCCGCACACGAAGCAAAAGGATTGGCCGTGAGGGTGAGCGTCACCGAACCATTTGCAATGTCAGTAGCATTGGGAGTATATATAGGATGCAAGGTTGTTAATGAGCTGAAACCGCTGGGAAGGGTAGGAGAACTCCATGTAAAAGAGGGTGCTCCTGCCACCGTTGAAAAGGCTAATTCATACGGATCCGGTTGGCATACAATAGCTCCTGGACCGGCAAAGGCATGGGGCTCGGGGTTAATGGTGATAACGACCGTGGAAATGGCTGGTGCACAAGGACTGTGACCGTTGGCGGTCATAGTGAGTGTTACCGTATGGGCGGCTGTATCGGTGGTGCTGGGTGTGTAAATGGGTTTTTCGGCGTTCGGGTCGTCAAAACCGGGATGTCCTGAGGATGAAGTCCACACGATATTGCTGTACTCGCTGGCAGTAGCTGAAACAAGTGCTACCGGACTGTTGGCGCAGATAGTTTGAGCCGGACCGGCATCGGCGGAAGGCGGAGCAGTAAAAGTAACTTTTAGCTGGTCGATAACAGTGTCGCAGGGTGAATTCGGAACAAGATGTAACGTAAATGTAACGCTTCCGGCTAAAATATCAGCTGCACTTGGTATATATCCGGGATCTAACCTTGTGGAATCCAAGCCAATAAAAGTACCCGTACCGGATTTTGTCCAAAATAGGGATTGTTTATTTTCGGCACTTGCTCCAAGAATTAAAATATTGTTTCCTATACAGCTAAAAAAATCAGGACCGGCATTTGCAAGCGGAGCATTGACAATGGTGAGATGAACCGCATCAGATGCAGAAACTCCCAGGCACGGTCCTTGTCCATCAGAGGTGATCACCAGGTCAACACCTCCGTTGATTGAATCAGCCGTATTAGGGGTGTATATTGGGTTTGGAATGTTTTTATTGCTGAAATTCCCGCCATTACCAATTCGTGTCCATACAGGCTTAATTGCTCCTGTATATGTGCCATTAAGCTGGTATGTGCCGTTTGAACATACATATCCGTCTGGACCGGCATAAGCAGTAGGGGTTTCGGCTAAAGTAAGCAGCAAATCATCTGTAGCTTTATAAGTACTACAAGCTGAATATCCATCTACAATCATTTTAAGTGTAACATTACCGAGAGTAATATCACCGACTGAAGGATAATAAATTGGGTCTTCAATATGGAAATTGTTAAAGTATCCCCCAGAAACGGAAGTGGTTTCCCATGTAATTAATCCGGAATTAACAGCAGTCGCATTTATTGGAACGTTATTTCCTGCAGAACAAACCGGAATATCAGACCCTGCATTGGCAGTGGGCTTAGGGATTACAGTTACAACTACATCTTCCGGTGTGGCTGTTCCACCACTGCATGTTTTTATTACAACGGTATAAGTTGTAGTAACAGTTGGAGTAATGTTTAACTTTTTGCCGTGTCCGACGATTGTGCCTCCCGGATAACCACCTTCGTACCAAACTATTCCGCTTGGAACAAAGCGTGTACTTTCATTAAAAGCCGTCCAACTTGAGTTATTACGAAAAGGCGCAGTAAAAGCAGTGTCTCCCGTAGCATTTTGCACTCCCTGTGTTGCTCTGTTTTCTTGAAAAGAGCAATATGGTTTTTCTGTGAGGTGATTTTCAACTACGCTACTAAGTTCATTTATGACAATCTGGAATTTACCAAACGTTCCAGTACATGCCCACATTCCGGTATTGTTCCAATATACCACAAGTTTTCTGGTTGGGGCAGTTCCGGTCACATAATAAAATACAGTGCTTTCAGTCAATGCTCCTGGCAACCAGTCCTGCCAGGGAGCCATAATGCAATTTCTTGGAGCTCCAGGATTGGGCAAGGGCAGTGGCTGATATGAAGTGCTATTACCGCCCTGAAAGCTTATCCATCCATTTGTGCCAACCCAAAATTGGGTGTAAGTATGATTAAAAAAGCAAAAATCGAATCCTATATCATAAGGTCCTGCTACAGCATCATCCCATGAAGGAAAAAGAACCTGAACTTTATTAGGATCATCGTATGCTTCAGGGGTATATGTATATGTTTCGAAAGTGTAACTCGAGGTTCCATAGCTTCCATTAAATAATTCACCATGCAGAGAAACCGGGTTACCGTAGCAAACAGTTGTATCGTTGCTGGCAATAATTTGAGCTTGCAGATGGATACCCGTAAGGAGAGCCATTAGCAGTAAGAGTAGTTTAGACTTCATAGGTAATTGATTCCCTGACGTGGAATAAGGTCGTAAAATTAGTAAAAAAGTTAGATATGAAACTAAAATACAGCATTTCGTCATCATCTTAATATAGTTGGTTTCATAAACTAATGCAACATTTTGTATCTTTGCCGTCCCGTAAAACTGAGAATTAATGGTAAATTATTGATTGTCAGCATTTTTAAAATTTGTTATAGAAACATAATCAAATACATACAAATTTATAGATGAGTAAGAGTAACATTATCGGCCTTGTGATCATTGTAGGGTTACTGATTGGCTACAGCCTCTGGATGGCTCCTTCGAAAACGGAAATGGCTGCCGCTCAACGAAAAGCTGATTCAATAAGTATGATTCAGCGTGCTGATTCAATTGACAATGCAATTACTGAAAAAGTACAAAAACAAGTTTCTGATTCACTGTCGAAAAACAACCCGGTTTCAGCGAAAGTTGGAGGTTCCGACTCGCTTTCCACAGGCTTTGCCGCTGTTGGAAAAAGCGAAGAAAAGTTCTACACACTGGAAAGTGATCTTTTAAAACTTAAGATATCGGCCCGCGGTGGGCGGATTTGGTCGGTGCAGTTAAAAGATTATCAGACCTTCGATTCCTTACCTTTAATACTTTTCAAAGGTGATTCTTCGGTTTTTGGGTTCGAATTTAATACTGAGGATTTACGTACACTCAATACCGCCGACTTAACGTTTGTTCCTATTGGTTTAGACGGCAGGGATTCTTTGACTGTTACCGGAAAAGATTCTATTCAGTTTGCCATGAGAGTTTATCCCGGAACCGCTGATACAACGGCTTCGAATAGTTATATCGAATATGTTTATACCTTAAAAGGTAACAATTACATGCTCGGTTATAAAGTGAATTTTGTAGGCATGAAAGGCTATATGGCCCAAAATACCCGCGATATGTCGCTGCTTTGGAGTACAACCTTGCTGCAACAGGAAAAAAGCCTGAAAACTGAACAAACCCAATCCACCATTCACTATATGGATGCTGCCGGTGAAGTGAGTTACCTGAGCGAAACCAAGGATGCAAAAGAAAGAATTTCGACAGCGGTAAAATGGGTTTCGTTCAAACAACAGTTTTTCTCTGCAACACTGATAGCAGAAGATAAATTTGAAAGTGCTGATATAGAAACAATTGGTTATCCTGTCGATAATACTGACAGGCATGTAAAAACCATGCATTCGGAGTATATTTTGCCTTTCAGTCTCGAAGGAGACCAGGTGTATAACCTGAAGTGGTATTTTGGACCAAATAAATATAAGGTACTGAGGCAGTACAAAATGAACCTCGAGAGGCAGATACCTCTTGGCTGGAGTTTCTTCCTCATGCAATGGATCAACCGTTTTGCGGTAATTCCTGTTTTCAACTGGCTGGAATCATTTGATATGAATTATGGTATTATCATATTGATACTTACCATTTTACTGAAAATTGTTCTTTTCCCGATAGCCTGGAAGACCTACATATCCTCCGCCAAAATGCGGATACTGAAGCCGGAGATTGAGGAAATCGGACTTAAGTTTCCCAAAAAGGACGATGCCATGAAAAAACAACAGGCAACCATGGCATTGTATAAAAAGGCCGGGGTTAACCCCATGGCCGGTTGCGTGCCAATGCTGCTCCAGTTCCCGATTCTGATTGCACTTTTCAGATTTTTTCCTGCTTCTTTCGAGTTGCGGCAACAATCGTTTCTATGGGCTACGGACTTGTCAAGCTATGATTCTATCTTTTCGTGGACGGTTCAAATTCCACTGTTAAGCCAGTTTTACGGAAACCATATCAGTTTGTTCACCTTGCTAATGACCATTTCGACGATCATGTACACCAAGATGAACAATGATATGATGGGTTCAACACAGCAGATGCCCGGGATGAAAACCATGATGTACCTGATGCCTATTATGTTCCTTGGATTTTTCAACAACTATTCGGCAGGCTTAAGTTACTATTATATGCTGGCCAACCTGTTCACATTTGCACAAATGTTTTTGATCCGCCGTTTTGTAAACGAAGATAAACTTCACAAACGCATTCAGGAAAATAAAACCAAGACAGTTAAAAAATCTTCCTTTCAGAAACGCCTCGAAGATATGACCAAGCAGCAACAGCAGAAATCGTTGAGAAAATAAGTTATGAGATATAAGTTATAAGTTATGAGTTATGAGATATGAGTTGTGAGCGGTGAGTTGTGAGATGAGCCATAAACAGTCTGTAAAAAGAAAAAATCCGCAGTAAAACTATTGGTTCTACTGCGGATTTAACTTTATGGTTCTGCCACGATTGGATTGGAATTGGTTTTGAAAAGGTCGGAAGACCGAAGACGGAAGAAAGTGCAAATTAGAAGTTTAGTACTGGGAATGTAAAATATCCGAATAAAGGCAATTGGTCTACAAAGCGCTGCTTTCGTTGATAAATGAAGTTTTCGGAGGAACTTCTGACTTCCATCTTCTGACTTTCTTCTTCTGACTTCCGTCTTCTGACTTCCGTCTTCCGTCTTCTGACTTCCATCTTCTGACTTCCATCTTCTGACTTCCGTCTTCTGACTTCCGTCTTCCGTCTTCGGACTTCCGTCTTCTGACTTCCGTCTTCTGACTTCCGACAAAATAACTCTACCAACTAAACTAAAAGTAGAACCAACTTTATAAAACATTTTCACTGGTTTGAAACCAGGCACATATTTGCAAGGCGGTAAAGCAACCGGGCACCCACATTGGCATCCCATTCGTCCGTGCCGGGTGCAACTTCGTTTAAGTCGAAACCAATAATTTTTCTTCCTGATTTAACAAGCAATTCAACGAGGTACAGTGTCTGCTCAAACTCAAGTCCACCGGGAACAGGAGTGCCCGTGTTAGGACAAAGCTTAGGATCTAACCCGTCGATATCGAAACTTACATAAACGTTTTCAGGCAATAATTCAATCATCTGCTCACAAATTGCTGACCAGTTTTCACCCGCATAAAACCTATGTTTTATGTCCCTGTCGAAAAAAGTCGAAATGCGTTTATCCGATTGGATTAAATTGAGTTCGGCTTCGCAGTAATCGCGAATGCCAAGTTGCACTAGATGTGTGATCTGAGGAATTTTTATCGCGTTATACATGATGGATGCATGTGAAAACTCAAAACCCTCGTAAGCTTCGCGCAAATCGGCATGGGCATCAATATGAAGAATTCCGAAGGATGGGTTTCTTTCCGCCAGGGCCTGGATCAGTCCTAAAGGTGTGCTGTGATCACCCCCCAAAACGGCAACTATCTTGTTCTTTTTGAGCAGGACAGCCGATTCCTCCTGAAGCCAGTTATTTAATTCATGGCCAGCTTGATTTATTTGGTTAAGGATTTCACCTTGCTTCTCATCCTCTTCAGTTCGAAAACCCTGAGATAATTTATCGATATACTCTGTCGCTTTCTGACGCAGACTATCGCTTTTCCCTTTAATGTCCTGGTGTATTTCCTGCATTGCAAGACCCAGTTTCCAAGCATCAGCAACAAATGGATCGTATAAATCGACCTGGTACGAGGCTTCCAGTATTGCTTCAGGAGCCCGGGCTGTGCCATCCTGGTAGGAAACAGTCACTTCCCAGGGAACCGGTATTATGACAAGTTTGGCATCACTGCAGCTGAAGGGTAATCCGTAAATGTTGCCGTTCAAATCCCCCATTCCATTGGGATCGAAGGCATTAATCTTATCCTGAATATCCATGTAAGTCCTTTATTTCCGGATGTAAAGCTAAGAAAAAACGCGGCACCTAAAAAAAAGTATCGTTTTGCAGCTGAAAAATGCTAAAGTAGGTGATGTGTTTCGTAATCTTAAATTTACTACTTTTGCACACTTATTTTTGACCATTACCGAACTACATGATAAACATAACATTACCAGATAATTCCGTGAGGCAATACCCTGCCGGGACTACTGCCATGCAGGTTGCACAAAGTATCAGCGAAGGCCTGGCACGCAACGTATTAGCCGCCAAAGTTGACGGACAGGTATGGGATGCAACCCGACCGATTTCGGAAGATGCACGATTACAACTGCTCACCTGGAACGATCCCGAGGGGAAATCTGCCATGTGGCATTCGTCTGCTCACCTTATGGCTGAAGCTATTGAATTGCTGTTTCCCGGTGTAAAGTTCGGGATAGGTCCGGATATAGAAAACGGGTTTTATTACGATATGGATTTTGGTGCTCTTCCGGTTTCGCTGGATGATTTACAGCGTATCGAAACAAAAATGCTTGAACTTGCACGTCAGAAACAACAATACCTGCGCCGTTCAGTTTCAAAACCGGAGGCATTGGATTATTTCAATGCGAAAAATGATGAATATAAAGTTGAACTGATCACCGATTTACAGGACGGAGAAATTACTTTTTACGAAACCGGAAAATTTACCGACCTCTGTCGCGGACCACATTTGCCTGATACTTCACCTATTAAAGCGGTAAAACTGCTGAAAATAGCCGGAGCTTACTGGCGTGGCGATGAGAAACGGAAAATGCTTACCCGCATATATGGAATCACATTTCCAAAACAAAAAGAACTCGAAGAGTACCTCATATTATTAGAAGAAGCCAAAAAACGCGACCATCGTAAACTGGGTAAGGAACTTGAGCTATTTACTTTTTCACCGCGGGTTGGACAAGGATTGCCCTTGTGGCTGCCAAAAGGCGCACAACTTCGTGAAAGGCTCGAAAATTTCCTGAAAGGTTTGCAACGCAAAGCCGGATATTTGCCTGTAATTACACCGCATATTGGTAATGTTGAGTTGTATAAAACCAGCGGGCACTTCCAGAAATACGGGAAAGATTCTTTTCAGCCTATCAATACCCCTATCGAAGGCGAGCAGTTTCTTCTTAAACCAATGAATTGTCCCCATCACTGCGAGATTTACAATGCAAAACCACGTTCGTATAAAGATTTGCCGATCAGGTTTGCCGAATTCGGAACAGTTTACCGTTACGAGCAAAGTGGTGAATTGCATGGGCTTACCAGGGTTCGCGGGTTTACACAGGATGATGCACATTTGTTTTGCCGTCCCGACCAGTTAAAGGTTGAGTTTATGGCGGTAATCGACATTGTGCTTCATATTTTCCGGATTCTTGATTTTAAAGATTATACGGCCCAGATTTCACTGCGTGATCCTAACAATAAGGAAAAGTATATAGGCAGCGACGAAAACTGGGATAAGGCAGAAAGTGCCATCATCGAAGCTGCATCCGAAAAAGGGCTGATTACCACTGTTGAACTTGGCGAAGCCGCATTTTACGGCCCCAAACTCGACTTCATGGTTAAGGATGCCTTAGGCCGGAAGTGGCAGTTGGGAACCATACAGGTCGATTACAACCTCCCTGAACGTTTTGAATTGGAATATACAGGCAGCGATAATCAGAAATATCGCCCCGTAATGATACATCGTGCACCCTTTGGTTCGATGGAGCGTTTTGTAGCCGTTCTTCTGGAACATACGGCGGGAAATTTCCCCTTATGGCTAACGCCCGACCAGGTCAGCATTTTGCCAATCAGCGAGAAATACCTTGAATATTCAAAAAAAGTTGCACAAGTGCTGGATAATTCCGAAATTCGCGCCCTAGTTGATGAACGGAATGAAAAAACCGGCAAGAAAATACGGGATGCTGAATTGATGAAAATCCCCTACATGCTTATTGTAGGTGAAAAAGAAGAAGCAGACGGTACGGTTTCGGTACGTAAGCACGGACAAGGTGATCTGGGAACATTTACACTGGAAAATTTTGTGGCTCATATTATTGAAGAGACTAAAAAGCAACTTGAATAAAATATCAAAAAAGTACTACTTTTAAAAAAGTAAATCTCATTTATTAACCAACAGAAGGGAGTTATAACCATAGCAACAACTAACTACAGCAGCAGCAACAGCAGTAATCGTCAGGATCGCAGGTTTCCGCGCCGCGAAAAAGAAGAACTGCATAAGATTAATGACAAGATTAAATCGCCCGTTGTCAGGGTGGTGGGTGAAAACATTGAACCAGGCATCTATAATTTCAAAGAAGCCCTTCAGATGGCCGAAAATCTTGAACTTGACCTTGTTGAAATTTCCCCGACTGCTAATCCACCTGTTTGCAGGATAGTGGATTATAAGAAATTTCTTTATGAACTAAAGAAAAAGCAGAAGGAGATAAAAGCAAAAACGGCTAAAGTTGTAGTGAAGGAAATCCGGATGGGTCCCCAGACGGATGAGCATGATTTCAATTTCAAACTGAAACATGCCCGTAGTTTCCTCCAGGAAGGCGCTAAGGTTAAAGTGGAAGTGTTTTTCCGCGGGAGATCCATTGTTTATAAAGATCAGGGTGAAATTATTCTCCTGAAATTTGCCCAGGAACTGATGGAATTCGGAAAAGTGGAGAAACTTCCTTTGCTTGAGGGTAAACGAATGATAATGATCATCGCACCCAAAAAAGCCGCTGTCTAATCCTAACAGCCTAACAGCCTAACAGCCTAACAGCCTAACAGCCTAACAGCCTAAATACCTAATAATCACCATAATTAAAATCAAGTATCATGCCTAAAATGAAGAGTAAATCCGCTGCCAAAAAAAGGTTCACTACCACCGGCACGGGCAAGCTGAAAAGAAGACATGCTTACCACAGTCACATCCTCACAAAAAAATCAACCAAACGTAAACGTAACCTCGGTTATACCACGTTGGTTGACAAAGCAGATGTGAAAGCGGTAAAGTTAATGCTCGCTTGCTAATCAATTATTTTTTAACCTTACTTTCAGCCCCCTAAGAATTTGCTTATCCGCAAGTCGCTGAAGTAAAAAAAACAAACCAAAATGCCAAGATCAGTCAATGCAGTCGCCTCGAGGGCCCGCAGGAAAAAAATTCTAAAAGCGGTTAAAGGCCAATTCGGCAGGCGCAAAAATGTTTGGACGGTAGCCAAAAACGCATACGAAAAAGGTGGCGTGTACGCATATCGCGACAGAAAAACCAAAAAACGTAATTTCCGCGCATTATGGATTATCCGCATCAACGCAGGTACCCGTGAGTATGGAATGTCGTATTCAGTATTTATGGGCAAATTACATGCTCAAAACATCGAACTCGACCGCAAAGTACTCGCCGACCTGGCACTCAACAACCCTTCAGCTTTCAAAGCTATCGTGGATTTTGTGAAGTAGTCCTAACGCGATACAAAATGAAAAAGCCACCTGACAGGTGGCTTTTTTGTGTTTTAGCATTTCTGTGCAAATTGAACTCCAGAAATTTATGCAACAGATATTTATAACTATTTAGCCTTTACAAAGTATTGAAAAACAAATAATTGCCACAGATTTCACAAATTTCGCGGATTAAAAATTAAAACAATCCAGTCAGTTTCAACATTAGAATTATCACAGATAGTTATAACTCTGTGATAATCTGTGAAATCTGTGGCAAAAATGGCGAATTTAAGGGATGAATAGTTACAGCTATTTTAACAAGAATTTTCATTACTATTTAAAATAAGCCATGTAAATTGGCCTGAACTCCTTCGATGATACGTCCCAGGTCTTCCTGGTTTTCCTGGAAATTGATATGATCAACATTAAATATCAGGAGCTTTCCGGAATTATACCCATTTATCCAGTCTTCGTATCGCTCATTCAGGCTTTTCAGGTAATCGAGGCGGATGGAAGCTTCGTAATCACGACCGCGTTTCTGAATATTCCTTACAAGGGTAGGTACGTCGGCACGCAGGTATATAAGCAGATCGGGAGGTTGAATGAAAGTTGACATAAGCTCAAACAGCGACTGATAATTATCGAAATCGCGGGTTGTCATCAAATTCATGGTGTGAAGGTTGGGCGCGAAGATATTAGCATCTTCGTAAATAGTCCGATCCTGAACTACATTTTTGCCGCTGTTCCTTATTTCGACTATTTGCCGGAAGCGGCTGTTCAGAAAATAAATCTGTAAGTTAAACGACCAGCGTTGCATATCTTCGTAAAAACTTGGAAGATAAGGATTGGTATCCACGTCTTCATAATGCGGATGCCAGCCAAAATGCTTTGCCAGCAGCCCTGATAGTGTTGTTTTGCCGGATCCTATATTCCCTGCGATTGCTATATGCATGCCCATAATTTTACTTGTTTTTCGGTCAGCTAATTTATTAAGAATCTTGCTTAGGTAATAATTCTTTTGCGTATTGTTGATAACTCATTAAACCAACGATGTGAACCGGAGTTTCGTTAACCACCCAGGACCGGAATGCACAGATACCCATTGAGGTAGTTTTTTTATAAGATTCTTAATGCCATTTATTATTGGCGTTACTTCTATAAAAACACAAGCAGAACAAATGTTAATATTTTTTCTCAGTGCTTCTCCGTGTTCTCTGTGCCTCCGTGGTTTTCTTTTCAGAAGTCACTAAAGCCTATTCTAAATATTTTTTTTGCCCATCGCCAGTATTTCTTCCACATATTTCCTTTCGTTCGATAAGCGTGGTACTTTATTTTGTCCGCCCAATTTTCCCCGTTCGCGAAACCATTCGTAAAATGTACCTTTTTCAACTTGCCTTACCACAGGCAGCAGCAGCATCAGGTTATGATATCGCTTGGCTTCGTAATCCGAATTCAGAGATTTTAATGCATTATCGAGCACTTCACTAAAATATTCCAGGTTTTCGGGTGCTTTTTCAAATTCGATCGCCCATTCGTGCGCTGCTTTTTCCGTATCTTTCAAAAAAATAGGTGCTGCAGTGTATTCGGTAATGATGGCGCTGGTTTTTTCGCAGGCTGTAGCAAGGGCTTTTTCAGCATTATCGATGATAAGCTCTTCGCCAAATGCATTAATGAAACTTCGGGTCCGTCCGGTAATTTTAATCCTGTAAGGGTCAGTGGAAGTAAACATGACGGTATCGCCAATCATGTAACGCCACAAACCTGCATTTGTGCTGATCACCAGGGCATAGTTAACATTGGTTTCGACCTGCCACAAAGGAATTGTCAGAGGTGTTTCCTTGTCGATCTCTGTCATTGGCATGAATTCGTAAAAAATTCCGTAATCGAGCATCAAAAGCATATCGTTGCTATCGGTCCTGTCCTGAATGCCGAAAAATCCTTCGCTGGCATTATACGTTTCAAGGTATTTCATTTCGGGGGGGCAAATCTTTTTAAATTGTTCCCGGTAGGGCGTAAAACTGACTCCGCCATGTATAAACAATTCGAGATTGGGCCATACTTCCTTTAGGTTTTTGGCACCGGTAATTTCGAGAATTTTATTTAAAAGTACCAGGGTCCACGAGGGAACTCCCGTTATGTTTGTCACGTCTTCGTCTTTGGTGATCATGGCCATACGATACAACTTTTCTTCCCACTCATCCATTAGTGCAACGCTCATATCGGGTGTACGGATAAGCTGAATCCAGAAAGGCAGGTTCTCCATAAGTATCGCGGAAACATCGCCATGGTATGTGTCGGCCATTTCATTATCCAGGCGAAAACTTCCACCCAGGCCCAAAACTTTGCCGCTGAAAATATTCGAAGATGGATTGTTGTTGCAATAGATTGAAAGCAGGTCCTTGCCACCTTTCATGTGGCATTCTTCGAGAGCCTCGGCTGTAACAGGGATAAACTTACTTTTATCGCCGGTTGTACCGGAACTTTTAGCAAACCACTTAACCTCGGTAGGCCACAGAATGTTGTTTTCGCCCAGTCGCAGCCTGTCGATATAAGGCTTCAGTGAATTGTAATCATTTAAAGGCACCCGGCGGCGGTATTCTTCGAACGAGTTAATGGATTGATAGTCATATTTCAATCCCCATTCTGTATTTTTGGCAGTGTTCAGCAGGTTATCAAACCATTCCTCCTGCACTTCATGGGGGTATTTCATAAATAGCTCGATCTGGTGCATGCGTTTTCGTATAAACCACGATATCACTGAATTAAATAAAGTCATGAGGGTAACAGGTATTTAAGGTACGATTTTTCAAAATTACGGAAAATTTGCCAGCATCCCGGGTTTTGTTATATCGGATTATCCACATATAAAGGAGCCGCTCAAAATCCGGATATATGGGTCCAATTGAAATTAATTGTGACGGATTGCATTGAATCTTTTAAATAGAATCCATTAATCCCTGAATTTATTACTTTTATTCCAAATTCTTTAAAATGGAAAAACGCACTGCCCTTATTGCCGGAGCAACCGGTTTGGTCGGAAACAGTATACTCAGGCAATTGCTTGCTGACGATTTATACAGTAAAATCGTCGTCGTCACACGAAGGCCAATTGGTATTACACATCCCAAGCTGGTTCAGCAACTGATTGATTTTAACGAAATTGAATTGTTCAAGCCGGCTTTTCATGTGGATGATGTTTTCTGCGCCCTCGGTACTACCATTAAAACTGCCGGCTCGAAAGATGCTTTTTACAAAGTAGATTACACATATGTGTTACAACTTGGAAATTGGGCTGCTGCCAGTGGTGTCAGCAAAATACTGATTGTGAGTGCAATGGGTGCCAACGCAAAATCCGGTATTTTCTATAACCAGGTAAAAGGTGAAATGGAAGTTGCCGTCAGCCAGTTAAAAATACCGCAAATCCAAATTTTCAGGCCATCGCTTCTGATGGGAAACCGCACCGAAAAACGAAATGGTGAAAAATTCGCCCAGGTAGTGATGGGTGCTCTCGGATTTCTGTTAACCGGTTCTCTGTTAAAGTATAAAGGAATTCACGCTGATGTGGTTGCCAGGGCAATGATTGCTTCAGCAAAAGAAGATAGTAAAGGTGTAATTGTTCACGAATCGGCAGAAATGCAGAGTTATCAGAGGGAGATATAAGTTATGAGTTATGAGATATAAGTTATGAGATATTAGTTATGATCTGACAGATAAAGTGTTACGTTTTAGCGAACACTTGATGAAGCTGAATTGTGAACCGCAAGTTTTTATAATCATTCTGGAACAAAATAAAATTATTTATATATTTGCATAAACTTTTCCTTTCTTCATAATAAAAATACTGCTTGATATGAAATACCTTAAGTCATTCAGGGCGAATAACATTTCAGATTTGGATGAGACTGAAATCAGGGAGAAAGAATTTATTCATCAGATGACTGAGTTCGACGATTCCGGTCACCCGGTCGAGGTTACTACATATAATCCTGACGGAACTATTGAGCACAAATACAAGTACCAGTATAGTGCTGAAGGTAAAGTACTGGATGAATTATTACTTGAAGCCGATGATGAAGTGACTGAGCACCGCAGCATGGTTTATGATGCTGAAGGTAAATTAGTTAAAGAGTATATCCACTACCTCGACGAAACGGCTGATGAGCTGATATTTACTTATGACGCTGAAGGCCGGCTTTTAAGCAGAAGAAGCATCGACAGCGATGGTGAAACCGGCAATTACCTTGTAAACGTGTACGACGGTTCCAAGTTGGTTTCTGAATCTGAATATGATATTGCCGGTGAAATCATCACCCAGCGTAAAATTATTTACAATGAGGAAGGTCAGATCGCGGAGGAAGTTTTCAGAACACCGGAAGAAAACTACCATATTCTCTATAGTAATGATGAAAAAGGAAATGTATCGGTACAACGTCGTTACAACGAAGACAAACACCTGACCGGACGCAATACATATACTTACGATGCCGAAGGCCGCTTATCCGAATCGATGGAGGAAACCTCGTCGGGGATTGAAATTACCTATATCGTTTATGATGATGCCGGCAACCTGATATCGCAGGAAGAAAAGACGGAAGAAGGTGAATTGTTGAGTAGTGTTACACGCACTTACGATAGTTCAAACCGGCTGCTGAGCACTTCCGTTTTCTCCGACAAGCCCGGTCAGCAAGTTGCGCAGCATTATCGTGTGCGTTTGCAATACGAGTAGTAGAATAGAGAGGTGAATCTTGTTGTTTTATTAATGAAAATTTGATTGTTACGATGAGGCGAGGGGCGAAGTGGTGAGGAACGACTAACGGGAAAACTGAATTAATTATATGATTACCAATTAATTAAACAATTTTTTTTCTATTCAGAATTCCAAATTTAAAATCCCAAATTCCAGGAAAGACTCTTTGCCGAGTCTTGGTTCCTGAAAATTTGGGACTCTCAATTTACACCTTTTTATTTTATCAATTTCAAGCCACTGAGTGCCGAACTATCGTTAGGCCGGAGAATGAGTGCCTGGTTAAATAATATTGATGCATCGGCTGGTTTGCCACTGTTCAGTTTCGACCACGCTAACATAATCACCGAATCGTAATCCAAAGGATAGAGATTGACTGATTTTTCGAAAAGTTTTACGGCATTCGCATAATCCTTCCGGTTATAGTATATCACTCCTAACCAGTAATTGGCAATCGTGTTCTGCGGATCAATTTTAAGTATTTCGACATATTGTGTTTTGACTTTCTCCCAGCTTTCGAGTGCACTAAGAGGTTTAACACAGCCGAAACGAGCTTCGATCGCATACGGCTTTAGCGCTATTGATTTATCGTAATAACTGATCGACTCTGTGTATTGTTTTGCCAGGTAACAAAGCCACCCAAGACGGGTGTTAATTACGTAACTATCAGCTTTATAAACGGCTTTTAATTCCTTGATAGCCGAGGTGTAATTGCCGGCCTGCTCATATTCATAACTTTTAACAAAGGCCGTTTGTAAAGCTGCCGGGTTCTGAGCAAAAATATTGCCGCCTAATAAAGCAAAAATTGCCAGTACTGTAATTCTTCTTAAAGTTTTCATGTTGTTCTCGTGTTTGAGGATGATTATACTGATTGTTAATATGTTCTGATTTTTGTAATTCAAACAGTTAACGCTATAATGGTAATTGTATGCACTTATGATGGCAGAGGCTGAAATTTTCAGAGCTTCTCTGATGCATCACTTAATACATTTAGCATGAATTTTAATTTTCCCGGTTTCATATGAAAATTCCTTAATGCAATTATCACTTAAAGTAATAAGGCCGGAACTTTCATTTTTTAAAGAATTAAACACAGAAACCTGGATTTTGGATTTTAAAACGAGCATTTCGGTATCAAACGGGCTGTCAGCAGTTTCGGTCTGTATGGAATAACAGATGCGCATATAGCTATAGAATGGGGCTATAAAATCGTGAAACCAAATGCCTGGTCTTTTGTTCCTGAGGATATTAAGAGGCATAGCATCTTTAATATCGCTGTCGATGGCTCCAAAAAACACTTTGTATGCTGTCAGGTAAAAATAATAAAGCAAGGAATTTTTATCGCCATTGAAAGAAGTAAAGTAAAACATAGAGCCATCATTAATATAAAATGCACTCGATTCTGTTTCCATGCAATACAAATACTTGTTGTTGTAAGCATCAGTGAAAGCTTCCCATTGTTCGGTTTTTTCGGTGTCCTCTCCATTACTATAAACGTATTTTAAAATAGAAGCGGGAGTTATCTCGAAAGCTTTTTTTATCAATGGAATTGTGTTTATACCTGAAACAAAATCCCCTTCCACAGGTTTGCTAAATTGTCGCAGTAGGTTCTGTTCCTTTCTTTCGTGGTAATATGCGAAGGGATAATCAATGGTTCGCGCACCTAAGAGGGGAGTGGTCTGCGCCTGGAAATGCAGGTGTGGTTCCGGCGATCGGCCTGAATTGCCGCAGAGAGCCAAAAAATCGCCACCTTTAACAAAATCACCCTTCGATACCTTAAACGAGCCTTTTTTTAAATGCGACATCTGGGTATATAATCCGGGCAAATGCCTGATAATTATTGTGTTGCCCCAGTTATTGGAAGTGTCTATTTTCCCGATTTCATTCTCATCGATCGTATCAACAATTTCTTCAACTATGCCATCGGCAGGAGCAAGTACGGGCTTGTTATAGCAGTAGTAATCCTCACACAACAAACCGTTTGACCTGTGGGTTTTTGATTGATCATCTGCAATTACAAAATCGAAGGCCTTCCCCCAATCGCCTTTGTGTGTGTATTTTCCATCATGTCCCTGTGAAACCTGCCACTCGCCCCAGAATGGTAAATTCAGCGGGAAATACAGAAGGTTTGAAAGTCTCTCCTTATTGTTATTGAAAGCGTAAAGATTCATTTCGGGGGAATAATACTGAATCGGGGTCAGATGCAGTTTGCCTGGATTCGTTCGTAAAAGGAGAAAATATACAAACAAGATCACCACAAAAGAAAAAGGAAGGGAGAAAACCGGCAATTGAACATACCCGAATAGTTTACTCGTGAACAGCAGCACAAGCGAGGTGAGGGGAACTAAAAGTATGGCCCAGAGGTAAGAAAATTTTGACGGAATTATGAAGAAAGCTCCAATGGCAATGGCGACCATTATATAGTTAGCCCCGATATTGTAATAAGTGATACTGGCAGTTGCAGAGCCCGAAAACTGGGCAAACAAATAGGCTGAAAGAAAGCCGATAACCGACAACGAAAAAGCTATACGCGAACTTATCAAAAGGGTAACAGCTATTAATATACCGGCAATCAGGTTATCCTGGAAAAATATCGAACTCATCGATCGCAGGTATATTTCAAGCATTTTATAAATGGGAAGGGCATCAATGGTTTGAAATAATACGAGTAGTTTTTGTCCGCCAATGGCATATACTTCGTTCATCCAGAAGATGTTGCGTTGTGTAAGTCCCAGGTTTTCGAATTGAGCTGAAGGTAATAATATGAACCAGTACGCGACCACGAACGGAATACTGAGAAAAGGCAAACCATATTTACCCAGCCAACCGCCCAATGTAACCGAAAGTATGAGTGTTAAGAGGGCCGCAAGCAATAGCAGGCTGAAAAACACATAACCCGGATCGAAAAAAGTCCCCATTCCGATGCCCGTTAATAAGGCATTGAAACTATAAAGACCTTTTTTAAGTTGTATCCTGTCGAAACCCATTGAGTATGAAATCAATACAGCAGTGAGCACTGCAATCAGGCCACATAATCCGGCAAAGAAATTAAAGAAAGTAACAATGAGCAGAATGCCCGCCAGAAACTTATTGTTAAAGAAGAAAATAACAGAGTAACTATTCAGCGTAGCAGGCAGAATGGTATTGAGGAATGAACTGATATACCGGTTATTTTTCATGTATTGGATCTAGGCAGGCAATTGTTTTGTGTTCAGGTTTACAGATGTTACTCTTTGACGATTCTCCGGCTTATCATATCATTTACGATAACCAGGTAAATTCCGGCCGGGAATTTTTCGAATGTCATTACAAGACTCCTGGTATTGTAGCCATTTCTTTCGAAAACAGTCGTTCCAAGCATGTTAACAACCCGGATTGTATTTATCGCCATGTTCCCCGAAACAATATTTAATTGATCTGTCACCGGATTGGGAAAAATAGTTAAATCGATCTTGCCTGGATTTTCATCAATTGAGGTAACACAATTGTTTGAATCTGCAAAAGTGGGTGTGGCAAAAATGAAACCACCAGCAACATTAGGGCATCTTTGCATCGAAATATCATTGGATTGTGCGCCAAATGAGATGGTATCGAAAATCCCACCGGTCGCGTGTGTAAGTGCTATCCTTTCGCCCGAAGCCGATAGTTTGAAACTGGCATGCAAGCCCTGCTGCTGGTCATCATCATCAGCCCACACGACTATAAAGCCATTTGGAAGTATGGAAGTATCGCTGGGAAACCGCCATTTCAGCAGGTTGGTGTACGAATCGGAAAGATACATACTGTCGAGTGAAACCAAATTGTCCGAAAGGTTATGTATTTCAATCCAATCGTCAAATTCTCCATCCTGATCGGCTACGGCACTTACATTTGATGCCAGGAATTCGTTAATTACAAGATTGCTGTTTGCCGGTACCTGGGTATAAATTGTATAAAAATTCATTTCTGCCTGTTGCGGCGAAAAAATTCCGGCCTGGTTATTCTCTGCATAAAAGTAATATTCAGTTTTATAAGCAGATATGGTAATTGAAGAACCATAAACACCATCGTTCGCTGCTCCATCGCCGTGCAATCCATCGTCAAGCATCAGGACACGCTTGAACGGTTCAACATCGCCACTTCTGTATGCAAGAAATGTCCCTGAAGCCATTGCATTGGCAATGTTCGCCGTTATGTAAACAACAGCGCCTATTGGCGGATGATTATCAGAAACGGCTATTCCTGTAATAACCGGCTGAACGGCAGTAAAATCAGCTAAAGCACTTAAATAAGTATTCCTGCCATTCATTAAATTGGTCAATCCGGGTGCCGATCCGTTTCCCCCGCTCACATCGGTCGTTAGATTACTGATGAAATTTGCATAGGTGTAAAACTTATTCGGGTCCGCACTAACTGACGTTTTAATCAAATCTTGCAAAGTAAGTGCATAGTTGTAGAACGTATTGTTGGCGAATTGCTCGGATAAAATGGTTCGCATATGCGCTATATACATGCGTTTGAAAGTAGCTGAAGCCAGCAGTTGTTTAACCAAAGGCCAATTGCTGTCGTTAATATGCAGTAGATGAGTCATTTGCTGTTTTGATGCGGTAGTGTTCAGGTTAGACGTTCCTGTATTCGAGAATCTCCCGAACGATTCATTTAAATCCCACACTACTGGCCTGAAGCGGTTGTAATTGTCCTTGTACAAATAATAATTCTGAGCGAAAGCTCCAATGTACGAATCCAGGTTAACCAGCACATTATCAAAAGCCATCATCCAGAGTGCCTCGTTCACATTCAGGGTATTTTCGATGGCTATTGTATGATTTACAAGCGTGTCGCAAAGGTTTAACAGGTCGTACCAGCCGGCATCGGATTGCATTTCATATCGGCTGTAATAGAGTGAACTGTCGGTTCCCAGGTAAACCAGGTTCGGGTATGCGTTGCCTCCGGGACCCGCACCACCTATTGGATTACATTTAAAAAAAGCATTTGATTTGGAGCCAAAATGAGTATCAACAAACTTATTTCCAATGGATTCTGAATTTGAATACAGACCTATTAACTGGTTGTTGATGTAAACATTGGCAAAATTCGACTGTGGAGCCTGCATGTAATTGCGCACAATTTTATACGACATTACTTCACGAAGGAACGAAGGATCATTAAAGGCATTGCTGAACTTTAAATCGGTGAAGCCCTGATAATCCTGAGCTTTGTAGGTGTCCAGTTCAATATGAAGCGGATTTTTAACCTGGTTGGGCTTGTAGGTGCTGTTGCCTTTGTATTTAACGCCAACGCTATCGTACTCAATCCCGTTAATCTTAATTTTGCTCGCCATGACATACCCTTCTGATCCGGCTTTAGCTGTATCCATCATGTAGTCCCAGTTGGTTTGTGTAAATGTAATTTCGATGCGTTGAATTACACTCATATCATACAAACTGCTCTGAGCTGCTAATTTTGAACTGATTAACAGTACGAGAAACCAAAATGAGAAGACCCTTTTCATGATACGATGATGTATATTTTTGTTAATTAGCAAATTAAAAACGTCTCTAAAATAACATAATTTCAGAGTCGTAAAAATATGCTTATTTAAGCGGATTGTGACCCAGGTGTTCAGGAACTTGTTCGAATGCCTCGAGGTATTCGAGGGTTTCGGCTTTGCGTATCACATGCGGGTTGTTGTCTGTGTCAATTAAGACAATATTAGGCCGCAGCGTTATAAACTGCATCCATTGTGTCATATTATAAGCACCAACCTGGTGTACGACCAGGTGATTTCCTTTTTCGAGCAGAGGCATGGTGATGCTTTCGCGGACAATGTCAATGTTCATGCAGAGCGGGCCGTAAAGCACCATGTCTTCGGTATGCTGTCCCGTAGCTTGTGCAGGACTTACCCTGTGATCGTACCAAAACGAGGTGAACAGGGAATTTACACCAAAATCGAGTATTGTAGCCCTTCGTCCGTCGGAAAGGCGCTTGGAAGCCAATACTGTGCCCAAAAGAAATCCGGCATCATCGATCAGGGCGCGACCGGTTTCGAGAATAAGCAGAGGAAGGTCATCGTGTTTGAAACCGTAACCAAGAATTACGTCGGTAATGGCATCTGCAAACTGATCGATGGAAGGAACAGTATCGGAACCGGGTAAATAGGCGCCTTTCAGCGTGTTTGTGGATGGGAAACCTCCTCCGAGATCGATGTATTGTATTGTTTTGTTGAATTTTTCCTTGATGCTCCAGGTTAGTTCGCACAATTTAGTGGCAGCTACCGCATACGCAGAAGGTGAAAGCATAAAAGTGCCTATGTGACAGTGCAGTCCAACCAAATCCAGCTGCTCGGAGTTTATTATCCGGGTAATGGCATTCCAGGCCTGTCCGTTTTCGAAATTAAACCCGAAACGGTCCCATTTGGGATAAATGCCGGTATCCATGTTTACACGGATGGCCACGCGGGGTTTCAGGCTGTTTGCTTCGCTCAGCCTGATGAGGGAATAAAGTTCATCGAAATGATCGATATGGATCAGGGAATTGTTGCGGGCTGCGGCAATAAGTTGTTCGTCGGTTTTATCAGGACCGTTAAAAATGATTTTATTTCCAGGCACGCCGTTGCCTAATGCTTTCTGATATTCAAAGCCCGAAACAACTTCGGCCCACGAGCCCTCCTGGTGGAATACTTTGCAGACGGCGTTCATATAATTGGTCTTATACGACCAGGCAAACTGTACTTTCGGGTAACGGGTTTTAAAAATCCGGGTTGCATTCTGGTAGTTGCGCCTGATTTGTTTCTCCGAAATTACAAATAAGGGTGACCCGAAATTTTCGATCAGGCTTTTTACGGCTACACTTTCGATGTGTGTTACCGGTTCGAATTCCGTGCGGGTGCCGAATTTATTCATTAAGCCTGAATTCATTTTCTTGATGATAGGCCTTTCGTATCTTAGTTTTTCCATGATTTTTCCTGTTTAGAGTCTTGATTTTTATCCTGGTAATATCCTATTGGTCAATAAATTAGTTGATGCTATTTTCCACTTTATTTTTTTCTGTTTTTCCTTTTCCCCGCTGCAGTTCCCCGGTTCCCGAAATTTTCTGAAATTCGCTCACATCGGTAATCAAATCCCATGCATAGCGGATAAACATTTTTCCAACTTCGTATTCTTTAAAAGGTTTTACTTTTTGGCCCATAGCCATTTTAACTAGGGATGCAGGCTGATTCTGCCCGGCAGCGGCCGTAAGATAAATCCATGCAGGGAAACGGGGATTTACTTCCATAATATATGGTTCGCCGGCAGCATTCTGCATAATTTCGAGTTCACATCCGCCACGCCACTTAGTAACTTCAATAAACTTTCGGGCCAGCTCGATAAACGACGGATCGTCAAGGGTAATTCCAGCCCAAGCTTTCCCTTTGTCAGTGATATAAAGTTTTCGCATTGGGATGATGCTGATTGCATTTCCTTCGCCATCTCCTAATGCGGCAATGTTGAATTCGGTGCCGTTGATAAACTCCTGCACTATAATCGGCAGCCCCCATTTAGCCTGTATTTTATAAAATGCCTTCTGAGCCTGCTCAAGTGTATTGGCAATAATGGCATCATAGAATTTTCCTTTCACCACCATCGGGAAACCAAGTTTGTCCGCCACAGCAGAAAGGTCATAAGAATGATAAATGATTTTATCAGCTGGTACTTTCAAATCGTGTTTCTGTCCGAATTCGAATAGTTTTATTTTATCGCGGGCTTCAAACTGATCCAGATCGGGCAAAAATGTTTTAATGCCCACATCTTTCAGTCTTTCCCTCAGTTTGATAAAATTAAACAGCTCGGCATCAAAATTCGGGATAATTACATCCAGGTTTTCAATTTCACGGATGGATAAAAGCCTTGCCATAAGTACATCCGTTCCTGCTGAAGGGTAGGGGATCTGGTAGGTTTTGTCCACCAGGTCATGCATGTAGATGCCAGGTTCGAGAGCTTCGTAGGAGAGCCCGATAATGCGTACCTCAAAATCCGGGCATTCGCGAATGGCACGGATCACGGCAACACCCGGACCCGGGCTATCGATGGCATTTAACGCAGTTACAGCGATAACAATCTTCTTCCTGCCCAAAATGTTTGTATTTGCGGTTTGCATATGCATATCTGTTAATTGTTAATTTAACTCTTGTCCTTTCCTTTTTTTTGAAAGGACTATTTGCTGATTGCGAGCTTGTAAGTTTCTGATTTAAAGTTTGCTGCCTCAATCCTGTATAAATACATTCCGGCCGGTAACTCATTGGTCTGGATCAGAATATTATCGAAAGTATGATCAATGTTAAATGTTTTTACAAGCTGTCCGTTCGAATTGTACAGCTTCAATTCAGCCTGTTTTACCGATCCAGGTAAAGTGTAAGGTATTGTAGCACTGTTGGTTGCCGGATTCGGAAAAGCCAGCGGCATCGAAAATCCTTGTTTTATTGTCGGCTCCTGAATGTCAGTCAATACCTGGCCAGGTATGCTATAAATCATTGTACTTACTGTGCTTGGCGAAACGGAGTAATCGTAAACCCAGGTAAACAATTTGGAGCCGCTTTGTGCAGAATAAATTGCCGAATAGCCTCCACCGGGAATGCTTAACAACACTGTACCGTTTTCGTTGGCAATGCGGGTATCATAGGAATAGTAAGCCGAGGTGGTATTGTAGGAGTAAGACACATACATCAGTTCGATCAAATTGTCGGTATTGAACAGGTTTTCGGTAACAAACTGAATATCATACAGGTAATAATTGGCCGGAATACTCAGACTGATGGTTTTCCAAAGTGAATGATCGTTATTATACAAGCGGCACTGGCTATTTGTGACATCCATAACGTAATATTTATACCCGGCAACAGGTAGTTTCACATAGGCAGCCGAAACACCTGTATAGATATGTTCAAGAGTAGTTTGTCCCTGCGAGCGGAAGGTGGTGAAGATAAGGATGCTGAGAATAAAAAAAAGTCCTTTCATGGTGAAGTATTTGGTGTAAGATTTATTTATAGCTTTAAAATATTGGTGTTGAGGTATTTAAAGAGGTTAATCTAAAATGTTTGAATCCACCAGTTGTGATTTAAAATCGTCGAGATCCTTCTCAAACTGTTTGGGATCTACGTCATATTTTGCACAGATAATTTCAATAATCTCTGAAAGGGATTTATCTAATTTGAGCAAACCGATTATTTCTGCTCCTATGGGGTTGGTGGAGAAAGAATCGCCGGTACCCGGGTTAAATACAAATCCCTCTTCGCTGGTAGCAATGTTTTTTTTAAGTTTCATAGGTGTGATTTTAAATTTGAACAAATCATTTCATCAGTCTAAAGGTCTATCTATACCTTGACAATATTACACAACAAAAGTAATTTTAACTGATGCCGGATAAAAGTAAAATCAGCGAAAAGCCTTTTTACATAAGTAGAAATGCTTTTATTAAGGGTTGCAGACTGATTTCTGTTTGAGTGCTAAATGTGATAATGTGATAATTTGAAAATGCGGTAATTTGAAAGTTTTATATTTTGGCAATTTGTGAATGTGGGTATGTGGCTGGCACTTCGGCTCCGCTCAGTGCACGTGAAACAAGTAACAAGTAACAAGTAACAAGCGACACTATACTAAGAAAGTCTTATTCAAGAAGGCCTGGAAATTCTCTTTATACTGCTCTCCTACAGGTATATAAACGTTTCTGTCAAAAACAATCCGGTTGCGCTCAATCACTTTCACCCTGTCGAGATTAACTATAAACGAACGATGCACACGCATAAACTTATCTTTCGGAAGCTGCTCTTCGATCACTTTCAGCCGGATGAGTGTGGTAACCGGCTCATCATTAATAAGGTGAATTTGGATATATTCGTTCGAACTCTCGATGTATTTTATCTCGGATAAGAAGATTCGCACCATTTTGTATTCCGATTTGACAAAAAGGCTGTCCTGTGTGGTTTGAACAGATTCTGCCTGTTTCAGGTTCAGCTCAAACCAGGTTTTCGCTTTGTTTGCCGATTTCAGAAAACTGGCATAACTGATCGGCTTCAATATATAATCGAGGGCATCCACTTTAAAGCCTTCGATGGCATATTCGCTGTAAGCCGTTGTGAAAATGATCTGCGGTTTTTGAACCAGCGATTTTACGAAATCCATGCCGTTCAGATCGGGCATATTTATATCCACAAACATCAGGTCAACCTCATTGTTTGCCAGGTATTCCATGGCATCGAAGGCATTGCTGCAAAGTGATACCACTTCCAGGAAGGGAGTTTTTGCAATGTAAGAGCTTATTTGTTTTAATGCAAGAGGCTCATCGTCAATGGCTAAGCATTTTATTGTCATAGATGGGGATAGTTAATTGAACCTCAAATTCTTTCTCATTTTCATTGATATGCAGCGAATAATCATTCCCGAAAAGTAATTTCAGGCTTTTTTTTATATTAGCCATTCCGATGCCTGAATAACTTTCGTCGACACTTTCACTGCTATTGTGTTTGCTGTTTATAATATTGCATTTCAGTTGTTTGCCTACCTGTTCCATTTTCAGTGAAACATAGGATTCAGCTTTATAACTCACACCATGTTTAAAAGCATTTTCCAGAAATGAGATGAATAGCATGGGAGGAATCTCAATATCATTCATATTATCAGGAATTTCAAGTGAGACAGTTACGTTATCGGGGAATCGAAGTTTCATCAGGGCAATATAGCTTTCAATAAAAGCAATTTCTTTTTTCAGCGTGGTTTGGCCATGTGCGGTGTCATAAAGCAGGTATCGCATCATGGTCGATAGCTCTATGATGGTATTTTTGGCATCTTCGGCATTAATATCGATGAGCGCGTGGATGTTGTTCAGTGTGTTCATGAAAAAATGAGGGCTGACCTGGTGCCTTAATAAGGCAAGTTCGGTTTTAAGTTGCTCTTTTTCCAGATCTTTCCGCCGGCTTTCCTCACCAAGCCATTGCGAAACCATTTTTACAGCCGTTCCTACCCCAACAACCAGGAGTGATAGTATCAGGTTGTCGATAAACATCATAAACGGCGATTTCGGTGCTGGCGGAGCAATGGGTTTATATCCCATCGGGGGAGGCATTCCCGGTCCTAATTCCATAGGAGGCATTCCCGGCCCCAGATCCATGGGAGGCATTCCCAGCGGCCGAGGAGGAGCAATGATCTGCCTTAAAGAAACCGTAACTCCCACTACCAGGATTATAACTAAGAAAGCTGAAATGATGTAATAGCTGTATTTTTTACGAAACAAAAATTTGGGAACAAGTACAGTCGTATTGAGTAGAAAAATGATCAGAAACGAAATCATGGTAATCCATTCACCGATTACTTTTGACCAGTCAATTTCGTTTGAAATCCGCTGATTGAAAAAGGGAACAGAGAATACAACCATCCAGATTACGAAGAACACGAATAATTCGATGATTCGTATGTTGAGTATTTTTTCTCTCATATTTTTCAATTCCGCCTAATTCTATCTGAAAACAAAGGTAGGTTTGGCAGGGTTCAATAACAAATATTTTCAGTGTAATCCTGATGCTGTTCAATGGAATACTGGAATTACTCAGCGAAGTGACAGAAATCAGCAGAATGAGCCGGTTGGCAGATGAATGACGTTCATTTTTGGGTAAGATTTTTCATTCCCCGATTGAAAGATCATTAAATTCTTTATGAAAAATATTTTACCGATCAATTATAAGCATTCGGCGAGCATTTATTTAAGTACACATATTAGTCTTGTAGCAGTGGGTTATTTGAATACAAAATTGATTTAAAATGTTTTTATTTGTAACATAATTACTCCTTTTTCGTCTTAACCGAAAGCACTTTCATGGCAAGAATATTACTCTTTCTCATCTTTATTTCATTGCCTTTTTGTGCCAGTTCGCAGAACAAAACCTACACGACTCACAAATTATCATCCAAACCGCCCGATATCGACGGTAAATTCGGTGATGCCTGCTGGGGTCAGATTGAGTGGGGTGGTGATTTTATTCAATATACGCCTTACGAGGATTCTCTTCCCAGTCAGAAGACAACATTCGCTATACTTTACGACGACAATAATTTGTATGTTGCTATAAAAGCCTATGATACCGAACCGGATAAAATCAACCAACGGCTTACGCGGCGCGATGATGATGATGGTGACTGGGCAGGTATTGTTATCGACAGCTACGAGGATAAACTTACCGGTTTTAGTTTCAGCGTTACTGCAGCCGGTTCAAAGATGGACGTTATTTTTACAAATGACAATAATACCGACGATAGCTGGGACCCAATCTGGTATGTAAAAACAACTACTGATGCCGAAGGATGGAATGCCGAAATGCGGATTCCGCTGTCACAACTCCGATTTACAAAGAAAGACAGCTACGAATGGGGAATAGATGTTTCCCGTTTTGTTTTTCGCAAAAACGAACTTTCGTTATGGAAACCACTGCATAAGAGTGCAAATAAAACGGTGAGCGATTTTGGCATTTTGGAAGGGATCAACTCTATTTCACCTAAAAAAGACATCGAGTTATTCCCGTTTGCTTTAGGCAAACTTTCGTACTCCGAAAAAGAAGATGGCAATCCCTATGCAGGCGGAAAAGATCACAGCATGTCGGCCGGATTGGATGGGAAAATAAGTATTACCAACGATCTTACCTTAAATATGACGGTAAATCCTGATTTCGGACAAGTTGAATCGGATCCTTCCTTGGTAAATCTATCCGCTTTTGAATCTTTTTTGCCTGAGAAAAGGCCGTTTTTTATCGAAGGACGCAATATATTTAATTTCGGCATGACATCCGGCGACGGCGACGGGGCAAATATGGGGATGTTTTATTCACGACGAATCGGTCGCCCACCCCATTTTTCACCGGACCTTAATGACAACGAATATGCACGAAATCCGGATAATACTACCATTCTCGGAGCATTCAAACTTTCCGGTAAAACACGAAAAGGTACCTCGATAGGATTACTTGAATCGTTTACGCAAAGCGAAAGTGCTGATGTAACAAAAGAAGGTACGGAAAGCAAATACCCGGTCGAGCCTTTCACCAATTATGTTGTTGCAAGGGTCGAACAGGATATCGACAAAGGGAATACGGTTGTGGGAGGTATTTTTACAGCTACCAACAGGGATATTAATAGTGAAAATTTTATTACTCTTCCGGCATCAGCTTATACCGGAGGGTTTAATGCAAAACACTACTGGAAGGACAAGAACTATTTTGTAGGAATAAAAGGTATTTTTAGCAGTATTTACGGTTCGAAGGAATCGATAACTGAATTGCAGACCAATTCTACCCACAATTTTCAGCGCCCGGATGCCACTCACCTCGAAGTCGACAGCACGCTTACAAGCCTTACAGGGCACGGAGGCACGCTCGAATTCGGCAAGTTTGGAGGAGGGCATTTCAGAATACTTTCGTGGATTACATGGTCGTCGCCAAAGCTCGATTTTAATGATCTCGGCTTTATGCAACAATCGGATAATATTCAGCAAGTTGCCTGGTTTGGATATAACGAATGGCAACCAAATCACTTTTTCAACTCTTACAACTTTGGCGGCGATTTTTATACGGGTTGGAATTTTGCGGGGCAAAGTATCTACAAAGGGCTGGAAATGAATGGGAACATGCAGTTCAAGAATTATTACTCCGTATTTACAGGTTTCAATTTACAGGGTAATTCATTGTCAGCCTACGATTTACGCGGCGGTCCCATGCTTAAAACTCCACCCAGTTTCAACTATCGCATCGGAGTCAGCAGCGATCAGAGGAAGAAACTCACGATGGACCTTTTCCTGATGAAGAGGTGGAGTCAATACGATAACTCAAACATGGCAGACATTGAATACTCTATTACCTATAAGCCAGTTAACACGGTTTCAATATCCCTTGCCCCTGCGTTTTTTACAGCCCTGGATAATCTTCAATATATCACAACCATCGAAGGAAACGAGCCTGACAATTACATTATGGGCCAACTCGACAGCAAACAGTTTTCGCTTTCAGCGAGGGTTAATGTGGGAATAACACCCGATATGTCAATTCAATTTTATGCACAACCCTTTTATTTCGCAGGCGACTATTCGCATTTCAAAACTATTACCGATTCTGATGCTCCTGATTATTATAATCGATTTCACGAATATACTCCTGAAGAAATTCAGCTTGACGGTGAAAACAACATTTACAACGTAGATACGGACGGCGATGGTACGGATTTCAGTTTCGATAATCCTGATTTCCACTTTCTGCAATACAGGTCAAACCTGGTTTACAGGTGGGAGTACAAACCGGGCTCTACCATTTTCCTGGTATGGTCGCAAGGCCGCACTACCGATGGTACAAACGGGGATTTTATGTTCAGCGATTATTCAAAGGAACTGCGGGCAACCCCGGCTCAGAATGATTTCCAGGTCAAAATATCATATGCGATAATTTTCTGATCAACCCGCTTTGAAGTTGTTACCACTATAACTGCAAGGTAATTGAAATATAAGGATGTAGCCTGGAAATTACCAATTTCGGAATTTATAATATATTCATTTACTGATAGTTATTATTTACACCTTTCCTGAAAATTGTTGATAAAATCTTGTCCTCCGGCAAGGCATTTCAATGTTTATATCGAATAAAATACTTACCTTTGCCATAGTTTAATGATTTAATTGCAATTAATTGATTATGAGCGAATTAGAAAATAATATGAATGCCAGTGGTACTGGTTTGGGAAATGGAAACGGCACATATACTGCTGATAATATCCAGGTACTCGAAGGACTTGAAGCAGTGCGTAAACGTCCTGCCATGTATATTGGCGACATCAGTGTAAAGGGTCTCCACCATCTTGTTTACGAGGTAGTTGATAATTCCATCGATGAAGCAATGGCAGGTTATTGCAACCAGATCATTGTTACCGTGCTCCCTGACAATTCGGTAAGGGTAACGGATAACGGACGCGGTATTCCGACTGATTATCACGAAAAGGAAAAGAAGTCGGCCCTTGAGGTCGTTATGACGGTGTTGCATGCTGGTGGAAAATTCGATAAAGGTTCCTATAAGGTTTCGGGAGGATTGCACGGAGTCGGTGTTTCCTGTGTGAATGCGCTTTCCATCATGCTTAAGGTCACCGTTCACCGCGATGGCAAAATTTTTGAGCAGGAATACTCGCAGGGTAAACCACTGTACGCCGTGCGCGAGTCTGGTGTCAGCGATTATACCGGTACAACAGTTCATTTTAAGCCCGACAATACCATTTTTATTACCGAAACATTCGATATTAATATTCTTTCGGCCCGTTTGCGTGAGCTGGCTTTCCTTAACAAAGGAATTGAACTCACGCTGATTGATGAGCGTGATACAGACGATGATGGTAACTTCGTGAAAGAAGTGTTCTATTCGACAAGGGGATTGGTCGATTTTATCGAATACCTCGATGCAACCCGCGAAAAACTCATCCCCGAGCCTATCTACATGGAAGGTGAGAAAAACGATGTCCCGGTCGAACTTGCCATGATGTACAACACATCATTTTCCGAAAATATACATTCCTACGTCAATAATATCAACACGCACGAAGGCGGAACGCACCTTGCCGGTTTCAGGCGGGCTCTTACCCGGACACTGAAGTCATATGCCGATAAGTCGGGAATGCTTGATAAAATTAAGTTTGATATTGCCGGCGACGACTTCCGTGAAGGCCTTACCGCCGTTATTTCGTGTAAGGTTATGGAACCGCAGTTCGAAGGTCAGACCAAAACCAAACTTGGAAACAACGAGGTTATGGGCGCCGTTGATCAGCTTGTATCCGAAATGTTGAACTACTACCTTGAAGAGCACCCATCGCAAGCCCGTATGATTGTAAGTAAAGTGATACTTGCAGCTACGGCGCGGCATGCTGCCAACCAGGCCCGTAAACTTGTTCAACGTAAAAATATACTTACCGGTTCCGGGTTACCGGGCAAACTTTCCGATTGTTCCGAAAGCGATCCCGCACTTTGCGAACTTTACCTGGTCGAAGGTGATTCTGCAGGCGGAACTGCCAAGCAAGGACGCGACCGTAAGTTTCAAGCCATTCTACCGCTTAGAGGTAAAATTCTGAATGTGGAGAAAGCAATGCCACACCGGATTTTCGATAGCGAGGAAATTCGCAATATGTTCACGGCTATGGGAGTTTCGATAGGCGTTGAAGGAGACACTAAAGCTTTAAATGTTGCGAAACTGCGCTACCACAAAATCATTATTATGACTGATGCCGATGTGGACGGAAGCCACATTGCTACGCTGATCCTTACTTTCTTCTTCCGCTACATGAAAGAACTTATCGAAAACGGGTATATCTATATTGCCACCCCGCCTTTGTATCTCTTGAAAAAAGGAAATACCGAAAAATACTGCTGGAACGAAGAAGAACGTTTGAAATTAACGGCGGAATGGTCGAAAGACGGTTCGGATAAAGGTATACATATTCAGCGCTACAAAGGTTTGGGCGAAATGAATGCCGAGCAACTCTGGTCAACCACCATGAACCCGCAATTCCGCACGCTACGCCAGGTTACCATTGAAAACGGATCGGAAGCCGACCGCGTTTTCAGCATGTTGATGGGCGACGAAGTTCCACCAAGGCGCGAGTTTATTGAGCGGAATGCGAAATATGCAAATATTGATACCTAGCATTTCAGGATGTTCCAACGCAATGCATCCATAAATGATACTAATATAAAGACGGGGTATGCTCCGTCTTTTTTTTTATCGTAACCAACTGGTTCCGAAAACAATATAAAAGGCAAAATCATCGGTGCTTTTTGCAAAATCCATTCCCATCTGTAACCCAAATTTACGGGCCATCAGGTATCGGAATCCTGTTCCCACTGAACTGATGCTTTTCCCTTTTTCGAATGATTCAAAATCGGAAAATGCATTGCCCATGCCGGTAAAGCCAACCAGGTTCCAGCGTTTGTAAACATTCCAGTTTACCTCTGCTTCCATGACAGTGGTATTATTATTCTGGTATTTCATCAACGGGGCACCACGTAAAGTAACAATGGGTCGGGCATAAAACGGTATATCGCCAAAGGAGTATGTGCTTTCGTGCCTTACACCAATCATGAGTTTGTCATTTGCTGGAAAATACCCGATCAATTTGGCCGATAATCTGCCATATAAGCCATCGCTTCCCATCCAGGTGTCACTGTATGTTCCTGAGAGTTCAATAAAAAATCCTTTATTGGGTGAAAAAACATTGTTCCGAGAATCGTAGTTCAACACAGCCGTTGCTTCACTCAGGGTCGAACTGAATTCAGTTCCTTCAAATTCGGGTATATCAACCGGGATTTCGAATGTATTATACGTATCAAGCAGCAGGTAACGACCACCAATAAAGAAATTCGTTTCGGCCAGCCTGAATTTAA
>JBAXBJ010000055.1:0-32556 GCA_037142075.1 Bacteroidota bacterium
CCGTGCAGTTGGCAACCGGGTTGTTGGCCAGGACAGAATATTGCCCCGGTGCGGTAAAATATCCAAATATTATTTGTGAGCCTGTTCCTGCCACGGTATCCCCGGTTGAAAGACCATTGTGCATCAGGATGTAGTTCATGCCTGTTTGCGAATTATTCAGGCTCAATAAAACGCCGGAGTCCCTTTCGCAATAGTATCCTCCATTTGAGCCGTTTAAACCAAATTTTACAGGCAATTGATTTACGGAAATGGTGGCAAAACCATGGATGGAATCGGATGGTACATTACAATACATATCGTTTGCTGATGTTATCCACCACGACGCATTTGTATTCGGGCTTACCATAAACCTGTAAGGTGAAGTATTTGTACTTACCGTTACAGTTGTCATTCCCTCAGTATAAGTCAGGTTCCAGGGAGGTGAACCAGTTAATGCGATACTGATTTCAGTTGATGTGCCTTCACAGATGGTGGTAGTTCCGCTGATAGAGGCACTTGGATTTGGATGCACAAACAGGTTCATGAAATCATTGCTTATCAAGCCTTTACATCCAAGCAAATGGAGGGAAAGAACAATATTTTTCCCGGAATCGGTTGGCCCTGGAATATAAACGGGATGAACAACGGCGTTATTTTCAAATTCTCCATCCCCTGTGGTGTTCCATGTTATATCCTGTTGATAAAGTGCAGAATCATTCAATAAAACAAAAGGGTTTCGCCCACAAACCGAACCATCCGGACCTGCATTTGGAACAGGTATCGGATCAATGAGCAATTGGACCCGGTCGTTGACAGACGTGGTGGCACAATTATCTATACCATTTGCTGTAAGCGTAAAAATAATTTGGCGGTTGATCGTGGTTAAATCTATTGTTCCCGGGTAGTATATTGGGCTTATTAAGGTGGAATCATTAAAATGCCCGTCACCTCCGGATTGTGTCCATAGAACTGAATTATTGTTGATATGTTGTGCATTTGCAGCCAACTGATATTGACTTTTGTCGCTGCATATATAATCATCAACACCTGCAAAAACTAAGGGAAAAGGTGTTACTGACAGCATTTTATTGTCGCTTACTGCTTTTGAAGCGCAGGTCAGCAATCCGTTAGCCGACAAAGTAAGGCTTACATTTCCGGTATTGAAATCATTTGTACCGGGCATGTAAGTGGGCGATATAGTATTTGCATCGCTAAAAAAACCATCACCTCCTATCCAGTGTAATGAACTGGAGTTGGCCGATGTAGCTCCAACAAGTAAAACCGGGTCTTTTACACATAAAAATTCGTCCATGCCTGAATACACCGTTGGCATGGGATCAATTACGAGTGAAACCCGGTCGAAATGAGTTTGAGATGCACATTCGCCGCTGCCCTGACCGGTTATGGTAAGTAATACAGAACCGAGTGCCTTATCTTCCGGGCTTGGAAAATAGGTTGCATTAATTGAGTTTTGATTCAGAAATGTGCCATTTCCTGATGATGACCAGGCTACGGAAGAGCAAAAAGACCTGCTTCCCGAAAGTAAATACGAATCGGAAGCACAGAACGAATTGTCACTTCCAGCATTTACGGTGGGTAATGGATTGATATTTAATATTCGGGAGTCAATAGCCGTATCAGCTGAACAGGCTTGAGACCCAGCAACATTCAATGTAAGCAAAACAATCCCGGTTTCGTTGGGTGCAGGGTGGTACACCGGCAAAATAGAATTGGGATTGGAAAGGAATCCCAGCCCATTTTCAGCCCATTGTATTGTACTTTGATTTGCTGCAACAGCACCTGCGATTGAATAATCAAAACCCTGGCACGAGAAGCCTTCTGTTCCTGCTTCAGCAAAAGGCAATGGATCAATGGTTAAATTCATGCTGTTGGTGGCCGGCACACAATTTGACAAACCTGTTGCGGTCAGAGTTATTGTCACCATGCCGGCTTCATTTGTCCCCGGGTGATAAGTTGGACTCAGAGTATTGGTTTCCGTTAAAAATCCGGCTCCATTTTCTGACCAGTTGTAAGCAGAATAATTTGTTGCCGCTGCCCCAGGAATGGTATATGTAACATTTTGACAGATGGATGCATTGTTGCCGGCAAAAGCGGTGGGGTATTCCTGTATTTCCAATTGCATTGCATCTGTCACATCAGGGCAGGGACTGGTCCCTGATGCAACAAGAGTTAAGGTAACCAACCCGGTTTCTCCCAAAGCCGGAACATAGGTTGGCGAGATAGATGTTGGGTTCAATAGTGTTCCGGCACCAATTCTGGTCCAGGTAGTTGAAGTTGTGTTTGTTGCATTGGCCGATGTAACCATAAACGAATTTCCTTCGCAAATGGATGCATCCAAGCCCGCGGATGCTATTATGGCCGGAACAATTGTCAACATGGTCGCACTCTGAACGCTGTTACATGGCAATAATCCGTTGGCCGTTAATGTAAAAGTTACGGTTCCTGTTTCATCGATTCCGGGTACATAAGTGGGTGAAGGCGAGTTTAAGGGTGAAAGTGTACCGGAACCCATGTATGACCAAAGTACAGAGGAATAATGCTGGGCTGAAGCATTTGTTATAGTGTAGCTGGAGCCGGAGCATATACTTCCGGTTGGCCCTGCATTGGCAATGGGTGGCGGGTTAATCGTTAAAGTCATCGCATCGCTTGCCAATGCACAAGGTGGGTTTCCGGTGGCCGATAATGTAATGGTCACAGCTCCTGTTTCCCCTGAACCGGGAATATATGTTGGCGTGAAACCCGAAGTATTGGTCAAATATCCGCTTCCGTCTTCGCTCCATGAATGGGACAAATTATTGGAAGTTGAAGCTCCTGAAATTGTATAATCTGAACCTTCACAGATACTTGCGTCGGCTCCTGCTATTGCAACAGGCGACGGATTGATGGTGAGATACATAAAATCGGAAACTTGTTCGCATGGAGCATTACTCGAAGCTGTTAAAATAAGTGTTACAACACCAGGATCTCCAATCACAGGGGTGTAAGTTGGCGTTAGTGTATTTGAGTTGGCTAAAATGCCGGTTCCATTTAGTACATTCCAAATAACCGAAATAGAATTTGTTGCCGTTGCTTCTGAAACTGTATAAGGTTGCATTTGACACGTGGAATTATCCGGACCTGCGTAGGCCTCAGCCTGATGGCTGAAATGCAAGGTAAGCTGATCGGTGACACCGGCACAGAATAGTTCAGTTGCTGTCAGTGTCAAAACTACCGAACCTCCCGTTTTATCGGCAGCAGTTGGTGTATAAATTGGGTTTAGTATCGTTGGATCTAAAAAAGTACCAGTTCCGGAACTTGTCCAGAACAAAGCGGCTGATGAATTGACAGTAGCCCCAGTAATGGGGATAGTTATAGCTGTTTCGCAAATAGCTATATCATTTCCGGCATCTATTACCGGCAAAGCGTTAATTGTTATGGTCATCTGGTCTGTTGCTGATGAACAGGGAGGAATACCAATTCCAGTAATTGTTAACGTAACAATACCGGTTTCATTTACGGCTGGAATATAGGTAGGCGTGAGTGTTGTTGCATTCAGGAGGCTTCCTGTCCCAATTCGTGACCAGACCACTGACCCTGTATATTGTTGGCTTGCAGAGGAAACAGTAAAGGAATTTCCCTGGCAAATGGTGGCATCCAGGCCCGCGTTTACCGCAGGTGTTTTTTGTATAGTCAACTGCATTGCATCAGGCAGTCCAATGCAGGCTGTCCCGCTCGAAGGCGTTAACGTAAGTGTAACCGAACCGGCACTTACATCGGCAGCGCTTGGTGTGTAAGTAGGATTCAGGATGTTTGGGTCTGAAAAACCTCCTGTACCTGTGGTAGACCACAAATATAAGGTTGCACCTACGGCAGTTGCCCCCGAAAGCGAAAAAGGATTTGTTCCACAGGTAGATCCATCTGCACCGGCATTGGCAACAACGGTAACCGAAACCGTAACAATTTTATTTACAGGCAAACTTGCGCAACCACCAATGGTAACAATCAGCGTATAAGTTCCTGAATTTACCATTGTGGCATTGGGTATTGATACGTTTTGGTTTGTAGAAGCGAACCCGTTAGGCCCCGACCATTGATACATATACCCGGGAGATGCTGTTGTGCTTAAACTTAAAGTTTCACCAACGCAGATATCTGAATTGCCGGTTATGGCAGGAGCTGGAGTTGCAACCGCCACCACATCTTTGCACACATTCGATTGGGTTGGCATGCCTTCGTTCACAACCAGACTCACATTGTATGTTCCTGGCGAATTGTATGAATAAACAGGAGGGTTTTGCAGGCTCGAAGAAGAAACGGAAGCATTGGTACAACTTGGAAAGCATAAACGTGAAATAGAATTGTTCGAAACGTTCATCACAAAAGCATATAACGAATCACCCACCCTGAAAAGCTCCGAAATATGATGGGGAAAGGAAAAATTTGCAATATTGCCTAACGAAACTCCTGTTGGAGTGCTTAACAATCCATTGGGGAAAGTTAGTTTTACCAAATCATTTGGAACTTCGTTTACAACAAAGCCGGTGATTTGTCCGCAATCTTTCAAAATGGTTATCGATCGTGGCGTGTTCATGGTTCCTCCAACATTTCCGATATTAGACCCGGAAGGAATATTCACCAGTGAGTTGCCAAAATTCAACCTCGAGAGGGTACTGTTGTTCCTGTTCACAACAAACATATACCAGATACCATTTTCTTCGATAGGATAAAAGCCTACAGGTCCGCTCAAACCACCGATATTGCCAAGATTGATTGCAGTCGGGGTATTGGCCAGGCTGTTGCCGAAACTTAATTTCATGATGGTACTCACGTTATAATTTCCTATAAAACTGTACCAATTCCCTCCTTCATAAAAAGTGTAAATGGTATGCGAGTAACTCATCAAACCACCAATATTCCCGAGGTTTACTGCTGTTGGAGTATTGCTCAGACTTGTACCAAAATTCAACCTGAACAGATTATTTGTCTGGCCACCGGCAATCAAACCATACCAGTTGCCGGAAAGTATATCTTTTTTAATCTGAATTCCTTCAATGTGTATTTGCAGAACATCCCCCAAGGTTCCAAGATTTGTTGCAATAGGCGTATTAATCAGGCTGTTGCCAAAACCAAGTCGTGTAAGTGTTCCATCGTTTTCATTGGTAATGAAAACAAAATAATTGTCGCCATCTTTGGCCAATGCCGAATATACCGGTCCATTAAGAGACCCAAGGTTTCCAAGGTTAACGCCAATTGGCACAGTTGACAAATTGCCTGAACAGAAATTCCAATAATATGAACTGCCTCCGGTTGAAGTATTCTGGATGGATATATTTTGATTTACACAAACTGTGTCAGGAAGGTTAAAATCAGCAACCACGTTGTCGGCAGTAAGCAATATTTTGGCAAGGAAAATATCGTTCCCCCCGCCATTGAAGTTGGGGTCGTAAGCGTTGGTGGTAACAGGCATATTGGAGGAGCCTGTTTCGCCGATAAAAATTACGGTATCTGCCGAAAAGATAATTGCGTCGCCGCATTCACTCCCGTTTCCGCCAAAATAAGTTGAATACAATAATGAAGAAGTATTCATATTAAACTTTGCGACAAAACAATCAGTTGTGCCGCCATTAAATGTGTTGTCATAAGCTAACGTCGTTATTGGAAATCCATCCTGGCAACTTCCAGTTATCAATAGATTTTCGGATGGATCGATATTGAATTCATTTGCATTATCAGATCCCGGGCCACCTAAGAAGCTCGAATACATCAGTGCCGTGCCGGTACTGTTCAATTTAAGGATTATGCCATCCGAATCTCCGCCATTATAAGTCTGATCGTAAGCTCCTGTGGTCGTTGGAAACCCTGATGCGGCTTTTCCTGCTAATATTGTGTTGTTGTTACCATCTAAAAATAAATCTGATATTGTTACATCATCCCCCGTGCTCCCAATCATAGTCGAAAAAATCAGGTTCGATAAAGTTGGATCAAATTTACTTACCGCAATATCTGACCCACCATTAAATGAATTGTCATAAGCCCCTGTGGTTGTTGGAAAAGTGCCTAATACCCAGGATGAAATATAAATATTTGATGAATTATCTATTGCAATCCCACCGCTCCTGTCCCGTGCTACACCACCAATTAAAGTAGAATAAAGCAAGTTGCTGCCATTAGCACTCAGTTTGAATACACAAACGTCGTAATCTCCGGCATTAGTTTGTTGGTAAGCACCGGCAGTGGTTGGGAAATTAGTTGAGGCATATCCAACAACATAAATGTTTCCAGAGTTATCCAAACAAAAATTCGATATTTGCTCACTGTTGTTTCCGCCAATTAACGTTGAAAAAATTAAACTATTCCCGATATTGTTAAGTTTTAAAACAAAAATATCTTCTAATCCGGCATTAACAGTTTGGTAAGCACCTGAGGTTGTAGGAAAACCAGTAGAAACACTCAGTCCAAGGACCAAAATATCGTCCGAAGCACCTGAGAGCAAAATGTCGCTGGCGATATCCAATGCAGAACCGCCAATATATGTACAGAAGATCAACTGTGTTCCAGCCGGATTTAATTTTAACACAAAGGCATCATAATCTCCCGCGTTCACAGTTGAAAATGCGCCCGGTGTTACCGGGAAATTGCTGCTAAAGGTTCGTCCTCCAAAATAAATATTCTGTTGGCTATCCCTGACCATGCTTGTAGTCCATAAGTCACTGCCACTTCCCCCGATATAACTGCAATAAACCAATTGCGGGTCAATAATCAAATCATAACCCGGGTCATAAGCAGAAACACGGAAGCCGACCTTATTTCCGCTTTCAATTCTGAAATCTGCTTTTACCAATACTTTTATTCCATTTATGACCTGGTAGGCTTCAGGAATATTCTCTTTTAGTTCACCCGCATCGGTATCGAGGATTAATTCGCCTTGATCGTTTAAAGAAATCGTTTTTATGCCACTGTATTTCAATACTATATCTGATATTTTTCCTCCGGCATGAACCACAAAATCGCTCTTTATCCCATTGGTTTCGTTATAGTAAACAAGATCAATATGGTTGTAGAGATTTTTATATGCCAAAGTGCCGAAAGAGGCAATGTCGGTTTGCCATTTCGAGGGATCATTTCCAATAAAAAAATTAGATTTTGAATCCATTTGATTCCTTTCTTCAAAAACTACATTCGGATTGCTGTTTTCAAAGTCAACCTGCATATTTACAATATCCAAATTAGCTGAATCACTCTCCGATCTGGTTGAAATAAACTGATTTATAATATGTTGATTGAAGAAGAAGGTATTGGTATTTTTTGTTTTTAAACAATATTCGGAACCATTGTTAAACTGTCCCTGGTTCTTCATAAAAAAACCCGGAAAATTTATAGATACATTTTCTGCCAACAGGCTGACAGGCATCGAAATAAAAAAATTTTGAATCAATATGATTGCTATATATTTTAATCTCTTATGTAGCATAAAGGTAAACATATTCTAAAAAGGTAAAGGTATAGAATTATTTTGAGCATAAAATTTTAAAAAATCCCTTCGATTAAGCAATTCAAATAATATTTTGTTGTAAATTTGACCACTTGGTTAAATCATATAGTTAAACCAAACAATAATAACGTTTGCATCATGACTTTGGCAGGGGAAAATACAGAAAATCAAATACTTATCGCAGCCCGCGACGTTTTTATTGTTAAAGGTTACGAGGGAGCCCGTATGCAGGAAATTGCCGACCAGGCCGGAATTAACAAAGCGTTGTTGCATTATTACTTCCGCAGTAAGGAAAAGCTTTTTGAAGCTGTTTTCAGCGAAGTAGCTGCCAACCTCTTCCCGGCAATGAAACAACTGCTTGAAGCTGAGATCGGTATAAAGGAAAAAATAACTTTCTTTGTAAAAATGTACCTGAAAGCACTCCACGAAAATCCTTTCATTCCTGCTTTTGTGATCAATACTTTAAATTCAAATCCCGAAAGCTTTTTAAAATACATAAAAAAATCCGGTGTTAATCCCATACTCCTTCAGAACCAGATTGAAGACGAAGTATCACATGGATTGATTCGTACGATTAAAGCGGAACATTTGATGGTCAATATTATAGCCATGTGTATTTTTCCTTTTGTAGCCAGGCCGATCGTACAAAGCATATTTAACATGAACCAGGAGGAATACCACTCGTATCTGGAAGCCAGGGAAAACGAAATCACAGACTTTGTACTAAAATCAATATGCATATGATGTACAGACTATATTTAATCTTTTTTGCGGTACTGCTATCTGTCGGCACCCATGCTCAGCAGCGCCTTACGCTCGATGAATGTTTGGCTGCGACCATGAAAAACCATCCGCTTTCGCAGCAAAATAAACTTTATACCGAAGCGAATGATAACCTCCAAAAAAACATTGATAACGGAAAACTTCCGCAACTGAGTGCCAACGGGCAGGCAACCTACCAGAACGAAGTTATCCAACTCCTTTTTAATATACCAGGAGCACCTGCACCCGTGATTCCTAAAGCACAGTACAAAATGTCGCTCGATGCGAACCAACTGATTTATGGTGGTGGTCATATTGATGCCCAGGTTATAATCGAAGATTTTAACCGCCGGATCAACCAATTGAACAACGATGCTGAGCTTTATAAAATTCGCGAGCGAATCAATCAATTGTATTTCAGCATATTGTTAGCCGATTTGAATGCAGGAGTTATCAACGGTACAATCGAAGACCTCGATGCACGCCTGGCAAAAGTAAAAGCTTCGGTAAAAGGGGGTGTCCTGCTTCCATCTGCAGCCGAAGTATTGGAGGCCGAAAAGCTCAAGGGCGAACAAAGGCTGCTGGAAGTTAAAACGCAGAAACGAGCCCTGGTTAATACTTTAAAGGTTTTAAGCGGGATGGAAATGGACGAAAATTCACTTTTTGTTGAGCCTAAACTGGACGTCGATCTGTCGGTTTACACCAATCGAAGACCCGAATTTGGAGTTTTCGGGTTGATGCAACAAAAACTGGAAGCAACTAAAAAGCTGTCAATCGCGAAGGAAATGCCAAGGGTCTATGGCTTTGGAACTGCCGGCTACGGTAATCCGGGATATAATTTTTTTAAGGAAGGAGCCGCTTTTTTTTATACCGTGGGAGCCAAGGTAAGCTGGAATTTCTGGAACTGGCATCAAACCAGCCGCGAAAAGCAAATTCTAGATATTAACAGCAACATAATCGAAAACCAGAAAAATGCATACGATTTGGCCAACCAGGCCCAGGTACAGCAATACCTTGCTGATATAGAAAAAGCAGACGAACTGATAAAAAGCGATGAGGAGATTATCCGTCTCCGTAAATCAATTACCCTTGCAGCAGCCTCACAGCTCGAAAATGGTACAATTACTGCAACCGAATTCGTTACCGAACAAATAGCCGGAGAACAAGCCTTGCTGGCGCAGAACCTTCATAAAATGCAATTGCTGCAATCGAAAGCGCTTTACAAAGCGGCAACAGGTGGGTTATAATCGATTTTTAATACTTTAGCATAAAGGAAATAGTTAGCATTTAGTAAATCAAGAGGATTCATTGATGGGTAAAGAAATTGAAATTCCCGAAAACCAGGTTTTGCTGCAAACTATCGTTTCGCTGATTGATAATGCACGTCAAAAAGTTGCTTTAACGGTAAACAGCGAATTGACTCTGCTCTATTGGAATATAGGCAAACGTATAAACGAGGATATCCTGAGGAATGGGAGAGCTGATTATGGCAAAAACGTTGTATTGGTTTTAAGCAGTGAACTGACAGCTATTTATGGGATTGGTTTTAGTAAACGCAATCTGCATAATTTTATAAAATTCAATGAGTTGTATCCTGAAATCCAAATTGTGCAGACACTGTCTGCACAATTGAGTTGGTCGCATATTTATACTTTAATATATTTGAAAGAGGATCTGAAACGCGAGTTTTACACTCAAATGTGTATCCACGAGCGATGGAGCGTCAGAGTTTTGCAAAGCCGGATTGACAGTATGTTATTTGAGCGCACCGCAATCAGTAAAAAACCGGAGCAAACAATAAGCAACGATTTGGACTTGCTCAGGAGCGAGAAGAAAATTAGTCCGGATCTGACATTTCGTGACCCTTATTTCCTGGATTTTCTTGGTTTACACGACTCATACAGCGAAAAAGATCTGGAATCGGCTATACTGGCAAACCTGCAAAACTTTATTACCGAAATGGGAACCGAATTTGCGTTTCTTGCCCGGCAGAAGAGAATTACCATCGACAAGGAAGATTTTTATATCGATTTGCTTTTCTATCACAGGGGCTTACGTTCAGTAATTGCCATCGAGTTGAAGCTATCTAAATTCAAAGCAGAGTACAAAGGTCAAATGGAATTGTATTTGCGATGGCTCGAACATAACGAACAGAAAGAAGGTGAAAATAAACCCGTTGGCCTGATTTTGTGCAGCGAAAAATCACCGGAGCAAATTAATTACCTGATGCTCGACACCAACGAACAAATTAAGGTAGCCGAATTTATCACGAAATTACCCGACAAAAAGCTGCTCGAACAAAAACTTAATAAAGCTATTGAAATGGCTCATGGCAATTTTAAAAGTAAAGTATCTTAAAAATACCTACAATGACTAAAACACACAACATATTGGTAATGATAGCTTTGATATGGTTATCTTCCTGCAAAAACAACAATAACCTGAGCGATGCTTACGGTAATTTCGAAGCGGTACAGGTAACTATTTCGGCCGAAAGTGCCGGCCGCATTCTGTACCTGAATCTTGACGAAGGCTCGCAACCCGATTCGGGAAGCATTGTGGCTCTGATCGATACCACCGATTTGTACCTGAAGAAGTTACAACTACAGGCACAAATGAATGCGGTTTCAGTCAAAAAGAGCAGTGTTATTGCCCAGGTAGATGTTCAGCAGCAGCAAAAAGCGAACCTGCTGGTTGAAAAAAACCGCATCACCAGGCTCATAAGCGATAAAGCAGCTACACCAAAACAATTGGATGATGTGAACGGAGCTATCGATTTGATTGATAAACAGGTTGCATCCATCAGCACTCAGAATGCCGGAATTGCAGAGGAATTGGAAGTTCTCGAAAGGCAAATCGCCCAGGTTAACGAATCCATACACAAGTGTTATATCCGCAACCCGGTTAATGGAACTGTGTTGAACAAGTATGCAGAAGCGGGAGAAATATCAGTTCCGGGTCGGGCGCTTTATAAAATTGCCGACCTTAGCGTGTTGGAACTGAAAGTCTATGTTTCAGGAATTCAGCTTCCGGGCGTAAAACAGGGTCAGCAGGTTGAAGTGCTTATTGATGCCGACAAAAAAACGAACCGGAAACTAAGCGGAATAGTAAGCTGGATTTCACCAAAGGCAGAATTTACCCCAAAAATAATTCAAACCAAAGAAGAGCGTATCAACCTTGTGTATGCAGTAAAAATCAGGGTTCCTAATGATGGCAGTCTGAAGATAGCCATGCCGGCCGAAGTTAATTTCACTCCCCAAAGCGAATAGTACAAACCAATTATAGTCCAACCAAGTTAAAACTAAATCTGAAAACAATGAAAATCACTCTCACTGCAGCATTGCTTGTCATTTTAATGGCATTCGGATCATCATCCAAGGCACAATCCAAAGCGGATAAAATTTTAGGTTACTACCTCACATTCGACGACGAAACAGGAGCCGAAAAATCACAGGTTCAAATTTACAAAGACCCCAATGGCAAATACTATGGTAAAATTGTGTGGCTTAAAGAACCTAACAAAGACGGCAAACCCAAAGTGGACGATAAAAACCCGGATGTAAAACTTCAGAAACGTGCCATTATGGGTCTCGAAATGCTGAAAGGTTTCAAATACAACGAATCAGATAATGAATGGAACGATGGTTCTATCTATAATCCTGCCAGCGGTAAAACCTATAATTGTTATATCAATTTCGAATCGGCAACAAAAGTGAAGATCCGCGGTTTTATTGGTGCATCGTGGATGGGATTAGGAAAAACAGCATATTGGACCAAGGAAGCAACGTTGAGAAAATAGGGATTTGGATTTAGGGATTGGGGATTAGGGTGATTCGGGTGTTATTAATGGTCATTCGATTGTCATTCAGTGGTCAATCAATTGTTTGCTACACCTTGTCACCCTTTCGCCCCTCGCCTTGTCACCCCTCGCCCTGCCACCTTGTCGCCACTCAACATCCCATAAACTTACTTTTATTTTAAACGAATGTCCCCGAGCATTTCCATCAAGGCAGTAAATATCACAAAAAGGTACGGTGATAAAACTGCGCTGGACGGTATTTCATTTGAAGTAAACAGAGGCGAATTATTTGGATTTATCGGTCCCGATGGTGCCGGAAAAACAACCTTGTTCAGGCTCATAACTTCTTTGCTGGTACCGGATGGGGGTTCGTTAACAGTGGATGGACTCGATACGGTAAAAGATTATACGAAACTGCGTAAAATCCTGGGATATATGCCTGGCCGTTTTTCGTTATACCAGGATCTTACGGTTGAAGAAAACCTTCGCTTTTTTGCAGGCATTTTTAAAACGACACTTGAGGCGAATTATGATCTTGTAAAAGATATCTACAGCCATATCGAGCCCTTTAAGACGCGCAAAGCCGGCAAGTTATCGGGTGGAATGAAGCAGAAATTGGCGTTGTCGTGTGCGTTGATCCATAAACCTGAAATACTGGTACTCGACGAACCCACGACTGGTGTGGATGCCGTTTCGCGTATCGAATTCTGGGAAATGCTGAACAAACTACGCCAAAGCGGTATAACTATTGTTGTTTCAACGCCTTACATGGACGAAGCGTCTCGTTGCGATCGCGTTGCCCTGATACAGAATGGTAAAATCATGGGCATCGACACACCCGAAGCCATCCGGAATAATTTTGGCAGGGACTTGTGGGCTGTGAAAGCGGATGATATATACCGTTTACTTGTCGATCTGAGGCGGTTTGAAAGCACCAGGACGGCTTTCCCGTTCGGGGAGCACATTCACCTGTCTTTGTCTGATAAATCCGTTAAGCCCGTCGAAATTGCCTCGTATCTTGAAACCCTCGGCCACTGCAATGTTCATATTTCGAAAATTGAACCATCAATTGAGGATTGTTTTATGGAAATGATGGGCGTTGGGAGTGGCACGGGTGAAGAATAGAGATTGAGTGAATGGCGAAGGGCGAATGGGGGAGGGGCGAAATGGCGAATTTTTGATAGAAAAGTTTGTCGAAATAAAGAAAAACAGAAACTCGCCGGCACAAGAACCGGAATTGCCATCCTGACAATAGTATCACAAGAAAAATAAAAGTAATACTCACCAAACTTCTTCATACAATCTCCTTGTCACCCTTCAACAATTACTCCGAAACCCCAACCCCAACCCCCTGAATGAAAATCATCGAAGTAGAAAACCTGGTTAAAAAGTTCGGCAATTTTGTTGCCAACGACCATCTCACATTTTCGGTTGATGAAGGGGAAATTTATGGTTTCCTGGGTGCAAATGGTGCAGGTAAAACGACTGCAATGAAAATCCTCTGCGGATTATCAGCACCTACTTCGGGAAAGGTCCTGGTTGCAGGTTATGACGTTTATACGCAGACCGAAAGTATTAAAAAGCGGATCGGCTATATGAGTCAGCGGTTTTCGCTTTTCGAGGATTTATCGGTTTGGGAGAATTTTCAGTTTTTCGGAGGTATTTATGGCCTGCCATCAGCAAAAATCCGGGAAAGAACTACCGAACTCCTCGGCCGCCTCGGGCTTGGTAGTGAGAAAAACCAGATTTTAGGTTCACTTCCGCTGGGATGGAAACAGAAACTGGCATTCTCGGTGGCCATCATTCACCGACCATCCATCGTTTTCTTAGACGAACCCACCGGAGGCGTTGACCCTATTACAAGGCGGCAATTCTGGGAAATCATCTACGAAACCGCCAACCAGGGAATCACCGTTTTTGTAACCACACACTATATGGACGAAGCGGAATATTGCCGCAGAGTCAGCATTATGGCCGATGGCAAAATTGTAGCACTCGACACTCCTGCAAACCTGAAAGCTAGATACCAGGCAGCGAATATTGAAGAGGTTTTTTTGAAGATTGCACGGGGGTAGTTGTTTAGTTAGTAGTTAATGGAAAATAGAAAATGGTTAATCGTTAATGGTTATAAGTCAAAGCGTTAATAGCGAGTTCAATAGTAAATTCTCCCAATAGTTATATCCGACCCTCGACCCTCAACTTTTGACTTTTGACCTTCAACATCCCACATCCCACATCCCACTTTCGACAACTGACATTCGACATTCAACATTTGACATTCGACATTAAATGAGAAGTTTCATCATCAAAGAGTTTTACCATATTTTCCGCGATATCAGGTCGATGGTGGTTCTGTTTGGTATGCCGGTGATACAGGTATTACTCTTCGGTTTTGCACTCTCAACAGAAATAAAAAATGCACCGGTTGCCATTATCGATCATTCCAACGACCAGGTAACCAGGGCAATAACATCAAAATTGCTTTCTTCCGGGTTCTTTATCCTCAGCGATCAGGTGCCGGGCGAAGGGCATATCGACGAAGTTTTCAGGCGTGGGAAAGTGAAAGAAGTAATTATCTTCGAAAGCGATTTCAGTAAAAATCTGGAAAAAGATCACCGGGCCGGAATACAGGTTATTGCTGATGCCAGCGATCCGAACACAGCAAACCTGCTGGTTAGTTATACTTCCGCCATAATTCTCGATTATCAGCAGGAATATCTCAAAGGCATGTCGTTGCCGCTTACCGTAAAAACGGAATCTCAAATGATGTACAACCCTGCGCTAAAGAGTGTTTTCATGTTTGTGCCGGGCGTAATTACCATATTGCTCATGCTTATAACAGCCATGATGACTTCAATTTCTATTGCCCGGGAAAAGGAACTTGGAACTATGGAGATTCTGCTGGTTTCACCCATGAGGCCCATACAGATCATTGCCGGCAAGGTTTTGCCCTATGTGCTGCTTGCTTTCTCAAATGCGGTTATCATACTGCTGCTGAGCTACTTTGTGCTCGGAATGCCGGTAAAAGGTAGCCTCGTCCTTTTATTGGCTGAAAGCTTGCTTTTCATCATCATGGCTTTGTCGCTGGGGATTTTTATTTCAACAGTCAGCAAAAGTCAGCAGATGGCAATGATGCTCTCGATGTTTGCCCTTATGCTGCCAACAATATTGTTGAGCGGGTTTATATTCCCGATAGAAAATATGCCTCTTCCTTTGCAGATAATCAGTAATATCATGCCACCTCGTTGGTTTATTGTCATCGTGAAATCAATAATGATAAAAGGGCTGGGTTTTCAGTATATCTGGAAAGAAACGCTCATCATTGCCGGAATGGCCTTGTTTTTCATTGCTCTGAGTATTAAGAAGTTCAAGATCAGGCTGGAGTAATTTGAGAATGTGATAATTTGAGAATTTGAAAATGTGGTAATGTGTTAATGAACTCATTTGATAAATCAAAAGGCAAAAATCAAAAGGCAAAACATTTTTTTCTGGAACCAGAAACCAGCGACCAGAAACTCTGAACCCTGAAACCCTGAAACAAACACCTTGAAAACAATCCTTTACATATTACAAAAAGAATTCCGGCAGATATTTCGAAACAAATCGATGCTTCCGATCATTTTTGCACTTCCGGTTGTTCAGTTGCTGGTACTGGCTTTTGCTGTTACGTTCGAAATCAAAAACATCAACCTGGTGATTGTGGACCAGGATCATTCGGTTGCTTCCAGACAATTGGTTTCGAAATTTACGGCGCCGCCTTTTTACCACATCAAAGCCTATACTCAAACCTATGCTGAAGCTGAAGAACTGCTTAAATCTGGCAAAGCCCACCAGATACTTATTGTTCCCAACCGTTTCGAACGCGATTTGCAAAATGAATCTCAAGCCTCGGTTCAGCTTATAACCAATGCGATCGACGGAAGTGCTGCCGCCATAATGAATGCCTATGGCAATTCAATTATAATGGATTATAACCAGGATATCATCGTTGACCTGGCAGGCGGAACGGAAATGAAGCCCCCCTTCGATATCCGGTATACATATTGGTATAATCCGCAGTTGGATTACAAAACATACATGGTACCCGGAATCCTGGTATTGCTTATTACTATAATCGGGATGTTTTTGTCATCCATGAACGTAGTGCGCGAAAAGGAAATGGGAACCATCGAGCAGATCAATGTTTCGCCGGTTAAGAAATACCAGTTTGTGATTGGCAAGTTGCTTCCTTTCTGGTTTATAGCGCTTTTCGAACTGGCTTTCGGGCTGATGCTGGCGCGGGTTGTTTTTGGAATACCGATATTGGGTAGTTTATGGCTAATATTTGGTGTGGCTTCGGTTTATTTGCTGGCCGTGCTTGGTATCGGGCTTTTGATTTCTTCGATGGTCGAAACCCAACAGCAGGCCATGTTTTTAGCCTGGTTTTTTGCCGTGGTTTTTGTCATGATGAGCGGACTTTTTACGCCTGTTGACAGCATGCCGGACTGGGCGCAGAAAATAAACATGATAAACCCCATAGCTTATTTTATTAAAATTATCAGGATGGTCATGCTCAAGGGGTCGCAGTTTCAGGATATACTGAAGCCTTTCACCGCTATAGCCATCTATGCAGTATTTTCTCTTTCACTCGCGGTGTGGAGGTATAGGAAAGTGTCGGCATAACTAATTAAGGATTAAAGCTGCTTGGCTGGATTTATCTGCTTGACGGGATTTACAATCCCGTCACAAGGAGCCCCGGATTTTTAATCCGGATTATTAAGCAAAATATTTTTCTCAAATCCCTCACTAGTATGGGCCTCAAGAATAAAACCGAATCCAATTCCATCTACTTCCTGACAATAACCGTGGTTGACTGGGTGGATGTTTTTACAAGGGAAGACTATCGTTCAGTATTAATTAACTCGTTGAAGTTTTGCCAAAGAGAAAAAGGGTTTGAAATATATGCATGGTGCCTGATGACCAATCACTTGCACCTGATTGCATCTGGTTAAGCGAACGGGAAATTTACTTTATCTGATATTCTACGCGATTTCAAAAAGTTTACCAGCAAAGCACTCATTCAAAAAATCAAAGAAATTCCTGAAAGCCGTCGTCGTTGGTTACTTGATCGCTTTGAATTTGCAGGACGCTATGACAAAAAGATCGAGTATTATAAGTTTTGGCAGGAAGGAAATGAACCAAAAGAAATATACTCGACCGAATTCCTTTTGCAAAAAATAGCGTATATTCATGATAACCCGGTAAGGGCTGGCTGGGTAATGGAACCCCAACATTATAAATATAGCTCGGCAATCGACTATTCCGACGGAAAAGGACTGCTTGAGGTGATTTTTGCGGATTGAAGTTCTATTTCTATTTCTAAAACTTGATTGCAAATACTTATCAGCTAGCTTGACGGGATTTGTAATCCCGTCACATTGAGATTCAGATTTTCAATCTGATTATTGGAAGCATTTTTCAATTTTTAGGATTTGATTCATTCCGGGATTGCAAATCCCATGCTCTTTTCAGCGGGATTGCAAATCCCGCTGAGCATGTCTCGCATCCTTTCCCTCACTGGCATGCTTGACGGGATTCGCAATCCTGTCAGACTGAAATTTAGATTTTAGAGAAGATAATAGGAAGCCATTTTTTATCTCCACGATTTAATCTAAGTCGGGATTGCAAATCCCATGCTCTTTGCAGCGGGATTGTAAATCCCGCTGAGCTCAAAGATCAAAATCCCATAATAACTTATTTGAACAATTACCAGGACTGAACTCCGCAACCTGACAATTTATATCTTTGCTGCTTGCAATCCTGTTATTCGGCAGGAATTTACCAGTTAACACCCCTCTGTTTGAAATTTCGGATTTCCACCGCATACCCCATCTTTTACCTGCTGATTATTTCAGCAGTTATACGTGCATTAATGGCAGCGGGTTTCTGCCTGGGTAACGACGAAGCGTATTATTACACTTATGCCCTGTACCCGGCGCTCAGCCATTTCGATCATCCCCCCATGGTGGGTTGGGTCATTCAGCTTTTCAGCTTTAATCTGCATTTCAGCAGCGAATTCTTTATTCGTTTGGCTGCTGTGCTGGCCGGCACCGTAAATACATGGCTTATGTATTGCATTGGCAGGCAAATCCGCGACGAACTTACAGGCTGGTATGCAGCCTTACTCTACACAGCATCAGTTTATGGTTTCGTCATCGTGGGTGTTTTTATTTTGCCCGATTCCCCCCAGAGCGTTTTTTGGTTATCAGCAGTTCTCTTGCTTTTAAAGGCTTTCCAGGGAGAACTCAATTATTGGGCAAAACGCAATTTTTTACTGGCATCTTTTTTTATAGGATTGGCATTATTGAGCAAATATACCACGGCTTATCTCTGGTTGGGGATGATGGTTTATATATTGGTTTACAACCGGAAATGGTTGCAAACGGGTGTATTTTACCTGTCACACCTAATTATGGGATTCCTTTTTTTACCGGTACTGATCTGGAATGCGCAGAATGATTTTGTGAGTTTTCTCTTTCACAGCAGCAGGGTGGAGCCGGTCGCTTCATCATTTTCTCCCGACTATCTTATCAGCGAAATTCTGGGCGAAACCTTGTACACCAATCCTGTAATCCTGGTTTTGATCATCATGGTAATTGCTGCATTTTTCAGAGGAGCGTTTAAAAAGGAGAAACCGGAGGTTAGTTTCCTGTTTTGGACAGCCTTACCGCTGATAGCTACATTTTTATGTATTTCAATATTCAGGCGAACGCTGCCACACTGGAGCGGCTTGGGGTATATAACGCTCCTTCCAATGGCGGCCTTATGGCTTCGAAACCGCTCCGTTTCTGTTTTTCCACTTGTTATAAAAAGCTCTTTGGCATTTCTTGCTTTGCTGATCATACTCGCGACTGCCCAGATTACGACCGGATTTATTCCGCTGGAAAAATTTTTTAAACAACAAGGGGGTATGGGTTCAGCCGATTATTCGCTCGAAGTATATGGCTGGAATCAGTTGCGTGACAAATTTATTCCCCTGGCTGCGAAATATGAACAAGCAGGTCTTATGCCGGTAAATGCTCCGATTGTGAGCTATAGGTGGTTTCCTGCAGCAAATTACGATTATTATGTAACGCGGGGTACAAACCGCTTTGTTTTGGCCTCGGGCGATACCGCGTCTATCCATAAATATGCTTGGATCAACGCGATTCACGGAGGGTTCAGACTTAACACGGACGCCTGGTATATTACTTCGAGCCGCGATTTTAAACACCCGCGATCCATTTCATCCTTTTATTACGAAAAAGTGCTCCCTCCTGATACCATTAGTATAATGCGTATGGGCAAACCGGTTTATTGTTTTTATGTTTACCGGCTTATGGATCTGCAGGCAAAAAGATAAATATTCCTCTTATCGGCTGGAACCCGGAACCTGAAGTTTGGGTGTGATTTTGGGACAGAAATTTACCAAAAAGGGACACGCGGGGTTCGAAACGCTTACGGATGTTCGCATATTTAAAAAGGAGAAAAAATATAAATGTCAGATATACAACTTAATGTGACTGTAACATTTCGAAAATACCGATTATTTTTAGCTTTCTTTGTTTGCACTGTGACTGGCACAATTTTTGGAAAGGCAATTGTAGTATAAATTTATGGTTAAAGTTGTTTCAAATTTATACAACGAATTTATTTTTTACAGAAAGAACAAAAAGGAGTTTTATTTGTTAATTTTATCGCCGGGTTAATAAAATAGAATTCTGTGGCTGATAATGAAGCAAATAGGTGAGCTTTTTACTTTTTCCCCACCTGATTTATTGTAAATTTTATGGGGAGAAGTTTATACAAAACAAAAAAAGCTTATAAACCGGTATTTGCTGGTAATTTGCAGAAAATAAATTAATTATCAGTGATATCGGTGAGGCATCAGGAATAGTAAATTAGCCTTAAAAGAAATTAATGAACAATTGCGTTACTACGAAACTACCAAATAATCTTTCTTTCACTATACCTACTCAAAATTCACTTAGTACTACTCTTCTGATATAGTCTTGGATATAGTTTTGGTCTGCCTGGACGACTTTTGATTGCAGAAAACAGGTGTATTACCCTCATTCTCTAATTGTTCTCATCTGTATATTGTTTTAACCTTTTGTAAACACCTGCAATTAATTGACTTATTTCCGGTACAGTTCAACTATAAACTTTAATTAAGTAAAGTTTCTTTTCATAATGTAAAGCAACTTTAAAAACCTCGTTCATCTCGATTTTACTCGCGGATCTTCAAATTTTATTGTAAAAATTTTTGATGAACTGTATTTGCTCACCTCTACACGCTGATTTTCAAACTCAACCTTAATTAAGGCTGGGGGTTTCTGTGTAGGCATAAAACTGAAGTTGATGGGCCGCAAACCAATGATTAACAGCAGTATAGAAGAAACTCGGTTTAAGTTTTGAATTTCCGGTAATCTGAATTAAAATGGGATCCGATGTGTCAAAGCTAATCACGGATTTTTAAATACCCAAATAATAATCAAAAAAACAGGCCTTCAAAGAGCTATAAAGTAACAGGTTGAATAAAAATTTATACTCTTTCACCAGGAACATTAAAGCCGTACCCTATGAAACGAGCCATGTCAATAAATTGTCGCACAAAGGGATGATTATTCACGGCGAGTTCCATGTGACCTATAAAAATTAAAAAGTAAACACATGAAAAACATTTACACTTACCTGTCAACAACCGCTTTCAAAGTACTAACCATTTTCAGTATCCTGCTTTTACTTTTTCACCGGCACGACAGTTTTGCCCAAAGTACGGTTATTCCATCCGGTTCCTTTATCGTGAATATGGGAATTACTCCGCAAACGGTTGCCAATGGCATGAAGCCATATGGGATGGTGTAAGACATTATTAAGAATAATAAAGTGTCGGTGCTTTGGGCCATAGCACCGGATAAACTGAAGGACGGAACGGACTTTACTTACAATAGCGTTGCCTATAAAGGGGGTACTTTTATAATTCCGGCGGCTTTTCGCACCGCCGCGGTGAATAGCAAAATTTTGTCCTGGCAAGGCTTAGGCGTAGTAGGTGTTACTACTTCAGCTCCCATAACCCTGCCTTATGCAACTTTAGAAATAAATAATATGCCACAGTGGACCATGGATTATCAGAACGGTTCCATTGCTGTAAATTTTTTCACTTATGCGGGTATCCCAGATGCCGCCTATGGCGGGCCCAAATCGCTTACCAACTGGAAGGCTCCGGCAGATTTAAACTGTTGCGATGACATTTTTGTAATGCCTCATGCCGACCCGGAATGGAGCACCCACGGGCATTTACTCGACTGGAACCTGGATTGCAAAGGTGCTATCTGGCTGGGATGCCATGCCGGCAGTGCACTCGAAGATATGTTTAACCCTGCAAATCCTTCCCAACAAACTAACTTTTTATCGAAAAAAACTGTAACAGCTACCGGAGCTGGTCCATATTACCAGAATGCCCTGGTGCTCTGGGGTGCTCATTCGGGCGGAACAATTCCTTACACATTCAATTATCCTACCGATCCTATCATGCAGTTTATGGGAGGCATTGGTCTTGCCCAGCAAAACGGATCGGAGCAGATTTATATACCCGTCCTTGGTGGTGGATGGCGCCCCGGGGCAAAAGTGTACGTGTACGATCCCACCCCGGTCAACACTCTTGGGGTGGCTCCCTTTTCTACCGGCCCGGCAGCCACGCTGGTTTCGGGCAGGGGCTTCGATGATGCCAGCCGCGGCAGGGTAATGTTGGAGTCGGCGCACAATATCAGCGGCACCGGTCCGGATAATGTGGCAGCAATGAGGGCTTTTTTCAACTTCTCATTTTTCGCCACACAGGAAAAATCGAATGCACTGGCTCCTGTTATAAGTGCCATTGCATCGCCTATGTACGCAGGTACTGCCTATCCGCTTACTTTTACATTTGGTGGCACACTGAGCAATTATAATGTATTGTGGACATCTTCATCACCTGGAACATTCACCCCTAACGCAACCCAGCAGAGTGTATCTTTTACTCCATCCACGGTTTCGGGTCCTACCAATTGCATTATCTCTGTTACCCTCACGGATAAAACATGCCCGCTCAAGACATATACTGATAACCAAACCGTGCAGATAGCCTGTAACCTGGGAGTAACTACCACTCTTTCCCAGCCCTGTTTCGGAACAAGTAACGGCATCATATCAATGGCTATCACAGGAGGTACGGCGCCCTTCAACTGGAGTTGGACAAAAACCGGCGGTGGAACTAATAGCGGTACTGGTACTTCGATAACAGGCCTGGCTGCAGGATCTTATTCAGTTACTGTTGTCGCTAACGGCGGTGCAGGATGTTCCGCAACCTTTCCTGTCACTCTTACCGCATACACAGCAGTTGCCGTAACAGCTACTCCAAGCCCGGTGCTTTGCTACGGCGGCACTACCGGAAGCGTTACGGTTTCGGTTACCGGCGGCACACCCGCATATACTTATCTGTGGACAGGAGGTGCAACAACTCAGAATAGAAGTGGCCTTACACAAGGCACATATACTGTTACCGTTACCGATAGTAAGGGCTGTACAGGAATCGCATCGGCCGTTGTAACGCAGCCTGCGGTAATTACTGTTACACCCACTGTTACACATGCTGTTTGCAATGGCACTGCAACAGGCGCTATTTCGCTTTCGGTAAGCGGGGGGACAGCCCCTTATACATACGCCTGGAGCGACGGTCCATCCACTCAAAACCGCACAGGGCTTGTTGCAGGCACCTATGCCGTTACTGTTACCGATGCACACAATTGTACAAAGTTGCAATCAGGCATTGTGGTTAATCCGGCCCCTGCCATAACGGCATCAGCATCGGCAGGCACTATCGCATGCAATGGCGGTTCAACGACACTCACCGTTACTGCCAGCGGCGGCACCGGAACCCTGCAATACAGCCTCAATGGAGGGGCTTACCAGGCAGGAAACACATTTACGGTTTCAGGTTCGGCTAGCCCCTATGTGTTAACTGTAAAAGATGGTAACAACTGTACTTCTACAACCAGTACAACAGTGACGCAACCCAACCCATTAACTCTGAGCACTGCTGTAACCAGGGCAACCTGCCCTGGCGTGAGTAACGGGGCAATTGACCTGAGTGTAAGCGGGGGAACAACTGCTTATTCCTATACATGGACTGCAAGTGCCGGAGGTGTTGTGCCATCGGGACAAACAAACAACCAGGATCTGACTTTACTGATAGCAGGCACATATAGCGTTACGGTTACAGATGCACACTCGTGCACGGCAACCACATCGGCTATCGTAACCAACACCAGTAGCAACCCGGTGCAACCTGGAGCTATAAGTAATTAAAAATATCAAGAACTCCTTTTAGCAGATCAAAGGCATACTACAATAGATGAAAAGCATAGAATTATGAAAAAATATATACAAAACTGCGGAACAAGCAAAAATATTACCAAACTTTGCTCAGGTCTATTTATCTTAATTATATTATTGGGAGCGAGCCTGAGGGTGGAAGGAGTTCCTCCAGGGGCAGCAACCCGAACAAGTACTGCGACAGGGGGTGCGTTTACATCTGGTAGCACCTGGGTTGGAGGCACGGCTCCTGCAACAGGCGATAACATAGTTATAGCCACCACCGGAACCAATGCGGTAACAATCACTTCAGCAGTTTCTGTAAAAAAAGTTACTATAAATAGTGGAGCTACTTTAACTGTAAGTGGTGCAATAACGCTCACCATCTCGGATGCTTACATAAATAATGGAACTTGTAATGTCGCTTCGGGCAAGCTTTATTTTACGGGAACAAAAACAGCAAGCGGAACGGGAGGCGGATCAATAGCAAATATTGAAGTAAAAAACGGCAAGACTCTTACAAACAATGGCACTCTTAATGTTACTACAAGTTTAACACAAACTAGTGCCACTGGCGTCTTCGTTAATGGGGCAACAGGGGTTCTGAATTTTGGCGGTTCATCCATCACAGTTGGCACCTTCACCACCTCAGCTGCCGGCAATACTGTAAATTATAATGGTGGAGTGCAAACAATTAGAGACCAGGACTATTCAAATTTAAAAGTGACCAATGCAGGCACCAAAACTTTATCGATTGGTGCAAATCGACTTGTTGGAGGTAATCTGACCGTTACAAGCGGCACACTTGCTGTTGCGGGCGCCTTCACTTTTGGCGTTACGGGAACAACGAATATAACAGGAACTCTTGATTTGGGAACCGCTACCAATAAAGCAGTTACCTTTACAGGGGATATGACTATTAATAACGGAGGATCATTAGCCGAGAGTGTTGCTTCGCCAATAACCATATCGGGCAACGTAACCAACAACGGTTCGTTCACCTCCAACTCTGCCTCAACAGCCATAGTTACTTTTGGGGGAGCCACAAAAAGCATAAGCGGCAGCGGAACAACAACCGTCCCTTACGCTACTTTTACAGGCACCTATACCAACTCAACCACAGGAGGTATAACCGTTTCCACAGCTTTGGCAGGATCAGGATCCTTAACTCAGGGCACCAATGCAACATTAAATATAGGAGGTCCGACAACAACCGCTATCACTGTTACAACTTTTGCAGCCAGCGCTACAGGTAATACGGTAAATTATTATGGCGGTGCTCAAACATTGAAAGGAGTAACCTACTATAACCTTACGCTTTCGGGCACAGGCGCAAAAACTACTACTTCTGTCACCGTAAACAACATCCTTTCGATGGAAGGAAACGGCACTGTTACAGCTTCGGTTGTTCCTACCTATGGTGCATCAGCCATCCTGCAATACAAAGGCAGCGCAGCCCAAACTACCGGAGCCGAATTTCCTGCCTCTTTCACCTCGGGGCAGTTAAGTGAAATCAGGATTGAAAACCCTTTCACAACTGGCGTAAGCCTTAATGCTGCAAAGGATATTGGTGCCCGAACCTTCAAAATCGGAAGCATTGTAGCCAATAGTGTTTTTACTGATGCAGGCAACCAACTGACTGCCACAGGAACCCTTAACTTCACTTCCGGCTTGTTCAAATTAGGAACAGCAACGGCTACTACCTTTCCCGCATTTGCAACAAGAACCATAGCCGATGGAACCACTGTGGAATATGCCGCCACTGCTACTCAAACCATCAAAGGCATCACTTACAGCAATCTTAAAATAAGCGGATCGGGTACAAATTCGAAAGTCGCAGATAACAACATCACCGTTAATGGTGTTTTAGCCTTAAATAGTTCTAATGCTTCCACTACTCAAGGTTGTTTAGGTATGAGTACCTACACCTTAGATATGGGCGCTACCGCCACTACCACTGCCACGGGTTTGGGCGAAGTGACCGGAAAAATAAGGCGTACTGTTTTTAACGCCTCCACAGCCTATACATTTGGAAACGTTCATTCAACACTTACGCTATCTGCCGGTGGAACAGCCCCAACATCTATCACAGTTGAGGCTATTATCGGGGCAGCCCCCTCGTGGAAGACGACTGCCATTCAGCGAAGCTATAATATAACTCAAACCGGCGGATCGGGCAAAACGGTAAGTTTAGCTTTGCCTTACCTTATGGGCGAATTAAATTCAAACACCGAAACCAGCCTGGTATTCTGGGATCAAATTGTTGCTTCTCCTTTTAGTGAAGAAGAAGGAAGCGCCGGGCAAAACACAGCCCTCGATTATATTTATCTTTCAGGGATAAATATCAGCTATTTTACAGGACTGGGATGGACACTTGCCAATACGGCAGTACCTGTTACTACCTGGAATGGCTCTGTGAGCACTAACTGGAATGAGCCTAACAACTGGTCGCCGGCTGTAATTCCATTATCCGACAAAAATGTTATGATCCCCGATGCTACATCAACGTTATATGATCCATTATTGCCTTCCAGTCCTGCTGCTTCCATTAACAACATTAAGATTATGGCAAATGGAATTCTGGAAGGTGGGACTGGAACAACGCTCACTGTGAATGGAGCCACCGGCGCCTGGGATAATTTAGGAACATTCAATGCAGGCACTAGTACAGTAAAGTTTACCAATGCTGCCGCTACCATGTCGGATCCTACTAATTTTTATAATGTGACCATTGCCAATGGAGCAGCTTTAACGCCCCAAACAGATAACATCATGCGTATTGCGGGTGCCATTACACTTGAAGGAACGGGGGTTCTGCGCGCAGCCTTATTAAACAATACGATTGAATACAACGGCACATCCACCCAAACCATTCTGAATCCCAACGGACTCACACCCGGATATTCAACCCTGATACTCAGTGGAAGCGGAACCAAGAATTTACCTGCAACAGCCTTGTCAGTTTCCGGCGATTTTTCTACTTCAGGAACAGCTTCGGTGGTAGCAGGAGCAAATATAACTTTCGGCGGAAATGTTACCTTAGGCTCCGGTACAACCTTTAGTGCAGGTTCTTATACGCACACTATTGCCGGAAACTGGACCAATAATGGAGCTACCTTCACCCCAGGCACCAGTATGATAAATTTTAACAATACCTCAGCCGACCAAAGTATTTTAGGCACCTCTGCTTCTAAAACCTATTATGGCTTAACTGTTGCCAAAGGCAGCCAAACATTGATAATAGGAGGCAGCACCACCAGCATGGCTGTGAACTCTGCCCTTACTATGACATCAGGTAACATTAATTGTGGTAGTGCAACGTTTGAACTGGGCACCTCTACTCCAACCGAAGGAACCCTGAACTACACAGCAGGAAGTATTATTGGTTGTTTCAAGAGATGGCTCACTTCTACTGCCGGTGCAAAGATTTTTCCGATAGGGACCTCTGCTGCCGTAGGCACCGCCACGGCAAACAGGAAAGGGCAGGTTACTTTTACCAACCTGACAGGTGGTTCGCTGGTGGCCTGCTTCACGGCAACGGATCCAGGTTCAACCGGTTTGCCTTTAGCAGATGGCGCCTTCATGGTTGATAATAACTTTACCGACGGCTATTGGACCCTCACGGCAGCTAATAGCTTATCCAGCACCAATTATAATCTTGATCTTACGGGTGATGGTTTTTCGACCTACTCACTTACATCGGGAGTTCATATTCTAAAGCGTGCCTCAGGAGCAACTACCTGGACAAGTCCCTCAGGATGGGGAACCCATGTGGTTACATCGGGTGCTACTGCCAGTCGCACCGGTTTGAATGGCTTTTCAGAGTTCGCCTTTGGAAAAGAATTATGTAATGGGATCACTGTAAGTAATACCCCCACTCAACCTACCTGTTCGAGTGATTATGGTGCAATCGATATCACTGTAAATGGTGGAAATTCGCCGTTTAATTACGATTGGGCTGATGTAAGCGGAACCAGTAACTCTGAGGACAGAACCAGTTTGCTCCCCGGAAGTTTTAATGTAACGGTTACGGATGCTTTAGGGTGTATAGCCACATCCGGTGCAATAACCCTGGTTGCTGCAAGCGGATGTACAGGTGTTGATGTTTGCAGGTCAAATACTGCCAGTGTCTTCTCGGTAGCACCCGATCCGGCAAATGTAAGCTATACATGGACGGTACCCGCCGGAGCTACCTTTACTGGCCAGAACAGCCCGTCAATCACAGTAAACTGGACGGGTGTTTCACCAGGCACATACTCGGTAACTGTTGTTGCCGTGAATGATTGTGGCACTTCGGCACAAACAATGCAAACCGTAAACGTTAAAACTCCGGTTGCATCTGCCAGTGCAGACTTGTTATGTACAGGCGGCAACTTGCAACTATATGGAAACGGTGGTGTTTCCTATTCGTGGACAGGTCCCGGCGGATACACAAGCCAGGCTCAGAACCCTTTAATTTATGGCGCAACAGCCGGAACTTATACCGTAACAGTTACCAATGCCGACGGATGCCAGGCAACGGCCAGTGTAAGCGTCACAGCGGAAACTTCACCCTCCATAGCCATAACATCCACCACGCAGCCGACCTGTGGAAATGCAACTGGTTCTATTGACATCACTGTGACTAACGGAGTCAGCCCTACCTATTTATGGAGCAGCGGTGAAACGACCGAAGATCTCTCAGCAATTGCCGTTTCTGATGTTTATTCGGTAACGGTAACAAATCATCCTTCAGGTTGTTACAGTTTAGCTTCTGTCGCATTAAGTAATTCGGACGGGCCAGCAGCAAGCGTAACAAAGGTTAATGTATCGTGTAACGGAGGTTCCAATGGATCTGTTAATCTTACTGTTACCGGAACAACGAGCCCTTATACTTTTGACTGGTCAAACGGAGAAACTACTGAGGATATTTCTGGTCTCCCGGCAGGTACATATAATGTAACAGTTACTGATAAAAATGGCTGTGAAGCATTTGCTACAGCAACCATTACCGAACCCAATGCTCTACAGGCCAATGATATACTGACACATATTAAGTGTCGCGGTGCTTCCACTGGGAAAATTGATTTAACGGTTACCGGAGGCACAGCAGGTTATACCTATGTATGGACAACCAGTGATGGTTCGGGCTTGGTTGCCGGCAACAATAATCACCAGACAGGCTTAACAGCAGGTACCTACCAGGTTACTATTTCAGATGCCGCTACTCCCAGCTGTACTTTGATCAAGTCGTATACTCTCACCCAGCCGGCAGCAGCACTTGCTGCTACTCCTGTAATTACGCCCGTTAGCTGTTATAACGGCAACAATGGCCAGGTAGTTTTAACGGTTAGCGGCGGAACAGAGCCTTATACATACGCATGGATCGGGCCAAGTAGTTTTAGTGCTACAACCAAAGATATTACTGGCCGGAGTGCCGGAACGTATACTGTTACAATCACTGATGCAAACACTTGCAGTCTTACCAATGGTGGTATTTCTATTGGTCAGCCTACATCACAGCTTGCATTATCAAGTGCCTTGGTAACTACTGCGATTACCTGTAATGGGGGAACCGCTGTTGTTACCATCACTGCCACCGGCGGCACGGCACCCAGATCATACACTTTTCATGGAGTAACCAATACGACAGGTATCTTTACTAATATACCAGCCGGTGCAGCCCAGGCATACAGTATCACCGATGCCGGGAATTGCAGCCCATTAACCGGAAACATCGATGTAAATCAACCGGCGGTACTTGCTTTTACAAGTGCTACGGTAACGCCGATGAACTGTTATGGCGGAAGTACAACAGTAACTTTACTTGCCACAGGCGGAACGGCTCCCAGATCCTATACCTTTCATGGCGAAACCAATACAACAGGTGTGTTTACCAATGTGCCTGCCGGTGCTTCACAGCCTTACAGCATCAATGATGCAGGCAGTTGCGGCCCGTTAACAGGAGTAGTAAATGTTACCGAACCGGCAGTTGTTTCGGTAACGGCATCCGTTACCGAGGTAGCCTGCCATTCAGCAGCAAGCGGTGAAATAAATATAACCGCCAGCGGCGGCACCGGATCCTATACTTACGACTGGGCCGATGTAAGCGGAAGCAGCAATGCTGAAGACCGCACAGGTCTTTTAGCCGGAACCTATACCGTTACAGTAACGGATGTAAATAATTGTGCTGCCTCGGCAAGCTATGTAATAAGCCAGCCATCAGCCATCGCACTTTCGATGGCAGTTACTAATTTATCCTGTTTCGAATCAGGAGATGGAATGGTTGACCTGAGTGTTTCAGGAGGCGTTGGCCCATATACATATCTGTGGTCACCCGGAGGTGCTACCACACAGGATATTGATCATCTGGCAATAGGCAACTATTCGGTAACAGTTACTGATGCAAGCCTTTGTACCGCAACTTTAACATCCGCAACTCTTACTCAACCGGCATTACTTACTGTGGGTTCATCTAAAACGGATGTAAGCTGCAAAGGTGGATCTAATGGAACTATCAACCTGACACCCGCAAACGGCACTGCTCCCTATACCTATGCCTGGTCAAACGGAGCGAGCACACAGAATTTAACAGGTTTATCAGCTGGTGTATATCCTGTAACGATTACTGATTCCAAAGGATGTACTGTTTCCACCACCATTACTATCGATGAGCCGGCAACAGAAATTGAAGTGTATGCAACCACCACTCAATCCTCCTCATGTGGAACGGGAACAGGTGCCATTAATTTAACTGTCGTAAACGGTACTCCAATCTATTCCTATTCCTGGACGGGACCAACCTCAATCGGCAACATTCCTAATCCAACCGCATTGCTTGCCGGAACCTATTCCGTTGTTGTTACTGATGCAATTGGATGTTCGAAAGCTTTAAATGATATTATTATAGGTTCAGCACCCACTCTCAGCGTTACTGTAGCTGCATATAACCGTACCTGCAATACAACACCGGATGGATCGGCCTATGCCGAAATAACAGGTGGTGTTGGCCCTTTTACTTATTTATGGTCTCCCGGTGGTGCCACAACACAATCTTTAACGGGGTTAAGTGCAGGCACTTATTCGGTTACTGTTACTGATGCAAACGGTTGCCAGTCAACTAATACAGCTTCAGTTGGCGCACCTGATTGCACCCCTCCGGTAGCAATTGACGAAACCTTGGTAACAACCTGCGACAGCCCATTAAGCGGAACAGTTGCCAACGAAACCATACCTACAGGGGTGGGACCACTTGACTATTATCCGTTAACAATACCCAATCCTGCGGAGGGAAGTATAGTGTGGAATTCGAATGATGACGGAGGTTTTGAATATACCCCGGCACCCGGATTTCTGGGCACTGTCATTGTTGATTATAATGTATGCACCATCAACGGAGTATGCGATATTGGAACACTTACTTTGCAATCGAAATGTATTGATCTAGTCAAGACGGGTGTCTACCAGGATAATTCACCTGCAGGATTTGATGCAGGGGATCAAATTAATTATAGTTTCACGATCACCAATAAAGGAAGTGTAACCTTAACAAATATCACTCTTAGCGACCCGAAGGTATCGCCCACCGGTGGCCCTATAACTTCGCTGGCACCAGGTGCTGCAGATAATACTACCTTCACAGCAATGCATACCGTAACTACCGACGATATAACAGCAGGTACATTTACCAATACTGCAACAGTCTCCGGCACATATAGCGGCACTACAATTACTGCTACTGACGGAGATGCACAATATTTTACAGCCACTCCTCAAATCACCCTTGCAAAAACGGGTACACTTGATTTAACAATTGTTTTACCAAACGATCGTGCTGATGCAGGTGATAAGATTACCTATACATTAACAGTTACCAATACGGGTAATGTTCCTGTTACGAATATATCAGTTACTGACCCGAAGGCAACTGTCAGCGGCACCACGATAGCCGTGCTTAACCCTGGTGAGTTCAGTGACAATTATACGGCAACATATACTTTAACGCAAGATGACATCAATGCCGGCACTTTTTCGAATACGGCTTCAACATCAGGTACTTATAGCAGCACCACGGTTACTGATACTGACGACGATGTACAGACTTTAACCCGCACACCTGCATTGACATTTGATAAAACAGGTACTATTGTTGATGACAATTCTCCTGCCGGAACAAATGCAGGCGATCACATTACTTATGTCTTCACCGTTACCAATACCGGAAATGTTACTTTTACCAATGTAACGGTTAGTGACCCGAAAGTGGGACCGGTAAGTGGGGGTCCCATCGCTTCCCTGGCTCCGGGAGCCTCTGACCACCTCACTTTTACGGTGACCCCATACACTATCCTTCCTGCTGATATTACTGCCGGTGCGTTTACCAACACCGCCACTGTTTCGGCTACGCATCCGGGCGGGGTTTATACTGCCACGGATAGCGATGTACAGAATTTCAGCAATGCCGACCTGGCAATTATTAAGACAGTTAACAATGCAACTCCGAATGTCGGCAGTAACGTGATCTTTACCTTAACGGCAACCAATAATGGTCCGGGTGCGGCCACAGGTGTGCACGTTGCGGACTTACTTCCATCGGGCTACGCCTATGTTTCCAGTTCAACGATCACGGGAACCTATACAAGCGGAACCGGAGTTTGGGCAATTGGCGCAATGGCAGTTACTGGTACAGCTACCTTAACGATAACCGCCTCGGTTCATGCAAGTGGAACCTATACCAACACAGCCACGATTGCCGGTGAACAGACTGATCCGGTGCCTGGGAATAATACATCAACTATTACAACGGAGCCGGTATCTGTTATCGTAGCGACGGATGACAATTACAGCAGCACCCCAGTAAATGGACTTCTGGGAGGCACTTTATCGAATGTGCTGACCAACGACATTCTGAACGGTAGTCCTGTACTACCCGGTGCAGTGACGATCACTTCGACCCCGACCGGTCCGTTAACAGTAAATACCAACGGAACCGTGACGGTAGCACCACTGACTGCCGCAGGCACGTATACGATCACCTATACGCTTTGCGAGAACCTGAACCCGGGCAACTGTGACGATGCCGTAGTTACGGTATTGGTAGAGGCAGCACCCATCCTGGCAATCGACGACAATTATAGCAGCACCCCTGTAAATGGACTTCTGGGCGGCACCTTAT
>JBAXBJ010000056.1:0-32477 GCA_037142075.1 Bacteroidota bacterium
ATGTTCCTGGTAATTCCTTACACAGTAAACCTTGCCGGGAAATATGAAATCCTGTTTGTAAATAGTTTTGGACTTCCGTTTAACTCCGGAACTTTATTTTATTTCATTGTCCTTATCGGAGCTTTGGTATGGAGCATCCGGTTTACATACCAGTCAAAGCATTCTACGGTGAACTACCTTGTTGGCGGAGCACTGATGCTTTTGTTAGCTGTATTTTCATGGACAACATTCATAGGTTTGCTTTTCGTAGTGGGCGTTTATTACTGGTATAAGAGTGAACCCGGCAGGTTGAACCGCGGGCAGGTGCGTTCGGCAGCGAACACCGTTTTCCTGTCGATAACATTCCTCCTCATCGGGTATTCCTCATTTTTTATGCTTGTTATCCGTTCAAATACGAATACACCTATCAACGAGAATGAACCAAGTGATGCAGTAAGTCTCCTTTCGTATCTCAACCGCGAGCAATATGGCACATGGCCGGTAGTTTACGGGCAGTATTATAATGCTCCTCAGGATAAACAAGATCCGTATTCTGATGGCACACCCTTTTATGTAAAAGACACAAAAAAGGGAAAATATGTGATGACCGACGACAGGAAAAATACCAATCCAAATTATGATAAGGCATTCTGCACCATTTTCCCTCGTATGTGGAGCAACCAGAAGCCAAGTCATATTTCGGCCTACAAATCGTGGGGACAGATAAAGGGTACTCCTATAGATGTGGTTAATGACGATGGCAAAACCGAAACACTATACAAACCGACTTTTGTTGAAAACGTGCGTTTCTTCCTGAGTTACCAGGTGGGGCATATGTACATGCGCTATTTTTTCTGGAATTTTGTTGGAAGGCAAAATGATATCGAAAGTCCCGGGGGCATTCGCTATGGTAATTGGATCAGCGGAATACCGGTTCTCGACAATGCAAGGCTGGGCGATCAGTCCAATTTACCCGATAGCATGTCGAATGCGGCTCACAACAAATTTTATTTCCTGCCTTTGATTCTCGGTCTTATTGGATTGTTCTACCAGTTGCGAAAGCATAGCGATGGTTTCCTTGTAGTTCTGTTGCTCTTTTTCATGACAGGGCTGGCGATCGTTTTATATCTCAATATTACGCCATACCAGCCACGTGAGCGGGATTATGCTTTCGCAGGATCGTTTTACGCTTTTGCGATGTGGATAGGTTTGGGTGTACTGGCATTATGGGATATGCTCAAAAAAGTGAATGAAAAATACATAGCCATCCCTATTACAGTGGTTTGTTTGTTGCTGGTTCCGGCAATTATGGCAAAAGAAGGCTGGGACGATCATACCCGTGCAAACAAATATTCGGCCCGCGATTTTGCTATTAACTACCTGAATTCCTGCGCTCCCAATGCCATTCTGATTACAAACGGCGATAACGATACTTTCCCTCTCTGGTACGCCCAGGAAGTAGAAGGCGTGCGTACCGATGTACGGGTGGTGAATTTTATGCTGTCATCAGGCGACTGGTATGTGCATCAGCTTATGCGGAAAATTTATGATTCCGAGGCCTTGCCGTTCACGCTTTCGTACGATCAATACAATAAGGGAATCAATGAGGTTTCGGCCTACTCAGGGCAACTTCAGGATAGAGTGGAGCTTCAGGATTTGATGGACTTGATTGCCAGCGAAGATCCTTCTTCCAGGTTTCAGTCCGGTTCGCGTTCCATCGCTATTTATCCAACCAAGAAGGTGAAGATCACTGTTGATTCGGCTTCGATGGTAAAAAACGGAATCGTTCCTGCAAGCATGGCCGACAGGGTTGTCGGTACGGTAGAATGGGATATAAAATCAAACTACCTGTACAAAAACGACCTGATGCTGCTCGATTTTCTGGCTAAAAACAAGTTCAAACGCCCGGTTTATTTTGCACAACCTTCGAGCGTAAGCGATGCCGTTGATGTGGATAAATACTGTTACCAGGAAGGTTTTGTTTACCGTTTTATGCCTGTAAAACAGGATGACCGCGACTTTGTAAAAGGCGTCGGAAGTGTAAATTCAGATATTTCGTATGATGTTCTGATGAACAAGTGCAAATGGGGTAACCTGAATGCTCCCGGTGTGTATGTGGATCGCGAAAGCTATCGTAACACGATGATCCCGAAACAGAATTTTGCCCGTCTGGCACGTAAACTTACCATTGAAAATAAGATGGACTCAGCGGTAAAGGTTTGTGATTATGTACAGCAGATATTCCCCGACAACAAGGTGCATTTCGACTACTATATGATACAGTTTGTAGATGTGTATTTTAAGGCCGGCGCTTTCGACAAAGGTAACAAGCTCGCAAACAGGCTGATGCAGATCTACCAGCAGAATGCGGATTATTACCTGTCGCTGAATCCCGAATTCAGGAGCAACTACGACGAAGATCTGAATGAAGCATTTGGTTTCTTTAATACACTGAAGCAAATTGCCGATGAGTATAACCAGAAGGATCTGTCGGCAAGGGTTGATAAATTCCTGAATGAGCGAACAGGTGCTATGAAATAAGTTGAATTCATTTTAATGAAAAAGGGAGCCGAGGCTCCCTTTTTTGTTAATCATCTGCATCGTTTAACATTTATGCTTTTTCAATTTCCTTATTTCGTGATCTTCGGTTTCATTGCCAGTATTACAATTCCTGCTATAATTAAAGGGATAGAAAGCAACTGGCCCATATTTAATGCCATTGAACTTTCGAAAGCTACCTGTGGCTCTTTAATAAATTCAACGATAAATCTGAATCCAAAAACGACGATAAGGAAAGTCCCGAATAAAAACCCGGGTCTTGGTTTTCCATCTTTTTTATAATAATACCACAGCAGGAAAAAGAAGAGTGCAAGATAGCATAAACCTTCGTAAATCTGCGTCGGATGCCTCGGTAGTGTTTCGCCTACGTGTTGGAAGATAAAACCCCAGGGAAGTTGGGTAACATTCCCGTAAATCTCGCTGTTGAACAGGTTGCCGGTGCGGATAAAGAATCCCGAAAGGGCTACTACTATTACAATCCGGTCGATCACCCAGAAAAAAGGCTGGCGTGTTTTGCGCGAGAAAAGGTAAAGGGCAAAGACAATTCCAATGGCAGCGCCATGGCTGGCCAGGCCACCTTGCCAGATTTTAAGAATATCGAGCGGATGAGCCAGGTAAGACGCAGGTTCGTAAAATAATACATGCCCGAGCCTGGCGCCAACAACAGTCGAAATAAGCATATACATACTGAGTTCGTCGAGCAGGGGCTCGGGAATATTCTCTTTGTTAAAAATGCGAAGCATGATAAAATAGCCCACCACGAATGACATGGCAAAAAGCAAACCATACCATCGGACGCTGATAGGGCCGAGGCTGAAAATTACAGGACTGATGTTCCAGTGAATAAATTGAAGGATCATTTTTACAAATTTATTAGTAGTCTGCAAAAATACTTAGAAAATTTTCAGCAGCGAATTATTTCTTTTTCAACCCGGATATGGCAGTTTCGAGACTAATATTGGCGCTACTCCTGTCAAAACCTTTGTATTTCAGTGCTTCGGCAATATCCGCTTTCAGGTTCAATTTTTCCTGTGTCCTCCACAAAGCGGTGCCAGTTTGCTCGTGCAGTAGAGCCAGGTAAATCTGTTCTGTTTGCCCGGGAGTTGGCACAAAAAGGGCTTTCGCACCCAAAACATTCATATCCATAATCGAAGAATATCCTGAACGGCAGATTACAAGTGATGAAGATGCGATAAGTGACTGTAAATCATTCGTTTCCAGATGTGAAAGAATGGTTAGTTTGCTGCTTGCAAGAGATCTTTCCACCAATTCAGGCTTTCCGCAAAGAATAGTTGCCACAAAGTCTAAATCGTTAAGTTGTCGTGTTATTATTTCTTCAAAAATAGTTCGTTGAGGCTCAGGGCCGGAGATGATTACAGTAATTTTCCGTTCCTCCGGGTATTTCTTTTCAGCATTTTCTGGTGGTTGAAAACGTGATAAAGGCCCGATAAATTTCGCATTTCCGGGTATAGGATATTTATGCGAAAGATCGCCGCTCAGACCGGGATGTTCTGCATAATCCGGAATCCAGCACTCATCGAAGCGGCTTATTAACAGTCGTGAAACGAGGTATAGAGGATATTCCATGAACCGCAGCCAGCCTGGTGTTTTAATCATTACCTGGTGTGTGATTAGAATACTTGTGGTGTTTTTATTCCACAGCCCATACCGGTTATCCGAAATCACAATATCAAAATGATATTTTTCAACAAGTTTTTTCAATTGGCGATGTTCGCGAATAATGCTGAATACAAATTGCGGTAACAGCAACAGGAGTTGTAAAACCATTTTTCCGGATCGCGGGTAGGAAGGTGAAAATCCCTTTAATTCAATACATTCCAGTAATGGAAATTCTTTTTTAAGCAGAATAAGTGATCGTCCGTAACCGGCCAATGTGACTTTATGCCCCTGCCTTGTAAGTAGCCTTATAACAGGAATGCAGCGTGCGGCATGCCCCAGGCCCCAATCGAGCGGACAAATCAGAAAATGCAAGGGTTTTGGCGGCATCAAAAATAGTTTTTATCTTATCTTTTTACTTGATATTTCTCTGGAATATTTCAGCAAGGAATTAATTAACAATTGGTTACACTGCTTTTTATTGAGAATTTAAGTTGTTCTAAAAAATGAAAAACATTAAACACAGAACTTAAAATGTCAAAGTATTTCAAGCCCCCTTACTTTTTCATTCTCAATTAATATTATGCGTTTTTCATTACTTTACTTTTTGGTTCTGGCTTGGCCGGTTTAGGAATACAAATGTATGGTTAAGGTTGTTAATAATTTTACGCATGCTAATAAAAGAGGTTTTTCCAAAAAGTCGTAAGTTTGGACTTCGTTATGGAAGATTTGATTTACAAAATAGCGTTAACGCTTATTCCGGGTGTTGGGAGTGTAAACGGCAAGAATCTGGTAGCCTATTGCGGTGGGGTGAAAGCCGTTTTCATGGAGAAAAAGCGGGTTTTATTAAAAATCCCGGGGATAGGCGAACAAACCGTGAATGCTTTGACAAATCACAATGTTTTCGAGAGAGCTGAATCGGAACTTCTTTTTATCGAAAAAAATAAAATAACTTCTCTTTTTTATCTCGACAACGAATATCCCGCTCGCCTGAAACACTGTCACGATAGTCCTTTGATGCTTTATTACAAAGGAACAGCCGACCTGAATGCGCCTAAAGTGGTAGCAATAGTGGGAACACGTAAAGCCACCGAATACGGTCGCGATGTATGCCGGAAAATCGTTGATGGATTAACTGATCACAATGTGCTGGTTGTAAGTGGCCTGGCTTATGGTATTGATACCTGGTCGCATAAATCGGCTTTGGATAATGGACTCGAAACTGTTGGAGTTCTGGGGCACGGGCTGGATCGGATTTATCCTTTCGCCAACCGCGCTTTAGCCGATAAAATGATTGAGTATGGGGGGCTGCTGTGCGAGTATATGAGTAATACAACTCCCGATCGCGAGAATTTTCCCATGCGAAACCGAATTATCGCAGGAATGAGCGATGCCATTGTTGTGGTCGAAGCCGGTGAAACCGGTGGTGCGCTGATTACTGCTGAAATAGCCAATTCATACAGCAGGGATGTTTTCGCTGTACCGGGCCGGCTTGGCGATCCTCATTCGGAAGGATGCAATAAACTTATAAAAACCAATAAGGCTGCATTGATACAATCGGCAAAAGATATATGCTATTTATTGAATTGGGATGAAAAAAAGTGGCAGAAAAAGAGTGCACAAACCCAATTATTCCCGGAATTAACAGCGGATGAAGAGTTGATAGTGAATATACTGAAAGAAAAAGGTGACCTCGAAATAGATGCTCTTCTGCTCGCAACTGGCTTAATGCCATCGAAAGCGGCCTCGGTGCTGCTTAACCTTGAATTTAACAATATTATCCGCTGCCTGCCGGGCAAAGTCTTCCGCCTAATTTGAGTCGGGATTTTCGCGTAAGCTGATGCGCATCAGTGTAATGCCAATCACCAGAATACCAAACATTGACAGATACAGCAAAATAGAATCGGATGTCAGGATGCAAAACCTGTAAATCCCCTGGAACACAATGGCCAGAAATAACCCTGTCATCATGTCAACTACCGGGTAATCTCTTTTGAGGGCGATGCCCGTGAAATAACCCATAATCACCGAAATTAAAACAAAGGCGGGCCCGACAGTTAAGGCATATTGGCAAAGATCGATAAAGGAAGGTGCGAAGTACAATGCATAAATTGAATATGCGGTAGTAAATCCGGCTGCGATTATAACACTGTAAATGATAACATCTATGCTTTTTGCAACTAATTTCGATGGATAAACAAACATCCTAAGTATCAGAAATTTCCACAATTCGAAAACCGCCCCGGTAAGTGCAAAAGCGTAGAATAAGGTCCGGTTCAGGCTGTGAAGGCTGTCTAAATGGAGAATTGCTATAAGTTTATCGATTGCAAAAACAGGTAAAATGCCTGCCATGCCAAGTAAAAATGTTTTGTGAAGTAAGCCAAACTTACCTTTCGGATATTTATACCGTAACAACGCGTATAAGGCTACTGCCACCAATGGAGCAGGCACAAGTGAGAGAATAGCACATGATTCCATATATATTTTTTTCAAATATAGGAAATAAATAACCAGAATAGTTGTTCAGAATGAAAAAAATAAATTTAATTTATTTCCGGGTATCCTTTCAGCTTCAGCAGTGACTGAATATATGCCGGAGCAGCATGGCAATCCGCACCTGAAAAGTATAGGATATACTATTTCAGAATGGATTTCAATGGTTGAAATAAAGAAACCTCTTTCAAGCGAGAAAGACTGCTGATGCGGATTTCCAATCCGCATCCGAAGAGTTCTGGATTTCCAATCCAATATTTTAATAAAACTATTTCAGATGCTCCCAATACCATTTAATCGAATGTTCCAAACCTTGTTTGAGGTTAAAAAGCGGAGCATAATGTAGCAAGCGGGCAGTCTTGTCAATCGAAGCAAGTGAATGTGGGATATCACCCTGGCGGGCCCCGGTATAAACGGGATCTATTTTTGCAATTTCAGGATCGAATCCGGCAAGCCCCTCGCGCAGAAATAGGTACAATTCGTTGAGTGTCACACGATCGCCACACGCCACGTTATAGGCAGTATTATAAGCATCGGGATTATCGGCAACCGCAGCCAGCAGATTGGCTTGCACCACATTCTCGATATAGGTAAAATCGCGGGTTTGGCTGCCATCCCCAAAAATCACAGGTGCTTCATGATTGATGAGCGATTTTACAAACCGGGGAATAACAGCCGCGTATTGGCCATCCGGATCCTGGCGTCGGCCAAAGACGTTAAAATAGCGTAAACCTATGGTTTGCATCCCGTATAACTCACCGAAAACTTTGGCATACAATTCGTTCACTTTTTTAGTAACCGCGTAAGGCGAAAGCGGGTTTCCTGTATTTTCCTCGAATTTGGGTAATGCCGGATGGTCGCCGTAAACCGATGAACTTGAAGCATATACAAAGCGTTTTACTCCTGCATCGCGCCCGGCAACGATCATATTCAGGAATCCTGAAATATTTACTTCGTTGGTAGTAATGGGATCTTTTACCGAACGGGGAACCGAACCCAGGGCTGCTTCATGAAAAATATACGCCACCCCTGCGGCAGCTTTCTGGCAATCAGCAAGGTTGCGTATATCGCCCTCAATAAAATTAAAATTTTTATCTGATTGAAAACCAGCCATATTTTCGCGTTTGCCTGTAGCTAAATTATCGAGGCAAACCACTTCGTTATCCAGAGAAAGCAATGTTTCAATCAGTGCGGAGCCAATAAAACCCGCACCACCAGTTACAAGGATTTTGCTGTTTTTCAGTAGGTTGATCATATGAAAAATTGTATTGTAATTTGTAAATGTATTTTTAATGAATCTTATTCAAAGTAAACGATTTGGGCGGCATCCCGTGCTGATTATTTGCCAGTTTTCGTTTTAAGCGTAAACCAACTAAGAGGAGCCAGCACATCGTTAAATACAAAATATTGTACCGAAACCATGTATTCCGAATTGTCGATCAGCCCGTACATGCGTTCGAGATCCCATTCTGCCTGGTTTCCTTCCAGATCAAGCTGGCCAAAATCTGCTTTCCGTTTCCAGGTTTTAAGCGAGTGGGATTTTCCGAGTTTATCCACTAAAGTGATTTCATTGGTAGGTGTTACCGCAACAATGGAATCATGCTTTGTTTTTGCCATTTCATCTAAAATCCGCTCATAGTTAAGGTTGCGGAAACCACTGAGGAATTCAACCACTTTCAACGTGTCGAATGACTCCACATTCCGGTTATCAATCAGTGAGGTAAGACTAAATACGCGGTTGTCGTGATTTGTAATCTGATAGGATTGTTCTGGTTTTTCATTGAATACGATTCTTACACTGTTGATGTCCGGAACCCTGTATTTAAAAACAGAATGACTGCGCCAGTCGGCCTCCATGGGCGAATACCGCGAAGAAACAAATCCCCGGAACCCGGGTATGCCAACGATATACGGGTCATTTTCACCTTCCATCAGCATAAATGTTCCGCTGTTATCCATGGTGGCATCACCTACATAATATGTGCGCGTTTTCTTTTCGTGGGGAAACAGCTTTATAAATCCAAATAAATCAATACGATACACTCGCTGGTAGATTTCTGTTTTTACCGATTTGCCAGCCATCAGGCGGATGATGGTGTTTCGGGTGGCTTTGGCAACTGCGGCCCTGGCCTCGATGCTCGAAACAGTGTGAAGAATAACCTGCATCATGGTGGGGTCAACTTCGTATTTGTCGTTCAGTATCCAGAGGCTATTGGCGGCACGCTCCACTTTAACCTGGTTGTTATACTTATCCGATAAAAAGATCTTTGTTATATTGGATGTATCACTGACGGCAAACGTATTGCTTTTATTCCTGAAAGTGCCACCTGTGTTTTTTATCAGCATAAATGCAGCAAGAAATGCAAGTGCCAACAGGATAATTAGGGAAATTCTGTATTTTTTCATCTTTATTAGTGCAATTTACTGATTAAAGGGAGGGGTGACATGGAAAGGGGCTGATAAAACGAGGGGCGACAAGGTGAGGGGCGACAAGGCGAACTATTATAACCAATTTCCCCTAACTCATAACTCATCTCTCATAACTTATCTCTCATAACTCATCTCTCATAACTCATCTCTCCTAACTTATCTCTCACCGCTATACCTTCTCCGCCTCAAATATCCCTGCACAACAGCAAATACAAGCACGAGCAAAATGGGTACAATTGTATTTATCAATTGCCATTTCATGCGTTCATCATCAACACGGGCAGCATCAAGGGTGCGGAGTTTTACTTCGCGCGAGCGTACCAAAAGCAATCCGGAATCGTCGCAAAGGTAATTCATGGCATTGAGTATAAAATCTTTGTTTCCAAACTGCTGACCTGTGTACCTGTCGTAGCCAAGCGGCAACGGGGTTGGACCTTTCGTGCCGGGCTGAAGCTGATTTTTAATAACATCGCCATCGGAAACCACAATCATGGCCGTTTTAGTGCTTTTCTCAAGAAAACCTACCTGTGGTGCCTGGGCAATTTCGGGTGGTACACGGTTTAGGAAAAGTGATGTAAATTCCCCTTCCAATAAAGCTGCAACCGCCTGATACGGCTGGTTAAACTGTGTAACATCGGGCCGCTGATACAGGAAACTAAGACTCACCGTCACCGGGGTGTTCAATACACGCGAATAGCGGGAGGTTGAAAGCAGGATGGTCTTTTTTATTCCTGGTGTTTCGATGGTATCCAGGCTGCCGACAAATTCGGTTTTGATCGCATTCAGGTTTCTTACAATGGGATGTGTGGAGGTTGGTATAAGCACCGGAAAAAATATCCAGGGAATAAGTTTTTGATTGCCTTTAGCATCGATTACCACAGGAATTGGCAGCGAATTCATATCCACAACCAGGTTGCTGTTGAGCCGCACTCCATAATTGAACAGCATGTCGTCGAGGTTTAAATCGTTGCTTATCGAGACCGAACGTTCTTTGGTTGCCAGGCTATCCATATTTGCATTTACGGCATCCACCAGCCAAAGGACTTTCCCTCCGCGCATTATAAACTGATCGATAATGAATTTGTCGCGTTCGTCTTTGGCGAAAGCCGAATCGGGTTTTGCAATGATTATTGCCGAATATTTGTTTTTAATAGTAAAGGAAGTTGAATCTTTGCCACGCTGCGTATGTTCGGTAAGAGCCGAAAGTTGCCCGTTGATGCGCACATGTTCAACTGTATAATACTCTTTAAGGGCTGTTTCGATGCTGGCAGTGTAATCTGCTGCCAATTCGCCGTGCCCCCCGATAAAGGCTACCTTTGGTTTTTGCGCAATAGTAAGTTTACGGATCACATTGATAAGGCCAAATTCGAGGCCTTGCACAGAATTGTTCAGAACTTCTTCGGGCGGCCTGCCCACTTGTGTGAGCAGTAAATCCAGGGGCATCTCCTTATCACGGTATGAAACAACAGCACCCGGGAAAATCATTTTGCTGGTCTCCCCATCTTTTTCTTTCACCCTAAGGTCGGTAGCATTTAATCCGCTCTGTGCAAGCTGGTTGTACATGGCTTCCATTTCCTTTTTATCTTTTCCGGCAGTAGGATCGATAAATTCGTATTGGATATTATCGGAATAAGCCCGGAACTGGTTCAGCATTTCGCGCGTTTCGTTGCGCAGGCGTTTGAAACCGGCAGGAAATTCGCCTTCGAGATATACCCTAAAGTAAACCACATCTTTCAATTCCTTCAGCATCTTACGGGTGGACGGCGAAAGGGTATATCGCTTCTCGGCGGTGAGGTCGAGGCGGTAAAAGGCGAAGTATCCTATAATGTTCACTAACAAAATGATTGCTAGCCCTATATTTAGCTGCACGAAACTGTTACGCCTGATATTTTTTCTGTTCTCTGTCATGTCGTTTCTTTTTCAGGGTTACCATTTTCTGCGTTCGAGCCTGAAACGGGTCAGCATCAGGAACAAGGCAATGAGGCTTAAAAAATAGATTACATCGCGTGTATCGATCACGCCCCGGCTCATGCCGGTGTAATGCGCATTGATCCCCAACTGGCTCACCAGCAGTCCAAACGAACCAAAAACCGAAAGTCCGTAAATAAAATCGAAACCGATATACATAAAACCGCAGAGGAACACGGCAATAAGGAAGGAGACAATCTGGTTGTTTGATACAGCGGAAGCAAAAATTCCGATGGCGGTAAAACCTGCACCCAGGAATAATAGCCCGATGTACGAACCCATGGTTCCGCCCTGGTCGAGGTTGCCGGGCGGCATTCCCAGTTTATAAATGGTAATGTAATAGAGCAGGGTTGGCAGCACCGAAAAGAGCACCAAAACCACACCGGCGAGGTATTTGGCGCCGATAATTTCGAGATCGGTAACCGGTTTGGTAAGCAGCATTTCCATGGTGCCTGCTTTATGCTCTTCGGCGAAAGAGCGCATGGTAATGGCCGGTATCAGGAACAGGAAAACCCATGGTGCCAGCATAAAGTAGTTGTCGATGCTGGCAAAGCCATAATCCAGGATATTGAACTGCTGCGGGAAAACCCACAGGAACAGCCCGTTTATGAGCAGGAACACGATGATAACCGCGTAGCCAATCAATGAACTTAAAAAACTGCTGATCTCTTTACGTAATAATGTGTACATGTGTATGCCTTTCGGTTCGGGGCGCAAAATTAATGATTTTGGGCATGTGTATTGCAAGGGAAAATAAGGCGGACTAAAAACAATAATTGAAAATGACCTGAAAGTTCTTTCGAGCGGAGTGTATAAATCAGAGGCGATATAATCCCGTTGATTGCTTATTGGTTCTTTCAAAGACGGACCCGGCAAATTTCCGAAAAGAAGGAGCACCCTGCCTAACCATTACTTTGTGCCATAATCATTAAAAAAAAGCTGCATGTGAACATAGGTTATTGATATGTGATGTATTTTTGTAAAAAAATAACTATGGACTTACAAACAAGAAAACTTAAAGCGATTGAATACCTTGTTGGCGTTCGGGATGAAAAAGTATTAAGCAGGATTGAATCTACCATTGTTGAAGTCCAGAAACAACAAACAGCAAGACGAAACACCAAACCATTTACCCAGGAGCAATTGGTAGAAAGGGCGAACCGTTCTATGCAAGATTATTACGCCGGGAAATGCACATCTCAGGAACAACTCTTAAAAGAATCAGAAAACTGGTAGAAGGATGAAGGTAATTTGGACAAATTTTGCTGCCGGAATGCTTATGCAAATCTATCAATACTATAAAGAAAAGGCTGGTAATGCGGTTTCAAAGAAAATTAAAACAGAGATTTTTGCAGCCACCAAACAACTTAAAAAGTATCCAACCTCCGGACAAATTGAATTAAACCTCGAAAAACTTAATGAAAACCATCGGTATCTGATTGTAGGGAATTTCAAGGTGATTTACAGGGAAATATCCGAAGGCGTGCTCATCACCGACGTATTCGATACCAGGCAAGACCCTGTAAAAATTAACGAAGAAAACAGAACCCCCGAAAAGTAAAAACTTTGCCTGTAAAGGTTATTTTACTGTGTACGAACTATATTTCCCCTAACCGCTACCAAATCAAGCCTTTTGCACTATCTTTGTTTCAAATACCAAACCTGATTTTATATCCCATAAACAAGACTATACTTTATAAAGCATAAGGCCATGAAAACGATCGCAAAATTTCTCACAAGCCTGGGTCTGTTCGTTACACTGATACTTATAGCGGGATGTACAAAAGATACTACAGACCCGGTTGTATCCCAACCGGTAATCAGTGCAACTTATTCACGCGGTGCGGTTACAGTTGGAGTAACACAATGGGTTACCCTAAATTGGGATTCGAAAAATGCAGACTCCTGCTTTTTAAATGGAGAATATCTTCCATTACTTAAAGGCTCAAAAGATGTTGATTTGGTAAAAGAAACAACCATCTTCACTTTTACTGCCACAAACAAAGCCGGCAAAACAACAACAAAGGTTGAGGTTAAAAAATTAGCTCCACCAATTGTTACGTTGACTGCAACAGTTACAAATCTGCCTAAGGGAGGTGGAAAAACCAAAATCACATTAAATGCAACGAAAACGAATGAAGTTTCGTTTAATGGTTGTGGATACACTACCTTTCCTGTTTCTTTTGAAACAGCTTGGCTTAGCCACGATTCTACTTTTACTTTTATTGCTACCGGCGATGGAGGTGAAACAGTTGCAATTATTAAAATTACGGTAGTGCCACCAACTGAGCAAGAGTTGATGCTTTCGCAATCATGGGTTCAAACAAAAGAAGAAGATACTTATTTTATTACTGGACCATGGAAAGATCGTAATTTTGATTTTACCATTCCTTGTGTTAATGATGATATCATGGCATTCTACATGACGCCACAGAAAATTCTTTTTGATAATAAAATTCTTTGTGATGGAGGAAATGATTTGCCATCCTGGGTTCCGTGGTTATTAAATAGCGATGGCACTTTGGTTGGAATATATCCACAAAGAACCATCATTAATTTAAATTGGAACACCTTAGTCTGGATTTATGAAAGCACTGAATACAATGATATTACTGGGGTGACGACTAAAATTTATGTTAAATCAACTTATGTTGTTCGTAAGTCCTAATCTTTATTTGGAATGTGGTTAAATGAATACGGGGCTGACTATTATAGCTAGCCTCTTTTTTGTGGATAAATATATCTTTTTAATGTTGTTATATGTTATAATTTTATAATAAGAATTTTAGTCTGAATTCAATATTAATAATTTTCATCATATGAATTTATTTAAAAGAATGTTTGCTGGAATTATTCATCGTTAAATGTTTTATCTTTGTATCATGAAAGCGATAAAAAATATAGAAACAAAAATAAGTCGGTTATCACCCCGATTAATGGGAGAATTAGAGCACTATCTTGACTATTTGATCAATAAAAAGGCCGTACATAAATCAAAAAAATTAAAACAGGATTGGGCCGGAGGGTTAAGCGACATACAGATTTCGTCCATTGACTTACAGAAAAAAGCACTTGAGTGGAGACAAAAGTAAGATACCTGGTTGACACTAATGTTTGGTTAGAACGCCTTTTAGGTCAGGAAAAATCGGAGATCGCTTCCCGTTTTTTTGATCTTATTCCAACTGACGATCTATTCGTCAGCGATTTTTCAATTCATTCCATTGGAGTCATCTTATTCAGATTAAAAAAAATTGATGTTTTCGATCAATTCGTCATGGATCTGTTTGTTTACGGACAATTAGAGCAACTTAGCCTTGATCCGGTAGATTTATTGGAAGTTACTTCAAATATCAGGAAATACAAACTTGACTTTGATGATTCGTATCAATTCTCCATTTCACAAAAATTCGATTTGACACTTATAACATTTGATAAAGATTTTAATGTAATCGGGATAAAGAAAAAATCCCCGGAAGAAGTTATCGAAAATAAATAACCTTATACATTCAGGCAAATACCTAATTTAAACTCATCCTGTTATCTGACCCCTTCCTGTTTTATATCGTAAAGAAAAAACCGGCTTTTTTGCATATGCTCTTCAGATGTTTCCCGTCAAATTTTTCTCTGATTGCTGTGGGATATGCACTTCGCTTTTTACCGAACCTGTTGAAAATATTTCTACATCCGTGCTTGCTTTCTGAAAAAATCGTACTTTTGAATCTATAATCGCTTGTATATGATGTTTTCAGGATATTCGGATAGTTAAAAATCTCCCGCAAACAACATTTACGCCGTAAACTATACTCCCGGGCCTCGGGCAAGGAGGCAAAGCAGTCGGAAAGGATAAACACGGTATCAGGCAGGCAATCGGAGCAGTCAGAAAGGGCAAACGAGTTGCCAGGCAGGCGATCGGAGCAGTCGGAAAAGGCAAACGAGGTCTTGGGCAGGCAGTCGGAGTAGCCGGCAAGGGCAAACGATACCGGGGACAGGTTAGATGATGAATTTGAATGATTTTCGAGCCTTATCAGGCGAATTTTTTATAGGATTTCCAACTATTAATACCTTTTACTAATCTTTAAAAATTGACGACCATGAAGATTAACGATTTCAGCTTAACCGGCCTCCACAACGAGGAGCATTATCAGTTTCACGCCGATTTCAAAGGATTAACGGATGCGGCCAATCCTGCCACGATGAACATACAGGCGGCTTATGCGGCCTACCTGCCGGTTTTTGCCGATGAGGGCATTGCCCTGGATGTGATCCGTAAGAGTGCCGTAACCGATGATATTGCCCAGGCCGATACTTTGCGCGATAGTACCTTTCGCGGTTTCAGCGATGCAGTAAAATCGGCCGGCCGGCATTTCAACCCTGCGGTGAAACAGGCTGCCGCTCGCATGCAGGTGGTATTAGGGCAGTATGGCAACCTCACCACAAAATCGTATAACGAGGAAACAGCAGCCATCAGCAGCCTGCTTACCGACCTTACCACAACCGCTGCTGCCGATATAACTACCCTTGGGTTATCGGACTGGGTGGCCGAACTACAGGCAAACAACGAAGCTTTCGACAACCTGATGAAAAGCCGCTATACCGAAGAATCGGGTAAAACCATGCTGCAAATGAAACAGGTACGCACCCTGGCAGATGCTGCCTACCGGGCTATAACCGAGCGTATTAATGCACTGATACTTATAAACGGAGAAACCGGTTACACCAATTTTGTAAATGAGCTGAACCAACGGATCGAATCCTATTCCCTCATACTAGCGCAGCGCAAAGGGCGAAATGCAAAAAATATTCCTCCTCCCCCGTTAACAACGTAAGCAAGTGAAGGATTTGAGCCCTGAGGATGAGCGCTGTCCCTTCCAGCCCCGAAGGGGCGTAATACCTTAACGATGGACGCAGTCCATCGGGCCATCAGGAGGATCTGCAAGGACAGCCCCGAAGGGGCGTAATTCGCTAAGGATGGGCGCAGCCCATCCAGACCTGACGATGGTCGCAGCCCGTCGACCCTACCGAAGGACGCAGTCCATCGATCATACTCATCCAGCCCCGAAGGGGCGTAATATACATACTATGGGACAATCACTGGTAAAAAATTACGTGCATATCGTATTCAGCACCAAACACAGGCATCCGCTCATTCATCCGCCATACAATGTGGAACTATACAGTTATATGGGCGGGATATGCAACAACCTGGAATCACCGGTTATAAAAATCGGTGGTTATACCGACCATGTGCATATCCTCTGTTTGCTCTCAAAAAAAATGGCACTGATGAAACTTCTGGAAGAGGTGAAATCACATTCCTCGAAGTGGATGAAGACCAAAGATATATCATTGAGTAACTTTTACTGGCAGGACGGGTATGGCGCTTTTTCGGTAAATCCGGCCGAAGTTGACAGGGTTATAGCCTATATCGCCAATCAGCACGAACACCACGGAAAAAAAACCTTCCAGGATGAATACAGGCTGTTCCTCAAAAAGTATAAGGTCGAATATGACGAGCGGTATGTTTGGGATTAATTTCGCCCTTTCAGGGCTTAGGGGAGCATTCTCTTTTCACCAACGCAGGGCAGAAAAGCCCTGCGTTGATATATTAAGCCCTTTCAGGGCTTCCTTATGTTCGAAGTGTAACTCTAAAACAGTAGTTCTGGCATCATCCCTTCTTCAGCGTAATCAACACCACTTCCGCCGGGCAGTTGAACCGTACCGGCATTCCGCTTACGCCAACTCCCCGCGATGTATAACCTATCATTTTGCCGACTTTCCATTGGCCGTGGTTAAAATTTTTGCCTTCAAACTGGTGGCTTACCAGAGGGAATCCTTCTTTCAGGCAAATCTGTCCGCCATGGGTGTGGCCGCATAAATAGAGGTCGTATTTATTGGCGGAAGCGGCTTTAGCCAATTCAGATGTGTGTACCAGGGCTATTTTAAAATCGTACCCCCGCGTATCGAGACTTAGTAAAGCTTGTTCGGTATAATAACTAAAAGGATCATCGGTGCCCGTGACCAGGATTTTTTGTCCGTCCTTCACAATTTCGACCGATTCGTTGACCAGCAATTCCAAACCCGACTGACTTTCGTATTGTGCCATTAAAAAGGTGTCGTGGTTGCCCAGCACGGCGAATGTGCCAAACGGTGCCTGTATGTATTTCGACAGGATTTTGAAAGGCTTCAGTATCTGGAGTATGCTTCCCGAATTGTCCCGGCGGTAATCGCCGGTGAGAAAACAGATATCAAACGCAATATTTTTGATCTTTTTGCTGATGATTGATGCAAAACCCGGAATACTGTCAATATGCAGATCAGAAAGGTGCAATATCCTGAAACCATCAAAAGCCGCCGGAAGATTTGGGTATCCGAGGGTCAACTCACTGATAAGAATTGTTTTGGCGTTGCCGTATCCTTTCTGGTAATGGCCGGTCATTCTCAAAAAAAACGCAAAAATATTCAACAAACGCACAAACAGGTTCCAGTGGCTCCGGCTCCTTTTGCCGTTTTTATTTCGTAAAAAACCGATATTTTCGAGCACAGATCGGGTAGCAGCCCAAATCAAACGTTTTTCTTTCCGGCTTTCGGGGGCATCAACAAAATTGTACATGCGAAAAGGAGTTGGCAAAATTTATCACTCGAGTTTAAAAAATCTCTTAAAAGTACAAATTTTGACTTTTGATAACTATTCACCCTGATTAAGATTTATTTTTTAAGAGTACTTAAAGTGCCTTGAGTGCCTAAAATTATTAGCAATTCATAGCTTGAATGCCAATAGGTTTTCATAAGAAAGTGATCAATGATCCACAAAACCTCAAAATGTTGCAAAATTCGGAGAAGGGATATTATCCCCATTAACATTGTATCTGGTTAAGGATGCACTTTAGGCATTTTAGGCATTTTAGGCACTAAATCGATATGGCTTTTATGCTCCGCAATTTCAATATACTGTTCCGTCTTATCTTGCTCACTCGTTTCCAATTACCACAAAAACATCATCATCTATCCCTAAATCAAGCAAGGATGACGCTTTGCCACGGTTTATAGCAACCTGCAGATATCCGTTAGATGCAAACAAAGCGCAGGGATTGCCCTCGCGGACATCATCATAAGCTCTTACAAGCGGAATTTTATCCTTTTTGCAAAGTATATAGTATTCGTTTTTACCCATGCATTCGCGGACAAATTTCTCGGTAATATTTACAAAAATATTTTTATAATGATCGATATGCATTACTTTTCCAAAGATAATTTTCCCGTTAAAATCAGGCTGCAACAAGGTTTTAATGTTTAAAGACTGCAATGGCAGGCCCAGTTCATCCATGCTTGTTCCCCTGGCTAACAGCACCGCCACTTTCACAAACCTGTCGCGCGACGGAAATGTATGATAACCCGAATCCTGGATTTCCGTTATAAAAATGATTTTGTCAGGTTCCTTATTGAGTATAAGAGATATTAAACCTGTATCGGCACCAATAAAATAATGTCCTTCCGATTTTACGATAACATGCGGGTGCTTGGGCGATTCAATCGTATCCACCCCGATAATGTGAATGGTTCCTTCCGGGAAAAAAGGCCAGGCATTACGCATAACAAAAGAAGCGTGCTTGATATCGAATTGCCTGATATTGTGCGAAATATCAACAATTACAGCGTCCGGCATCCGGCTAAGAATAGCTCCTTTTACCGAAGCTACATAGTGTTCGGTAAGTCCCCAGTCGCTCAGTAAAGTGATAATTGGCATGGATTAGCTTAGTTAATAGTAAATGGAAAATGGGAAATAGTGATTGTTGAGTTGTTTTTTTTAACGAAAAGAGACTGCTACATCGTGTTAACTGCATGAACTTTTGAAAGAATGTTTGATAATTGACAATGAACAATTGACAATGAACGATTAACCATTTTCTATTTTCTATTAACCATTTTCTATTTCCGATTAACGATTAACGATTTTCTATTAACCATTTTCTATTAACACCAAACCCTCCTCCGCTGCATCAAAAGTAAAAAATATCCCCGTATAATGTGGAATAAACATTAATTTTGTGTTATATAAGCTTATCCTTTCCAACCGAACGTTTTACATGACCGAAAGCACTTTTACACTCGAATCCTATAGCCCTCCTGATATATTTGGCATCAACGATCGCAATATCAATTTGTTGCGCGAACTTTTCCCGAAATTGAAAATCATCGCCCGCGACGACCTGCTGCGCATAAACGGCGATGAACAGGATAATGAAACGTTCTCGCAGTTATTTACCTCTCTGCTCATGTTTTTTGATAATTACGGCCGGCTCGATGAGGACGATATCCGTAAACTGGCAGGAAATGGCAATGCAAGCGAAGTTATTTCCACATTCCGTGAAGCTAATGCCGATGTTTTGGTGCATGGCAAAAACGGCATGATGATCCGGGCGCGTACCATAAACCAGGAGCGAATGGTACACAGCATTGCCGATAACGATATGATTTTCGCCGTTGGCCCTGCCGGAACCGGGAAAACATATACCGCAGTGGCGTTGGCAGTTCGGGCGTTAAAGAACAAGGAAGTAAGGCGAATTGTACTCACCAGGCCGGCTGTTGAAGCAGGCGAAAATCTTGGTTTTCTTCCCGGCGATCTGAAAGATAAACTCGATCCATACCTGCAGCCTTTGTACGATGCATTGCGCGATATGATACCTACGCAAAAACTGGTTGGTTATCTCGAAGACGGCACCATTGAAATTGCACCCCTGGCTTTTATGCGCGGACGTACCCTCGAAAATGCTTTTGCCATCCTCGACGAAGCACAAAACTGTACCGAAGGACAGCTTAAAATGTTCGTTACACGCATGGGCCGCTCTTCCAAATTTGTTATCACCGGCGATATTACCCAGATCGACCTGCCCCGCAACCAGAATTCCGGGTTGGTGCAGGCCATGAAAATACTGAAGAATATTAATGGCATTGATTTCATTACACTTGATGTACGCGACGTGGTGCGGCATAAATTAGTAACACGGATTATTAATGCTTACGAGAAAAAGGAATAGCTGAATTCATTTTCAGGGCCCAGGGCCCAGGGTAAAAAAGGCTTAAAGCGGCAGGGGAACACTGATTTGTACAGAGAGAAATTTAGTGGGATAGGAATGTATAGCTCCTTGATTTCCTTTTATCGTGGTGATATTAATTTTTCTGGTACTCCTGTTAATTTATCGGGTATATTTATATTGTCGGAAGTCAGAAGACGGGAATCGGAAGCTACCCGGACAAACATTTTGTTCTATATTAAGTAGCACATTGTAAGATAATTAATATCCTTCGGCTTATTATTCATTTGTAGAATTTATTATCATTTTACAAACACTTCCGTCTCCTGACTTCGGTCTTCTGACCAACAAAAAGACCATCTCCATTCAATTTGTGGTTAATTCTACTTTACCAGAATAAAAGAAAACCACAATAGTCGCAATAGGACACAGTAGAAAAACACATAGGTAAGTTGTTATTTCTACAGGCAGTTACCATATTTTGCGAATTTTATATTATCCAGAACGTCAATATGTCTTTATCTATGTGCTCTACTTTGACTATGTGGTTCAAAATGTTTGTCAGGTTTATTTTAGTAAAGTAGAATTGAACAATTTTACTATTTTTATGACGTATTTATACGTCAAGTCAAAATATGTCGTATATTTGCGTCGTAATTATAAATCTCCGATGGCGAAAACAGAATTATTTGACGAATCTTTGCAGAAGGCCGCCGTGTATTTCAAGGCATTATCACATCCGGCAAGGCTCGCAATTATCAATTACCTGATTGAAACAGGCAGTTGCATTAACGGCGACATAACCGAAGAACTGCCTCTTAGCCGCACTACTGTGAGCCAGCACCTGCAGGAACTGAAAGATTGCAACCTCATACAAGGCACAGTTGAAGGAGCTAAAGTTAATTATTGCATCAATGCCGTCGGCCTGGACGAGATAATCAGTGTACTTCGTGAAATGGCTCTGAATCTCGAAAAATCCAAATCCTGTAAATGTTAACCAAATGAAGATACTTGTTTTATGCACAGGGAATTCGTGCCGCAGCCAGATGGCACATGGCTTTCTGCAGTCCTTTGATAAAAATCTTACCGTTTGCTCGGCAGGGACTCAGGCTTCGGGCAAACTGAATGAAACGGCTGTTGAAGTAATGAATGAAGCCGGTATTGATATCAGCCATCATACTTCCGACGCCATCGATAAATACCTGAACGAAGAGTGGGATTATGTAATTACCGTTTGTGGCGGTGCCAACGAATCCTGCCCGGCATTTTTCGGAAAAGTTAAACATCGTTTGCATATAGGCTTCGATGATCCTTCACATTTAGTTGGTTCGCAGGATTTTATCATGAGTGAATTTTACCGTGTGCGCGATGAAATTAAAGTGGCATTCCGCAAACTATATGAAGAACAAATAAAAACGTTTAAAATCGATCGTTCAGAAAAAGCATTATCCTATTTTGATAATAAATTTAACTGTTCCCAATCGGTGTTGACCGTATTTGCCGAAGAATCAGGATTAACTGAAGATGAATCACTTCGGGTTGCCAGCGCATTCGGCGGTGGGATGGGTCGACAACAACTTACCTGCGGCGCTGTAACTGGTGCTGCTATGGCATTGGGTCTAAAGTTTGGCAAAGGAAAAAACGACAGCGATGAAAAAAAACTGCTTACCTATGAAAAGACCGTGCAGTTATTCGATGAGTTCACCAGGCTGAACGGATCAACCAATTGCCATAAATTACTTAATAACCTTGATATGAGGAACGAGAATGAACTCAGCCAGATAAACGCACAGAATTTATTTCATACCAACTGCCGGAAATATGTTGCTGATGCCGTAAAAATTACAGAACAAATTATTACTAATTCTAAATAACTGATAACATGGAAGATATTAAACAAATCGTAAAAGAAAAATATGCTGAAATCGCCAAACAAACCAAGGAGCAGAATGCTCCATCCTGTTGTGGTGCCACGTCGTGTGGGTCGGTGGTTGATTACTCGATATTCAGCGAAAACTACGACAAACTGCAAGGGTATAACCCTGATGCCGACCTTGGTCTGGGGTGCGGACTGCCTACCGAATATGCCGGCATTCAACCCGGAAATACAGTGCTCGACCTCGGATCGGGAGCCGGAAACGATTGTTTTGTTGCCAGGGCACTTGTTGGCGAAACCGGTTATGTAGCCGGTTTGGATTTTACCGAAGCCATGATAGAGAAAGCACGCGAGAATGCACGAAAACTGGGTTATACCAACGTGGATTTTATACAAGGCGATATCGAAAACATCCCGGTCAGGTTTGGAGTTGTTGATGTAGTGATCAGTAATTGCGTGTTAAATCTTGTTCCCGATAAACAATTGGCATTCAGCGAAATATTCAGGGTTTTAAAACAGGGAGGCCATTTCTGCATTTCGGATGTGGTGCTACAGGGTGAGTTACCTAAAGGCCTGAAAGAAGACGCTGTTATGTATGCAGGTTGTGTTTCGGGAGCATTGCCGAAAGAGGAATACCTCAGGATTATCGAAGAGTCGGGCTTTGTAAATGTAGAAGTTAAGAAAGAAAAGAAAATTGATCTTCCTGATGAACTGCTCCTGAAGTATATGTCAGCCGAAGAATTGAAAAAGTTCAGCAACGGCGAAACCGGCATTTTCAGCATTACGGTTATCGGCAAAAAACCTGAAGGTTGCGGGTGCGGGTGTTCTTGTTCCTAATGCGATAATGTGATAATGCGGTAATTGGACAATTTGAAAATGAGCATTCAGACAGTAAAACTGCTGTGATAGGGCCTTTTCCTCTTTCTTTAAAAAACCGCTCTACGTTATAATTGTCCTGAAGGTCAGGTTGACTCGTGGTTTTGCAATTAATTTTGTTGGAGGTAGCCTGTGTAACCAATAGGTTTGAGTGGTATCTTTCATTACCAGCAGGCTCCCATGTTCTAAAATGACTGAAACCGTTACTTTGGTTTGTTTGTGTTTGAAGGAAAATTTCCGCTCAGCGCCAAAAGTCAAAGAGCCAATTGCCCCGTTTTGTTTCAGATCTTTCTCCGCATCGCTGTGCCAGGCCATTCCTTCTTCGCCGCTGTGGTATAAATTAAGCAGGCAAGAATTGTAAGTTTCGCCTGTCCTTTTTTCAGCAACAGACTTTAATTCAAGCAATTCCCTGGTCCAGAGTAACGCTCTTTTTGTTGTCCTGGAATAGGTGTATTCAAAATCCTGATCGCCATACCAGGCCACTTTTCGTTTGGTAATTATATGTTTCCCAAAGATTACGGCTTCATCATTTTTCCATTCTATTGTTCGTAACAGGCATTCCAAATAATAGTCGGCTTCCTTTTTTGAAAAAACCTGACCATAATAATTTACTATACCATCCCGGGGTAATAAATTAGCATTTTTATCAAATTCGATGCTGAATAAGTCCATTTTTCATTCGCGTATTTAATTCTGAAATTATTTACTTGAATCCTTACAGATGTAACTCCATCGCTCTTAAAAAAATGTATGCATTCAATGACATATAGAGAATTGCCGGTAACGAAACCAACAAGCTGTCTTTAACTCTTAACCTGGCCAGAAAGCCAAAAAACATTAAAATGGCCAATCCTCCCGAGGAGATCAGTAAAATAAAATTGTCAAGTAAACCTATAATTAAACCTAAAGCTCCAAGAATCTCAAGCACCGCGGTAAGAATTCCAAATTTAGCCAGCCCAAAGCGCACAAATTCACTCTTCATATGCGGAGATGAAAAATAGGTTATTCCGTAGACTAAGAAAGATATACCCGAAAGCATAATGAGTATATCAAGAATCCGCATTAAGAAAAAATATTTAGCGATACCGAAGCAATAAATACGCATAACATCAGAAGAAACAACGATGGCATCCGTTTCTGCCATGGGTTAGAGACTTTGAAATGAAAATACTGTGCGCTTAGCATCAGGAAAGCCATAATAAGCGCAGGAATGAGCACCAGCGACGGATACCAAATGCCTGCAACCAGCAAAGTTGCCAATGCTATTTTAGTTGACCCAATTATAGTGCGTGTTAAATCGCTCAGGCCATACTGCTTAAATTCTTTTACGATATTATCGAAACGGAATACCCATACAATAACGATGGAAACGGCAACAATCAATTGGGCAATCATAGAGAGATAAGTCATTTTAGTTTTCTTTTAAAGTTTTCCTGGTTCCTATGGCTTTTCAGTATCGCCCCGTTTTTTAAAGTGAGTTCTGGACTTCACTTTCTTGCTTCAAAATTAACGAATATGTATTTTCAGTTGAATATTGCATGTATTTGTATTCCAGCAGCTTAAATACGGAATAGATGTAGCGATCCATTTACCCTCAGTTCCTGTTCAGAAAAAAATACGATGTATTCAGCGCAGTGGCAAAAGTTACCCATAGAAGGTAAGGGATGTTGATATACGCCGCCACCGGCTTTAATTTGTAAAAACGTACCTGCATAACAACAATCATTACCCACAACACTACAATATCGGCTAATGCAACACCAATCATTTTAAAATAGAAGAAGAAAAAACTCCAGCAGAAATTTAAAAGCAACTGCACCATAAAAATGGATATGGCCTGGTTGCGTTGTTTGCCGGCATCCAGTTTCCAAATAAGGAATAATGAAATTCCAAGGATTATGTAGAGCGTTGTCCATACAGGTCCGAACACCCAATTGGGCGGATTAAACGAGGGTTGATTTATCGAAGCATACCATCCGGGGATGGCTTCTGTGGTAAACATTCCGGCTATTCCACCAATACCCAGAGGTAGAAGAAGTGAGGCTATGAGTTTACTTGTTTGATTTACCTTCATGATCTGATTATTTCGATTCTTTGAGTATTCTTAAAGCTTCATCTACATGCTTTGTTGCCTGTATTTGGGAATTAAAAATATAAATCACTTTCCCTGATTTATCGGCTACATAAGTTACACGGCCAGGCAATAATCCAAGCAAGTTGGTAGGTACGCCGAATAGTTTCCGGATTTTATTCCCTTCGTCGCTTAACAAGGTAAAGGTAAGCCGGTGTTTTGCCGCAAATTCCTTGTGGCTCTCGACCGACTGCCCGCTAACTCCTATGATAACAGCATCGGCTTCCTTAAAAACTTCGAACTGATCCTGGAACGAACAAGCCTGAGCTGTACAGCCGGGACTGTCATCTTTCGGGTAAAAATAAATTACCAGGTTCTTTTTGCCGAGGACAGACTTGATGTCGAACAAATTGCCGTTTTGATCCGCAAGTGCGAATTGGGGGATGGAGCTTCCGATTTTGATTTCGTTCATGGTATTATTTTGACTAAAGGTTAAGTAGGATGTAAATAAAAGCAGGTAAATGATGAGATAAAAACGATAGAAATTCCTGAATTTCAGGTAGTTTCTATCGTCAGGATACATATTTCCAAAAAGCGCTTTCAATTCTTTCATAAAATAAGGTTTGATGTTGATGGTCCAGCTATCGGTCTGGTAAACGATTTTCCGGAATTTGCTCCGATAATAGGTCAGGGGCAATCCCCAGGCGACGAACAATATAAGCCAGATATTTTCGAGGATAAACATGATTTTGGGTTAAAGGATTTGTCTATTATGAGTCAAAGGTTCAAAGTTCCAGGTTCAAGTTCCAGGTTCCAGGTTCCAGGTTCCAAGTTCAGGGGTTTAAATGCTCGCATTCAGAGGTACAAATACAAGCCGCTACTCGTCAACGTTAAGCCCCTTGGGGTTTGGGGTAACTTGTTATCTCAAATCCCAAATTCTAACCTCCGACATCCAACTTCCGACATCTAACATCCGACATCTAACATCAAACCTCCGACATCCCACATCCACCCCTTCTATTTACGCGGAAACCACGGAATAAAAGCACTCGTCCTCCTCACATATTCCTGGTACCCGGGTTTGGTTGTGTTTAATGTTTTTTCGAGCAAAGCAACTCCTGAAACTTTGATTATTAAAGCCGTCATTAAAACGGATCCCAGCACCGGCCAGTAACTTCCTGCCGAAATGCAGATCAGCCCGTACCCAAACCAAACTGCAGCGTCGCCAAAGTAATTGGGATGACGAGTGTAATGCCAGAAACCAGTATCCAGTACTTTGCCTTTATTTGCGGGATTTCCTTTAAACCGGGCCAATTGAATATCGCCACCGGCTTCGAAAACAAAGCCAATGATCCATATCAACAAACCTGAATAATCGAGTAATCCAAGCCCGTTACCGGCATAAAACTGTGCCCCCAGCAAAGGGACCGAAATAAGCCACATGAGTAAACCCTGAAGCAGAAACACCGAAAAGAAACTATACCACCAATACCTGTTTTCTCCAAAGTCCTTCCTGAATTTCTGATAGCGGAAATCTTCGCCTTTACCCAGGTTTCGCCAGGCAAGGTAAATGGAAAGGCGCAATCCCCAAATGGCAACCATCGCCATTAAAAGGATTTTGCGCGTTTCCAATCCTTCAGTGCTTATGAAATAAACCGCACAGGCTACTACAAAACCAAACCCCCAGAATAGGTCAACTATGCTCACATTTCTGATTTTAATACTGATCAGCCAAAGGATGGTCATCATCGACATAATGGCAGCAAAAGCGAGAAGGTAGATTTTAAAAAATGTCATATTCAATAATTTTAGTGGTTCCAGTTTCTTGTATGCATGTAATTTATTTTGGCTTTAATTCAATTACAAATGCTAAGTAAGGAGTCAAGAGATTAATCACAATGCTTTCCGAAACAGTATTAATAAGCTTCGGAGTATCAAAAAGAAGTCCATCTTAGTTATAATACTGAATAATAGCGGAATTATTTTTCTTTTTCTTATTCTGTTCATTTAGAATTACCAGGGTATGAAATTATTGAATAATCAGCTTTTTTGTTTGTGTACTCTTTTGATTCTGAATAGTTACCACATAAACTCCTTTGGCAAGGGATTTTGTTGATATTTCAGTTTCCGGATGCTGAATTTGCCTGGCCAGACACTCTATGCCGTTTATATCACAAATCCTTAGGACGGAATTATCAGTAAATGTGCTCTTCTTCAGTACAAACTTGTCTGTCGTCGGATTGGGGAAGATCGTGAAATCAGATTTGTCCTGCTCGCGGATTGAAGTTGTTGTGTATGCATTTTTGGCAAATGAGTAATTATCGCAAACGATTTCCGAAACGGTCAAAGGCACATATCCGGTTGTAAAGGTATTATCTGATGTGTTGAAAATAATCATTTTTTGGTTATTTGCACTATCAATCCCAACCAGGAGAAAACTTCCTGTATTCTGATCGAATGAAGATGATCCACTCACGTAAGCGAGAAAGCCTTCAATCAGGCCTCTTTCTATAATCTCTCCGGTGATTTTATCTATCTCAACCACCTTGCTGCCGGTAAAATTTCCTGAAGTATCAAATTCTGCATAAAGGGCAAAAAGAATATTGTTGACATTATCATAATTTACACTGGAAAAATAGTTGTTGGGATTGGAAGTGCCTAGTACTGTTTTTGACCAGGAAAAGACTGGGTTCCTGACAGGAATACTAATCAGGAAACTGCCTGAGGAAAAATCAGTGCCTATGTAGTATATGATGCCATTGTTCGAATCGAAACCGATAGCGTCAGTTACCAAGCCATATATATCCGGATCGCTGACAATCCCTAAAATGCTATTCGTTCCGGTAAGAATATCATATTCGTTCACTTTGAAAGAGCCTAAAGAATCTGAGTCAAGAATGTAGATTTTTCCTGTACTCATATCGATCTCCAATATATTGAAATTGTCATTATAACTTCTCAGGTTTTGTGTGTTGAAAATTGAATTGAAGGTGAGTAAAACATTTAAATCTGAAGCAACACCACCTAAATAGTAATTGCTGTTAAAGGCATCAAATGCCGAAGAAGCCATATAGTAACCCTGAATAGAGGATGGGTAAGTTGTAAGTGAAGCAGAGTCGAGTGCCTGCCATTTCATTATCTCTATAGTTCCGTTTGCATTACCACTTGCCCCAATAAGATTTATCTGGGCTTTTGCAGCTGTGCCTGAAATCAGAAAAACAAAAAAAAGTATTTTTACAGTTTTCATGTTTTGGGGGTATAAATATAAAGAGTCGGATTGAAAAAGTTATTGTTTGATCATCCTGACATGCATGGTTTTCAAGCCAGTTCCGGTCAAGCGGCAAATATAGATCCCGGCCGGTAACGATGCAACAGGTACCTGGGTAGTGGCTTGATCCAGTTTTGACGACAGGAGTTTTTGCCCGTGAACATCGATTATTTCGATAAGATTATAGTTACTATTGCTGCTGATATTTAACCAGTCAGTGACTGGATTGGGGAAGATAGTAAAGTCTAATTTGTCCTGCCCGCGGATTGAAGTTGTTGTATAAGCACTTTTAGCAAATGAGTAATTGTCGCAAACTATCTCTGAAACATTATCAGGAACAAATCCAGTAATAAATGTATTGTCCAGTGTATTAAACACAATCATTTTTTCATTAAAAGCAGCATCAAAACCTACCAGAAGAAAACTCCCCGTATTCTGGTCAAAAGACGACGAACCGCCCAAATAATATTGAAACCCTGCCAGCACTCCTCTTTCAATTACCTCTCCACTGGCAGTGTTAAGTTCAACAACTTTATTCCCGGTATAACTTCCGCCTGTATTATATTCAGCATTCATGGCGAAAAGAATATTGTTTACATTATCGTAATTAACACTCGAAAAGTTATTTCCCGGCGCCGTTGTAAGAAGTGTTGTCTTTGTCCAGGAAAAAACCGGGTTTCGCACGGGTATTCCATACAGGCAGGCAGCAGGGGAGTCATCATAGCCTACATAGTATAGTATTCCATTGTTGGAATCAAAACTTATAGCATCAGTAATTATTCCATTTACACCCGGCTCGGTAATAACGCCCAAAACGATCTCAGAACCGGTAGCGATGTCATATTCGTTTACACTTATATGGCCAACAGATGCTAAACTCAGGCTGTAGATTTTACCTGTGCTCATATCAATTTCTGAAATATTCGACAAGGCGGCATAAGGGATGAGATTGGGGGTATTTGAAACTGTATTGAAAGAAAGCAAAACTCCGGATCCGGAAGAAATCCCGCCTAAATAATAATTGCTGTTGTACGAATCGAATACAGATGATGCGTAAAGGTATCCTTGCAATCCTGAAGGATACCTGCCGACTGACGTAGAATCGAGTGCCTGCCATTTTACAATATCAATAATTCCATTTGGATTTGACTTTGCCCCGACAAGATTGATCTGGGCATTTGCACCTATGCCGAAAAGCAGAATGGCAAATAGGGTTACAATTATTTTTTTCATTTTTAAAATTTTTTTTTGTCCCGAAACATCTTTCCTCTGGAACTTACGGGAGCATCAGCTTAGGTGAACTTGTAACTAACTATGAATAAAAACAATAAAACAGATTCAGAAACAACTTTGTTCATTAATTTTAAGTTTTAATTAAACAATATGGTGTGAAAAAAGTTTGACGCCGGATGAAACTGCCGCAATTTTGGCTCAATAAATGGTTTAAAACGGGATGGAGGCTTACATATCTTTTTGCCAAAAGCAAATCAGGGTCAGCAGGGAGAGTAGATTGAAGAGTGAAGAACGAAGAGTGAAGAACGAAAAGTGAAAAGTGCAATTTTTTCATCCCGCGGCAGATAATACATTGTACATGCATGGTGTACTGAGAGCGGATAGTGTTTTTTTAGTCATTACCTGCAATCCGGGTTTCCAGGCAATTTTATTTAAACAGTAACGCTACGGCAGCTGTTCCAATTCCTGCATTTGCCCCGATGACCGGAGAAATATTAACCACTGCAAGAGGCTCTTTTCCTGAAAACTCCTTCATTTTCCCCTTATACCAGGCGGCAGCGTCCTCGTTCTGAGCGTGAAGTACGATGTAATTCCATATTTCCCTGCCCTTGCAGATTGACCTGAGGTGCATCATCACTTTCTCCATATTGGATTGCTGGCTGTAAGCTTTCCCGAAAATATATGATGCCCCGTTTTTGTCCATCGATACAATGGGTTTCACATTCAGCAATTTGGCAATGAAACCCTTCGCGGGCGAAACTCTGCCGCCGCGAACCATGTATTTTAAAGTTTTAACACTCACAAAAATATGGGTATCTTTTATTGACTTTTCAGTTACAGCAACTACTTCCTCATGCGTATAGCTAGCTTCTATGGCCTGCGCAGCCCTCAGGACCAATAATCCAAGTGCCCCTGAAAGGTTCCTCGAGTTAACTACTGTAATAGGGATGTTTGAATCTTTACTCACCATGGTTGCAGCTTTTTGACTGTTAAAATACGTCCCGCTGAATTTGTCCGTAAGATGAATGGCTATTATAGAATCGTAATTAGCTGACAGCCGGCTGTATAAATTAACGAAAGCTTTTTCGTTGATTTGCGAAGTTTTCGGAAACTCGTGGTGTTGATCGAGCAGCGAATAAAATTGGTCGGGTTGAATGGTGATTTTATCCAGGTAATGGCTTTCGCCAAAATTAATATTGAGCGGTAGCATGTTAACCTGGTACTGATCGATCAAATCCTGAGGCAGATCGCAGGTTGAATCGGTAACCAGGGCAATGCTCCATTTGCGGTTAAATATGGCTTCGCTCTGGCGCAGCATATCGTCGGCTTTATTAAAAGTAGCTAGGCTGATATCCTTTAACTGCCGGAACATTTCAGCCGGATTATTGGTGTGCACATGAATATGCTTGGTTTTTTCGTTGCCTCCGATTACAAGGGAATCACCGTGCTTTTGAAGAATTTTTGAAAGTAATTTCTGATCAACGGTAATGTTTTTCAATATGCCTTCGGTGCAATACCTGAATGCTACTTTTTCTGAAATATGATCATTATTCGAAGGCAATACCAGTGTTGCGGTTTTTGACTGCAACAAATTCCGGATGCTGCTCGATTTGATAAAGCTAATGATCCCTTCGATAAACAGGACAAAAGCATTGGCGCCTGAATCCACGACATTTGCCTTCGAAAGAACGAGCAACTGTGCTTTGGTGGCAGCCAGCGATTTTACCAGGCTTTCCTGCGAGCGGATGAACAACTGGTTAAAATCGGTAATGATATTTCGATGGGTATAAATAAATTCCGACCATTCCCTTATAACGGTCAGCATGGTGCCTTCAACCGGAATGGCAACCGCCTCGTACATATAAGGAATGGATTTTTTAAGACTTTCAGCAAACTGCGGTATAGTGATGCTGCGACTGTTGCCCGTCTCCTTACTCATGCCATATAAAAACTGGGCAAAAATGATTCCCGAATTGCCGCGTGCACTCGTCATGGTTGTTTCAGCGATCAGGTCGGCAGTGATCTTATACGATTTGTGCGGCTGTACCGATTCGAGAACCGATTGAATGGTTGTGGCCATATTGCTGCCTGTATCCCCGTCGTTTACCGGGAAGACATTGATTTTATTCAGGTATAACTGATTTGCCAGAATGTTTTTTGCACCTGCGATAAAGGTGTAATACAGCCTGCGACCATCAATTTCGAGTATGGGAAGAGTTTCCATTTTAGTGTTGAAAATGTTTTCCTAGCCAGAAAATTTTAAAATCATCATTGCATTTGAATAATGCCATCGTCACGTACAGGCATGTGATAAAATTTCCCAGTACCATGATCGCCAGAATCCATATGACCGCCGAAGTCCATTTCTCTTCCCGGTAAAGCACCCACCCCGAAAACAGGAAAAAGCCTGTATAGACATCGACTAAACTTACTTTACCCCAAGGCATTGAAAGCAAGATTCCTCCTTCTTCGAAAAAATAACCTGCCGCAAAACCGTAAACCAAGGTGAGGAACATTATGATAGTTCCGGTGATTGCCAGTGTTTTAAATGCGTTCATCATATCCGTTTATATTCATTGAATTAAATAGCTGGTATCTGCCCTGAGAATAAGTGCCTGTAAGTAAAATTGCTGACTGCTCCTTATAGCTACAAATTTTGCCGTAAATTTCACCCTTAAGGTATAAAACAGCAGCCCTCCGATTTTTTTGTTTAGCATTTACACTACCATCTTTAAACAATATTTAACCGAATTAGTTTGTTTGTCATGTGATTAAAATAAACTTATGCATGATTCATTCTGAATTCAAAAAGCAAGATGGTTTATAAAAAAGAAGCAGGAAGTGTGCTAAAAACCTCTTCCTGCTTTACTGATTTTTTGTTTCGTATTTCTTTTTGAAACCGGAAAAATCAAAATGGAAAATTAATTTTCTATAACATATTGATCTCATGACAACACTCATTCAATCTGCGAAACGATTGCCACATAATTCCTGCCGTATTTTTTCGCACATTTCGGGCAGGTGGTGTACCACATATACATTTTTTTAACATTTTGCCCCTTCGATTTTACAATC
>JBAXBJ010000057.1:0-32304 GCA_037142075.1 Bacteroidota bacterium
GCGCAAATCTCCCGGTGGAAGGCACAATTCGCTGACTGAATAAAATATAAATTATCTTCTTGTTGGAATGATCTCAAATATTCCTTTAGCAGAAATTCTAAGACCTAAAAATGCAGATGAATACATCGGTCAAACGCATTTAATGGCGGACGGATCTGCATTCAGAAGTATGGTTTATGGCGGTTCGGTGCATTCCATGATATTCTGGGGACCTCCCGGAGTGGGCAAGACAACCCTGGCACTTATTATAGCAAATGCCACCGGTCGACCATTTTATACCCTGAGTGCCGTTAACGCTGGCGTTAAAGATGTTAGAGATGTGATCGATAAAGCTTCAAAGGATTCTTCGCAACCCATATTGTTTATTGACGAAATTCACCGTTTCAGCAAGTCGCAGCAGGATTCGCTGCTGGGAGCGGTCGAAAAAGGGATTGTGATTCTAATCGGTGCTACAACGGAAAATCCTTCATTCGAAGTTATTTCACCTTTGCTGTCGCGATGCCAGGTTTATATCCTGAAACACCTGGAGGAACCGGATCTGCTGGTAATTATGAATAAAGCTATCGAAACCCTCAGTGGTATTCATCATATTAAAATTATTATCAACGAATACGAAGCTTTGGTCAGAATATCGGGAGGAGATGCCCGCAAATTGCTGAATGCGATTGAGATTATTGTAAATTCCCAGCTCAAGTCATGTGAAGACATTGTGATTACCAATGATAATACATTAAGCATCATTCAACAAAACCTGGCTTTGTACGACAAATCGGGCGAAATGCACTACGATGTCATTTCCGCATTTATTAAGTCGATGCGGGGAAGCGATCCGAATGCCGCCGTGTATTGGCTGGCACGGATGATTACAGCAGGCGAGGATCCGCTTTTCATTGCACGGCGCATGGTCATACTGGCTTCCGAAGACATTGGAAATGCAAATCCTACAGCACTTGTTTTGGCAAACAGTTGCTTCGATGCGGTTAATAAAATCGGTTTCCCCGAAAGCCGGATTATATTATCCCAAACCGCCATATACCTGGCCTGTTCGGCCAAAAGCAATGCCTCGTACATGGCGATTGAAGATGCACTGGCTGCAGTTCAGCGGTTTGGGGACCTTCCGGTGCCGTTGCATTTACGCAATGCACCAACAAAACTGATGAAAAATATGGGTTATGGAAAAGAGTACAAGTATGCTCATCAATACGATGGCAACTTTGTTGATATTGAATTTATGCCTGAAAAAATTAAAGGAAGCAAATTTTTTGATCCGGGAAATAACGCGAGGGAACATGAAGCCCGCGAAAGACTGAAGAAAAACTGGGGAGGGAAATACGGCTATTGAAACGCATGTTGAAAACAAAAACACAAACAAAAAAAAAGTATGAGCATTATAAACGAAATTCCATTTATAAAATACACCGAGACTGGGAATTTCTTCCTGATTGCAGGTCCATGCGTGATTGAAGATACCGAAAGTCCTGTTGAAATTGCAAGAATGTTGGTCGAATTAACTGACAAATATAAAATTCCTTTCATTTTCAAAGCTTCGTACCGTAAGGCAAACCGTTCAAAGAGTTCCTCTTTCACGGGTATAGGCGATGAAAAAGCTCTTGAAGTATTGGCAGGTATCAGGCAAAAATTTCAGGTTCCCGTGGTAAGTGATATTCACGGTGAGAATGATGCCCGACTTGCGGCTATTTATGTCGATATTCTTCAGATACCGGCTTTTCTTTGCCGCCAGAGCGAACTATTGTTTGCCGCGGGCGAAACGGGCAAGGTAGTAAATATCAAGAAAGGTCAGTTTTCGTCAGCCGAAACCATGCATTTCGCAGTCGAAAAAGTGAGGGAAACAGGAAACCACAGAGTAATGCTTACCGAGCGCGGAACTACATTCGGATATACAGATTTGGTCGTCGATTTTCGAAATATCCCTGTTATGCAGCAAGCCAACGTTCCGGTAATTCTTGATGTGACTCATTCACTTCAACAGCCTAACCAGCCTGCCGGAGTTACAGGTGGTCGTCCCGACCTCATCCCGCTAATGGCCAGATTAGGTATTGTGGCTGGCGCAGAAGGCCTGTTTATGGAAACGCATCCCGAACCATCAAAAGCTAAATCGGATGGCGCTAACATGCTTAGACTCGATTTGATGGACCAACTGCTCGGCGAGCTGGTAAGGTTGAAGAAAGCTCTTGTATAGTTTTATTTAACATACGCTTCCATACCAGGCATTACCCAGCCTAAAAGCAGACCATAAATGTGTTGGGCCACAAAAATGCCTAAAAATCCGACAACAATGGTAATGACGATAAAGCGCAATTTTTTCTCCAGGGTAATATCGAATAATTCCTGGACGCCATACCAAAAAACATAGAACGTATAGGCAATAAAAACATAAATCCCGATTGGAATTAAAATCCGGAGCAATGGATGCAGGTATACAAAAAAAGTGACTATAAAAAGTGGCGTAAATGTGTATAAAACCACCTTCAAAACGCTAAGCAGATCTGTTTCAATTCCCAGTTTAGGTAAGCCAAAGTTGAGAATGTAAGCGGCGATAAGTATCAGCAGGTAAGGAATCAGAACCCACGATATTAGGTTAAATGCCAATAATATAACCAGGTTCAGGGAATAACCCAAAACGGCCTTTACGACAAAAAACAAACCGATATCGCGACCAATTGCACTAAACAGGATGATTGGAAAAGCAAAATTCCACATCAATTCACGTGGAGTTTCCTGCTCAGTTTTTATTGTTTTCCACTCAACGCTTGGCATGAGTGAAATACGCATTGCTTTGATTACTATTTCTTTAACAGTCATTGATCCGTATCATGAAATTAAGTTGAAACTGATGCCTGCGTCTTTATTTCAACACAACGCGTCGTATTGTTCCTGTATTGCTGTCGATCCCGATATTATTAATACTTGATGCCGGAAGAAAAGTCACTACGCCAAACTGATTGATAACAAATTGTGTTTCAAGTTTAACCTGGCCACCAATTTTAACAGCCACATTCGCTTTGTCGGGAATACGGTAATACAATCCATGAGAATCGTGTTGCCCTATGTTCATCTTTTCGGTTTCTGATTTAACAGTATTGGTTTTGTTCAGACTGGTGGCCTGAATCTGAATCACATCGCCCGAAGTAGCTGTTTTTGGTAAAATCCCCTTACTCATCGAAAACCTGCACAAAGTTTCCAAGGGAGTATTTTTATCTACAACGTAGTAATAGGTGAACGTTTCGCCGGATATACTTGTAACACCCTTAAACAATTCGAGGTAATCCTGTTTCATGCTGTTCATCTGGTTGTACATAAATTCCATTGTGCCTTTTTCGTAGTTAACTTCCTGGTAACCATTTATCAGGTTGTACATACTTTCATCAAGTTTAAGTATAAATTCGGCCGATTCACGGGCTTTTTGCTCCACTGATTTTGCCGAAGAGGTTTTACGGAAAAATTTCTGCTCAATAATGGTGGTATCTAAACTTATCCTTTTAATAACGGTATCCATGCGTTCAAAAACACTTGGATTAGCAAATTCAGGAATGTCAATTCTGGAAGCAGAAATATCTTTCGACTCCTGGATTTTATTTTTAGTCGGTTGCGCCGATACTCCGATCCCCGAAATTATTCCATCCTGGGAAAGAAAAAGCTCTACCTCTTTTCTATCCTTTTGCTTTTCAGGCAATTGAATAAAATAATACTCCGAAGGATCAGGCTCGTTGTAAGACGTTAACCTGACGTCTTTAAGCTCATATTCGGTACTGTTAATAGCCGTAACTTTCGATAATCCAAGCATTTGGTCTGCAAATTCAGCATACGGACCTTTAATTTTCTGAATTTTATTTACAACAATATCGACCTGAATCACAGTTTGAGGCAACGAATAAAATAGCCCTGATGAGTTATTAGTTATTCCTGAAGAACCTACTTTGATAACGTTAATTTGGGCTTCTAGCCTTGTTAATGAGAATAACATAAACCCAAACAGAAAAATTTTCTTAATCATAACAACAGTATCTAAGTTGATTCAAAGTTACAATAAATTAGCTAATATACTAAAACGATTCGTAATTTTATTTATTGTTCACACTATTCTGTATGCTCAAATAATGAGATGCATTTAAATTGTATATTTGCACCAAATTTGAAATTGAACTATGAAAATTAGTAACTCGTTAATATACATAGCATTAACTTTTTTGATTTTAACATCTTTAAACTCTTGCCAGAGAAAATTTAAAGAGCATAATATTTCGATTTCGGGAGCATTTGCACTTTATCCCCTCACCGTAAAATGGGCCGAAGAATACCAGAAACTTCACCCGGAAATCACAATTGATGTTTCAGCCGGTGGAGCAGGTAAAGGAATGACGGATGTACTTTCGGGAATGGTAGATCTTGCCATGTTTTCGCGTACGGTTTCCCACGAGGAAATTTCGAATGGTGCCTGGGCAGTGGCAGTTGCGTGCGATGCCGTAGTCCCGACAGTAAATTCATCAAATCCTTACATAGCTGTTATTCTGAAACAAGGCATTACCCAACAGCAATTTGCCGATATTTATATCAACAATAAGATTACAAAGTGGAACCAGCTTTTTCCTTCAGCAAAAGCCGAAAAAATCAATATATATACCCGTTCCGATGCTTGCGGAGCAAACGAAATGTGGGCAAAATTTTTAAACAGCAACCAGGAATCATTAACCGGAATAGGTGTTTTTGGCGATCCGGGAATTGCTGATGCTGTAAAAAGCGATAAATTGGGAATCGGTTACAACAATATCATCTATGCTTACGACATCCGGAGCCGGAAAGCATTTGACGGAATGAAAGTGATCCCTATTGATATAAATAACAACGGTAAGATTGATGAAGAAGAGTGTTTTTATGATTCCCTGGATGATATTACGAACGCTATCGCCGAAGACAGATACCCGTCACCGCCGGCACGTGAATTGACCTTTATTTCGAAGGGTAAACCTGCAAAAAAAATCACGATCGATTTCCTTAACTGGATATTAACCGAAGGCCAAAAATATGTTCATGAAGCCGGTTATGTGAAGTTAAAACCCGAAATCGTTGTAGAGCAAAAAGTGAAACTTTCAAAATAACCTGATTTTGAACTCATTCCATATCCGTCGATTACTCAAAAATAAATTCCATACCGTATGGATGATAGCAGCATTGGTCTTTGCCATGACTCTTCCGGTATTGCTTGCTATCGGGCTTTATTATAAGGCTTCCGGTCTTTTAATGGCACAGTCCTTTTTCGGCATGGTTTTCTCAAAAGACTGGCGGCCACTTTCGGGTCATTTCGGATTGTTTCCATTCATTATCAGTTCGTTATGGGTAACCATTCTTGCTTTGCTTATCGCCGGTCCGATTTGCCTTTTTTCAGCTATACATCTCACCCAGTATGCGAAAAGCTATGTACTTAAAGTAATGCACCCGGTAATTGATATTTTGGCAGGAATACCATCCGTACTATTCGGAGTCTGGGGGGTGGTAGTCATTGTTCCCTTTGTGAGCCAGCATATTGCACCCTTATTTGGCAAACAGACTTCCGGTTATACCATCATGAGCGGAGGTATAGTTCTGGCCGTAATGATCATTCCATTCGTACTGAATATATTGATTGAAGTATTCAAATCGATTCCCGAAGAGCTTACAGAAGTTACACTTTCGCTTGGAGCCACCCGTTGGATGGTTGTGAAACATATTTTGATGCGCAAGGCTTTCCCCGGAATCGTTTCGGCATTCGGACTTGGATTATCGAGGGCATTCGGCGAAACCATCGCAGTGCTCATGGTAGTCGGAAACGTTACACGCATTCCGCACGGAGCCTTGCAGCCAGGCTATCCATTACCTGCACTTATAGCCAATAATTACGGCGAAATGCTTTCAATCCCGATGTATGATTCAGCTTTGATGCTGGCCGCCTTTGTGCTGCTTATTATCGTGATTCTGTTTAATTTTATTTCCCGGATGGTGATTTATCGGATGTTAAAAATTATGTAAATGAAGAAATCGAAACTACGAAATGCAGAGGAGATTTTTTTCAGGGTTGTAATGATCCTCTCATCTTCTATTATTGGCCTGGCATTATTTTTAATACTCTGGAGTATAATAAAGAGGGGACTGCCAGCTTTATCGTGGGAGATGCTCACTCAAACGCCAAAAGGTGGTTTTTATTTTGGAAAGGAAGGCGGCATTGCCAATGCCATTGTCGGCTCGCTTTACCTGGCATCCGGGGCTACTTTGCTTTCCATGATCATTGGTATTCCGGTCTCGCTTTATATGAATGTTAACCTTCATAAACGGAAAAAACTTGTAAATTCAATACGGTTTCTTCTTGACGTGATGTGGGGAATTCCTTCCATCGTTTATGGTGCTTTTGGATTTACCATCATGATTTATTTCGGGATGCATTCGTCCTTGTTAGCTGGTATTCTGACGGTTACCTTATTTATCATTCCTATCATGATACGGTCAATTGATGAAATTCTCATGTCGGTGCCAAACGGATTAATGGAAGCCTCCTTCTCTTTGGGGTCGACCAAATCGGAAACATCCTATAAAGTGTTTCTCAAACAATGCATTTCGGGCGTAACTACAGCAGTATTACTTTCATTTGGAAGAGCTATCGGCGATGCAGCTTCGGTACTATTTACCACCGGCTACACCGATCATATGCCTACTTCTTTAATGCAACCTACTGCTACACTGCCGCTTGCAATTTTCTTCCAGATGAGTTCGCCTATCGCCGAAGTGAAAGAAAGAGCGTATGCTTCAGCGTTGATTCTTACGTTTATAATACTATTTATCAGCATTATAGCACGAATAATTTCGATCAGGTACCAGAAACACAAAATAAAGATTTAGATGTCAGGAAATTCGAAAATTATAATTAAAGACGTAAACCTGCATTTTGGTAAGCAGCAAGTGTTGAAAAATGTGACCACTAATATTCCTGAAAAACAGATTACGGTTATTTTAGGGCCTTCCGGTTGCGGAAAAACTACCTTGCTTAAAACAATGAACAGGTTAACCGATTTGTATCCGAATGTGAAGATTAACGGTTCAATTCACATTGATAACGACGATGTTTTGAACACAAAGAAAGACATCACCGAAATAAGGCGGCACATGGGATTGCTATCGCAAAGGCCCTATCCGCTGCCAATGAATATCTTTAATAATGTGGCTTATGGTTTGCGCATCAGCGGCCGCAAAAGCAAAAAATTCCTTAAACCCCGTGTTCAGCATTACCTCGAAATGGCTAACCTTTGGGAAGAAGTAAAAGACCGGCTGACTGACCCTGCCTCTTCACTCTCAATTGGCCAGCAACAACGCCTGTGCCTGGCAAGAGGACTATCGGTTGATCCTGATATTATCCTGGCAGATGAGCCTACATCGGCTCTTGACCCCTTATCGAGCGAAGCCATCGAAAACAAATTTATTGAACTGAAAAGTCAGTATACCATCGTAATGGTGACTCATAGCCTTCAACAGGCACGCCGGATAGCCGATTATGTGATTTTCATGTATTTAGGCGAAATTGTTGAGCAAGGCAAAGCCGACGAGTTTTTTAATAACCCGCAACAGGAACTTACCAAAAAATATATCAAAGGATTATTTAATTAGGAGTATGCAAAATTTATATTTCCAGGTTTTACACTCTGATTTTTACCTTCAATACAAAAATTACTGATCCCTAAGGCAACCGTTATTACTTGATAAACAGCAACTCACGGTATTTCGGTAAAGGCCACAATTCGTCATCAACCAGGAGTTCAAGTTTATCGACATGATACCTTATTTTCTCGAAAAATGGTAATACTTCCTTGTTGTAAATTTCCGCCTTTTCGGTTGTATCGTCAATTTTATTGGCTTTTTTGCGTTTTTCAACCATTTCGGCTACCAGTTGCCTGACGATGGAAATGTGCTCCGAAATTTCTTTTATATTCTGCATCTGGCTGTTCGAAAGCTTAACAAAAGTCTTGTTGTCAAGCACTTCCTTTAATCCTTTCACATTCTCAACCAGTGTGTTCTGATAACGGATCGCGGTGGGAATTATATGATTGTGCGAGAGGTCGCCTATGATACGTGATTCAATCTGGATTTTCTTGATGTAATTTTCGAGATCAATTTCATAACGGGCTAACACTTCACGTTTCGAAAGAACACCATGCTCTTCGAACATCCGTATCACATTCTCGTTGGTCATAACTTTTAATGCCTCCGGTGTGGATGGAATATTGGCAAGTCCACGGGACAAAGCTTCTTCAATCCATTCATCGCCATAACTATTACCCTCGAACCTGATACGTTTCGATTCCTTTATATATTTTCGCAGGATTTTATAAATAGCATCTTCCTTCGTAACACCTTTTTCGATCAAAGCATCAACTTCGGAGCGGAAAACCCGTAATTGTTCTGCCAAAGCCAGGTTTAAGGCAATCATAGGTTTAGCACAGTTCGCCGAAGAACCTACGGCCCTGAATTCGAACTTATTACCCGTAAATGCAAAGGGCGAGGTGCGGTTGCGATCGGTATTATCGAGGAAAATTTCAGGAATTTTCGGAATGTTAAGCGAAAATTCTTCCTGGGCTCCTTCCACCAATTCAGCATTTACACTGCTTTTCTCAATTTCATCAAGCGTTTGTGATAAACGTGATCCGATAAATACCGACATAATAGCCGGTGGGGCTTCGTGCGCGCCAAGCCGGAGATCATTACCAGCCGAAGCTATAACTGAACGGATTAGTCCTGAATGTGTATCAACGGCTTTTATAATATTTACAAGGAAAGTAAGAAAACGAAGGTTAGCCTTTGCTGTCTTGCCGGGTGAAAGCAGGTTTTCGCCTGTATTTGTCATCAGCGACCAGTTGTTATGTTTTCCTGATCCATTTACGCCCTGGTAAGGCTTTTCGTGCAAAAGCAAGGTTAAATGATGGCGTTTTGCCACCTTTTCGAGAATATGCATCAATAACTGGTTGTGATCGACGGCCATATTTGCTTCCTCAAAAACAGGCGCGCACTCATACTGGCTCGGAGCAACTTCGTTGTGACGCGTTTTTACAGGGATTCCCAACAGGTGGGCTTCATATTCAAACTCACGCATAAAATCCATTACACTTTCGGGGATGGTACCAAAATAATGGTCCGAAAGTTGCTGATCCTTTGCCGAAGCATGACCAAAAAGCGTACGTCCGCATAAAGCCATATCAGGCCTGGCGTGATAAATGGCAGTATCAACCAAAAAGTACTCCTGCTCCCACCCTAGTGTTGCTATTACCTTTGAGGTATTGCGGTCGAAATACTTACAAACGGCCGTTGCCTCGGTATCAAGCGAATGTAAAGCCTTCAGCATAGGGGTTTTATAATCAAGTGCTTCCCCTGTATAGGAAATAAATATGGTAGGAATACACAAAGTATCATCCATGATAAACGCGGTCGAAGTTGGATCCCAGGCAGTATATCCGCGGGCTTCGAATGTATTACGTATTCCACCGCTGGGAAAACTCGATGCATCCGGCTCTTGCTGAATTAATTCGCCGGCACCAAAATGTTCGATTGCTTTTCCTTCGGAAGTTGGTGAAAGAAATGAATCATGTTTTTCGGCAGTCGCCCCGGTAAGCGGATGAAACCAATGTGTGTAATGTGTCGCTCCTTTCGAAATAGCCCACGATTTAATGGCAGTTGCTACCTGATCGGCAATACGCCTGTCGATTTTTTCACCTTTGGTAATTACGTTTTGCAATAGCTGGAAAGCTTCCTTCGAAAGATACTGTCGCATAACAGACTGGTTAAACGTATTTTCACCAAAATAGTCTGATACTTTTCCATGCATTTCTATCGCGCGCTTGGGGCGCGATATGGCTAATTCGAGGGCTTTAAACCGGATGTTCGACATTTGTATTTCTATTTAAATTCTGACGGGCAAAAATACCTAAATATTTATGTGATGTAACTATTCATCCTATTAAAATTTTACTCCTAAATAGTACTTCGAGTGCCTAGAGTGCCTAAAATGCCTAGAGTTCATGCTGTTAATTACCATAATTCCTTATATGGCATAAAAATGCAATTATTGACCTTCAAAACCTGAAAATTTCAACAAAACTCTAAACACTTACTGACTTTATAATATTGTATATCAGGCTAATAAGGAACTTTAGGCATTTTAGGCACTCCAAACTTTAAGCACCGTATAGTTTCAATGAGTTTGACCGGGAGATGGTTGTTTTTATTTATTGATTCATCACATTACTTCCGGATACGTAACAGCCAAAGCCCTGTAAAGGTATATAAACCGTTGATAATCAAAAGCTCAAAGCCAAATTTATATCCATTTAACAGCAAAACAGAATAATCGCTGAGAAAGTAACAGAAAATGGGTGAACTGATGGCAACATATGGCACATATTTGTCGATGACCTGAAAACGCGTAAACAATCCAAAAGCATACAACCCGAGCAGTGGCCCGTACGTATATCCGGCCACCGTAAAAAGTTTATCAATAACAGCCCTGTCGTTAATGGCGCGGAAAACTACAATAACAAACAGAAGAAGCAATGCAAATGAAATATGCACCTTGTAGCGTATCCGTTTTTTCTGATCTTCATTCAGATTAGTACGTTTATTAAGACCTAGAAAATCAATAGTAAAAGAAGTTGTAAGCGAGGTAAGAGCACCATCAGCACTTGGATAAGCCGCTGAAATTAAACCTATTATAAATACAAGTCCGGCTAAGGGTCCCAGGTATTTTATAGCAATCATAGGGAACAGGTCATCGGTTCGGCCTGGCAATTCAATTCCATGATTGCTTGAGTAAAGATATAAAACGGCACCTAGAAAAAGGAACATCAGGTTAACGAACACCAGTACCAGGCTGAATGAAAACATATTTTTCTGAGCGTCTCTGATATTACGGCAACTCAGGTTTTTCTGCATCATTTCCTGGTCAAGGCCGGTCATTACAATGGCAATAAATGCCCCACTGACTATTTGTTTCAGGTAAAACTGTTTGCTGTGCCAATCGGTTACCACTATGTTTGAATAATCGCTGCTCCACACCGTGGAGATCAGATGCCTGAAATCAAAATGAAGATCTTTACTGATGAGGTAAATCGACAATCCGACAGCCAAAAGCATGAAGGTAGTTTGCAAAGTATCCGTCCAGATTATGGTTTTTATACCTCCTTTGAGAGTGTAAGCAATGATAAGTGCGATAAAAATACTGACCGTTACTATGAAAGGAATATTCCAGGCATCAAAAACAAATACCTGTAATACATTAACTACCAGAAACATACGAAATGATGCCCCGATAGTTCGTGATAATAAAAAGAAAAAGGCACCGGTTTTATAAGACCAGAATCCGAATCGCTGTTCGAGATATGAGTAAATTGAAGTCAGATTTAATCGGTAATACATTGGCATTAAAACAGTTGCAATAACCGTATAGCCGATCAGGTATCCTGCTACCACCAGCAAGTAACTGAATTGTGTGGCTCCCACCCAACCCGGCACCGACATAAAGGTAACTCCCGACAGGGATGCTCCTATCATTCCATAAGCCACTACGAACCAGGGTGATGATTTGTTCCCGATGTAAAAGGATTCGCTGTCGGATTTTCGTGTTGTAAGCCAGGTTACTGCAAATAACAATACGGTATATGTGAGGAAACTAATGAAAATTAAAGTTGGAGTCAAATTGGTATATGTATTTGTTATGCAGTTATTTATAATGTCTTATTTCACTTATTACTAAACAAAAAACTTCACCCTGGAACAGGATACACCTTTTAATATCTCAGGTGGCAGGGGAAGTTAATTTGTACTACTTAACTTTCTTGAAATTATAAGTTATAGTTCCCCTTTGTTCGTCGGGGGCATTTTCGTCAGGGGCGAAGACTGTAGCAAGTGCCGCTTTTTCAGCTTGTTGCCGCAACCCAATCTCCGAGATGTTAGTTCCTTTCGCTCCTGCTGAGGCATAGGTTACTTTTCCCTGTTTGTTCACCTTGATGGAAACTACAATTTTGCCTTGTTCGGGCGAATCGTAAAAAGGTGTTTTTAGGCTGCGGGCCGGCCGACCGCCAAGATCGAAAGAAACACCGCTTCCTACACCACCTCCGGTGCCTGAACCTGTTCCCGAACCTGAGCCTGAACCCGTTCCACTTCCACTTCCTGTGCCATTTCCTGTTCCTTGCCCACTGCCTGTTCCTCCATATTTGCCCGATGATGTTGTTCCATCCTCCCTGCCTTGATTTCCCTGCTTGCCGGTTGTACCGTCGTTCGTGCTTTTTTTCTTTTTGTACAGGGCGTTTGTATTAACAACGGGTTGGGGTGCAACTACTTTTTGTTCGGGCTGTTTAACTACGGTTTTGGGATCTGTTTTCTTTTTCGGATTATCCGTTTTCGACGGAACGGCAACCGATTCCTCATTATCCTGGGTAAGCACATCTTCTGCCTGCGCATTGCTCTGATTTACATCTTCCTGTGGTGCAACTACTGGCTGCGGCGCTTTATTATTCGCGAAACTTGGAATGCTGATATCGGCATACTGATCCGTTCCCATTCCGTCGTTGCTATTCCCTAAATTGATTTCCAGGCCGTTTCCGCCTCCTCCACCGCCTTCTTCGGGCCAGGGGGGAATTGGAGTATGAAAAACCAAGAATATAAACAACATCAGCAACAAGCCATGAAACAGTATGGTTCCGGCAATACCCCAAAAATGGTGCTGAGTTCGTTCTTTCTTATCCGTTTGTTCCATTGGGAGCTTTTGTGGCAAGAACCATCTTAACTTTTAACTTATTGCCAATCTCAAGAACATTAACCAGGTTCTGAATCGTTATTCCGCTGTCGTACCTCAAAATAACGGTAAGGTCCTTCGATTTTACCAATTCCGAAGCCAACATGGGTTCCAGCATTTCGAAAGTGACGGGGGCGTTATTTACATAATAATTCAGTTCCTTTGTTACCGAAATTGTAACCTCTTTCTGCCGCAAAGTCTGGTTGTGCTTCGAGTTGGGCAGCGTTAATTTAACAACATTCGGATTCAGTAATGTCGACATAATGAGGAAAAACAACATCAGGAAAAACATGATGTCGTTCATGGATGCTGTGGAAACCTCGGCATTTATTTTTTTACGTTTTCGCAGGTTCATTTTGAAGGTTCTTGTAATAAATCAACAAACTCCATGGCGGTGTATTCAAGTTTTTGCACGGCTTTGTCAACCATGATGTTACACCAGTGGTAAAGAATAAAAGAGGTGATTCCGACTAACAAACCGGCCGCACTTGAAACCATTTTGACATATAAGCCTGATGAAACTGTTGTAATACTTACATCACCTGCCAGGGAAATGTCATGAAAAATTTTGATTACACCTATGATGGTCCCAATAAAACCGAACATGGGGGCAATACCGGCAATGATGGCAAGGATCACAATGTTTTTTTCGAGCTTATATACCTCAAATTTCCCCACAATCTCGATGGATTCTTCGATTTCTTTCAGCGGCCGGCCTAAGCGTTTAATACCTTTTTCAATCATACGGGCCACGGGACTTTTGTTACTCTTGCAATAGGATATCGCCGAATCGATGCGGTTATTGTAGATAAAATCGCGGATGTTATTCATAAAACCCTCTTCGAACCTGGAAGCCTGTCGTATGCTAAGGTAGCGCTCGATAAAAATATAAATTGCCAATACCGACATAATGACTATGGGTATCATGATCGGACCTCCTGCGATAAGTAAGTCCATAAGCGAAAATGTGTCTGTTGCCGGTTGTGTTGCCTGCGGAATACCAACCAGCGCCTGAGTGGCTGTATCGGCTGATGCGCCGCCATTTTGTACAATCTGAAGTAATACTGAGCTTATCATATAGGTTTGGTTTTCAATGTAAAGTTATTGCCTTTCTCGATGCCGAAACGGATTAAAACAATGTTATTGTTAACATTCGGATGTTCATAATAACTGAAATAATGGGAAAATAGTATAGTATGCGGGTAACAACCTAAATTTTGTGAAATTAACAAACCGGGGCATTTGCTTGTAAAGTAGGATGCTTCTTCGAAATCGCAATATATTATTCCAATAAGTGCAGCTAGTTTATTACTTTTGCGGGTTAATAACAAATACACAGACTATGTCAGGATTACCGGTTTTATTGTTTCTTGATGTGAGTGGCGGCGAACTGATGGTGATCATGCTGGTTGTATTTTTGGTTTTGGGACCCGAAAAAATGCCTGATATGGCCCGTAAAGCAGGCCGGTTGATGAACCAGTTGAAAAAAGCTACCAACGACCTTACCAATGAATTTAAGAAAGAGACCTCTGTTTTGCAGAACGAAATCAACGATGCTCACAAGATGGTAGATGAGCAGATTGAGAGCGTTCGTCGTGAAGTTAACCGTACCAAAGCCCAGGTAATCAAGGATATGGATACTGAGATAAAGCCTGTTACCGCAACAGAAAGTGAAAAATCGTCAGATAATAATGCCATTTCAGATATGGGTACAAATACCGAAAAAGCAGATTTTAGTGCCACAAAAAAAGAATAATAAAACCGTTAAATTTCCGTTTTACAGAATGATTTTATAATACCTCATTTTATCAAGCCTATTCAGTACCCTATGAGAATTCGTTTCCTGATTTTCACGTTCATATTCAGCCTATTGGCTTTCCCGGTTTTTTCGCAAAGCCGTTCGTTGCGTGCTGCCGACGAGGCTTTTAATAACATGCAATATAATGTTGCCGTTACCAAGTATAAAAAAGCCTTATCCAAAGCCAAAGCAAAGCCGGATAAAGAAAAGATTTCGTTCCAGATTGCTGAATGCTACCGCATTACCAACAATACCAAAAAGGCTGAACCTGCCTACAAACGTATTGTAAAGACAAAATTTGCCGAATCCAACCCCCAGGTTTTCCTCTACCTTGCCCAGGCAATGAAATCGAACGAGAAATACAAGGATGCAATCGTTTATTTCGATAAATATACTGAAGCCGTTCCCGATGACCCACGTGGCAAAAATGGTTCACTTTCCTGTACGCTGGCACAGGAATGGCTCGAAAATCCTACTAAACTTAAAATTGTTCCCGAAAAAGTTTTAAATTCAAGAGAATCAGACTTCTCAGTTACCTATGCTGATAAACTTTACAATACTATCATTTTTACATCCACACGCGATGCTGCTACCGGCAAGGACATGGACAACTGGACCGGTCAGAACTTCAGCGATTTGTTTGTATCGAAATTAGATCCCAAAGGTCAATGGTCCACTCCTGTTCTGCTGGAATCTGCAAATGTTTTGAATACCGAAGCCAATGAAGGAAATCCTTCGGTGAACAGCAAGTTCACTCAATTGTATTTTACCCGCTGTTTCAACGACAAGGCAACTCTCCAGGGATGTAAAATAATGGTGTCGCGCCGGGCCGGCCGCAACTGGAGCGAACCAAAAGCACTCAATCTTGGCGGTGACAGTACAACCGTATTCGGCAATCCTTGTATAAGCCCCGATGAGCTTACGCTCTTCTTTACCAGCAATTTACCTAAAGGATATGGTGGAAGAGACATCTGGGTTTCAACACGTAAAACTCCAGCTGATAATTTTGGACGGGCTGTAAATGCCGGCCCTGTCATCAATACTCCTGACGACGAAATGTTCCCCTTTATGCGGAACGATACTTCCCTGTATTTTTCTTCCAATGGTCATCCCGGACTAGGTGGGCTTGATATTTTCCGTTCTACCTTTTCGAATGGCGAATGGCAGAAACCTGTTAATCTTCAGGTTCCTATTAATTCGCCGGGCGATGATTTCGGAATCGTTTTTCATCCTGAAGAAGACAGGGGATTTTTCTCTTCGAACCGCAAAGGCGGCAAGGGTAGCGACGATCTATATTCGTTTGTAAACCCTCCTGTAATTTTCACCCTTTCGGGAGTAGTTAAGGATGATAAATCACTGCAGTTTATTCCGGGTGCTGTTGTAAAACTGACAGGTTCAAACGGGACTTCTGTTGAAGCAAGAACCGATGCAAAAGGATTCTACAGTTTCAGCAAATCGCAGATCAAAGGAAATACCACGTATGAACTTCTTTGCCTGAAGGCAAATTATTTTAATAAAAAAGCCAAGGAAACCACCGTTGGACTCGAAAGCAGCAAAGACTTTACCATTAATTTCAACCTGGAACCTATTCCGGATAAACCTGTAGTGCTACCCGATATCCTTTACGACCTGGCAAAATGGGATCTGAAACCCCAGTACCAGGATTCGTTGCAGGGTTTGATCAAAACACTGGACGAAAACGAAACTATCATTGTCGAACTTGCTTCACATACCGACTCGCGGGGCACCGATGAAAGCAATGACGTGCTTTCGCAGAAACGCGCCGAGTCGGTTGTAAATTACCTTATCGACCGGGGCATTGATCCAGACAGGCTTGTTGCAAAAGGGTATGGCGAACGCGTTCCAAGGCGCTTGGCCAAAGATGTGTTAAAAGACGGATTCCAGTTTAAAACAGGAACATTGCTTTCTCAAACCTTTATCGACTCCCTGGAAACAAAGCCCGCCCAGGAAGCCGCTTATTCGCTGAACCGTCGTTCGGAATTCAGGATCATCAGCAAAGACTTTGTGCCGAAAACACAGAATAAAGCCATTGCCGGGCAAAATCAGAAAGTGAGCATCGAGATTAATCCGGAAGATAATGTGGTTCCTTTAACTGAGAATTCTGATAAGTCGCTTTCGTTCACTGCCGTGGTAAACGGTATTACAACTCAAATTACCTTAAGTGACGAAAGTTCCGGCTTAAGTTTTTCGGTTGAAGAAACATTAAAAATGCTGAAATCAGGCTCCATAGGTAAAACCGATTTTGATGGTGATCCTGAAAAAATATTAGGCAACAATTCTGTGGCAGATAAATCCATCTTTACGGTTGGCGAAATTGCTATTACCACCAAATCCGCTTTTGAGCTGGAAGCTACTGTATTACAGAAACAAAAGGTACCCGTTGTGATGAATACCAAAATGCTGAAAAAATTCGGAGAATACACGATTGATAAAGAGAAAAAGCAGATTGTTTTTAAATAAGAGTGGTGGTTAATCGTTATTCGTTAATCGGAAATCGTTATTCGTTGATCGTTAATCCGCAATCCGAAATCCGAAATTGTCCATTATCCATTGTCCATTGTTAATTGATATACACAGATGACCGACAGGTATTTACAAAGAGGAGTTTCGGCTACAAAGGAAGATGTTCATAATGCTATTAAAAATTTGGACAAAGGCTTATTCCCGAATGCTTTTTGCAAAGTAGTACCTGACTTTTTAAGTAACAACCCTGCGTATTGCTGCGTGATGCACGCTGACGGCGCAGGCACCAAATCATCGCTTGCTTACCTGTACTGGCGCGAAACCGGGGATATTTCGGTTTGGAAAGGAATTGCCCAGGATGCAGTTGTTATGAATACCGATGACCTGTTATGCATAGGTATTACTGATAACATCCTGCTTTCGTCAACCATTGGCAGGAATAAGAACCTGGTTCCGGGTGAAGTGATAAGTGCACTAATCGAAGGTACCGAAGAATGTTTGGATATGCTGCGCAAAAACGGTATAGGCATCCATTCAACCGGGGGCGAAACTGCCGATTTAGGCGACCTGGTGCGCACTGTGATTGTTGATAGTACAGTGATAGCGCGGGTTCTCAGATGTGAAATAATCGAGAACCACATTCAGCCCGGAGATGTAATTATAGGCCTGGCTTCTTTTGGACAGGCATCCTACGAAACACATTACAACGGCGGAATGGGCAGCAACGGCCTCACATCAGCAAGGCATGATGTTTTCGACCACCAATATGCTGCCAAATACCCTGAAAGTTTTGATAAAGCAATCGCAGACGAGCTTGTGTATTCAGGTAAACTTTCGCTGACTGATATTACTGAAGTTGCCGGGATGAATGCCGGGAAACTCGTCCTCTCCCCTACCCGCACTTACGCACCGGTGATCAGGGAGATACTCGAAGAATACCGCCCCGAAATTCACGGGATGATACATTGCAGTGGCGGAGCGCAGACCAAAGTGCTTCATTTTGTAAATAACCTGCATATTATTAAGGACAATCTCTTCCCTATTCCTCCTCTTTTCAGGATGATAAGAGAACAGTCAGGTACTTCTTTACGCGAGATGTACCAGGTATTTAATATGGGGCACCGTATGGAACTGTATGTTAACGAAAATATTGCAGCTGAAATTATCAGGATTTCTGAAAGTTATAATATTCCGGCTCAAATTGTCGGAAGGTGTGAAAACTGGTCAGGAAAAAAGTTAACGATACAGGTTAGGAGTGAGTCTTTTGAATATTAGCTTTATAACCAATTGATTTTGACGCTTATAATTTTCATTTTGCCATTAAATTATCGGGTTCAGTTGTAAATGTGTGTTTTATTTACACATCATGAAAAGGTAAGCTTTTATTCAGACACCATAAAACCGACCATCATTTCGCGTACCTTTGCACCCGCAAAAAATCATTAAATACTATGTTAGACAAGCTTGCAGCCATACACGAACGTTACCTTGGAATTTCACAACAAATCACTGATCCTGATGTAATGCAGGATATGAAAGCCTATATTAAACTCAGCAAAGATTACAAGGAACTTCAGCCGATAATAGAAGGATATAAAAAATATAAAGTTATAGTCGAAGGAATAGAAGCTTGCCGCACTATACTTGATGAAGAAAAAGACGAGGAAATGCGTGCTTTTGCACGGGAAGAAATGGAATCTCTGGTGGAGCAGCGCGACAAACTGGAGGAAGAAATCAGGCTGATGCTGATACCTTCTGATCCCCAGGATGTTAAAAATGCTGTGGTTGAAATCAGGGCTGGAAGCGGGGGCGATGAAGCCAGTATCTTTGCCGGCGATCTGTACCGTATGTATATTCACTATTGTGAACGCAAAAACTGGAAAATTGAACCTGTGAGCATGACAGAGGGAACCATGGGTGGTTTTAAAGAAATTATCTTTGAAGTTCAGGGCAATGGCGTTTATGGCTTGCTGAAATACGAATCAGGGGTGCACCGTGTGCAACGCGTGCCCGACACCGAAACACAAGGGCGCATACATACATCTGCCGCATCGGTTGCCGTGCTGCCCGAAGCCGACGAATTTGATGTTGATATTAAACCCAGCGACATCCGGAAAGATACCTACTGTTCATCAGGACCGGGTGGGCAAAGTGTAAATACCACCTATTCTGCTGTGCGGCTTACACATGCCCCAACCGGAATTGTGGTTGCAATCCAGGATGAAAAATCGCAGATGAAAAACTTTGAGAAAGCCATGACGGTTCTTCGTACTCGTATCTTCGAAATGGAATACCAGAAATACCTGGATGAGATATCGAAAAAGCGTAAAACCATGGTTTCGACCGGAGACCGCTCAGCGAAAATCAGAACTTATAATTATCCGCAAAGTCGCGTTACCGACCACCGTATTAACCTGACTATGTATAACCTGCCTGTTTTTATGGATGGTGAGATTCAGGATTTTATTGATTCGCTGCAGTTAGCCGAGAATGCCGAACGGCTGAAAGAAGCAACCGAGTAAGAGTAAAACGGGAGTTAGTTCTTTATTAAAAAAGCACCCTATACGAGATAAAAGACGTTTCATTATAAAAAATAACTTCCCGATTCGATTAAAGGCAATTGCAATCACCTGAAAACAAACCGGGAAGACTTTTTAAATCAAATTTACTGTTAACCAGCAGGATAATTTTTACCGTTCAACAATAAAATCAATGATGATGCCCGCCGGCTCCATGGGCATGGCCATGGCTCATTTCCTCGTCGGAAGCAGTGCGAACCTCGATTACTTTACCTGTAAAATGCAACACGTTTCCAGCCATCGGATGATTAAAGTCCATACGGACTAAATCGTCACTTACGCTAACAACTGTGCCCTGGAGCATATGTCCCTGGTCATCGCGCATTGGAATCACATTGCCAATGGCAAGCAACTCATCATCATTTTTCCCATCGACCATAAAAATACTCTTGTCGAGGTCAATAACAGCATCCGGATCCAATTCGCCATATGCATCATCGCTGGATAAGGTAAATTCAAATTTGTCACCTGTTGAGAGTGTAACGAGATTTTCCTCAAATTTAGGGAGCATCTGTCCATTTCCGTAAAGAAAAACCAAAGGATCACCTTGCCTGGTTTCTTCAATAATTTCACCATTCGCGTCGTCGCGTTTCAGTACATAACTGAGGGAAACTACCGTGTTTTTCGTGATTTGCATTCGTTTGAAGTTAAGTGATTAAGAAATTAATTTAGGGTGTTAGGCTGTTAGGGTGCTAGGCTGTTAGACTATTAGGCTATTAAGGTGTACGATTTATTTTAAGTTCTGTTTTACTTCTGATATGTATTTGACCATGCAACATTTATTGCAAAATCCAGATTCCAGTTTCCAGATTCCAGTTTCCTGTTCCTATTTTCTATTTTTCTATTTCCCTTCAAACTTTATTCCAACGCAACAGAATCCGCTACCGAAATGAGTGAATCTGCCTTTGGAAGAACCGTCTGACAACCATATGGCTTAGAAATCTTAATGGCAGGTTTAGGAAATTTCTGCCTGTATTCTTTCAGACTTTCGTCTTTCAGCACCTTTGCCATGAATCGTCCAAATACAGGCTGTGCTGTACGAAGTCCTTCGCCTATGTGTGATGTTTTGAAATGTATTGACCTGTCATCATTACCAACCCAACAACCGGCAATAAGTCCGGGAGTAACCCCGATAAACCAGCCATCCGTATAATCGGAGGAAGTGCCTGTTTTCCCTCCAAACTCGGTTCCAAATCTAAATATATCATATTCAAACAGTCCCTGTGTGGTTCCTCCCGGCTCAGTAAGCCCGGACCTGAGCATTATGCTCATAAGGAAAGCAGTTTCCGGATCAAGAACCTGTTTTTTCTGGGTTGCAGCCTCAAAAATTACTTTACCATTGCGGTCTTCAATGCGGGTAACCAACAATGGTTTCACGAGTGAGCCATCGTTTACGAAAGTACAATAAGCATTTATCATTTCCAGCAAAGTAACATCGCTCGATCCCAAACAGATGGAGGGAACATTTGCCAATTCGGATTTGACGCCAAGTTTATGCGCATATTCGATTACCTTCTGCCAGCCAATTTTTTGAGCAAGTTGAACAGCCACAGAGTTGACGGATCGGGCAAAAGCATGTTTCAAAGTCATGCTGCCGGCATGGCTGCGATCGACGTTTTTAGGGCTCCACTCCTTCTCTTCCCCATTCTCAGTGTATTTTATTGATACCGGCTGATCGGTAATGATATCGCATGGGCCATAACCCTGGTCGAAAGCTGCCGCATAAACGAATGCCTTGAAGAGCGATCCGGGCTGGCGTTTTGATTGGTTTACATGATCATATTTAAAATAATTATAATTGATCCCGCCGACCCAGGCTTTCACAAAACCGGTATTGGGTTCCATTGCCATAAATCCTGTCTGAAAAAACTTCTGGTAGTATTTCAGAGAATCGAGAGTTGACAGGGTAGTATCTCGCTCGCCCGAGAAAGTGAATACTTTCATTTTATGCTTCTGGCTTAACGCGATACGAATACTATCGTTTCCTTCGCCATAACGTTTGATAAGTGACTTATACTGGGGTAATTCAGCCGATTTTTTCAGGAAATAATCAGGGACATCCTTCCCGTTTTCGTCTCTCCAGGGGACAACTGCATCACCGCCGGCCTGGTTGAAAACCCGTTGCAGGTTCTTCATATGCTCAGCCACAGCTTCTTCAGCATATTTCTGCATGCGTGAATCAACTGTGGTGTATATTTTCAGTCCGTCAGTCCAAACATCGTACCCGGTTTCTTTGCTCCATTGCTGCAAATCGCGAACAATAGCATCGCGCAGGTAAGTCATATTTCCCTTTGAGAAACTTTTACGCTGAAAGTGCAAATGCAACGGTAGTGCTATCAGTGAATCCTTTTCAGACTGATTGATAAATCCGTATTTTTCGAGCTGACTGATAACCTGGTTGCGGCGCGAGAGGGAACGAACCGGGTTTGATACCGGGCTGTATGAGGAAGGCGCTTTTAATAAGCCTATTAATACGGCTGATTCGTTGTAAGAAAGCTCAACGGGCTTTTTGCTGAAAAATGTTGAAGCTGCGGAATTGATTCCATATGCATGGCTGCCAAAATCAACCGTATTCAGATACATGGTAATAATATCTTCCTTTGAATAATACAACTCGATTTTTATCGCGTTTATCCATTCTTTTGCTTTGCTTATGAGTGTGGAAATCCCCGGGATATAACCAAGTAATCCCGTAGAATAGTCTTTCCGGGTTTTAAATAAATTCTTGACAAGTTGCTGGGTAATGGTGCTTCCTCCGCGTTTGTCGCCTTGCAATACCGACCACATGGCTGCAAACGTAGCTTTGATATCAACGCCGTGGTGCTGGTAAAATCTCACATCTTCAGTAGCAATCAGGGTATTTACCAGGTTGGCTGGTAAATCCTCATATACGGCTGGTGTGCGGTTTTCGGTATAAAGGGTACCAATTTGTTTACCATCAGCGGAGTAAATTTCGGAGGTAAGACTAATATCCGGGTTTTTAAGTTCACCTATTTTTGGGGAACTGCCGAAAAGCCAGAAGAGATTTATATCAATAGCTAAAGTGAAAATCAGAAAGAAGGCTAAGCCATAGATACCAATTAGTAACACTTTCATCCATAACACTGATTCGCGCGGTATCCTGATCCAGTCTTTAATGAAATGCTTAATGCTGTAATACAATCTCAGTGCTTTCTCACCGAACCACCCTACCTTGCTTTTGAGGTTACTGTCCTTCATTAGATGGATTTTCCTTCCTTAATTATAGCTGACAAAAATACTTCATTTTTATTTCATTACGCAACACCAGCGACATTAACGGCAAAGTTACAATGAATCAACCTTATTAATGGCCGCAAGTCGCTGTAAAAGAGCCGGATGTGAGTAATGTACGTAAACATACCAGGGATGTGGGGTAAGATTACTTAGATTTTTTACGGAAAGACGTTTTAACGCTTCCGCTAATGCTCCCGGCTGTGAGAGGCCAACGGCAAAACGATCGGCTTCATATTCGTGTTTTCGCGAAATAACATTGAATACGATGCCAAGCACCAATGAAACCGGGCTGTATAATATTCCGAAGGCGATTACTGAAAGATGAAAGGAAGAAACAGATGACCCTAATGCTGCCGCCGGAAGGGAGCTCTTTAAAAGCAAGGATAAAACAAAAAGTACTATACCCGTTTGCATAATCCCCGATAGTAAACCTTTCAACACATGTTTCTTCTTGTAGTGGCCGATTTCGTGAGCCAGGATGGCTGCCAGTTCATCAACACTATGCTCATTAACTAGTGTATCGAAGAGCACTATGCTTTTTTTTCGTCCGAAACCGCTGAAATACGCATTACCGCGTGAACTTCTCTTCGATCCGTCCATGATGCTGATATCCTTCAGACTGAAGTCAGCCCGGACAGCTACCTTCTCAATGGCATCGCGAAGTTCACCCGATGGCAATGGCGTAAGTTTATTGAAAACAGGAACCAGCAGGGTTGTGTAGAAGTAACTGATAAACAGTGTAAAAACTGAAATACAGGCCCAGGCAAGTATCCAGAACCAGGCCCCTGACTTTTCATAAATAAAAACAATGAGTGCCAGCAATCCGCCACCGACAAAAACAGCTAATATCCAGCCCTTCAATTTATCAAGAATAAATGTTCGCGGGGTGGTTTTATTAAAACCAAACGATTCTTCTATTACGAATGTGTGATACACATCCAAAGGAATACTCAGTATATCAGAAGCGAATGCTATTATTCCGAAAAACAACATAGCCTGTAAAATGGCAAAACCACTGAAAATCCTGGCAAAACCGTCAATCCAGGCAAATCCGCCGAAAATCAGCATGGCCATAATCGCCACAAAAGAAAGAACATCCGAAAAAAGCCCGAACCTGTAATTAACCCGTTCGTAATCCTGTTGTTTACAATATGTTTGTTCATCATAAAATCCTTTTAAAGCATCAGGCAGGGTGTTGCTGCAAGTTGCTGTATTCAAATAACCAATCCACTGATCGAATGCAAAACCAGCTATTGTAATGATGAGCAGTATGTTAAAAAGTGTTTGAGGAGCCATTCTGTAAAAAAAAAGTTATGAGCTATGAGTTGTGAGTTATAAGAATTGGTTCATTGCCCCATTTCCCATTTAAGATTTGCGAATTACGATTGTGGATTTACGAATTACCATTTACAAATTACGATTAACGATTTTCAATTAACCATTTTCCATTAACCATTTTCCATTATCCATTATCCATTATTCATCTCCCCTCAATAACTCCCATTCCGCTTGCGTATAAACCATTCGGCTGACAGGAGTATAAGAAGTAAAAGCAGAACCGGGAAAAAACTAACCAGTTCAGTGTACCGTTTCTGGGTATAAACAATTGTCTTAAAATCATCGTGCGATGCCAGAAGTTGCTGAATCTGATCTAATTGATTGGGGTAAACCATTTTCCCTTTGTGGCGTTCAGCCAGGTTAAAAAGCAGGGTATGATTTGCTACCGTATTCATCGATTCAACGTTGAGTGGAATTACCGTAAATATTCCGTTTTTCTGGAAAACCTTGCCGGCAAAACTACTTGTTGCCTTGTAAGTGTACTCACCGGGAGGCAGACTACCCGCATCCAGATAATATGCATTTGAAGTGCGCGTAAAGGCGAACGGATAGTTGTTTTTATTCTCATCCGTGATTACAATGTTAACTTCCGGTTCGTTAACAAGTTGATAACTATCGTTGTACAATTCAGCATCAATTTCAACAGCCTCGTTCTCAGTAAAATTATTTTTCAACAAGACCCTGAACTGGCTTTTATCTTCTTTAACAGCCAGGTACTGAATGATTTTTGAAAACAGCTCGTCAAATGCCTGTTGATTACCCGCTTTGGCATAATTCGCCATGCGCCAGCGCCATATTCCTTCGCCGGTAATGGTGGCCGATTTCCGGTCGATTCCCTGGTTGAAAAGTATTAATGGAATTCGTGTGTTCACACTGCCAATTTTCTGATACAGTAATATTTGGGCAGCTGTACCTGATTTATACTGGCTGAACGGAACATGAAGAGGCGGAAATTCAGGAATTCTTTTTTCAATATCAGATCCCAGCGAAAAAAGGCTGAAATCCGGATTCATAATACCGGTTGCTTCGTTGAAGGAATTAACGGTTTGCGGAATCATCAAGCCGGTCATCAGGTTGTTATAAGTCGGTATATTCGACTGTGATCCAATGATATATAATATGGGGATCGGTAAAGTTTTCAACTGGTTTAAAACCTGGATTCCGGCATCATTCACCGAAGGCACCTGGTGCAATATTACGAGACTATATGGTTTCAGCGACCCATTGAAATCATTGAGCATATAACTGTCGAGCGAAAAATTGCGGTTCTTTTCGATTGCCTGCTTTAAAGCAGAAATATCCGGGTGCGGAGCTGCTTGCAGCAGGAGTATTTTCTGACGGCTATCAAGCACTTCAACAAATATTTCCTGGTAATTATTGGTTGTGCTTATTTCTCCGGCAACCGTAGTAACAGCAATCCGATACCGCTGCATACCCGGTTTTGAAGCCGAGAGTTTGGTAGTAAATGTATGCGTAAACCGTTGATCAGCAATCGAAAAATTTTCGCTAAAAGCTTTTTGATCACCTGATGATATTGATATTTTACCCTGCTTGCCAGCACATTTATGAGCTGTAACTGTAATCTCAACCGGAAAATTATTTCCTAAAAATGCGATCCGGTTATAATTCACCCTTGATATTATTATATCCTTCTGCTGCGTTGTATCGCCAAGAGCTACCGAATAAATACTATAAGTAGCATCGTCGGAAACATAAAGCGGGTCAGCACCCTGGTTGTAAATTCCATCACCGGCTAAAATCAGTGCCGCGAGGTTACGGTTTGAGAAACGGTCTTTCACCTCACTAAAAAGTCCGGCCATATTGGTTTGCTTTTCCGCGAATGTCGGGTTAAGCCCCTGTAAAATTTTGTCTCCAAACGTATAGGTTTTTACTTCGTATTTTTTCGATAAATCAACTGCGAGTTTTTTAAAATTGGCAGCAAACTCATTACGATAGAAAGATGAATCCCTGCCTAACACAACGGAACCGGAATTGTCGAGCGCCAGCACCACAATAGGTTTCTCGCTGTAACGCGAAGAACTTTTAACAAGCGGTGAAAGCAGAAGAAAAGCAATCAGGGTGATTAATACACCGCGTAATATTGCCAAAACCCTTGTAGTCAGGGTGCTGAAATCATTACCTTTTTGACGATAATAAAGAAGTGTAGCATATGCTGCGCCTGCAAAAATACAAAGCAGTATAAACCAGGCTGGATATGAAGTAATTAGCGAAAAACCCACTATGTAAAAAATATTTTGTTAGTACGAGGGCAAAGATCGCAAAATTTTTGCTAGCTCAGACCTTTTGGGGAAAGCAAATTTGGAGCATTCTAATTGTCATTGTTAAGAACCCGGTAATGAAACCCTGGGCCAGGTTCTTTTCACTAAAATCTAATCATCTTTAAATAAATGGCAGATATTTATTATTCAAGTATTAGTGTACTTAAATTATTTTATACCTTTGCGCAGAATTATTCTAAATAAGCAAAATTTACATTCTTTTGCGTTCACGAAAAATCATATTTATACAAACATTCATAATGAGCGAATTAATAAACAATTCTGAAAGCAGAAAAGAACTGCTTAAGCACATGATCCTGCAGTTGCATAAGGGTGAAGCTCCCGAAGCTGTTAAAACTCAGCTAACCCAATTACTCAAAGGGATACCATACGACGAAGTGGTGCAAGTAGAACAGGAACTTATCAAGGAAGGTCTTCCGGTTGCAGAAGTTCTCAAACTCTGCGATATACACGCCATGGTACTCGACGGTAATATTGATCACACCGATGCCAAGGCGATTCCTGCCGGACATCCCGTTGATACATTCAAAAAGGAAAACCTGGAACTTGGGAAACAACTGACGCTGCTGAACAATTTGTATAAAACTGTAAAGCAGGAAGCCGGGAGTACAAGTGCTGAAGCCATAGAAAATATAAGCATGCAAATGCTTTCCATCTTCAATGCCTTATCGGATGTTGATAAACACTACAAACGCAAGGAAAATTTGTTATTTCCCTACCTGGAATCAAAAGGCATTACCGGACCTCCGACTGTTATGTGGGGCAAACACGACGAAACACGTGTTTTTCTGAAAAGTGCCATATATACCCTTCAGAATGCTGAAAATAAAAGTGCAGCGGAAGTCATCGAAATGATTGATAGAATTCTGGCACCTGCATCGAAAGCAATCTCAGACATGATCATGAAAGAGGAGGAAATTCTTTTCCCAATGACCATGGACGAGCTTACCGAACAGGAATGGTATGAAATTTTGCAGCAAACCAACGAAATTGGTTATTGCCTTTATGACCCTATTGATGAATGGATTCCGGAAAACCTGGAACTTATTGATTTTGATTTAAGTAAAGAATTGGCTGGCGGTATTGTTCGTTTGCCAAGCGGCAGTTTTTCGGTCAACGAACTGACACTGCTTTTTAATGCCATGCCTGTGGATATAACTTTCGTGGATAAAAACGATAAAGTCAAATTTTTCACACAGGGCAGCCACCGTATTTTCGACAGAAACAGGGCTATTCTTGGCCGCGATGTCCGCATGTGCCACCCTCCTCACAGCATGCACATAGTAGATCAGATTTTAAATGATTTCAAAAACGGAAAAGAAATCAGTGCTCCTTTCTGGATCCAGATGCAAGGCAAATTTATTTACATTACGTATCTCCCGCTTCGTGATAAGGATAACAATTACATGGGTACAATTGAGTTTTCGCAAGATCTTACAGCATTGCGTGCACTCGAAGGAGAACAACGCCTGCTTTCATATGGCAAATAAATTGGTCCGGGCAAGTTGTATAAATGTCAAATTTTACTAAATCTATCATAAATAACTAAAAAAACATGAATAATCCCAGCAACCAGAATACCGAACCGGTTTGGTTCAATTCGGCATCAATCATTGATACACTCGATGCCCGCGAAATGCTTAGCTCCGGGCAACATCCTCTTGCAGAAGTCATTAACAAGACTTCCGCATTGCAGCCGGGCCAGATTTTTGAACTTATAACCCCATTTAGGCCAATGCCTTTGATTGAAAAAGTGACTGATAAGGGATTTCTTTCATTTTCTCAGGCTACAACCGAAAGCGAGTTTCATACCTATTTTTGTAAAGTTTAACACAATAAGGTCAGTTGTAAAAAGATTTTATAAAAACGTTTCCCTAACTGAGAATCAGGAGGGAAACGTTCTATTTTAGTCATCCGACATAAATTGGGTTTATAGAAATTATACAGCTTTGATGCCGAAAGGGTAAAAGTCCCGATACATTCTTACTTTTGCAGCCTCAAATCTAATTGCTTTATGAAGAAATTAGCTCATGCAATAGTATATTTTACCTGCATCCCTTTTTTATATTTTTTTTCGATCCTTCCATGGCCGGTTCTCTTTTTATTTTCGGATGCCTTTTTCCTGATCCTTTATTACGTTATTGGCTACAGACGTAAAATCGTCAGACTAAATCTTTCACGTTCCTTTCCTGAAAAATCGGCTAAGGAACTAAAAATGATTGAATTCCGATTCTTCAGGTATTTTACTGACATGATTTTTGAAATGTTCAAGTTGTTTACCATAAGTCCAGCTCAAAAACTTGAACGTTGCCGAATAGATACCACATCGCTTGCCCTGGTAAAAGAATTACATTCAAAACAAAGGAAAGTAATCATGGTGATGGGTCATTATGGAAACTGGGAGTACTGCCCTACCGGATTACCATTACAGTCAGATTATCAGGCATATGTAATTTACCATCCTTTAAGCAACCCATATTTTGATCGTTTGATGTCGCGAATGCGCACCAGTACAGGCTGTAAACTTTATACCATGACAGGCACGCTGAAAGGAATGATCACAAACAGGAATGAAATAGATGTAACCGCTTTTGTGAGTGACCAGTCGGCTGATCCGGTTGGTGCATACTGGACCCAATTTCTTAACCAGGATACCGCTGTTTTTACCGGTTCAGAGAAAATGGCCAGGAAATTTCATACAGCGGTGATTTATGGCAGTTTGGAGAGGATTAAGAGAGGAAAATATATTTTTCATTTGAAATTGGTTTGTGAAGATGCTTCCAAAACCCAGGAGGGCGAGATTACCGAGGCCCATGTGCGAATGCTGGAAAATGATATCCGCAAGAATCCTGAATATTGGTTATGGACGCATCGCAGATGGAAATATCAAAGACAAGAAGCATTAGAGCAGGATAAACATATTGCCTGAAACACATACAACCGGATGCTGACAAAGTCTTTTTATGAAGAATTAAAATCTTATACCTGAGTGGACGGGTTTTTCGAAAAGTTTATTATCTTTGTATATACTAATCCAGATTCGATATGAAAAATCCTTTGACAATTCTTGCATGGCTCAACGGAGCAATTGGAATTATATTGATGCTTTTAGGCACAATAGCCTTCTTGGCAGGCGGTGTGTTATTTGATCATTTTTGGTCAAATTATTTTTATCCGGCATATAATTTTATTCTGATGGGAATTTTTTTCTTCACCGCCGTTTTTGTTGGAAAAGAGAAAAAAGCCTGATCCAATTTTCTTTTTGCGTAGTTTCAGCCCTTTGTACTTTTATTCTAAGGTAGGTGTGTGCATTTTTTCAGTTCTCAACCGGAAGAGTTGATTATCTTACTATTTTCCGGCAAACTCGGTATTCACATTAATATATCCGGGATACGAAATCGGAAAACCGCTGACAGTTATTGTGGGTTTCATCTGTAGCGTGAAACGGGTAGGTTTGCTTCCGGTACCAGCCAGGTTCAATCCAAAATTAAGTATGGCATCGGCGCTCTTGCCCGACAAAGCTTTTTTCAGATCTATCTGCATCTGCATCGGAATGATTGCTGAACCGTTATTAGCAGGAATAGTGACCTGTTTGTCTAAAATCCCTCTGGTCATTTCTATATTATCAATCAATAATATCCATTCAATCCGGGTTATACCGGCAGTGGCGGTATTTGGATTTTTTGCTTCAATATTCAATGTAAAACTCAGGGGTAATTGCGGCGAAGCAGCAGCAACAGCAAGTTTGCCTGCGTCAAACATTTTCAGATCGGATATTTTTTTAATATTCTGAACATCAACGCCAGCAAGATTCAACTGCTGAACCGAAGCGAGCCTGAATTCGCATTTAGCAAGATTACTCATTTGTGAAACCTGGTTTAACACATCACAAGAGTATAGAAAAACCAGAAAACTTACTGATGTTATTAGAAGTGATTTTTTTGCCCACATAATTTTAGTTGTATGAATTTTACCTGCATCTATCAAAAACCAAGCCATGCGGCTTATTTAGATTGAATTAAAATTACATTGTCAATACTCAACATCAAAAAAATAATACCGACATTTGAGCAATTAAATACTTATATAACCGAATGGCTAAAATTGTTTCATATTCAGAGGCTGCATCTATTGGTATGCACGGCATGGTATTGGTTGCCAGAGCAGGAGAGACTATAAATGTTCAAAAAATTGCAGATATTACAGGTTCGTCCCGGCACCATGTTGCAAAAGTTATGCAACGTCTTGTAAAAGAAGGGTTTCTATCATCAAACCGGGGACCTTCCGGTGGGTTTAAATTAAATATCGCACCCGAAAAGATAACGTTATTACAGATTTACGAAGCTATTGAAGGCCAGGTTAAAGTTATAAGTTGCCCACACGAAAAGCAGGTCTGTCCATTTGAGAAGTGTATTTTGGGAACAGTTGTTTCAAAAATGACTCAAACTTTTCACGATCACCTGTCGACCACTACACTGGCAGATATGCTGGAATAACATACAAATCCACAATTTTATGTTTTCGTACTTAAATATTTATATCCCTTGGTGGAAATAAATAAATTCGTATATTTGCGCATTCAAATACTTTAATTCCTATATAACGCACAAACACTGTTTCTTGTCTTGAATTAACACCCATTTCGATTCACTTCAAAACTGTAATTTACATACATACGATATATTAACACAGGTTTAAGCTCTTAAAGATTTAATTTTTATGCTTAGAAAAATCATCAAAATTGACGACGAAAAATGCAACGGATGTGGATTGTGTATCCCGAACTGCCACGAAGGAGCACTTCAGATAATTGACGGTAAAGCCCGGTTAATCAGCGACTTGTTTTGTGACGGATTAGGCGCTTGCCTCGGTCATTGTCCGGAAGGTGCCATCGAGATCATTGAGCGCGAAGCCGAACCTTATAACGAAACGATAGTAATGGAAACGATTGCAAAACAGGGTCGTAACACCATTCTGGCGCATCTCGAACACCTTCGCGACCATAATGAACATGAATTCCTGAAAGAAGCTGTTGAATACATCAAAAAGCACAAGATAGACCTGAGTCCCGAAGCATCCTTAAAACCAGCATCAACACTAATTTTTCCAACTATGAAAGACGCATTAAATCACGTTAAGCCTGAGCACGAAAGTGCCTGTGGTTGTGGAAGTTCCAAAACAATAGATTTCCGCATTGATACCGACAAAGTTAATGCAAGCGTGGCTTCCACTTCTGCAGCCACTGCGACAGAACTTGCTCAATCAGAACTTCGTCAATGGCCGGTGCAACTCCACCTGGTAAACCCGATGGCATCCTATTTTCAGGGAGCTGATGTTGTTTTGGCTGCTGATTGCGTGGCATTTGCTATGGGCGATTTTCACAGCCGTTTGCTCAAAAACAAATCACTTGCTATCGCCTGTCCAAAACTGGATACCAATAAAGAAGTATATATCGAAAAGCTTGCGACAATGATTTCGGAAGCTAAAATCAACACATTAACGGTTCCTATTATGGAAGTTCCCTGTTGCGGCGGATTGATACAAATGGCTAAAATGGCTGTTCAACAATCGGGTCGGAATATTCCGGTTAAGAAAATTGTAGTAGGGATAAAGGGAGACATTTTGCATGAGGAGTGGGTTTAAGTTGAGGTGAGAATTTGAAAATTTGAAAATTGAGTCCACTCCGACAACCTAAAATTGATTTAAATCATTAAATATCAAATAATT
>JBAXBJ010000058.1:0-32217 GCA_037142075.1 Bacteroidota bacterium
AAGCTGATATTAAGGATCATAGACTGATATTCTACTAAGCTACCAGAATAAAATACCAAATGGATACCGCTTCAGTAATGGGGCGGTATTTTTTTGAACCTTTTTTTAGATTGTCTGTTCTAATTTATCCTAAACACGAATCTTCAAAAAAATAGAAAACCATCTTACGTTGCATTACAAATAAGATTTCCGGTTCAATTTCTTCGTAGTAAAATGAAAACAAATATATTGCTTGCATATCAATATTTTTTGTAATACATTTGTTATCAGTAAAATCATTTAAAACCTAGCGCCATGGCAAAGTCACAGGATAAAGAGAAGAAAGAAGTCAAAAAACCTGCTGTCAAATCATTAAAAGAAAAGCGGGCTGAAAAAAAAGAGAAGAAGGCTGGTAAGTCTTAGTTCTCCTATATTGTTTAACCTTCATTACTACTTGCATCCGGGGCTAATCTCTCCCCGGTTTTTTTTTGCTAATCAGTGGCAATTGTCTTGTTGACAGGAATATATATCTTTACTTCCAATGAAAATCCGTCATTCAACCATTCCCGTATTTATTCCTGAGGAGGCATGCCCAAACCGATGTGTGTTTTGCAATCAATATAACATTGCAGGTGCGGAATGTGCTCCATCCATAGCTGATGTTATCAGGAAGGTAGATGCTCATCTGCTGACAATTCCTGATGACATCAATGTGGAAATAGGCTTTTTCGGAGGCAATTTCACCGGAATTCCTGTCGAAGGACAAAAAGCGTACCTCGCATCCGTGCAACATTACATTGCCTCGGGTCGCGTGGCAGGAATCAGGATTTCAACCCGGCCTGATTATATAAACAGCGGAATTCTCGCTTTACTGAAACAATTTCACGTAACTACCATTGAATTAGGTGCGCAGTCGCTTGATGAAGAAGTGCTGAAGCTTGCCGGGCGGGGTCATTCTGTGGCTCAGGTGCATGAAGCTTCGCAACTGATAAGGGAAAATGGCTTTAACCTTGGTCTGCAAATGATGGTCGGCTTGCCGGGAGATACAGCCGAAAAATCAATTTTTACGGCTTCGGAAATCATTCGCCTGGGAGCAGGCAACACCCGTATTTATCCAACTCTGGTGATTAAAAACACGGACCTGGAAAAGCTTTTTCACGATGGGAAATATAGTCCCCTGACTCTTGAAGAAGCAATAAACAGGGTGGCCGATATTGTTCCTATATTTACGGAAGCAGGGGTAAAAATACTGCGTATGGGTCTGCATCCGTCCGAAGGCTTTTTAGATAATACAAGCCTGGTAGCCGGTCCTTTTCATGTGGCATTCGGCGAACTGGTTTTCTCGGAAATATGGCGGCGTTTACAAAGCAATATGGTTTTCGGTAATGGTAAAAAAAACCTGCTCACCCTCACCGTGGCAAATGGAATGCGCAATGCCGCCATCGGGCATAAGGCGGCAAACAAAGCTTTGCTATTGCAAAGTTTCAGGAAAGTAATATACATCGAAAGTGACGACATGAAAGGATTTGAATACCATGCTCATACTGATTGATAAAAAAATACCTCTTGCTGCCAAACAAAAACTCGCAGCTTATGGCGAAATAGTTGAATTTGCCACCGAAGGAATTACATACGATGCCATTTCGGGTCATCCCGATATTTTTTTCTGCCCGACACCAGCGGGTTTACTTGTTGCACCCAACCTTCCTGGGGACTATTTTGCAATCCTGAAACAATATAGCATCCCATATACAACCGGGCAAAAACCTGTTGGCAGATCGTATCCCGAAACAGCCCCCTATAATTCACTTGTGAGTGAAAAGTGTTTAATTCAAAACAAGGAAATCGCTGATCCCGAAATTAAGAATATGAATCCTGGTTCCGAAGTAATTCACGTCCGGCAGGGTTATGTGCGCTGCAACCTTGTTTCTTTACCGGGAAACTTATTTATAACCTCCGACCGTGGAATTGAAAAATCACTTCTCCATCATCAGCTAGAAACGCTGTATGTCGATCCTTCATGCGTGAAGCTCGATGGATTTGAGCATGGTTTTTTCGGCGGTGCCTGCGGACTGCTCGAAGATACACTATTTATCTGTGGAAGCCTGAACAGTGTCATGGAGAAGGAAAGTATCGAGGCTTTTTGCTGCCGTGCCGGGGTTCAAATAATTGAACTATATGACGGACAGCCTTTTGACGTAGGTACGCTGATATTTTTAATCCCAGAAACTCTGAAACTCTGAAACCCTCAAACTCTGGAACCCTGAAACCCTGAAATTATCTTACCTCACTCCCATTCCCAAAAGCTTCAGTAGGAGAAACAAAGCAGAGTTTTCCTTCGTTATTTTCAGCCATCAGTATCATCCCGTTCGATTCGATACCTTTCAGGTTCCGGGGAGCAAGATTGGCAAGCAAAACAACTTTTTGCCCGATTACCTGTTCGGGAGTATAATGTTCGGCAATGCCCGATACTACGGTTCGTCTATCCAAACCGGTATCGATAGTTAGTTTAAGAAGTTTTGCCGTTTTGGCTACTTTTTCAGCCCCGGTTATGGTTGCGATCCGTAGATCAAGTTTTGTAAAATCGTCGTAGGTGATTTCAGGTTTCTGAGGAGCAATTACAATGCCTTCGGCTGTATTCACTGCTTTCGTATCGGCAAGCTTTTTAACCTGTGCAGCAATAATCTCATCTTCAATACGATCGAATAGAAAAGCCGGCTGGTTAAGTTTATGACCGGTTTCAAGCAAGGAACACGATCCTGCATCTGCCCATGGCTTCAGGCTTGAATTAAGCATTCCCAGCAGTTTCTCAGAGGTAAACGGCAAAAAAGGCTCACACAGAATCGACAGGTTGGCACAGATCTGCAACGATATATTCAGGTTCGTTTTTACCTTTTCAGGATTTGTAGCAAAATTTTTCCAGGGTTCGGTTTCGGTAAGGTATTTATTGCCCAATCGTGCCAGGTTCATCATTTCGTTCAATGCTTCGCGGAAACGGTAGTTCTCAATACTGCCGGCAATCCGGGCAGGGAATTCAGCCATTTCGGCCATTGCCTCGCGGTCAGTTTCATTTACCTCTCCCACAGCCGGAACTTCGCCACCAAAATACTTGTGTGTAAGAACGAGTGTACGGTTTACGAAATTCCCGAATATGGCCAGCAATTCACTGTTGTTGCGCGTCTGAAAGTCCTTCCAGGTGAAATCGTTGTCCTTGGTTTCGGGCGCATTGGCCGCTAAAGTGTAGCGCAGTACATCTTGCTTATCAGGGAAATCGACAAGGTATTCGTGCAGCCAAACCGCCCAGTTGCGCGAAGTGGAAATTTTATCTCCTTCGAGGTTCAAAAACTCATTTGCAGGCACATTGTCGGGCAAAATATAAGTACCCTCAGCTTTGAGCATGGCCGGGAAAATAATGCAATGGAAGACAATGTTGTCCTTCCCTATAAAATGCACCAGTTTGGTATCGGCCGATTTCCAGTAAGGTATCCAATCCTTGCCGGTTTGTGCCGACCAGTCGCGGGTTGCCGAAATATAGCCTATAGGAGCATCGAACCATACGTAAAGCACTTTCCCTTCAGCACCTTCGACGGGAACTTTTACGCCCCAGTCGAGGTCGCGGGTAACGGCCCGGGGCTGCAGACCGCTGTCGAGCCACGATTTGCACTGACCGTAAACATTGGTTTTCCAGTCGTCGCGGTGCGATACAAGAATCCATTCCTTCAGCCAGGCTTCGTATTGATCAAGTGGTAAAAACCAGTGTTTGGTTTCCTTCATTACCGGAACATTGCCACTGAGGGCCGATTTTGGGTTAATAAGATCGGTAGCATTGAGTGTTGATCCGCAATTTTCGCACTGATCGCCGTATGCTCGTTCGTTGCCACAGCGTGGACAGGTGCCGGTTATGTAACGATCAGCAAGGAAATGCCGGGCTTCGACATCGTAATACTGTTCGCTTTCCTTTTCAATAAACTGATTGTTATCGTACAACTTCCTGAAAAATTCCGATGCCGTTTCGTGGTGAATGGGTGCCGAGGTACGGCTATAAATATCGAAAGAAATGCCCAGTTCGGCGAATGATTTCTTTATTATTCCGTGGTATTTATCAACTACCTGTTGCGGCGTCAAACCTTCCTTACGTGCCCTGATAGTAATGGGAACCCCGTGTTCGTCGCTTCCGCCGATAAATAAAACATCGCGTTTGTTTGCACGCAGAAACCGCACATATGTGTCAGCCGGAATATAAACCCCGGCAAGATGCCCTATATGTATGGGGCCATTTGCATAAGGCAAGGCAGATGTAACAGTATAGCGTTTAAACGCCTTGGTATTCGGATCAGTCATGATTTTTCCCCTCTTAAAAATAGTGTGCAAAGATACTGAATAGCTTATGATTTGGCGAAGGTTTAGTTTAAAATGGAAACAGGAAGATAGAAAAGCCCAAATCCAAAGACCTAACCTGGACTAGCCAGAACTAAAAAGGAACGCAAAACACGTAACATTAAATTAAGAATAAAAAAGTGAAGTGGCTTGAAATGCTTTTACATTTTGTGTTCTGTTTTTAATGTTTTTAATTCCTTAACGAATATTTTGCCCGAAAAACATCAAATTAAAAGATAAGACCCTAATTGGACTTTAATGCCTGGAATTTGAAAGTCGGGACTTCACAAATGCAGTAATTTATCCTGTTTTCATTATAATTCAATTCTTATGCATCGAAGGAAGGGGATAGGTGCAGTCTGGCTATTTTCAAATTGAATGATAAAAAAATCAATAACTCAAAGGGATCTTAATAACTTCACATTCACTATAGGTTCAGTTAATCTGTTGAATGTTTATCCCGATAAACATGACCCGGCACTTACTGAATCCGGAGGAATCTGGGATAGTGTACAGATGGGATTTAGCGGAGGGAGCTATGTACTTTGCCAAAATCGGATTTAAATTTTGATGTTTCATAAGCCTGACATGCAATTAGCTTGAAAACGCGATTCAATACACCATAAACGGATAAGGCATCGTTTGACAATTTCACACCTGCCAGGCATTCAAAACCTGGCAGGTTTTAATTCAGTCACCCCTTGCGCCATAACAGCATCAATACATCCGGTTTCATTGCCCACATCACTGATAAATTGATCAGTTGATAAATTCTTGCCATACTGTTTGTTGGCTTAATTTCCTATTCCTTACATTTACGCCGTAATTCTGACCTATGCAAAATATTTTCAGGAAAAAGTCAATTGAAATGATCCTTCATCATGCCGATGAGGGAAATCCTGATTTAATGAAACGCCGGTTGGGAGTCAGGGACCTGACTGCCATGGGAATTGCCGCCATTATCGGAGCCGGTATATTCAGCACCATTGGTAATGCTGCAGCAAGTGGCGGTCCTGCCGTATCCTTGTTATTTGTGTTTACGGCCATTGCCTGCGGATTATCAGCTATGTGCTATGCTGAGTTTGCATCTGCCATTCCTATCAGCGGGAGTGCTTATACATATGCTTATGCAAGTTTTGGAGAACTGATAGCTTGGATCATCGGCTGGGATCTTATAATGGAATATGCCATTGGAAATATTGCTGTTGCTATTTCATGGTCAGGGTATTTTACAGGCTTACTCAGCGGCCTTCACATAAACATACCCGAATACCTGGCTATTGATTACCTGAGCGCGGCTAAAGGGTTTAAGCTGGCCACGGAGCAACTTCAGTCGGGAGTTACTTTTGCCAGTCTTGATACAAACCTGCGCGAAGCCTACCAGGCATGGATTTCGGCACCCCATTTGGGTAGTATCCGGTTTATCGCCGACATACCTGCTCTAGGAATAGTTTTTTTTATCACATGGCTGGTTTACAAAGGGATTTATGAGACCAAAATGGCCGGTAACATAATGGTCCTTGTCAAAATCGGGATTCTGATGCTGGTTATTGCCGTTGGTTCGTTTTATGTTGATCCGAAGAATTGGAGCCCCTTTGCACCGAATGGAATAGGCGGTGTATTGAAAGGCGTTTCGGGCGTTTTCTTTGCTTATATTGGCTTCGATGCCATTTCAACTACTGCCGAGGAATGCAAAAACCCGCGCCGCGATTTGCCACGATCGATGATTTATGCGTTAATCATAACAACTGTTTTATATGTAGCCATCAGCCTGGTGCTTACCGGTATGATTCCGTTTGCTCAATTGGGCGTTTCAGACCCTCTGGCTTTTGCTTTTGAAAAATTACATCTGACCAAGTTGTCAGGTATCATTGCATTGGGGGCAGTAATTGCCATGTCAGGCGTGTTGCTTGTTTTCCAGGTCGGCCAGCCACGTATATGGATGAGCATGAGCCGCGACGGACTGTTGCCACCCAGGTTCTCGAAACTTCATAAAAAATACAGGACTCCGGCTTTTGCCACCATTATTACCGGTTTCCTGGTAGCCATTCCAGCTTTGTTTTTGAATCTCACCGAAGTAACCGACCTGACAAGTATAGGAACTCTATTTGCATTTATTCTTGTTTCGGGCGGGGTATTGATACTGCATCCCAGGGGAAACAACGATGTCAACAAGAAAGGTTTTAATGTTCCTTATGCCAACAGCCGCTGGTTTCTGCTCCCGATGTGGATGCTGATTCTGGTCATTATCTGGTTATCCAATCCCGGTTTTTTTGCAGGTATTTTTAACGGCAGCAATCATCTTTCAAAAGGTTTTCATAATCAGCTGCCTATGTATGTTTTTATAGTGGTAGCTATAGTAACCACTGTTTATGCTGTTATCAGGAAATGGTCGCTGATACCGGTACTGGGATTGATAACCAATCTTTATCTGATGAGTGAACTGGGAATTACCAACTGGATGCGATTCCTGATATGGCTGGTAATTGGGCTGGTGTTGTATTTCCTATACGGGATGCGACATAGTAAACTAAGGAGCCATTATTCAGAATAGAATTTGTAATGACATTGCTCTGAATTCGTAATTCAAATGGTTAATTTCATTGAAATTCAACAATTCCGCTTTATCAACAATTCTTACATTTGCCAAAGTAAAATGGTTTTTAGTATGACGTGGCTGACTGTTGCAGCACTTATTGTTTCTGGGGTATTTGTTGGATTCATCAACACACTGGCTGGAGGTGGAACTATTATCTCTCTTTCGCTGTTTATGTTCCTGGGTCTGCCTGCCAATATTGCCAATGGCACCAATCGTGTTGCCGTAATTCTTCAAAATCTTACTTCGGTAAATGAGTTCCGGCGAAAAAAAGTCCTCGATTTTAAAAAAGCCAACAAACTAGCCATTCCTACCATGCTGGGAGCCATTTTGGGCGCGCAGATTGCATCAGATATTAACGAAGCTGTTTTTCGCAAAGCCATTGGGGTTGTGATGATCGTGATGATGTATTTTATTCTTACCAAACCTTCGCAATGGCTCAAAGGCACCGAGGCCCTGTCAGAAAAACCGGTTTCGTGGATACAGATGCTGATTTTTTTTGTTATTGGTGTTTATGGCGGTTTCGTGCAGGTGGGCGTAGGTTATTTTATACTGGCCGGGGTAGTGCTTGGAGCCGGGTACAACCTGGTAAAGGCGAATGCCATCAAAGTCTGGATCGTACTTTTATATACACCGCTGGCACTTATTGTTTTTATTTTAAACGACCAGGTTCGCTGGGACTTTGGTTTGATACATGCTATTGGCAATATAATCGGAGCTTTTATAGCATCGCGGTTTGCGGTATCATGGGGAGTCAATTTTGTGCGATGGGTCGTGATCGTTGTCATTGTGGTTTTCGCCTCCGATTTGCTGGGCTTGGTAAACATCAAGGAGTTTATTACCGGATTAAAACATTAATTGTAAAACCGATTCTCACCACATAAACGTAGGTCACATAAGTGTTTCCCGCATGTTCATCTGATTTTACCCTGTTTTTAGCTTAAGTGTGACTACTTTTGTTCTGATTATGAATCTTACTGAATCTCTTCTTCGCTGGTACGAACACAATAAGCGTCCGCTGCCGTGGCGCGAAACCCGCGATCCCTATAAAATATGGCTATCTGAAGTAATATTGCAGCAAACACGGGTGGCACAAGGGACGAATTATTACCATCGCTTTCTGGCTGCTTTTCCTGATGTGCAATGCCTTGCTGCTGCTGAGGAACAGGATGTTCTGAAGCTATGGCAAGGACTTGGGTACTATTCGCGCGCACGAAACATGCACCATACGGCTAAAGAAATCGCCGAACTGCACAGAGGCATTTTTCCGGAGTCAGCAGCCGGATTAAAAAAACTCAAAGGAATCGGCGATTATACGGCTGCAGCCATCGCTTCCATCTGCTTCAACGAAGCAGTCGCAGTGCTGGATGGAAATGTAGCCCGTGTTATTTCACGACTGTATGCAATTGATACCCCGATTGATACAAATGCGGGTCGTATAATTCTGAATGAACTGGTAAATGCACTTCTGGATCCCCGGCAGCCGGGTACATTTAACCAGGCGGTTATGGAACTTGGGGCACTCGTTTGCACACCCCAAAGCCCGTTGTGTGCCGATTGCCCCCTGGCACTTTCGTGTGAAGCACGCAAAAAAAATGAAATTGGGAAATTCCCTGTTAAGACACCCAAAAAACCACCCACCCTCCGTCACCTTAATTATATAGTAATCAGCTTTCTGCAAAATAAGGAAGAATTCATTCTGATGCGAAAACGAACCGGGAACGATATCTGGAAAAACCTCTACGATTTTCCGTGCATTGAAACTGAAAACGCTGCTGAGGTAGATCAAATCCTGGAATTATGCGAAAAACAGGGTTTGTTAGGCGGATTTTCGTATGTGGTGCGAAATGTTTCCGGCGAATATATCCACCAGCTTTCGCACCGCAGGCTGTTGGCCAAATTTATCAGGATTGATGCCCGGGAAATACCGGCAACCAAGGCAAACATCAGCGCAGTAGCGAAAGCTCAAATCACAGAACTGCCCTTGCCACGCCTGATTGACCGTTACATTGCAACTTTGTTATAAGTTGGTGATGCGTTCAGTTTTTGACTGTAAACAAGAATAATTCGATTCCTTTCACATCAACCCATCAACCCATCAACCTATCAACCTATCAACCCATCAACCTATCAACCTATCAACCCATCAACCCATCAACAACTCAACCTCTCAACAACTCAACCTCTCAACAACTCAACCTCTCAACAACTCAACCTCTCCCCCCCCCCACAACCATTAATTTATCAACACAACTTCCCGAAAACACTAAATTGAAGTACATTTGTGAGAATAAAATGATATAAATCTACAAAACAATCATTATGGCACGAGGCGTAAACAAAGTAATTCTGGTTGGGAATCTGGGAAAAGATCCCGAAGTTCAAACATTCGACACGTATAAAAAAGCAGCCTTTTCGCTTGCAACCACCGAGTTTTCGCGCGACAGGGAGGGAAACGACGTTCAGCATACCGAATGGCATAACATAGTGATGTGGCGTGGTTTGGCCGAAATAGCAGAGCAATTTCTGCATAAAGGAAGCCAGGTGTATATCGAAGGTAAAATACGCACCCGCTCATTCGACGGAAAGGACGGGCAAAAAAAATACATCACCGAAATCCAGGCCGATAATCTTATTTTATTAGGTGGCCGTAAGGAAGGACCCGGCGAAAATTCTACTCAGCCCCAACCGGCGGGAACTTTTAATCATCCCGCCCAGCCTGTAGTTCCACCCATTGCGGAACCTTCGGCACAGCATACGGATCATGAAGATCTGCCATTTTAATGGAATCAGTTTGTTCAAAACAGGCGGTCGAACCTCATTCTTCCGTCTGTTTTCTGTTTTTACTATCTTTGCATCTTAAAATCAATACTTTCCACTTTGACCGACCAACTTCCAGAGACACTGAACGCTTTTATTTTATTAACCTATACTCCAGCTGACCTGGCTTCTTCGGCAGGCCTGGTATCCGGTATTATTACCATTTTAGTTTTGTTGGCATGTTCGGCCGCGGCATCTGCTTCCGAAACAGCTTTTTTTTCCCTTTCCCCTTCGCAGTTGAACGAGATCAGGTCGTCAAAATCTGCTGTAAGCAAACGTATAGTCCATCTGCTCGGGAATTCCAAACTGCTGCTCGCTACAATCCTGATTGTTAATAACCTGGTAAATGTTGGCACCGTTATTATTTCCACTTTTCTGGTAAATCAATACCTCGATTTTTCGTCAAACCCTTTACTCAGCTTCATAATTCAGGTTGTAATTATTACTGCCCTGCTTTTGCTTTTTGGAGAAATAATGCCAAAAGTAATCGCCACCCGCAAACCTGTGAAAATCGCTTCAGCACTTGCTACTCCGCTCATTGTTCTGCAGCGCATATTGTATCCTTTCAGCCAGTTACTGGTAAGTTCCACCCGTTTTATCGACAAGCATCAGGCTATCAGTTCGCACAATATTACACTCAACGATATTTCGAATGCCATCGATATTACTGCCGACGGAAAAGTGGACGAAGAGGACAGGAAGATCATGAAAAGCATTACCCGTTTCGGCGGAATCAACGCCCGCGAAATAATGAGTCCGCGGGTCGATCTTACCACTATCGACAATTCACTTCCATTCAGCAGGGTGCAAAAAACAATTGTAGAATCGGGTTATTCGCGGATCCCCGTTTACAACGAAACCCCCGATACCATTACCGGCATTCTGTATATCAAGGATTTGCTTCCGTACCTTTCGGAAGGCGATACTTTTGATTGGGAAAAACTGGTGCGGCCGCCTTTTTTTATTCCCGAAAACAAACCTATCAACGACCTGATGCAGGAGTTTCAGGAGAAAAAAATACATATGGCTGTAGTAGTTGATGAATATGGCGGAACTTCGGGCATCATCACTCTTGAGGATATTATTGAAGAAATTGTAGGCGAAATAAACGATGAATTTGATATTGAAGCTGAAAACACATTCTATTCACGAATAGATGATCAGAATTATATTTTTGAGGGCAAGACAACCATCAACGATATGTGCCGCACACTTGGCATCGACGATCGTATTTTCGATGAGGCAAAAGGTGAAAGTGAATCTCTTGCAGGCCTCATTCTCGAACTTGCCGGGAAAATGCCTTCCACAGGCGAAACTTTTATCCTCGGCGAATTTACTTTTCGCGTTGAAACAGCGGATAAGCGCAGGATAAAAAAAATAAAAGTTACGATTCCCGAAGTTGGCAAACAAGGATAAATTATCAAAATTATATCCATATATCTGGCGTTCTATTTCTTTGCTGTACCCTCTTTTCCCGAAGCAATAAACACCCATCAACACCGTTTAAACGGAGTAAACCTGTCAAAATGCTTTTTCAAAATACACCACCATTTCTGTCTAAAAATCTCATTATAAAGAATTTAGGTGTTTTATTTATTATTTCTGCATTGTTCGCATTTGTGACCTCTTCGTGCAGCAACGATTATACACCTAAACCACGCGGTTATTTCCGGATAGCCCTTCCCGGGAAAAAATACATGCTTCTCGATTCTGTTTATCCTTACAGTTTTGAGTATCCCGCTTATGCACTGATAACTAACGATCCGCTTTCGCCCCAGGAAAAGAACTGGATCAATATCGAGATGCCTGTATTTCACGGCCGTATTCATATCAGTTACAAGCCTTTATCCGGCAAAGAAAGTCTTGTTACGTACAATGAGGATACCCGTACCCTGGCACTTAAACACATGTCAAAAGCAAGCGGGATACGTAATATTGCCATTTCCGATCCAAAACGGAAAGTGTATGGACTTGTATACGAAATCAACGGCATGGGAGCGGCTTCCCCCTACCAGTTTTATCTTACCGACAGCGTCAGCCACTGGCTGCGGGGATCCCTCTATTTTGATGTAATCCCAAACAACGATTCCCTTGCACCGGTAATCGACTTCGTTAAAGCAGATATCCAACATCTGTTCGAAACCATCAACTGGAAGTAATTTTAACCTTATTTTCCGCTTAAAGCCATTTATTCCTTTCAGATAGTTTACTGAATATCCTTGATTATTAGTACTTTTGGGGATTAATAAATCCGGATATTCAATGAAAAATTCTGTACTTTTTCTGTTCTTGTTTAGCTTGCCCTTTTTTCTCGCGGCACAACAATCCACGTATTCGAGGGTAAAAATATTTACCGATACTAAAACACCCGCACAAATTTTCGCTTCCGGTATTGAGATAATTGAGAAAGATCATGCTAGTCAATGGTATATGGCCGAAATATCAAAACCCGAAATTGCCAGGTTGTCCGCCGAAGGATTTCATTGCGAAATAACCATAGCGGATATGGCTAAATTTTATACCGAAAGATCTGCTGAAAAGTCGACCCTTACGGAAAAGGATGTGATGTTAAACCAGGCATGGCCTCAACCGGTAAATTTTTCGCTTGGTTCGTGCGGTGGATTCAGCACAGTAGCTGAAATGACAGCACAACTGGATTTGATGAGGACACTTTATCCAAACCTTATTTCGGTAAGACACGCCCTGGTAGACACCATTAGTACTATTGAAGGTCGCACGGTTTATTATGTGCGGATCAGCGATAACCCTGATGTGAACGAAACTGAACCTGAAGTGCTTTATACAGGGATGCATCATGCCCGCGAACCAATCGGCATGCAACACCTTTTGTATTACATGTGGTACCTGCTCGAGAATTATAACAGCGATCCATCCATAAAAAGCCTGGTCGACAGCACCGAAATGTATTTTGTGCCGGTTTTTAACGTGGATGGATATACGTACAACATTACTACTAATCCCAACGGTGGCGGAGGCTGGCGTAAAAACCGCCGCCCTAACGGCGACGGAAGTTTTGGAATTGATATTAACCGTAACTATGGCTACCAATGGGGTTATGACGATACAGGCTCATCCCCAGTTCCTTCGGATGATATATACCGGGGTACGGCTCCTTTTTCGGAACCCGAAACACGCATGATGAAATATTTTTGCCAGGATCATAATTTTAAAATTGCTCTTAACTACCACTCATACAGCAACTTGTTCCTGTATGCCTGGGGCTGGTCACCGGGACCTACTCCCGATAATGATATTTTAGATGCTTATGCCAACCTGATGACAAAAGAGAATAATTATACCTACGGGCCTGGCTGTACTACCATTTACCCCACTAATGGCGGGTCCGATGATTGGATGTACGGGGAACAAACGACTAAACCAGCCATCTTTTCGTACACGCCCGAAGTCGGAGGTAGCAACGATGGTTTCTGGCCTGTTCAATCGCGCATTATTCCTTTAATCCAGGAAAACATGCTGGCCAGTATTACTGCTGCCCGTCTTGCCGGAAATTATGGCACGGTGGCAGATTCCAGTCCGCTGTTTTTGTATGAACAGAGCGGTTTTTTGCCCTTTGTAGCTAAACGTTTGGGTATGAAAAACGGAAGTTTTACAGTTTCGGTAACACCACTTGGTAATGCATTTGCTTCAGTTGGCAATCCACGGGTTATCCAGGGGTTGAGTGTACTCGAAAAACATACAGATTCCATCAGCTACCAGCTGAATAATACCTTGCATGTTGGCGATACTATAAAATATATATTATCTCTCAATAATGGATCTTTTACGGAATATGATACTGTTATACGTATTTTTGGTTTTCCTGTCACCGTTTTCAACGATAACCTCAACAATGTCAGCAACTGGACCGGAACCTGGGGGATTACAGGGGCACAATACTATTCCCCAACCTCATCACTTACCGATTCCCCCATGGGAAATTACGCTGCCAATGCAAACAAAATCACCACTTTAGTTAATGAAATTACCCTGAATACTTCACTTCTTATGGTGCTTCAGTTCAGGGCTAAATGGGCACTCGAAAAGGACTATGATTATGTTCAGGTAAGCATTTCGACTAACAACGGTACAACCTGGATTCCTCTGCAGGGAAAATACACACATCCGGGTACGGCATACCAGGCCAGCGGACAACCTGTGTATGATGGAACTGAAAGCGAATGGGTCCGCGAAGCGATCTCGCTGAACAGCTATATGGGTAAAAAAATAAAAATCCGGTTCAGGTTAAAAGCAGATCAGGGAACTGAAATGGATGGTTTTTATCTCGACGATTTTAATATAAGTATGCTTCTCGATCCAACAGCAGTTGATAGCTATAAAATGAGTTCAGCTATTTTGGGGTTTCCATATCCCAATCCGGCTCATGATCGTTCCGAAATAAGCTATGTGCTCCCGCAAGGCTCATCAAAGGCGGAACTCCTGGTTCATACACCCACAGGAATTGTAGTTTCGCGCACTACGCTTTATCAACGATCCGGCAATACAGGTATTGATACCGGCAAACTTGCCCGCGGAGTATATTTTGTGAGTGTTTTATCAAGCGGTGTTCAATCACCGGTGAGGAAATTGATAGTTAACTAAACTATTTTGCCGGAGAACTGAAATCATTTTATATGCGGTTCCCATACCGGCTAGTACCTTTATCATCATAACCTGCTTGCAGATAACCGGATAAACCGTACTTTTGCATCACTTTTTCATTAATCCGCTAAAGTGGAACAAAGAAACGTAATTCCCCTACTTGAAAAATTAGTCAGCCGCGAAGCCAAAGAACTGAAACTTGGCCAGCATGCTAAAGTAATGTGGTTCACCGGCCTTCCTTGTTCAGGTAAAACAACACTCGCTCTTGCCGTTGAGAAGGAATTGTTTGCCAGGGGCTTTTTTTGCCAGGTTTTAGACGGCGACAATGTACGTATCGGCATCAATAATAACCTGGGATTCAGTAATGCCGACCGTTTGGAAAATATACGGCGTATCGCGGAAATTTCAAAACTCTTTCTCTCGGCCGGAGTTATCAGTATTTGTGCGTTTGTCAGTCCTACCAACCAGATGCGCGGCCTTGCCAGGGAGATTATCGGAGAAAATGATTTTATTGAAATATTTCTAAACCCCACCCTGGCTTCCTGCGAACAACGTGATGTAAAGGGAATGTATAAAAAAGCCAGGGCCGGACAAATTGCTGAATTTACAGGTGTGAATGCCCCTTACGAAATACCGGTAAATCCAAACATGAAGATCCGTACCGATACCGAAAATATAGAAACATCATTACAACAAATACTTGATAATATACTGCCCATCATATCGTTACAAATCGGGTAAGTGATTGCAAAGTGCATTTTTAAGCGTAAATTAAACTTTAAGTATGACCAACTACAATCTCTCGCACCTTGCCGAACTCGAAAGCGAATCCATATTTGTGATCCGCGAAGTGGCGGCTCAGTTCGAACGCCCCGCTATACTTTTTTCGGGAGGCAAGGATAGTATTGTGATGACATACCTAGCCCGGAAAGCTTTCTGGCCGGCTAAAATCCCCTTCCCACTCCTTCACATCGATACGGGACATAATTTCCAGGAAACCATTGATTACCGCGATAACCTTGTCAATGAACTTGGCGTAAAACTTATTGTCGGTTCCGTTCAGGAATCCATTGATACTGGTCGGGTAGTGGAAGAAAAAGGTTACAGCGCAAGTCGCAACCTGCTGCAAACGGTTACTTTGCTCGATACCATTGAAAAATACAAGTTCGACGCCTGTATGGGTGGCGGTCGCAGGGATGAAGAAAAAGCGCGTGCCAAAGAGCGTTTCTTCTCGCATCGCGACGAATTCGGTCAATGGGATCCCAAAAACCAACGTCCCGAACTTTGGAATATCTTTAATGGCCGCAAGCACATCGGCGAGCACTTCAGGGTTTTCCCAATCAGCAACTGGACCGAAATGGACGTTTGGCAATATATACTGAAAGAAAATCTTCCGATGCCAAGCATTTATTATACACACCAACGTGAATCATTTCTTCGCGATGGTGTTTTGCTGGCTTATGCACCATTCATGAAATTAAAACCCAGTGAAAAAATTGAGACACGCACGGTACGTTGCCGCACTATAGGGGATATTTCGTGCACCGGGCTTAATCTTTCGACCGCTAATTCGCTCGAGGATATTATTGCTGAAATTGCCGCTACCCGTGTTACCGAGCGAGGCAGCCGTGCCGATGATATGCGCAGCGAAGCAGCCATGGAGGACAGGAAGAAGGAAGGGTATTTTTAGGATTCAGTAGAGACGCGATGTTCGCGTCTCAATAAAAGACGCATTGAGCGTTTGATAAAATAAACAGGAAATAAAATGACAGAATTTTCATCCAAGGGATATCTGAATATGGAGCTGTTGCGCTTTACAACAGCCGGAAGTGTTGACGATGGCAAGAGCACCCTGATCGGACGGCTTCTGTACGACAGCAAATCAATCTTTGAGGATCAGCTTGAAGCCGTGAAACGTGCCAGTATTCAGCGCGGAAACGAGCATATTAACCTGGCACTGATCACCGATGGTTTACGGGCCGAACGCGAGCAAGGCATCACCATCGATGTGGCTTACCGGTATTTTGCCACACCAAAACGTAAGTTCATCATTGCTGATACACCCGGCCATATTCAATATACACGCAATATGGTTACCGGTGCTTCAACCGCCAACGCCGCACTGATACTCATTGATGCCCGCAACGGCGTCACGGAGCAAACATACCGCCATACCTATATCGCAACTTTATTGCAGATACCTCACATCCTTATCTGTGTAAACAAAATGGATCTGGTTAATTACGACCGCGCTGTTTACGAGGAAATCCGTGAAAAATTTATTGCTTTTGCACTCAAACTGAAGGTAAAGGATTTCCGGTTTGTCCCTATCAGTGCTTTGCACGGCGATAATGTTGTTGAACCTTCAACCCATATGAACTGGTACAATAACGGCACATTGCTCGATGTACTCGAAACCCTGCCTATCGATCACGATTACAATTTAACCGATGCCCGCTTCCCGGTACAATACGTTATCCGGCCTATCTCTGACGAATACCACGATTATCGCGGTTATGCCGGCCGTGTGGATGGAGGGATATTTAGTACCGGCGATAAGGTTATGATACTCCCCGGTGGATACCACTCTACCATCAAATCTATTGAATTACAGGACAAGCAGTTGCAGCAGGCATATCCGCCTATGTCGGTTACCATGCAACTCACGGATGATATTGACATCAGCCGTGGTGACATGATTGTGAAGGAAGATAACCGTCCGCAGGTAAGCCAGGATATTACCCTGATGATATGCTGGATGAGCCCTCGTCCTTTGCAAATCGCCGGCAAATATGCAATGAAACATACCACCCGCGATGTTCGATGTGTAGTAAAAGAAGTTCATTACAAAGTGAACGTGAATACGATCAGCCAGATTACTGATGACACCGAGGTGAAAATGAACGACATAGCTCATATAACTATACGCACCACCAAGCCTTTGCTTTTCGACCCGTACAGCCAAAACCGGATTACCGGGGCTGTTATTTTTATTGACGAAGGAACCAACGAAACGGTCGGAGTGGGAATGATCGATTAAATCAGTGAAAGTGAGCCCGGCTCTTTTTCCGGCAGCCGTTTAAAGATGTTATTTTGATGGAATTATCAGCACCGGGCAGGGGCTGTGTTTAACAACGCCCGAACAAACACTACCAATGAAAGCCCTGTAGAGAAAACCATGATTATGAGCTCCCAGCAGGATAATATCTGCACTGTATAATGCTGCTTTTTCAATAATCGTTTCAACAATGGGGCCTTTGACCAGCTCGTAATCAGCCTCAATTCCCTGCAAATTCAGGTGGTCAACCATCGCCGACAGATCCTTCCTGATACGGATTAATTCCTCATCATTATCGGTTGGGATTACCGGCTGTACCAGTTCGTTCCCAATATAAGCAGGAATCGGCACTTCCACATGCAAAATACGAACCTGACTATTAAATGCAACTGCTAATTTTGCTGCATACTCAACTGCTGCAATCGCAATATCCGACAGGTCAATGGCAACTAATATTTTTTTCATGATTGTTTTGCTTTAAGAATTTAGCCTCTTGTTTACCGCCACCACAAATATACTGAATTTGATGGGTAAATGCAAGCTTTTTGGAAATGAAGACGCGAGTTTAATGAATTTACTGAATTGTCATTACTTTCCGGCCGATGGAAAATAAGTCGAAGAATGCTAACTGCTTTACAACGAGCTAGACAGAGTGGTTAAAACGTTTTAAGGGTAGCTTCCGACCTCGGTCTTCTGACTTCCAACAACACGATTTCACCTGCTAAGCTAATAGCAGAACTAAAAATCTAACGTCGTAATGTGGGCCTAAAATTCAAACTTCACACCGGTCCGAAATCCAAGTGTAAGCTCATCGGTAGGCTGACCGTTCATAGTAAGCACCGGTTTGAAATACCACCGGCTGGTCGGAGTAAAAGTAAAGCTTAACCTCTCGATAATTTTATAATTAAAATCAATACCTGTCACAAAGTTCACATTCACATCATTGTACACTGGCTTCGGAGCCTTTACACTGGTGATTAGTGCATTGTACTGTCCTTTGATATTTTTTTCGGTCGAAGAAACCAGATCCGGGTCATTTAACAGGATGCCAAACCCGGCACCTGCATTTAACCAGGATGAAAATTTTCCGAAGCTGAAAAGCCGCCTTGCTATACCCAGGTTATAGGTAAAATATTCATGCTTTTCGGATCCCTGGTACTCGGTATCAAAACTGGCAACATTATAGCTGAGCGTATCCAGCGCACCTCCCGGCCCTACCGAAGTTACCGGAGTGATAATATCATAGTTCATATCAAATTTCAGCTGCTCCTCGTTGTAGGCCATACCTATGCTGGTGTTGTACCTCACTTTCTCCTTGTTGTAACTTGCTGTGAGATCGATATTGTGAAAGAGTGAGTTGTTGGTTCCGTTATAAATATTTTCGGGAAGGTAATTGGTGGCAAGGGCAAATTTATTCTTGTTGCCAGCGGGTTTCGGATCTTCCGGCGTATAATATTTAACTGTAGGTTGAGTCTCAGGCTTTTTCTTTTCCAACTGCAATACAGAAACCGCAGTATTAAAATCCGTTTTCAGAATATCCTCAGATAATGTCAAATTTCCGGCAACCTGGGTGCTTTGCCTTACAGGCTCCAAAAGATCTTCAGAAGTTTCTGTAGCCAACGAAATTGCAGGAAAATCCATTAAAATAAATTCGTCTAAAAGTTCTGCTTCTGCTATCTGGGAAGGCTGAATTCCAGTACCTTCTGAGGAAATAGAATTTGAGGTGGAAGAAGCGTTATGATTTTGATTTATCTGTTTATCCCTGACCAGCGGCACCGTCACTTTCCCAGTGTTTGAAGTGTTTTTCTTTGCAACTATTGGATTCTGTTCAGCAAGTTGAGGAGCCTGCTCTTTTGGTTGAGAGAAATCGTTGAAATGTGAAACTGTAAAAAACAAAAGTAACCCGGCAGCAACCGATGCCACTACACGGAAAGCGGCTTTATAATATGCAATCCGGTTGAGTCTGCCGGAAATGGAATACCAGGTTCCTGAGTCGGGCGAGTGAGTAGGAAGCTGGTCTAATTTCTCGTTATAGGCTGCTTCGGCATCCATGGCATCGAGCTTTGAAGCAAGATTTTGCCATGTCCCCAAATCCGGAGAATGCGATGGAAGCTTCATACTAAGCTTGTTTTTGTATATGTCTTTGTTGTCGTCCATGTTCAATCCATCAAAGCCGAAAGCCGGTTTTTGAGCATTTTTTTTGCATGATGCAACTGCGATTTCGAAGTGCCTGAGGAGATTCCAAGCATTTTGCCTGTCTCTTCGTGAGTATATCCTTCCACTTCGATAAGCAGGAAAACGGTTCTGTATCCATCCGGCAGTGAAAGAATTACCTTTTCGAGGTATTCGCTGTTCAACGTATCGGGTATCAGTATCGTTTCATCACTTTTCACTTCCTCCATATCGGCAAAAGCCAGATTGCGGTTTTTCGAAAGGAGCCTCAGCGAAGTACGTACAACGATCGTCTTAATCCAGGCACCCAGTGTCGAATCGAACCTGTACTGCCCTATATCGCGAAACACCTGGATAAAGGCATCCTGCAGGGCATCGTGGGCATCATCCCGGTTGTTCACAATGCGGTAGGCAATGGTAAACATGGCATCGCAATATTTGTAGTAGAGGTCGCGCTGGGCAACACGATCGTTGCGGGTGCATCCATGCACTAAATCCCGCTCAACATCGCTTTTGCCGGTAATCAGTCGTACAACGTTCCTCAAAACAGTATTGGTTTATCCTTTCACAAAAGTAATACTTAATTTGCCATTGTTATCACTTTTGCTCTACTGCTTCGCTTTCTTCAGCTTTCTGACAATAAAGGGAAGAGCAGCAGCAAAATGGTTGTATAGGATTGATATTAATATCATTGGAATTGTATAAAAGGTATAACCACTAAGGCACTAAGAACACGGAGGGGCACTAAGTTTATTGAAATTGAAAAATAAGAGCTTTACTAAACCACGGTTTCAAAAAAAACATACTCCGTGTTTCTGTTTATAATTTGAAGAACGAGCATTACTGAATCCCGGTTCCAAAAAAAATTCTCCGTGTTTCTCCGTGTCCTCAGTGCCTCCGTGGTAAAAAAACATTTCTCTAAAACAAACTGTAAGTCAGCGCGGCATTTACCTGCTGGTTCCACCAGGTTGTAGTAGCTTTTTCGGGATTTCCGGCTATTACATCGTAGGTATAATTCTTGTTTTCGAAGCGGAATTCCCCGTTGAAAGTGAGGCTGAGCCGCAGTTTTTCCGACAAATAATAATATGCATTGAACTGCGGGCCTGTATAGGTGTAAAAACTGTTCTGAAGGTTTTCTTTTTCACTTTTCGACGCGCCATCCATTTCCTTGTTCCAGCCACTGAGGAGCCACCAGTTGAACGTGAGCCAGGTACGTGAATTCGGGTAATAGCCAAAGCCATAATCAGCCGAAAGTTTTGCAGATGGCAGCGCCCTGAGGTAGTACGTGGTTTCGTCGGTATTTTCTAGTGCTTTTTCGTTTTCAACCTGGCTCTGCACTCCGACGCCTAATTGTATTGACGAAGATTTCTGCCACCTAAGATTTTCAGGTTTTTCGCAGTCGATTCCGGCTACAACAAATAAACCTCCAAAAGATTTATTATAATGATATTTAGCATCTTCACCGACCGGGACTATGTAGTTAACCAGGTTGTTCTCGTAGTTATAACCATAGTTTGCATCGAGTCCGGCATAAAAACGTTTCCCGCTATTTCTGATCGGGTTATTGGCAAAATCCCAGTTATCGTTCAGCGAAGTAAAATAGGCTGCATCAGCCACACCAGCAATACTGCTTTTTTGTAAAAATGCATCGATAGCCGTTATTTCGGCAATTTTCCGTAACCTGTTATCGAAAAAGCGTTTGTATTTCAATAAAGTTATTTCCTGTGCCAGCGCCAACACATCTTCGTTAGACGCTACTTTTTTGGCGCGGTTCAGCTTTTGCAAATCTTCGAGGATGTACATGGCAAGCCTTGCATCCTGCACCTGTTCAATTCGTCCTTTTCCAACCCGGAGTGTTCCTGCCAGATTCAGATTCAGGTCTTTCTGGTTTCCTTCAGTCTCACTCAATGTTGTACCGCTCACAGTTGTTTTAGAACCCTGCGAAAGTCCGTTATATCTCCCGTAAATAGAGCCATTCGCTTCGAAATATTGCTGCTTTTCATTGAAAAACCTGGATAAAGCCGAAATATTTATGTCCTCAGCATGACTGAAATTATTTGATTTGATCTGCTGTTCCGGATTTCCAGATTTATTCTGATAAGATGAGGAGCCGATCCCTGCATTGAGAGAAACATGCTGTTCCTGCTGTGTTTTGAGCGAATTTTTATACCTGGAATAGTTGGCACCGGCTCCTGAATTGAGGGTAAAAGAGCTTACCGCATATTTGGGGTTTACTCCGTTGCTACTAGTGTTGTTATTGATAAACCCGCTGTTTAAGCCGAAATTCAGGTCCAGCGTCTGGTAGAGATAATTAGGATTTTTGTAATCGCTCAGTTTGAAAGTTGGAGTCTGTGCATCCGAAAAATTAAAGCTAAAAATCAGAATTGTAACAATCAGCAATGAAATGAGGTTGTTGTTTTTCATAATCAAAGAGTTATGCGTTTATAAAAGGAGAATAAAGGGTATTCATCGGTTTTCGCGTTTTGAAATATTTATAAAAACATGATTGGCATTTAGACAGTGTTTTAAATTTACCTAATTTATACTCCGAAAAAACAAAAGGTCGGAAGACGGAAGTCCGAAGTCGTAAGAATCCTTAATTGTAGATCACAATTCAAAGTGTATTTCCGCCCTTCGCCTCTCGCCTTGTCTCCCTTCGCCCCTTCAGTTTTTTATAAATCAATTTTAGTCAGTCTCCATTCATCCGTACTATCATCTTCATCCGGAACCTGATTTTTACCAATAATCATACCATAAAGTATTACGGAGATTTATATATCAAGGGGTTTGATACAAGTAGCAATGGTTGTATCAGCAGATTTATTTTAACAGTTTTTATAAGAGTTTCACCGATTATGAAAGCCCTTTTGCATAATTAAACTCCTTTTCATTCCCTTGTAAAGAATAAAATTCCATCTTTGTTAAAAGATTGCTGTTTATCGGCTCAGGCACCTATTTGCAAAAGTTAAATTCTGAATTAACCCCAAAATCAAATCCATATGAGAAAAGCCTCACTTACCCAGTTTTACGGCCTGATAGCTACATTGCTATATGCCATCCTGTTTTTTTCAGCCTCAGCTGCTGATGCAGGGAAATCAAAACCGAAAAAAGAAGCTGAAAAGAAGGAAATTAAATCAGATACCTTGAAATCGTCAACTTTCGGCGGCTTGAAATGGCGCTCTATCGGTCCGTCCTTTACATCGGGCCGTATTGCCGATTTTGCGGTAAATCCGAATAACCACAGCGAGTGGTTTGTGGCGGCCGCTTCGGGCCATGTGTGGAAAACGATCAACAATGGCACTACTTTTGACCCCGTTTTCGACGGGCAGAAATCCTATTCCATAGGCGTAGTGGTTATCGATCCGAATAATACCAATGTGGTTTGGGTCGGAACAGGCGAAAATAACCATCAGCGTGCGTTGGGTTATGGCGACGGTGTTTATAAAAGCCTCGACGGAGGAAAGTCGTGGAAAAACATGGGTCTTAAGGACTCGGAACATATTGGCAAAATTGTGATCGATCCGCGTAACAGCGATATCGTTTTTGTTGCTGCCGAAGGTTCTGTGTGGGGACCGGGTGGCGATCGCGGGCTTTATAAAACCACCGATGGTGGTAAAACCTGGAAAAAAACTCTTGAAATAAGCGAAAATACGGGTGTTAACAATATTCTGATCGATCCGCGTGATTCGAATATTTTATATGCCAGCAGCGAACAGCGCCGCAGGCATGTATTCACAAAAATAGGCGGCGGGCCCGAAACGGCTATTTATAAATCGACCAATGCCGGCGAAAGCTGGGATAAACTGAAAAGCGGGCTTCCCGGTGGGGATATGGGTGGAATGGGATTAGCGATTTCGCCTGTTAACCCCGATTATATTTTTGCCATAATCGAAGCAGCCGGCGATGCAAGCGGGTTTTACCGCAGCACCAACCGGGGTGCCAGCTGGTCGAAAATGAGCGATCATTCGGCACAGGGCCAGTATTATAACGAAATTTACTGCGATCCGAAAGATGTGGATAAACTGTATTCGGCCGAAACCGTTTCGCAGGTTACCGAAGATGGTGGTAAAACATGGAAGCCCATCGGTAATAACAAACGCCATGTGGACGATCATGCCATCTGGATTGATCCTTCCGATACACGTCACTTGTTTATTGGTGGCGACGGCGGTATTTACGAATCCTTTGACGGAGGAAAAGAATTTTTGTTCAAATCGAATTTGCCGGTAACGCAGTTTTACCGCGTTCAGGTCGATAATTCGACTCCGTTCTATTATGTTTATGGAGGTACGCAGGACAACAACAGTTTTGGAGGCCCTTCGCGCAATATTAGCGGATCGGGAGTTGTGAGCGACGATTGGTTTGTAACCTGCGGAGGCGATGGTTTCTGGTCGCAGATCGATCCTGTCGATCCCAACATCGTTTATTCCGAATCGCAGTACGGCGGCATGGTGCGCTACGACCGCAAAAGCCAGGAAGCAGTCGACATCAGGCCCGAACCTCGTAAAGACGAACTAACTTACCGCTGGAACTGGAATACACCTTTGATCCTCAGCCCGCATTCGCCCACACGACTGTATTGTGCCGCCAATAAAGTTTTCCGCAGCGACGATCGCGGAAATACCTGGCAGGTGATCAGCGACGATATCACAGCCCAGATTGACCGCAACACCTGGCCTGTAATGGGTAAATACTGGAGTTATGATGCCGTGGTTAAAGATATTTCCACTTCGCTGTACGGAACCATCGTTTCCCTCGATGAGTCGCCGGTAAAAGAAAACCTTTTATACGCAGGAACGGATGATGGACTGATACAGGTTACCGAAGATGCAGGTAAGACCTGGACAAAAACCGACAAATTTCCAGGCTTGCCCGAAAATACGTATGTAAGCGACCTGATGGCTTCGCGTTTCGACGAAAACGTGGTATTTGCCTCATTTGATAATATTTTACGCGATGATTTCAAACCTTACCTCTTCAAAAGCACGGATAAAGGACATACCTGGTCATCAATAGCTGCCAACTTACCTAAAAATGAAACGGTGCACAGCATTCAGCAGGATTTTATCAATCCTGACCTATTGTTTGTTGGTACCGAATTCAGCTTTTATTTCAGCAGCGACGGCGGCAAAATCTGGGTACAGCTCAAAAGCGGTATGCCTTCCATTCCTGTTCGCGATATTACCATACAGAAACGCGAAAGCGATCTTGCTTTAGCCACTTTCGGGCGTGGTTTCTATATTATGGACGACTATTCGCCCCTGCGGCTGGTAAACAAAGAGTTACTCGAAAAAGATTCTTACATTTTCCCGGTAAAAGATGCTCTCATGTACATACAGGGTGATACGAAATACGGGCAAGGCTCTACCTACTTTGTTGCCAAAAATCCTGATTTCGGTGCCGTTTTCACCTATTACCTGAAAGAAGCCCCCAAGACCCTGAAAGACATGCGCCAGGAACGCGAAACCAAATTGTTCGAAAAGAGCGAGCGCATCCCGCAGCCTACCGACAAGGAATTGCGCGCCGAACGTGAGGAAATTGCTGCTTACCTTACTTTTACCATTACCGACGAAAATGGCAACGAAATATGCCGCATCAATAAAGCCCCTTCGGCGGGAATTAACCGTATAAACTGGGATTTGCGTTACCGCGACACCTCGCCGGTGGATGGAAAAGAGAAATACGATCCGTTTGCCGCCTCCGGCAGCGGTATTCCGGTGATGCCGGGTAAATACAAGGTAAGCCTCTCCATGACCGTTCGTGATTCCGTAAAACAACTGGCTGGTCCCGTCGAATTTAATGCAGTTACCCTGAACAATGCAACTTTACCGGCTACCGACAAGGTGGCAGCGGCTGAATTTCAGAAGAAAGTTGCCGAGCTCACACGGGTAATGCGTGGTACCGATCAATATGCCGAAGATCTGCTTCAGCGTTCGTATGCCCTGCAGGCTTCGTTAAATGCGATTCCCGGTGCCAATACCGGTTTGCGTGCCCGTATCAGCAAAGTTTCGCATCAGTTGGAGGATATTAAACTGAAATTCAACAATGTAAGCAACCGGCCGAGCGATGAGGAAAATCCACCGGCACCGGTTACCCTGTATAACCGCCTTGGCAAAATGGCTTATGCCCATTGGGGATCAACCGGCGCTCCCACCCAGATGCAACTTGATGCGTATGCTATACTGATGGCTGAGTTTCCACCGGTTTACGATCAGATAAAACGCATAGGCGAAACGGATTTGAAAGAAATTGAAAAAGAAGTTGAAAAACTCGGTGCTCCTCCCACACCCGGACGATTACCGGAATGGAAAAAATAGAAACAGCTTATATCTATTCTTGCGCGCGTCTCCCGACGCGCGTAAGATTGGGTAATTGTATCAATCTGCAAATTTATTCCGGCACGGATTGCACATCGGCTCCAGCAGCGGTTTGCAATATCTGCCTGCACAGTTCTTGCGAAGATCCATCTCTTTGAAGAGACCCCTTCATCTTATATACAGCATGTAAAAAAACTTTCTTCACTTAAATTCGTACTTTTACTTCAGAACACACCGCGCGACAGCGGTGGAAATAGCAATTATCTAAAAAAAACAAACCTTCCCAAATATCTAACATTGGGAAGGATTGAATCGCAGATTTAAAATGGCCAAGCGTAAACCTGCTATTTGTTATTTGTATGAATAAGCCGTGCTTGTGGTATTAAAACCTGAAGTAGTAATAGTTGTACTCACCACCCTGTTTTGAGTGTCATACTGATAGGAATAGGAGTGCATAACAGGGCTGCCACTATAGGTGTCAGTAACTGACTGTATCAAATTTTTATCCTGTTTGCCAAAGAAAGCAATTCCCATGTTTTCAGACCCAACAGTATTGGTTTTATCCAAATAAAACTGAGAAGTACTGGTAGATGTCTGCCCTCCCGCAGCATCGGAGTATCCAACATGGTTGCCATTTGAAATGGTATAGGTTATAACTTCCTGATTACTTGCATCTCCATAAATCGCTTTGGTCATATAGCCATCGGAATTATATTCATATGTTATGGTTGGGGATAAAATTGAAAATTGTGCAATTGCAATTGGTAAAATGCTTTTAGATGAAAGGTTTTTTTTCTTTCCTGGGGTTGTAACAGATGATATGGCATATCCTTGCGAATTTAATGTAAACATCTGGCTATTCCCCTGGACATTATCAACCGAATATTCCTTCGCTGTTACAGTTGTTGTGGAATAATCTAACGTGGTATAACTCCCATCAGTTGAAGTGATTTTTACAAGGCGGGTACCATCGTACTGATAAAGAAAATAGGATTGATCCTCTAAGGTTGTTTTTTGGATAAATGGTTTTGCAGCTTCCGTAGTGTCGCTGTCCTTTTTGCATGAGAAAAGTGTAATGGAAAAGGCTAACACAGCCAAAAGAAAAATTTTTGTATTCATTTTAAAAGATTTGATGAATTAATTAGTAATGCATGCTAAAAATTGATTGAGTTAAAAATCACATTCAATTACACTAAGGCGGATGGTTGAAGTTTGGATTCAAAATGCAAATTATTTTTTTCATTCATTTGCAAATACTATGCCATAAATATTCGTTCTTCAATGAGTCGTCAATACTATTGAAAACCCATTATCCCTCTAATTAAATTTATTCTACCTCAATTGGTAGTTTGCCAAACTTTATTTTACTAACTATCAATATTTTAACCATGAAGGCACGACCTCACTTATACTGATTAGTAAGACCAAAATAAAACCCTGCACTATCCAATTCCTGTAGGGATCCATTATATTATACAGTTAGGCTAGATCTGCATATTTTATCCTGTAACAGAAAAAATCACTGGTTTTCAATAAAAAAAACAAAACCAGGTTAGTTTATAAATGCTAACCCATTATGTTTACCTTTGAAATAACAAAGTAAAAATGCAATTATATAATCGCTAAGATGAACAGTCGGGCTATTGGTAATGCAGCATTGACAATATTATGAAATAAAATAGCTGGAATCAAACCATCCCCCGCTGCCGCGGATTTTCAATCCATGTCACTTTTAACCTACCTTGGAATTTGTATTTTCTGCTCATTTATATTAATTACTGCATCTACAAATATACTCAGATTATCCTGGTACCGGCACCGATTGGAAATAGATGCCAGCGGGGGTGTTTGGAATTAGTCAGGGCGCGACTTTAAGTCGCACTCTGACTTGCTATTTAATATTGTCAAGGTGTGTGCTTTTCGTGCCCGGGCCTACATAAGGTTTTTCTGAAATACTTTTATGATCAACCCCTTTACATCGCTTACAATGCCATTTACATCACTTACATAGTCTGGGCTATTTATTTTTTGCCAGTATTCCTGGGCATGGAGAAAAGAAGAAACAAAGAAAAGGGAGATTAAAAGTGTGATGTTTTTCATTTGGTTATAATAACAAAATAATAGAGGACTATTCGCTTGTACACCTGCTAATTATTCAGCACCTCTGCGGCTCTCTGCGGTTTCTTTGCGTAACTCTCGGTAAAAAAGTATTTAACCGCGGAGAACCGCAAAGTTTTTACGCAGAGAGCCGCAAAGCTTTTACGCAGAGAGCCGCAAAGCTAAAGCATATTAACCAATCTTTTAATTCCTTCTACTTCACCAACTCCCCCAATTCCTCCAGAATCCTTTCGTACGGTTACACAATTGTAATTACCCTTCTAATCCTGCTTTTGCATCAATAAGCATCCAGTCTGCCGGTATATTGAACCTGGTCGCGCACAAATTTATTGAAATCGGTTTGAGCAAGTAAATCCTCCAGGTTCAGGTGCATGCGGTAACGCCAGTAATGGTTAGGGTTTCCCGGGTTATTGATCCGTTCCTCGTTGGGGTTTGGCAAACGCAGGGTATCATCCATCCCCAACAGATCCTGCAGCGCGAAAATGGCCCACATGCTTGGCGAATACAGGTGCTGAATGATGATCTGCCGCACTATCGAAGTTGTACATTCTGCCGGTGCCTGGTACGAATTGCCCAGAATTTCGTTATAAAACCGTTGCGACAGCGACTGGTTTTCTTCCCACCAGCCACGAATAGTCGATGTATCGTGCGAAGATGGGGTGGCAACCGATAAATAAGGATAACCGGCTGGGTGGCCAAATGTAATTTTTGGATCTTTCGGCATCCGCTGCACTTCGAGGCTCAGTATTCCCAACTCGTTCATCACGGCTGGAACACAGGCCGGAACCATGCCCAGGTCTTCGCCACAAAGCAGCATATTGGTGGCCTTTTTCAGCACCGGGAGTTTCGCCATGGCTTTCCCGCGCCAGAATTCTTCGTTGCGGTGATAAAAATAATCGAGATATATTTCGCTTACAACGTGCTTCGTGTGGTTATCGAGTTCCTGGTACGAACGGGTAAAATGAAGGGTATGCCGTGGGAAAAATGCATTTCCATTTGTGCCTGGTGCCCGCAGAAATATAACTTCCGAAATCAACGAAAATAATCCCTTTGAGATGCGTTCGAGCCGGTTACGCATTTCGAAACTGGTGTCGGGTTCAACCACCAACTTTTCCTCAATCTTGCGTTGTGTATCGTAATCGGGATGAATGTAAAAACAACCGGGATCGGACTCAACCAGGTAATTGTGTTTTACAAATTCAGTGAGATCACCAAAACGTTCGTACAGAAAGTGCTCGCGGATATAAGGCTGGCAAAAGCGGTTTTCGTCGAACCAGATTCCGCGGTTTTGCAGTTCGTCGCGGTAATAGGGAATGCTTGGATTGAAATATCCCAACAGCCCTTCGACCTGGTTTCCGGGAATTTCCCAGATGCGGAAAAACCCCAGTATATGGTCGATGCGGAAGGCATCGAAATAGTGCGATAACTGCCGCAGGCGCTGCTGCCACCAGGCATAATTATCTTTGGCCATTTCATCCCAGTTGTACGTAGGAAAACGCCAGTTCTGACCTTTGGTCGAAAAATCGTCGGGCGGTGCACCGGCCTGGCAATCCATATGGTACAATTGAGGATTAAGCCAGGCATCCACACTGTTGCGGTAAATGCCGATGGGTATGTCGCCTTTCAGCACCACCCCTTTCGAACGGGCATAATTTGCGGCATCAAGTAATTGGATATGCGCGTGATACTGAATAAAATAATGTACTGCAATATCATCGTAATGGTATAAATTTTTATCGGTAAGTTGTGCAAGCATCTCCACGGTTGGCTTGCTGTATTCGCCCCAGCGGCTGAAATCGGGGGTGTTGAAAAGATCGCGCAGGAAGGAAAAAGCTGCGTAGGGCTTTAGCCAGTATTCATTGGTAATGAAAAAGGAAAGAAAATCGGGATCGTTCAGAAATTCCTGTTTTTTCTGATCGTAAATAAGTTTAAAAAATCTTGATTTTAAAGCCATTACAGCTTCGTAATCAATTTTCGACAGCGAATTAAGGAATTTCCCCTGGGCTTCGATGATCTGCTGGTTGATATCCGATTCCAATTTCCCGATTCCGAGCAGGTTGATATAAATCGGATGAAGCGCATACACCGAAATGGCAGCATAAGGGTACGAATCCTGCCAGGCATGTTTGGCAATGGTGTCGTTAACAGGCAAAATCTGTATCAGCCTGAGGCCCATTTCGCTTGCCCAATCTACAAGTAATTTCAAATCGGAAAATTCGCCAACGCCAAATCCCTGTTCGCGCCGTAACGAAAACACAGGAACGGCGATGCCGGCTCCTTTCCAGGGATATTGAGGAAAATCGAATTTTTCGTCACCGATTTCGATTACATCCGGAACTTCGCCTCCGGGCAGTAACACGATGCGATCGGTAGCTTTTTCCCAGAATGCGGTGGTTTCATCCTCGTTTCGGACCAGGTATTTGTAATGCACCGGGAACTCGGAAAGTAAAACTTTCACCTCGCCACACCATTGCGGATGTTCAGGGTTACCAAGGGAGACGGCCTTTTTTTCATTCCAGTTTCCCAGGCTTTTTGCGCTTCCTGACACAGCCACTTTATGATCCGGTTTTATACGGATCACATCGGGTTTGAATCGCAGAATTACTGTATTAGCTGTTTCACCTATTTTCGCTTTTGGTGCTTTATATAGCTGGCCTGGCTTCAGAATCGCATTAAGAAAAGCTGAAGAGTGCAGCGCAAAATCGGGATCCGACATCGGCCGCCAGCAATCCGAAAGCAGAATGGACTGTTTCAGCCTGTTTTCGGCTTTAAAAATCCTGTCGGGGCCCCATTCTTCAATGTTCGTGTGAAAGTTGTCGTCCTTCACAAAATACCTGTATGAAAAATCGGCAGATGAACTCAATTCGATTTTAAAAACCCAAAAACCCGGTTGAGTTTCACTCATCGCCATGAGTTTCGCACCCTGCACCTGCCCGTCGCCTAATTCAGGAATGGAGCCGGTTATCATCAACGCCTGACCAATAAAGGTCTTGTATTCAATCTGAAATTGTACTACCATATTGCTGTTGTATTTAGCCGAGGTGAAAATTAATGATTATTTCGTTTCGGTATAATTTTATTAAGAAATTTGTACCTATTCACGCCTGACAGAATATAGAAAAACAAATACATGCCACAGATTTCGCAGATTTCGCAGATTGAAATTAAAGCAATTAGACTAATTTAACAGAAAAAACTATCTTCGATAGTTTAAAATCTGTGAAAATTTGTGAAATCTGCGGCAAAAATGGTGGATTTAAGAGGTGAATAGTTGCAGAAATTTTTGTTCTTTGTCACCACTTTCAGATCTCTGCTTTCACCCAAACTTCCGGTCTGTCGTTCTTTGGAGAGTTCACCAGTTTCGAAACAGAAAAAGCATCCATTTTTTCGGAGGAATAGGGCTTCAGGAGCGAAAGTATCTCTGCCAGATCCTTTCCTGACAGCCAGGTTTTCTCATCTTCGGGATTCAGTATTACCGGCATCCGACTATGTATCGGTTTCATGAAGTTATTGGCCTCGGTGGTAATTATATTAAAAGATTCCACCACGATGCCTTCGGGCGATTTCCAGCGCTCCCATAACCCGGCCATTGAAAATACAGGATTGTCCTTCACGAAAATCCTTAATGGCTGCTTGCCTTCATTTTGCTGCCATTCGTAAAATCCATCAGCCGGCACAAGGCATCGTTTACTGATCAGGGGAGCACGGAACGACGATTTTTCGGTAATCGTTTCGGCACGGGCATTTATCATTTTATTGCCAAAAGAAATATCTTTAGCCCACGGCGGAATCAATCCCCAACGGTGATAACTCAGTTTATGGGGGTTTTCGCCGGTGATAACCGCCAGCATTTGAGTTGGCGCTCCATTATAGCGCGGAACATAGGGCGCATCGCCACCTTCGAGCTGAAAGCGAAGGTTCAGCTCTGCTTCATTTGCGGTAAGTGAAAATCGGCCACACATGTCGGGGGTTGGGGGTTAGGGGTTAGGAATTAGGGTGAAAAATAATAAAATGAAAACATCTATTCAGTAAAATTAAAACAAAAGTTGAAGTAATTGCTATTCCGCGTCAGATTCTGGCTATAGTTTGGGTGAGAATTTTGTAATTTTACTCTTGAGTCCACTCCGACAACCTAAAATTGATTTAAATCATTAAATATC
>JBAXBJ010000059.1:0-31842 GCA_037142075.1 Bacteroidota bacterium
AACCTGGAAAGTGGGTGGGTTTTAGCAGCTGATGGTTAAGCGTAACGTACTAAACCCGATTTTGCTTGTAAACTAATGCTACCACAGGCATTAACCATTTGCTGCTGTGGGTGCAGCAAGAGGCATGAAATTACGAGGGACGAGTAATGAATGGCTTGCAGCTGCTGGGAAAGAGGGAAGAGTGGGCAGGAAGGGTTGGTGCAGACAGTGGCTACTTGGCTTTAGCCCGATAGTACATAATGGGCTTATGGGCTTTCTACCAAGACCATAAGAGCCTATTATGTAAACGTAGCTGTCCGGTGGATGACAGTAGCAATTTTTTTGGCGCGGCACGCTGTATTTGCTTTTATGCAAATACCGTGACAAAAAATTGCGACCTGGCAGCCATCCGGCACTGGCTGGGCGGGGGGAGAAGGGGAAAATAGTTAATGGTTAATGGAAAATGGTTATTCGTTATTGGTTATTAGTGGATGTAATAGGGCTTTAGCGGGAATAACGTTTTTTCCGATAAGCAATAATAAATACCTATAACACGGAAAAAACTTATGAAGCGGATGCCCGGTGCGCGGAAAGGGTAAGCAAGAATACCAAGAGCGCAATTACCCAAATGATAAATAAGATAAAACTATCAATTAGTGAGACTTTTACCCGCACTCGTCAGAAAATAAGACGAGCGCGAACGGAGCCATCCGGCACAGTCTGCTTGTGCGGGATTTGAAAATGACACTTTTTCCCGGATCGGGATGTCTCTAAAATAAAGGACAGGTTGAATAATTTTCCAGGACTTTCAACACTAACCATATAGAATATTTATTCTATTTACAAGCTCTCTTATTCATACTACTTTTGTTGGTATGGTTAAATTCATACTCAAACGAAGTCTTTTATTACGGGCAGTAGGCATAGGAATTTTTATTTATATACTGAATACTAACAGGGTAAGCGCACAAAACTCATCATTTGAGTTCTGGCCTGAAACTGATATATGGTACAGATTAAGCCCCTCATGGCGTCTGTCAGCGTTTATACCATTGGAAGATTATGCTAACAGCAAGCCAACTGATCTGAATGTTTATTTACAGGCAGACTATGCCTGGGGACATACCAAAAAGATCTATTTCGCCAGGTTGCTAGATGAGAACAGGGCACAGCAGATGAAAGCATGGCTGGCCAGGGGTGCTGTGATGCGGGGCCTGAGCCTGGGCGAAGATGGAGACTACTATGAAGATGCGATTATCGGTGAAATTCACAGAAGGTTGCCTCTGGGGGATAAAACATTGCTTTCGGCACGATTGCGTTCAGAATTGCGCTGGCTTGGTAAGGATAATCAATTCTCTTACCGGATTCGCTACCGGGTAATGATTGAAAAGGAGGTCAAAAGAGGGAATGCGTCGTTCGTCCCTTATGTAAATGCTGAACCCTACTGGGATTCCCGCTATACTGCCTTCACAAGGATACGGTTAATCGGGGGTACAACAATTACATGGAGGCCACGCTTTGCTCTGGAAGGCAACCTTACCTACCAATATGATGAGTATTATGATACCGAGAACGAGAACCTATACGCTTTGAATGTGATCCTGCATATTTATTTTGAAAGGAAAACTGAACCGGCTAAAACCCACTAAATAAAATTCATTTTGATCCTTCGGCTTAAATACATATGTCATTAACCTGATATTGTTATTGGCTAACATTGAAAAGGTGGTTTGCATAAAAGATGATGAAGATTTATATAATCAGACTTTTTCAAGTAAATTGGCACAGTTTAACCGTCGTATAGCTATAAATATTTAAATCATTATTAGGATATTCAAAAGTGTTTTGATGACTTATTAAAAATATATCTATATTTATTCCCTAATTATATATTGGATTTAAGTTCCAAGAAGTATGGCTAAAATAATCCCCAGAATACTGATCGTATTTATCTTCACTTTTTTTCTTTCTCCCTTAAAAACCAACGCCCAGGAGAAAGTAAAGAATGTGGTTATCTTTTTTGCATATGGTTCGAATATGCCGGCTTTTCAGAATATTTTAAATGGGTTGAACACTACAATCAGGGGGGGGAATGATGAACCGGTTAATATAATACAGGAATATTTTGATCTCAGCAGGGCCGTGAATGATGAATACGCAAAATTTATCATCACTATGTACAATAACAAGTTGAAAGAATTTAATATAGATTTACTGATTACTGTGGGACCAGGAATTAATGCTGCTATATCAAAATATGGCAGTAGTGAATTAAGAGCCCTGAAGATGATCAATATTGACCTGGATTTACCAGGAAGAATGCCGCTACGTGATCTGAATCCAAAAAACGGAATCGAAGTTGTATTAAAATTTCGGGTAGGAGAAACTATCAGGGAAGCTTTAGCACTATTCCCTGAATTTAAAAATGTATATGTTATAAGTGGGATATCTAGTTTTGATACTTTTTATACATCAATGGTCAGAGAAAGTAAAAGACAATTTGAGCCATCTTATAATTTTAAATTCATATCTGGCTTAAACATGGATTCGACCATCCGATTTGCGAAAACCATACCACCCAAGAGTATTATTTTGATCCCGGCTTACCTGAAGGACGCCAACAATATTTCATTTACTACGACCGAAGCATTGGAAATGATTTCAAAAAACACCACAGCACCGGTCTTTCTTGCCGTTACTGATGCCGGTGTAAGAGCAAAAGGAAATATAGGTGGGTATCTCTTCAGCTATGTTAAACTTGGTGAAGAGATAGGGAAAGTTTCCCATGAAATCATGAATGGAAAAAAAATAATGGATGTAAGCATAAATGAAAATAATTTCTTTGGACATTTTTATGATTGGAAAGAGCTTCAACGTTGGCATCTGACTGATTCAAAAGTAATCCCTGAAAATAGTATTTTCTTTAATAAGGATATCTCATTTCTTGAAATGTATAAATGGTATATTATTGGATTACTGATCTTTATTGCTACACAAACCCTGCTCATTGCCTATTTGTTCCGGCTTAACCGAAGGCAAAAAGCAATTGCTGTAAAAATGGAAGAGACTGAAAGCATGTATCGTGAATTAATACACACTGACAGACTATCGAAAATGGCGACAATGACAGCTTCGTTGTCGCATGAGTTGTATCAGCCGCTTGCAGCCATACGAATGACCGCGCAGGCAGGCATACGATTTGTTAAGACAGGAAGTTTGGATATGATAAGGGCAACAAAAATGTTTGAAAATATCCTGGAGGATGATCAACGGGCTACAGGAATTATAACTAGTGTTAAAAGCCTTATGAAGCCCGAGATCAGAGAAATGGAAAATGTAAACCTAAACACTCTTATCCGGGAGACAGTTGATATTATCCATACTGATGCCAAAAAACAGAATATAAACATTGAGCTTAATTTTGATGCTGAGCCTGTTCTTGTACTTGGTGATAAAGTACAGATACAACAGGTCCTTATGAATTTTATGAAAAATGCCACTGTCGCGATGGAAAAATGTGAAAGGGATAACAGGAATCTGGAAATAAGTTTAACATTAAACAAGGATACTGCCATCGTTTCGGTGTGCGATTCAGGACCAGGTATTGATATAGGTCTTAAAGAAAAACTATTTAAGCCCTTCGTTACAACTAAGAAAGAAGGATTTGGTATTGGATTAACACTGTGCAGGTCGATCATTGAAAAGCACAAAGGCGAAATATGGTTCGACAATATGCCGGAAGGCGGTGCAAAGTTTTCATTCAGCCTGAAGGTCATAGGAACTGAGGGAGTGAGGGAGTGAGAGACTGTGAGACTGAGGGACTGGGAGACTGAGGGACCGGGGGACCGGGAGATTAATGAATTAAGACAAATACATATAATGAGTGAAACTGTTTTTGTTATAGATGATGATATATCGATAAGGAGGTCGCTGACTTTTCTTTTAAATTCATATAATTATACTGTTGAAACATATTCAAACGCAGAGGAATTTCTTGAGCGTGATCCGTATACAGGTGTAGGATGCATTGTCCTTGATATAAATATGGAGGGAAAATCAGGGTTGGAACTCCAGGACGATTTACTTAAACTGGGATCATACCTGCCAATTATTTTTATCACAAGTATAGGGAATGTGCATTTAAGTGTTCAGACCGTACGAAAAGGAGCTGTTAATTTCCTGGAAAAACCTTTTAAAGAGGATGAATTGTTACATTCCATTGCCGAGGCTATTGAATTAAGCCGGGAATTAAAATCAGAAAAGGATGAGATGCTCAAGGCAAAAGGCTTAATTGAATTGCTTACTCCACGTGAAACTGAAATACTCCGCTACCTGATTACCGGGATGTTAAACAAGCAAACTGCGGCAGAGCTATCCATTTCGGAACACACGGTTCAATTACACAAACTCAGCATCAGCAATAAACTGGGAGTAAAGACCATTCCTGAAATGATACAGATTGCACAATCTGCCGGCATTACACCCCATCTGAATAAATAGGATTTCCTCCATTTAGTACTTGCTTAGGATAAAATTATCCATAAATAAAGTTCGGGGACACACAAAGTCCCAAATCCCAAGTCCCAAATTTCAAGATCCAAGGCCAACTCTGTTACTCTCCTGGAATTTTGGACTTGGAATTTGGATTTTGGGACTTCTAGTACTGTCCATTCTTAAAATTGGTCTAATCTATTAATTATATTCTTACGCGCTAACTATCAATGTTTTGAACTTGATTTCACGACCATATAGAATGAATCGTCTATTTACAAGCCATTTTGTATAAAGTACCTTTGATAAGGAGAATTACTTCTTCGTTCTAATGAATCCAAAAAGCTCGTTATGATTTATTTGATTGATGACGATGTTTCGGTGCTACGTGCTTTTGAGATATTTCTTGAATCGGCGGGAATGCAATATCGCTCATTTACTGATTCGGATGCCTTGCTCTCTGTTTTAAAGCCATCTGATGGTGACCTGGTTGTGATGGATCTTAGTAAGCCAGATAAGGTTGCTTTAGAAATGCTTAAAAAATTCTGCAAGAATAACACTTATATTCCGGTGCTTGTCATTACTGTTTTCGAGGATGATGATTTATATGAATACTGCAGGCAGGCAGGCGTGAAAGCCATTTTACGTAAGCCGGTTGATGGTGAAGTATTAATTGACCTGATAAAATACAATTTACCGTTTAAAAACCAGGAATATAAGAATGCAACTGAACAGCATTAGTGCTGAACTGAAATACGGCAACTTAAAGATTAACAATCAAATTACTATTAACCCTTAAACCAAATTTATGATGAACAAATTTTCTTACCTGCTGCTATTTATAATAGCACTCGCAACAGCCAGCTGCAAGCAACAGACACAGCAAAGCGGAAATGATGCTCCACAAGTGAAAGGATTCAATGGCATAATGAAGCTTGACGCCCTTGATTCCAAACCCGATTGGACACCATGGATCCGTAAAAAAGCACCGGAAGGATCCCCCAATATCCTTTTTGTATTATATGATGATACAGGATTGGGCGCCTGGTCACCTTATGGGGGACGAATCAACATGCCCACAATGGACGCACTGGCTGCAGATGGATTGACATATACACAGTGGCATACTACTGCTCTCTGTTCACCAACCCGTTCGTGCCTTAACACCGGGCGAAATCATACCCTTAATGGTTTTGGCGTTATTTCCGAAGCATCTAACGGGTTCCCGGGATCAAGCTGCCAGTTGCCGAAGGAGACTGCTACCATGGCCCAGATATTAAATGATAACGGATGGAGTACTTTCTGGTTGGGCAAGGATCATAATGTTCCCGAAACGGATCTTTCGGCAGGAGCCAACAAAAGTCAGTGGCCACTGCAACAAGGGTTTGATCGCTTCTATGGGTTTATTGGCGGAGAAACCAATCAGTGGTATCCTGATCTTACCGAGGACAATCATTTTATTGAGCCACCTTATGGCCCTGAACAAGGTTATCATTTGTCAAAAGATCTGGCTGACCAGGCTATCAGGATGCTCAGGGATCAGAAATCAGCAAACCCTTCCAAGCCTTGGTATCTTTGGTTTTGCCCGGGAGCCAACCATGCTCCTCACCAGGCACCTGCAGATTATATTGCCAAATACAAAGGAAAATTTGATGATGGTTATGATGCTTACCGCAAATGGGTACTTCCCCGGATGATAGCAAAAGGCATATTACCAAAAGATACAAAGCTGACGGACTTTAACCCGATTCCTAAAGACATGGCTCTAGCTGCAGATTATGTGCGTCCATGGGAATCACTGAGTGCAGATGAGAAAAAATTATTTTCAAAACTTTGTGAAGTGTATGCAGGATTCTCTGAATATACCGATGCACAGGTTGGGCGCATTGTCGATTATTTGAAAGAAACAGGGCAATATCAAAATACCGTGATCATTTATGCTTCCGATAATGGAGCTTCAGGAGAAGGTTCTCCTAACGGTACAGTAAATGAAGACAAGTTCTTTAACGGTTATCCTGATGAAATATCAGAAAACATGAAATTGATCGATCAGTTAGGCGGACCGAATACCTATGAGCATTTTCCCACTGGATGGGCAGCTGCTTTTTCAACTCCCTTTAAAATGTTCAAGCGCTATTCAAATTTCGCAGGTGGCACGGATTGTCCTCTCACTATTACCTGGCCCAAAGGCATCAAAGCGCATGGAGAAATCCGTAACCAGTATCATCATGCAGTAGATATTGTACCCACCATTCTGGAAATATGCGGATTGGAAATGCCAAAAGTGTACAGGGGTGTTGACCAATATCCTTTATCAGGCGTTTCCATGAAATATACTTTCAATGCAAAACCTGATGATCCTACGCAGAAACATATACAGTATTACGAAATGATTGGTACCCGTGGAATCTGGCAGGATGGCTGGAAAGCAGTGACAATTCATGCTCCCTTTACAAGTAAGGGGCATTATGACCAGGATAAATGGGAACTCTATCATGTAGATGTGGATCGTTCGGAGTCAAATGACCTCTCAAAAGAGAATCCAGGTAAACTGGAAGAATTGAAAAAACTTTGGCTGGATGAGGCGAACAAGAATTTTGGTTTACCGCTTGATGATCGTTCGGTTACCGAATTCCTCACTATTGATCGTCCGAAAGAAGAACTTCCAAGGGATTCATATACTTATTATCCACATACTAGTGCAATTCCGGAAGCCGTTGCAGTTAATATCAGAGGTAAATCATATAAGATTGTTGCTGATATAGAAATAAACGCAAATACTTCAGGTGTAATTTTCGCACATGGTTCACGGTTTGGCGGTCACAGTCTATTCATTAAAGACAGGAAGCTATATTATGTATATAATTTCCTGGGCATCAAACCTGAACAGGTTCTGGTATCAGGAGTACTTGCACCCGGCAAATACACAGTGGGAATGGAATTCATCAAAGAAAAAGCAGGCGAACATGGTGAATCACTCGGAACTGCGAAGCTATATGTAAATGAAAAGGAAGTCGCTAAAATGCCTATGAGAGTGCAGGTTGGGAAATTCACACTTTCAGGTGATGGACTATGTGTTGGTTTTGATAGTGGCGATGCTGTAAGCCAACTTTATAAAACTCCGGGTGAATTTAAAGGTGGAACCGTTCATTTTGTTAAAGTAAGTACCGGGAAAGAACAATACCTCGATCTTGAAAGAGAAGCTGCGAGAGCGCTGGCAAAAGAATAAACAATTCTTTCAAGGTGTCCTAGATAATCTGGGATATGAAATATTTTGAAAGTTGAACTCAGTAGAATATGTCGGCAAGTAAATGAAATAACTTTTACTTGGTAAAATACGCGGGCCGGTCCACCGGCCGGTCCGCGACTTTGCTAACAAAACAACAACGAAGTGTTGCAGCCGGATGAAAAACTCATCAATTTATAATCAATAATTAAGGTTGAACAATGAAAACTAAAATCAAATTTCCATTCATTCTGCTGATCGCATTTCTGCTGATAACAAGCAGCAGTTATCCGCAGCAAAACACAAAAGCAAACACGGATCCGCTTCCATCGTGGAACGCAGGTATTGTTAAAAAGTCCATCATTGATTTTGTAACAAAAACAACCAGGAAAGGAAGCGCAGATTTTGTGCCCGTTGCTGACCGTATAGCCTGTTTTGATAACGACGGAACCTTATGGACGGAAATGCCTTTGCCGTTTCAGCTGTACTTCATGATCGATCGTATAAAAGCAATGGCACCACAACACCCGGATTGGAAAAACCAGCAACCCTATAAAGGAATCCTGGAAGGCGACCTGAAATCAGCACTTGCAGGAGGAAATAAGGCTTTGCTTGATCTTATGATCCCGGTATTTTCGGGAATGACGGCGGATGAGTTCGATAAATCGGTGAATGACTGGATGAAAACAGCCACACATCCAAAAACCGGCAAACACTACAACGAAATGGTTTATCAACCCATGCTGGAGTTATTGAACTACCTGCGGGCAAACGGGTATAAGACCTTTATTGTATCCGGTGGCGATATCAGTTTCATGCGCATGTGGGTAGAACAGGCCTATGGAATTCCTCCATACCAGGTAGTAGGAAGTTCTTTCAAAGCTAAATATAATACTACGCTGTCGTCGCCTGCAATAGTAAAGCTTCCCGAATTTAGCTTTAATGACGACAAACTTGGCAAACCTGTTGGCATTTATGAACACATCGGGATGCGCCCGGTATTTACCGCCGGGAATTCGGACGGAGATTATGGAATGATGCAATACACCAGCACGGGCAATGGTCCGCGATTCGGACTCTATATACACCACACTGATGCCGTACGTGAATACGCTTACGACAGGGAATCAGGATTGGCGAAGTTGGATAAAGGATTGGATGATGCTGACAAATACCATTGGGTGGTTGTGGATATGAAGACAGACTGGAAAAAGATTTACCCGTTTGATAAATAATTATTTTGAAACCATCAGCTGACCATGATTGTATAACCGCCAACCACTGTCTATGGTAGGCAGGGAAGATGATATCCAGGTTCATCATACTATTTTCCCTGTCTGCCAACCAGGCAGGCATCTGATCTGCGAACAATAAACTTCTGACTAATGAAATGGTACTCCATAGCAGCTAAAAGAATAGGCAAAGGAATTGTTCAGTTCTTATTTCCGGTTATTGTATTGCTTTTCATTTTCGAAAAGGCAATACCCATTGCCCAAAGAATTATACAACCTATAAAATCGCACTTACCTACTGAACGGATTTTTGGTGTCGGGATGTTTACGTTACTCAGCATCCTGTTGATTTTCCTGGTTTGTTATATTGCAGGATGGCTCTCCGACCGGAAATGGGTGAAAGCATTTCTTACGTTTATCGAAGACAACCTGCTCGTATTTATTCCGGGATATGCCATGTTAAAATCCAGTGCGGACGCAACCATCGATGATGCTGATAGCAATTGGAAAGTAGTTATGATCAACGGAGATGATAACCTGACGTTCGGAAATGAAGTCGAGAAGCGCCCCGATGGGCACAGTATGATATTTGTCCCCCAACCACCCGATGCCAAATCAGGCGACATGATACTGATGCCGGAAGCTAAATTCAAGAGAGTAAATCTTCCTGTAAACAAACTGGAGAAAATTATAAGGAATTATGGGCTTGGGTCTGATGAAATTAAAATATAGACTACGCTCAGAATTTTAGAAATGATTCATAATTGAATAAAACACACGTAAGAGAAATGAAAACGTCACTACTAAAAATTGTTTGCTTCCTTGCCTTGATCCTGGGAGTGGTTAAATTCAATTCAGCAGTGGCCCAATCCTCAATTACTGCTATTGATGTGCTTCTGGATCCTGACAAGACCATGCTGGACTCGGCCAAAGTGTATAATGGGATAATGCAGAAGAATTATTCCGGCCCAGGCAGTTACTCACTAGATGAACTACACACACCACATATTACGGTTTTGCAATGCTTTGTTAATACAGCTGACCTCGAAAAAGTTTGTGCTGCCGTTGCAAAAGTGGTTAAAAGCGAACAAATCACGAAAGAGAAAATTACCACCTCAGGCTTTTATTATTTTCCTTATAAAGGGTTGGGCCTGGCAGGTATCACGGCAACGCCATCGGCAAAGCTGCTGGATTTCCAGGCAAAGATCATAGCAGCGCTGAAACCATTTATAGTAATAGGAACGGATGCAGCATTTGTACAAAATGCCGATCGTACACCCATCGCCGCCGGAAGCAGTGACTACGTAAACGGATTTATAAAAGACCATGCCGGGGCGAAGTACAATCCGCATATTACCATCGGCCTGGCTCACGAAGATTTTTTGAAAGAGCTGATTGCCAAGCCCTATCAGAAATTCACATTTAAAAGTTCAGCGGTAAGTATCTATCACCTGGGTGATTTTGGTACCGCACGCAGAAAGCTATGGTCTAGTGCCAACTAATAATTGAGAGTAAAACGGCGTAATTAAAATTCAATGTTTACTAAGTGTTAATTCTTATTTACAAACCTTTAAATCTAAACTTATGGTACAACTTTTATTTAAAAAATGGTGGGTAGTATTAATTCAGGGTGTTTTACTAATCCTCCTGAGCGGTTTTATCTTTAACAACCCTGCGGCCGTGCTGGCCGGGATTTCTTTCTGGTTTGGAGTCCTAGTGCTTGCAGCAGGACTTATCGGCATCTCAAATTGGTTTGCCAGCGATAAACAGGAAAGAGAAAACATGTCGATACTTTGGAGCTTTCTTACTCTTGTTTTTGGGATCATTCTTCTAACGCATATGGTTGTGACCATGGCTGCATTGTCTATCGTATTCGGATTTTGGGTACTTGCATCGGGTATATTGCTAATTAAAAATGGCTGGGCCATAAAAGCAGGGAATTCTATAGGATGGATTATGGTAATTGTAGGCGCACTATCTGTTCTGGCTGCGGTTTTTATGATCTTTAATATAAGTTTGGGAGCATTAGCAATAAGTACTTTACTAGCATGGCAGGTATTACTAACCGGGATTGCCCTTGTTTTGCTATCCTTTGCTAAAAAGATGGTGCAAGCCAGTGTTTGAGCAAAAATTAGCTGAAAATAAGAGCCGGATCAAACACCCTCCAATTAGTTTAATATTTTATAATATTCACAATTATGACCGGGTCTTCTAATAAAGGCCCGGTTATTATTGGATGGCAATATAATTGCAAAGCAATGTCAGAAAATAAAACTCATATAGGGGTGCCGCTTATAAAATTGATTGAAGGTAAAAACGATTTGAAGGAACCTTACTCAGGGAAAGGATTATTAAATCCGGATGATCGTATAACTGAGATACTTACCGGGATAATTATAACCTTGACCTTCACCTGTACACTAAGTGTGATAAAGACTGACAACAATGTGGTTAAGGATATGCTTACCGGAGCGACCTGTTCTGCATTAGCATGGGGTTTAATTGATGCAGTTATATTCTTGTTTATGACAATGATAGATAAGGAACATACCTTAACGTTTTTGAATTTTGTTCGCAAATCAAAAGACCTTGTGAGAGTACACCAGGTTATAGTTGATGATATACCATCAACTATTGCTGACGTGATGAAACAGGAAGAGATTGAGATAATCAGAAAAAAAATATTGCTTTTGCCTGATCCACCACCAAAATACAAGCTAAAATTCAATGATTACAGAACAGCAGGCGGGATTTTTTTACTTGTCTTTTTTGCGACAGTCCCTATCTCGATGCCGTTTATTCTGATGAAGGATATGCAGACTGCCCTGCGCGTTTCGAACATTATCGCTATTCTGATGATGTTTTTATGCGGAATGGGATTAGGTAAATATGCCGGGCGTAACCGTTTTGTGCTTGGAATATTAACAAGTCTTATAGGGATAGTTCTGGTTGCATTGACCATTTTATTGGGTGGTTAATTTTGTGCAGCTACTTCTTGTCCTTGATCATAAAACTAAAACCATAAATTAATACTAACTTAATCAATAGCCAAATGAAAAAAACAATAGTTGCATTTATCGGACTCTTCATTAGTTTTTCCTTTAACGTATTTAGCCAGGAAAGAAAAGATGAATCCAGGCAGAAAGTTGACTTTGTTGTCGAATCCAAATCTGATAAGCTGTCAACAGCCACTGGATGGACCCGTGTTGAAATACCAACCGGAAAAGTCTGGAAACAGTCTGAAAAATCAGTCGGGTACAATTACCAGGAAAGTCGTTTGCGTGCCTACTCTTTTCAGAATCTTAAAGTTTTTGAGTTATCATCTGAAGGCAGAGTATTTTATGCTTTAGCTGTGAAAAGACCAATTTTTGGAAAATATGATGACTCTGATGGCACTTCATTCGCACCAGATACCTTACTGATTATAGCCAGCAAGGTTGACTATTTCTTTTTTACTGAGTCAAGCATGAAAAGGTTCAGAAATATTGGGAATGCTGCTGATGGTAAAACATATACGGTTGCTGCTGTAAAATATTATAAGACTGCATCGCCGGATAAAAACTGGTATAATCAGGAGATTGCGATGAAAGACAAAGAATTGAAAGCTATATTCCAAACAAGTAAAGGAACGATAGAAAACTGGGGCAATCGTTGTGAAGGAGATAGCCTGTTAGTTATCAATTCTCAGATTCTCAAGGGTGATACGATTGTTAGGTTCAATCTCCTTTCAGATATCGCTTCCGATTCTAAATCTATTTTCAACCTACTTCCTTTGGATAACTCCTATTTTGAAGTGACAAAAAGCGAATTCAACAGGCTATTCAAATTCACGCCTTATATAACAAAAGAGAACATGCAAAGGGCATCTGATTTTGTTAACAGCGGAACTGAAAAGGATAAACAAAAGGATTACAAAGGAGCAATCTCCGACTATTCGAAGGCACTTGAGATAGATCCTGATAATGCTGAAGCATATTGTAAAAGGGGATTATCAAAGAAAGAATTAAGAGACTATCCGGGAGCAATTGCTGACTGCTCAAGAGCCATCGAAATTGAAACTGAGGGTTCATATTATAATGCCAGAGGATTGTGCGAAATTGAATCAGGCCAAAAAGAAAGCGGATGCCTTGATTTTAAGAAAGCCGTTGAACTCGGATATAAAAAGGCAAAACAGGCAAGCAAAGAAAACTGCGAATAAGACTCAATTTAATGCAAAACTATAAGAACATACAACAAAATGAGTCTTCTTTTACTCCTGCTAGTAGAGCTTACTACAAAGAGAACCCGATAAAAAAGGAATTCATGTATGGACATCAATTAACAGATCACTTTTATCTAAATATATATATAAAGGAAGATTAATGATAAATACTTTAAATAAATAAGATGGGTAAATCTATTCAATACATGCTCGGCGGTGCTTCCGCTGTAATAATCATAGCAGGCTTAAAGCTAGGAGCTGACCTGGTAAACCCTATACTTTTTGCACTGCTTCTGGCAATCTGTTTTGCCCCTTTACCTGAATGGCTGGGCAGGAAGGGCTTGTCAAAAGGCCTGTCTTTGGCGATATCCATTGTCTTAATTATAAGTTTGGGTGTCCTGATTACATATTTGCTTGCAAATTCTGTTTCCGGATTGTCAGACAGTTTGCCCGTTTATGAGCAAAAACTTACTGAATACTACAATGACGTAGTTCAATTTGCACAAAGCAGGAATGTGGACATTACTAAAATGACAAAGCATGTGAACATCGCTCCTGAGAAAATTGTAGGCTTCGCTACGAGTATTACATCGAGTGTAACAGGTATGATCAGTAATTCAATTATCATCATCCTGTTAATGCTGTTTATTGTAATTGAACTTGTAGGATATGAATCCGGGACAAGGAAGGGGAATCGAAAAAAGTTATCCATGCACGACTGGCTTGTAAGTCTTAGTGGCGATTTACGGAAATACATCTCCATAAACGCTTTGGAAGGCCTTATCCTGGGATCGATGAATTTTATTTTTATGCTGATAATGGGAGTGGATTTTGCATTTCTGTGGGCATTTCTCTCTTTCTTCCTGAATTTCATCCCCAATATTGGTTTTGTCATGTCTGTTGTGCCACCTGCACTCATTGCCCTGATTACACTGGGGCCAGTTAAGGCCCTGATCGTGATCGCAGGATATTTCCTGATCAACTTTTTTGTTGAGAACATCCTTAATCCTTTGTTCATGAAAAAAGGTCTTAGTATTTCATTACTGAATTCTTTTCTCTCCATGTTTGTCTGGGGCTGGATACTTGGTATGCCGGGAGCTTTCCTCGGTGTTCCGTTAACGATGGTGGTTATGAAAATTTATAGCGAAGCCATAGGCAAACAGGACGGACAGTCAGTGAAATAATATATAGATGGTTTCTTTAAGTGGTGAAAGTCGATACGATCAAAAAATCCATAAGATGAAAAAGCCAGTTAAGCGAATGGGTTACAGCTACATCAAAAAAAGGGCATACGTGGCATTAACCTGCGCACTATTAGGTTTTAGTGTAATTGCTCAAACAAACGATAGTATACCGAAACCCGCAAAAGATTTTAAGAACACCATCAAGTTTAACCTTACATCAAAACTGCTTTACCCTAATTCGTACCTCTTTAATTATGAACGCGTCATACGAAAAAATCAAACCATTACTCTTTTTGGAGGCTACATTGAATTTCCCTTAAACCTGGACTTGCATCTTGCGGATGCTAAGCTTGATAAAACAAAGGATAAGTCAGGCTATTCAATTGGAGCTGACTACAGGTTTTACCTTCCGAAAGAGAACAGGAATAATGCGCCACATGGGGTGTACCTGGCACCCTATATTAGCTTTTATCATTTTCAATTAGTGAGAGAACTGTCATATACCTATGACAGCATACTCTATTCAGCTGATTTAAAATCGAGGGTTAATATTCTGCTTATTGGCGGACAACTTGGTTACCAGTTTGTACTGGGAAAACGGTTTGTAATAGACGCGGTAGTGTTTGGCCCCGCAGTATCTCATTTCAATTTTAATGCAAAGCTCTCGGAAGGTCTTCATGGAATTGATACAAACGAAACACTAGAGGCTGTTATTGATGCCTTAAAGGAAAAATTTCCTCTTTTGAAAGACCTTACCGGGGATCAGGGAATTAGTAAAACCGGCACGGAAGCATTCTGGTCTGTTGGTTTCAGGTATAATATAAGTATTGGCTTCAGGTTCTAGCCAGCTCCTTTGCTGTACGTATTAATTTTTGAAACAAAGCAGTAAGAAAAGTTAAAAATTTTCATCCATGAAGAATTTACTAATGATTTTATCTCTTTCCGCCTTTACATTGGTGACATATGGCCAGGAAGGATCGGCTTCACTCAATGATACCACCCAGGTCAAAAAGGAAGAGATGTCATCGAATGCTCCGCCTGTGATGGCAAAAAAATGGAACCAGATAAAAACAAAGTACTTTACGCTAAATATAGGCGCAGCTATCTTACTCGATCACAACGTGGCGGTGCAGGACAATACAAATATTGAACAGGTGGGTAAGGTAGATCCGGGCACTGAATTCAGAGGTGACCGACTGATCATTACCGGACAGCTGCTTTTTTTCAAGAATCCCTGGCGTTATATGATTGGAGCCAATTACAATGGATTGGATGCACCGCAAGGGGATAAAACTTACAGTTTTATGGACTGGAACCTTGAAATACCAGTTGGTCAAGAAGGGGGCTGGTTTACCCTGGGTAAGCAGAAGGAAGGTGTGGGCTATGAATATTGTGCCCCGGGTTCTCAATTGATATTTACCGAAAGAGGAAGCGGCGAACCAGCTCTTGTTAAACAGAGGAATATCGGAATCCGCTATTCGAACAGTGTGCTTAACCATCGGCTTATCTTCACAGTTGGTGCTTTTAATAATTATTGGGAAACCGGGAAATCCTTTTCAGCCAACGGTTCACAAGTGACAGGACGGATTGTTTACCTGGCAGGGTATAAATCAGACCGCCAACTGTTTCACATGGGGGCTGGTTACCTATACTCCGGTGCAGCGGATGGTGAACTGAGTTATAAGGGAAAGCCGGAATCCAATACAGCGCCATCGTATTTTAATACAGGTAAGATCGTTGCCAACAACTCCAATACTATTATGCTGGAATTAATTAAAGTAAATGGACCAGTGTCTTTTGTTGGGGAGTACATGAACTGCGTTGTGAATACAGAAGGTGCTTGTCCATCTTTTAATTATTTCCAGCTTGGAGGCAGTTGGTTTATAACTGGTGAAAACAGGCGTTACAACAGACAAAATGGTGTGTTGGGGAAACTGGTACCTAAAAAGAATTTCAATTTTAAAAAACATCCCGGACCGGGAGCCTTTGAATTAGGGGCGAGATATAGCTATTCCGATTTTACTGACCAGGATATTGAGGGCGGAAAGTTTGGGAGATTTACTTCGGCATTAAGCTGGTATCCGAATGCCCATTTCCGTTTTGAAATAAATTATGGGTATGGCAGCCTGGAGAAAAATGATATGACAGGTAAAGCCAGTTTCTGGCAATTCAGGGCGCAGTTTGAATTGTAGGCATAGTCTTTTGGAGAGGATAAGTGCCTAAGCTGAATTAATGATCTAAATTAAAAATGGCGTGAATAGTACAATCTGGAAGTATATTATGAAAGATGAAGATACCATTAAAAAAGAGGCAGGACCGGATGTTGATCCACGCGTTGACCTGGCCGTGGAAAGAACTATGTACGCATTGGAACGTACCCAACTGGCATGGGTGCGTACTGTACTTGGCTTAATTACCGGGGGAATAGCAATTGATAAAGGAGTATCCGCACTTCACCAGGCACGACTGTTGTCGGGTGTGGCATGGGAAAGAAACGGGCATTTTGCAGGGCTTTTGCTGACTTCGACCGGGACTGCATTGATGGCATTGGTTACCGTATTTTATATTATCCGCATGTGGCAGCTTGCAACAATGCTTAGCAGAAAGAATAAACTTATTTACCCTGGAACACTTATCTCGGTTTTTATGTGCATTGTAGGCTCATTGTCGATTTACTTTCTGACATTATCATGGTAACCTGAACTTTTAAGACTTCGCATACTAACTCCTGACTGCCATTCATGATTCTTAAACTTGAAACCAATACATTAGAGTTATGCAAAAGAGATACCTGGTTATAATTTCACTACTTTGTGTATGCATGACCACCACCTTTTCGCAGATAATTAAAGCGAATGACTCCCTTATCGTAAAATCGCAAAATGAAGCAGAAGTAGCTATTTTATACCAGGAGTATGTTCTTGATTCGCTGGTAAAGGCGAAATTGAAAAATGATTTGCTTCAAACGACAGGTGATAGCCAAAGAAGGATGGAATTGGAGATTAAGCTTAAAAGCATTGAGGCGAAAGATTCGCTGCAACAGGCTGAGTTAAGGCGGAGAATAAACACACTTAAACTACAAGCCAAAGCATATGCTGTTGTGCCGTTCAGTGATACTTTATTTTTAATTTATTCCAGGATATTATCTTTTTCTCCGGAACGCCGCGCTAAAAATGTAATTAAGAGTATTATACAAGTTTATGATGATCCTTTTTTTGAGCCTGATTCGCTGGTCCTGACCGAAAACGAAATAGGGACAGAAATAAGTTACAAAAACCAGATAATGGTAATGTTTGTTACCAAGATTGATGGTTTAATAGTAAACAAAAGCGACAGGCAACTTGCTGATGAATATCTGAAGATTATCAGGTCGGCCCTTGTTAAAGAAAAAGATGCTAACAGCGTAGCCAGCTGGCTTAAACGAATTGGTTTGGTAATTCTGATCATTGCTGGTTTAAGCCTGATCATTTTCCTTATTAACAAAGCCTTTGTGTGGATTAATAAACTCCTGACACTTAGTTTTGTTAAGTTCCTGAATGGCTTTACTATAAATAAGGTTAAAATATTTACCCAGGTACCAATAATGAAGGTTGTATTGCCGTTAACGACTATTTTGCGTTTAATTGCAATATTGATCACAATTTATCTTTCGCTGCCATTGATATTCAGCATATTCCCGGAAACTAAAATCTGGGCAACGATACTTCTTCAATGGATACTTGGCCCAGCCGGGAAAGCTGTACATGGTATCATCGGCTTTCTGCCTAATTTATTTACCATCATTGTTATTGTACTCATTTTCAGGTATTCAATAAAAGCGATGAAATACTATGTTGACCTGATTGACAAAGGTCAGATACAAATGAAAGGATTTGATGCCGATTGGGCCCGACCCACTTTCAGGATTTTGAAATTTCTTTTGTATGCTTTTATGATAGTACTGATTTTTCCTTACCTACCACTTTCCGGTTCACAGGCATTCAAAGGTGTTTCGGTATTTATTGGCGTGTTATTGTCATTGGGTTCGTCGAGTGCAATAGCTAATATGGTGGCAGGTCTGGTTATAACTTACATGCGTCCTTTCAAGGTTGGCGACAGGGTAAAAATTGGCGATATAACCGGCGATGTGACTGAAAAAACTACCCTGGTAACTCGTATTCGTACTATTAAGAATGAAGATGTTACCGTGCCTAATTCAACAGTATTATTGAGCAGTACGACCAATTATTCAACCAATGCAAAGAATCAGGATACCGGTTTGATCATTCATACAACAGTTACCATTGGCTACGGAGTGCCCTGGAAGGATATGCACCAGGCACTGATTAAAGCTGCATTAAGGACAGATTTGATTTTAAAGAAACCGGTACCGTTTGTACTGCAGACCAGCCTGGATGACTTTTATGTATCATACCAGATTAATGCCTATACATACGAATCGAACCAACAAGAGACATTATACTCGCAACTTCACCAAAACATACAGGATTGCTGCAACGAAGCCGGGATTGAAATTATGTCGCCACACTACCGTTACGAGCGTGACGGGAATATGACTACTATACCTACGAATTACCTGGATAAGGACTACAAGGCACCTGTGTTCAGGGTGAAGGAGGTTGGGGAGGAATGAGAGTTAGGGAGCGAGGGAGAGACCGAATCCGGGTTTTTAATTTGTTCCTTCAACAATTCTAATTTCTTCTTCAGTTAACCCGTAAAGTTCATAAACCATGCGGTCAATTTCGTGATCAGTCTTTTCAATCTCAGATTTAATAGCAAGGGCTTGTTTTGCTTCCTGTATAAAGAAGGCTTCCCATTCGTTTTCCTCTGATAATGACAGTTTCACTTTCTTTTTGGCCAGTTCAGTAATAAGCTCCTTGTAATTGAGAAGGTACCAGTTTTGTAATTTGCCTGGCAACTCTTCGAGGTTAAATTTACGCTGGATGGTGCGTTGGATAATCCGGAACAAGCTGACCCACACCACCGGTAAAAAACCGGAAAGATTTTTCGTTTGATTGGAAAATGCTGTGTGATATTCCGGCAGATGCTGACCCCTTTGTTGTTTGAAAAGCAATAAACTATTCCGGAGTATACTGACCCCCAAATGCGGGAAATATTCCGGAGCATGTTGACACACTTTTAAAACAATTTTACGGCAGATTTTGGTTCCTTTAGTGGGTTTAATGATCACTAAATAAGAATGTGATAATTTTCAAAAAATAATCCAGCCTAATCTTGAGTGAATACTATGTCAAATAATATTGGCATGTTCTGCTCCGGAAAAAGTGGCCTACTTTACTCCGGAATGGTGGCTAACATTAGCCCGGAATATTCAAAAAAACGTGCCAACCGGGGATATTTTACCCGCACTCGTCAGAAAATAAGACGAGCGCAAACGGAGGAATTTAATGATGCATTACAAAATTCTGCTCTTATTATTTTGGTTGACTTATAATATTTTTTTCTATAATTTCGTTGGTTAATCTTCAGGTGTCGTTTCCATTTTCTAACATCTTTATTGTTAACAAGCAAAAATTGAATGATTTATGAAAAGTGTATTGATTTTATTCTTATTTGTATTCGGATATGGAAGTTTCCAGTCAAAAGCGCAGAATATTTCAAACTCCACTTATGAAATCAGTTCTAAAGCTACTTGCGAAAGGAATAATGAAGGAACCTGGGGGAAGTGGTCCGGTTGGATTAAATTTGAAGAGGAGATAGACATTCCTGAGGATCTTAGTTTATTTGAAATGGAATGGGATGATTTTAATTTTTATGCCGTAATTGAGGAAAAAGAAAGCACGATGGATAGTGACAGCAATTTATACCGGACATTTGCCTGCGATGATCTCTTTGGAGATGAATATACAATCCAGCTGATCAGTCATATAAATAATAAGGAGATATTTGAATTCAGGGTATGGGATTTATTAAATGGGTATGCGTGGACATATTCTGTCAGGCGAAAGAATTATTAAAATAATGCTTGCCAGCAAAGATTGTGTAATTAGAAATATAGGAATCCAGATTTGGTAAATATTTTCTATCCATTTAATCAACCAACTTGCTGGATTTTGGGGCTGAGATTTTATGATTTTATGATTGCGAATGGATTTAGCTTTTCAGAGTGCTGTATATTTAAATCAATGTGGGCTCAAAAATTACTTCTCATGTCACCAAACTTAAGGATTCGCTCCGTAACAAGAGAAGGAGAAAATTGAAAATAGTTTACTTCGGCAGGCTCAGTGTAAAAATAGAAAATGGTTATTCGATTTTGGTTAATCGCTAATTGTTATTGATAAGACAGTTCTAAGTTATGGTGCATGTAATAGGGCTTTATCGGGGGAAGGGGAAATAGTAAATGGTTCACTTCGGCAGGCTCAGTGTAAAAATGGAAAATGGTTAATCGTTATTAGTTAATCGTTTTTTGCTACATATGATTGTAATAGGGCTTTAGCGGGAATAAGGTTTTTCACGATAGGCAAAAAGAATACCTTTGAAACGGAAAAAACTTATGAAGCGGATGCCCGATGCGCGGAAATGGAAGAAGAAATAGCGGGAGAGCAATTAACCAAATAGTGAAACTGCTCTCATTCAACAAGAAATAGGATGAGCGCTAGGGAATTCTACCGTCACGCGTTACAAACGCGCGCCATCTTGGGGAATTATATTGAGGATTTAAGGAACATGATTTTTGATAGAAATCCAGGAAAATTCAATGATTTCCCAATTATAACAATGACTTACCTTAAGGACGAAAAAGTACCTGCTGATTTTATTGGCCAACCAATTAAAACAGAGACAGAAAAAGGAATATTAATCACATTTTTACTAGCGGGTTTTGTTTTTGCATTTAACGTTAAGAAAGACTTTAGTGAGTTAGAAAGAATTGAACCATTCGCACCAACTCCTGACAACAAATTCGGAATTATGAATTTTCCAGAAGGACAAGGTTGGGAATTTATTTTGAAGTACACAAACATCAAGAAATGAACCATTAATGCTAATAAACAGGACTTCATGTGGCACGAAGTACCAAGCATGAAACACTTATACATTAATTGTAATTCGTTAATCGTTATTTGATATAGTTGCTTGTAATAGGGCTTTAGCGGGAATAACGTTTTTTCCGATAAGGAATGAGAAATACCTATAACACGGAAAAAACTTATGAAGAGGATGCCCGGTGCGCGATAATGGTAAGCAGAAATACCAAGAGCGCAATTACCCAAATGATTAAGAAGATAAGATTATCAATTAGTGAGACTTTTACCCGCACTCGTCAGGGAATAAGTCGAGCGAGAAGAGAGGGAAATGGAGGAATTCAACTAATACCCTTTTCATTACTGTATTTCAAAATTAATTCGTCTTCGGGTAATACGTTTGTGAATAGCTTGTAATTCACTATTGCTCCTGCAATGTGATTCTCTGCTACTTCTTTAAAGCTTGAATACTCAACTTCCTTTTCACCTTCATTTTTATGTTTTAATCTGTTTCTAATCTTGTTGCGATCAGCAATAAGCATACACTGGATTTCGTCAAAGTATTTTTGTTGATGTTCATCAGTTAATACTGTTAAGTCTATACCAGAAGTGGGAATGAAATGAGCAATAGAAAATGCTGAATCATCCGCATAGTTATATTTTACTGGTCTTCCAAGTTGTTTGGAGTATTTTTCATCTGATAGTTTACTTAAAATTTCTTCGGCAGCGGCGGCTAAAGTTATAGTAGAAATATAGCTTTTATCATAATACAGGCGAATAGAATCACGCAATTGAATAATTGCTATGTTCTTTTTGCTAATTGTCTTCTTGTCGTTCGATTTATGTTTTAGAGTGGCCATTAATAATATTCTTTGATATAATCATAAGCCCGGATAAAAAGGTCTTCGTCTTTGATTTGGTATTTTGTCCAAAGGATTTTACGTAGTTCGCGTTTTACTTCCCGTTCGCCAACAGTTGAATTTTGCCAGCCATCGAAACGGACGAGCCTGACAATTTCATCTATGTCGTTAACGATTCGTTCAACAATGACAGGTGTTGATTCGGTTTTGATCTCCAAAAACAGTTCTGTTAAAGCTGCTTTACCACTTTTCTGTTCTTCCGTTTTATCATTTTGTTTCTCGGCCTGCAATGTCTCTTTAGCAATATTACAGAGTTCCTTTATGAATTCAATAGAGTTTATTAAACCTCGTTCGGCTTTGTCTCTTAAAGCTTCAAGTCGTTCGCTGAGTCTACGGAAGACAGAATGATTGCCATGTTTATTTAGCCTGCCCAAAAGAATTTTGACAAATTTATCAGCCTGCCTGGGATCTTTACTGTTCATTAAATTATCTATAACTTCAGCATCGAGAATCAATTCTTCCATATCCCTATTGATCCCTGAAACATGTATATGCTCATGAATAAGTGCTGTTGTTTGCGCTCCTAAGGCATGCCAAAGCAGTCGTCCGTTATCATCTGCTGCCGGTTTTACCGAAATGTAAACCTGTGATAACCATTTATAATCTGTTTCATAATGATTTAATACAGTGTCGGGTGATAAGGCCTCCCATATTTTTGTGAGGACACTGAAATCTTTTGCAAATGCATCTCTCTTCTCATTCGTATTAATACAATCCTGACCTGCCTGTAAACCTTCAAAGCCAGTAAGAGTTCTGTCAACGCCAGGAAAATGATCTAAACACTTTTGTACCCAGGAAGGTATTTGATCCCTAAGTTCCTGAAGGTTAGAAATTACAGTTTTAATGGTTTCTTCGTCAAATGCCAGGGCTTGTGCCGTATCGTCGAATACTCCAAAGTAATCGACTATCCTGCCAAAGGATTTGTTAGGGAAGAGGCGGTTGGTGCGACAAATGGCTTGTAACAGAGTATGGTCTTTCAGCGATTTGTCAAGATACATTGTTTGTAAAATCGGAGAATCGAAACCTGTCAGTAGTTTGGCTGTTACTATCAGGAATTTTAATGGTGAATCAGCATCGTTATATTTCTCGATAACTTTCTCCTGTTGATCCTTATCCATTGCCCATTGTTGCTTGAATTCGAATTCATCATTTGCTGAAGAACTTATCACAACCACACTGGATTCCGGTGGCATCACTTTATCCAATTCCTCTTTGTATAATATACATGCGTATCGATCGGGTGTAACAATCATCGCTTTCAGGCCTTCCGGACCAACATGGGTACTAAAATGCTCATTGATGTCAGCCACAATGGTTTTAATCCGTTCGGGTGATTTCAAAAACACCGACATTTTAGCTGCTTTCTGACTGAGCTTGTTCCGGTCTTCTTCACTGAGGTCGTTGGCCAGTTCTTTAAATGCCACATCCAAACCTTCTTTATCAATATGATAGTTTGGTAGCCGTGGTTCGAAATGCAATGGCAGTGTTGCGTTATCCCTTATACTCTCCTGGAAAGTGTACCGGCTCATGTAACCATGCTCATCCTGCTCGGCACCGAAGGCCCAAAATGTATTTTTATCGGCTTTGTTAATTGGCGTTCCGGTTAATCCAAACAAAAAAGCGTTTGGCAATGCATTTCTCATTTTCCTGCCCAGATCACCTTCCTGTGTACGGTGGGCTTCGTCGACCATTACAATGATGTTATCCCTTTTATTCATATCAGGATAAGCATCTTTGAATTTGTGAACCATCGTAATGATGATTTTCCGGGTATCGTGTTCCAATAACTTGTGCAATTCCCTGATGCTATCGGTTGTCATCATGTTGGGAACTTCGGCGGTATTAAAAGTTGCGGTAATCTGAGTATCCAAATCAACACGGTCGACCACAATAATCACTGTGGGATTATTCAGCTCCGCTTGTTTCCTGAGTTTTTGAGCCGCGAACAACATCAATAAAGACTTGCCGGAACCCTGAAAATGCCAGATCAATCCTTTCCTGATTTTACCGTCTTTAACCCTTTCAATAATGGCGTTGGCTCCTTCGTATTGCTGATACCGGCAAACAATTTTGATTTTTTTCTTTTTGCTGTTGGTGGCATATACAGTGAAATACTGCAGGATGTCCAATAAAGTAGACGGTTTGAGCAAATGAGTCAGTTGTTTGGCAACGTCATGTAAGCCAAGCAAATGACTTAGTTTTTCTTCCTCATTTTCAATACGCCAGGGTGACCAAAATTCAAGCGGTGTCCTGACACCACCAATAAAAATGTCTTTACCTTCGGTGGCGAATGAAAACACATTAGGCACAAACAATTGAGGTATCGAATTCTCGTATACCACACTTATATCGTGTGCGCCATCCAACCAGCTAATGGCTGGACGAACCGGGGTTTTGGCCTCTCCAACCACTAATGGAATTCCATTTACGAACATGACGATATCCGGTATTTTAACTTCCCGTGTTCGGATCTTGAATTGATTGGTAAGAATAAAGCTGTTGTTTGCTATGTTTTCATAATCGATCAAGCGTACAATAACATGCTGGTTGTTCGTGCCGAAAGGCAGTGAAACTTCGTTGCGGAGCCAGCGTGCAAACTCTTCGTTGGCGCGAACCAAACCAACATTACCTACTGTAATAATTATTGCACGAAGTTTATGAATAACTTCTTCGGCCCGCCCGGGATTGGATGCTATAAATGGATTTATCCGGCATAAGGATTCTTTTAACTCTTTCTCCCAAAGCACATCCGAAATATCTCTTGGAAGGAGATCGGGTTGAATATACCGCCATTGAGCTTCGTCAACATATGGAACCGCATCCTCTTTAACCATTCCATTGTGAATGGCATTCAGATTTATACCGGTTAGTTTGTGAACGATAAAATGTTCGACGGAGTTTTGTTCGTTGAAGGACATAACTAAATAACTATAATTTCAGCTTGAACATCAATTCTGACTTTATAAGTTCTAAAAAATCGAAGATTCAATTCTGAATCAATTTCCTGAAAGTGCCTACGCTGCTTATTACAGGCAAATGCTTTTTTGTGCTTGTAAATACTAATATCATGATTTTCTATAAAAAACTGAACCGTTGATTCAAGTTGTTCAATTGCATCAGTGATCCAGCTTTTAGCTTGATCTTTCAATTCAACAAAGAAAATATGTTCTGAAGAGGTAAGCATACCATCACAACGCCCTCTACCAACTGCTTCAGTGTCTTTTATTACACATTTATCAATAGCAGTAAAAACCAAAGTTTTTTTGTTATCATTTTTAACAGACGCTACCCAAATATCGGGATTACCTATGTTTGAATATGCTTTCCGGCCATTTTGATCATCGCACAATCCAAATAGAACATTATTTAAAGGGGGTTCCTGACATGCTGCTTTAAAAAAATCTATACTCATAATTCTTCTTCAAGTGCTAATAACGAGTCGAAAATTTGATTGCCGTCAGCCAATGATTTGTTTAAATAATTATTATCTGATGGAATACCCTCAAAACTCGATAATTTACTTATAGTCCCATCCGTTTCATTTAGCTGATAGATTACTAAATCAGTAGAAGAAATTAAGGCATCAATCGGTATTATTTTTCCAAGAGCATCTATTGGGTTATCATTCAGGCCGAATTTTGCAGCATTAATGGAAGATTTCTTTGTTGATTTTATTTTCCTTAAAAGAGATTCGCCCTGTACGGCAATACTTAAATAGTTAATCAAATATGGACTATGTGTTGTTATAATCAGTTTATTCCCTTCGCTTAAATTATTTAATTCCAATAAACTATATAGCATTTGTTTTTGAGAGGTAGGAAATAAATTTTGTTCAGGTTCTTCAACAATATTTATAAACGCGGTTTTATTAAATTTCGATGACAAAACTGATATTGCAATTCGTTTTTGTTCTTCAGTTAGGTTCTGGTTAATATATATATCAGAAAACTCTTTTCTAAAACGCTCCGATTCATCTATACTCATCGGTTGGTGAGAGTTCTCACTTTTTCGTTTTACTGAATTTGCCAAAAACCAGGTGACAAGGTAAAGAGGCACCAAGGATTGAAACCCACTTGAAGATTCTGCTAATCTTATATCATAATCTTCTCCCTTTATGTTTAGTATATCTTGTGTCTTATCATACTCCAAATCCACATTATTGACAGGTAATTTCAATTTACCTTTTATTTGTTTAGTAGCTTTTTGCATTTCAGCCAATAATTCAACTAAAGAAGGTGAAAATATTCGTTGAGATTTTAGATCATCTACCGTACTAAGAAAGTTTCGGTCAGCAGGAACATACATGATTTGAGGTAGTTCATACTTATCTGCAAGGCTATATTCAAATTTTAATTGTCTCTCATGGTAATTGATTGAAAAGGAATCTCCAATGTAATTAATCTCTGTTCGTTTATTTGAATTCAAATCCTCAATGTAATTTTCGATTTTATGGTACTCGCAAAACTTTCTAAAAACATCCTTTTTTTCAAATGCTTTTTTATCGAAATCACCTCTGGTCAATGCTTTCTCCATCCAGGTAAATATTGAAATCAACTTCGCTATCGTACTCTTTCCACTCCCTTGATTTCCAATAAAAACGGTAACTTTCTTAATATCTATCCAGCCATCACCGACCAGATAGCCTTTTTTTATTGGCCCAAAGTTCTTTATTCTTATTTTGCTCATTTTCGGTATTATTAATACACTGACAAATTTAACAATTTAATGCATGTTACCCCAATATCTCCTCCAACAACTTCTCTTTCAAATTCTTTAATGTTGTTTTTTGCTGTTTGAGCTGTGAAACAGTTGTTTCTATTTGCTGCATCACTTCCAATATTTTTGCTTGTGCCTTTAAATCAGGTATGGAAACTTCCAATTCCGACAAATCTTTCCATTTGGTACGAGGTGATAATGAACCGGCTGAAGTGCTGACGGCATGTTGCATGAAAGCATCAGACGAAATATAAAACGGTAATAATTCCTGAAGCATCTTGTTTTTTATTGCCCTGATTACCAAAATATCACCTGAGCAAACACCATCAAAATCGGCAACTGCAACTTTTTTGAGGTATGCCCTGCGTTTGCCAAATAATATATCTCCTTTTGCGAAGCGTTTAGTAAAGGTGGTACCCTCTGATATTTCGCCCCAGCCCTGTAATTCGAAATTTCCGGATTCAATGTTCTCTAATCCTACGAAACGGGTTGTTTCGTTAGAATGTTCAGGATATTTTATATCACACTCAGCTATTTCGCCAAAGGTGCTTGCCTTACAATTATTGATGTTTAAAAGTGTACCAAAAACAGGTTCAGGGCTTAACAATTCAGTAATTAATTTTTGTTGTAAGGTCTTCAATTTCTTTTCCTGATCCTCAACCTGTTCCATAGATGTTTCTATGGATTGAAAAAGGGAGACTATTTGTTTTTGCTCTTCAAGTGGTGGAAGTGGAATTTCTTCGTTAAAAACAATTCTATCAGATACAGCTGGATAAGCTGTTCCTTTTTGAAGCTTACAGAGTTTCTCAATAAAAATTGGTGAACTTGTTGAATAGAATAAATATTCAGGTAAAGCTTTTTCATTAGCTCTAATAACTGTAAATCCAGTTGAAGCAATTGCATTAAGTATTTCTTTATCAACAAATGCAATTCTTTCCAAATTAACTCTAACAGTTGAGAAAAGTGTATCTCCTTTTTTAACGATTTGCCTTGCTCTTGAGGAGGCAATTGACCAATCTAATTCTTGAATTTCAGATATTCTTTTAGCTGACGAATTAATTGAACCAATATCAATATAATTAAACTTCCCTGATTGTTTGCGAAGATCAACGTTACTTGTCTTTTTGCAAACCTCAGAAAGTTTTACCGCTCCCCATTCATCTTTTCTCAACCTCATGCTTCTATTCCTATATTTTTAAGTTGAGTAAATAAATTGTCTATTGAAGAATTAATTTGGGTTTGATTGGTTTTTATATCAGCAATCAAGTCTTTAGTATTGTGTTCATTATTTACAGCACCTTGTTTTACATATAACTGCAGACTCAGATTTCCATTGTTTTCCAATACTTCTTTGTTGGTCATTACTTTGGCAAAACCTTCGGCATCTGCAAACTTCCAATAAGCATCGCTAATCTTTTTAATGTGTTTAGGCTCCAGCCAGGCATTGGTGCGTTCAATACGTAATTCGTCTTTTGCATCAATAAAAAGAATTTTGCCTTTTCGTTCTTCCGGTTTTTTCATCCGGCATACCAGCAGGCAACTTTCCATACTGCTGTTATAGAAAAGGTTTTTACCTAATCCAATTACCGCATCTACATAATCCTCTTCTATCATTCGTTTACGTATTCCACTTTCGGAATCACGGAATAAAACTCCATGTGGCCAAAGTACCACCGAACGGCCAGTTACAGGATTAAGACTTTTCATTATATGCTGCTGAAAAGCATAATCAGCGCATCCTTGTGGCGGAGTTCCCCAGATATTACGACCGAACGGGTCGTTCATCCATTTTTGCTGGCTCCATTTCTTTACAGAATATGGCGGATTCGCCATTACAACATCGAACTTCTTCAGTTCGTCATTCTCCAAAATCTGCGGACTGTCCAGGGTATCGCCCTGCACAATCAGGAATTCATCCACATTGTGCATAAACATATTGATACGGGCGATGGCAGAGGTAATCAGGTTTAACTCCTGTCCGTAAAGTTTTAATGTACGGTATTCTTTCCCCTGTGCTTTAAGGTGAAGGGCTGAACTCAATAAGATACCACCACTGCCGCAGGTTGGGTCGTAAATACTTTCGGTACTTTGAGGGTCGGTGATTTGAGTCATTAGTTTTACAACGGTGCGGTTGGTATAGAACTCGGCGGCGGTATGGCCGCTGTCGTCGGCAAATTTCTTTATCAGATATTCGTAGCCTTCGCCCATTATATCGTGAGGCACATTGGCAACGCTTAGATTCATCTGGTTAAAATGCTCAATCAGGTCGAGCATTTTCTCATCACTCATGCGGCGTTTGTTCGTCCACTGAGCATCGCCAAATACATCGTGCAACATTTCGAAGTTGGCTTTTTCGATACCATTCAAAGCCATCTGTAAAGAAGCACCTACATCGATAGTTTTTTTACGGATATCATCCCAATGGCATCCTGCCGGAATTTGGAACCTATGGTTTTCGGCAAACTCGGCATAACTGAGGTCGCCGTCACCTTCTTTCAATGCAATTTGATATTCTTCGTCCCAGAGGTCGCTAACCCGTTTAAAGAAAAGCAGAGGGAATATATATTGCTTAAAGTCAGCCGCATCAATCATTCCACGGAGGATGTTGGCAGCGCCCCAGAGATAGTCTTCGAGTTGTTTTTGAGTCATATTTTATACTAAATTTCAGCGTTTAAAGGTAGTTTACTTTTTGAAACGGGCAGGGCTAAATGTGGCGGACATCATTAATTGGCTATATTTCCAATGATCGGCTACAGGATAAAAATCCGTGTGGCATCTATCTCTGACAATATCAATTTCTTTTTCATAAAGCGCTTTTACGTGTTGCACCTTATTGTATGTTTCTTTGGCTTTTTGTTTGATTTCAAATTCCATTTGAGAAGCTTCTGCTTCGAGTTTTATCCAATTTTCCTGATCTTCCCGGTATTCGCTTACCATATCACCCCATGAAGTAAAGGCCCTTTTGTGAAATTTTTCCTTACGAATTGAAGGCAATAATTGTTTTAAATAAACGTCCTTTTTAACTTCATCCGGCAGATGTAAAAATTTACCGAGTGGCAACCAACTGCTTGCTATGGCCACCGAGGCCATGTCATCATCACCGGGTTTGTTTCTTCCTCCAGTAATCACTTTGACCTGATATAAATTTATGAAATGGTCAAGATCAAGTGAATCTACATATTCTTGAATCGATATTAAAGAAATATTAGCTTTACACGCTTCAATAGAGACGTATTCTTCAAAGAGAGTGTTATTTCCCTTCAGTATCATACCCCATTGAAAATTACAGAATTTATGCCTGTCATTCCTAAATTCCTCCGTAAGATCTTTAGCTAATTTGACATTTACTGCTTTATTCTTTGAAGAAAATATATTGGGTTGCTGAATAGAAAAGCCAACAATATCACCTATATCAAAACTTTTTTCGCAAGAATCCGAAATATGGAAGAAAATGTCATTTTCATCAAAACACCTTATAAATCCGAATTTTTTAATTTCATCATAATGTTTTATTAAGCCAATTTCTATACCCGTCATAATAACATAATTTACTTTATAAGTGCATTTTATAGTTACTTAAATACCCCGAAGATCGGAGGCATTTAAGGAATTGTTTATTGAGAGTTAGTTTTGAGTAATTGGACTAAATTTTGCCGGCATGTTTTGTAATTTATTATTCAAACATTGATACACCTTCAAACTCACTTATGATATATACTTTTCTTCCCTGAGATAAAGGAAAACTTAATAATTGGTCAAATATATGAATTCTAAATTCATTGAGGCAAATAATATAAATTTATAAAATCAATTCATTTGAGACTATTATTTGCAATGCTGGGATTTTGTTATACCGTTATGGTATATGAATTATTGAAGTTTTGCAGAGTGATTGGAGGATGGCGGATGTGGGATTGCGGATGTGGGATTGGGGATGTGGGATGGCAGATGTAGGATGTAGGATGTAGGATTTCGGATTTCGGATGGCGGATTGGGGATTGCGGAAAAATGGGACTAATGCTGTGTATAGACAGATAGCCTGGTTTTTATGGAATTCATAAGCGATTCCTGGCCGGAGGACTTGGAGGAGAGGGATTTTATGACTTCTTCGTCGATGGTGTTTTCGGTAATTAAATGATAAATATTGACAGGCCTGGACTGGCCCTGACGATGGAGACGGGCATTGGCCTGCTGATAGAGTTCGAGGCTCCAGTCCATACCGAACCAGATTACGGTGTTGCCGCCGTATTGGAGATTGAGGCCGTGGGCGGCGGAGGCGGGGTGGGCAAGAAGAACAGTTATTTCTCTTTTATTCCAGCGTTTCATGGTATCAGGGTTTATTGTTTCAGGGTTCCAGGGTTTCAGGGTTTCACTGATACGGGCGAGGTCGTGGCGGAACTGGTAGAAAATAAGGACGGGGGTGCCGTTGGCTTGTTCGACGAGTTCCTTGAGGGCTTCGAGTTTGGCGGGGTGGATTGGGATGTAGTTGTGATGGTCGTCGTATATGGCTCCGTTGGCAAACTGGCGGAGCTTGCCGGAGAGTACGGCGGCGTTGACGGCTGTGATCTCCTCCCCTTCTTTCATGCCGAGTATAAGGGTTGATTCAAAATCGTTGTATTTTTTCATTATTTCTTCATCTAAGCTGACTTTGATGTAGTGGTCGATACGGTCGGGTAGCTCAAGGTAATCAGCAGATTTCATGCTGATGCAGGTGCCGGATATTGCCTGGCGGATGAGCTGATCAGCGCCGGGTTTTAGTTTATAATCGTAGATGACAGGGCCATTACGCCTGCCAGGGAGGAAGTATTTTTCCCTGAAAAGAGTAAGACGCTTGCCGAGGCTTTCGCCCTGGTCGAGAAGGTAGAGCTGGCTCCAGAGGTCGATGAGGCCATTGGGCGCCGGAGTGCCGG
>JBAXBJ010000060.1:0-31771 GCA_037142075.1 Bacteroidota bacterium
TAATTCCTGTTGCAGCAAAGGTTATATTTGCTGTGCGGTTAGCAGCAAATGTATTTTCGGCGAAAGAAGCCACAACAGTTGAACTGCCGCTTCCTGAAGGAATAACGGTACACCACGCAGCATCACTGCTTGCTATCCACGACATGTTAGTGTTGAGGGCAAAATTAACAGCACCCGATGCATAACCAACATTCTGCTGGTGGGGATCAACTGTAAGGAAAGGTTCTGCGCCTGCCTGAGTAAGTGTAATATTGGCATTGGCAGCGCCGGGTACCGAAACGGCCATGTATGTAATCCGTTGGTTGAGCGAAGTATTTGCTTCGTAAACCGCAGCCATGGGTCCGCTGCCGGATCCGGAAGGTGTAACCACGCACCAGAAAGTACCGCTGGTGGCCGTCCAGGGCGCATTGGTTGTAACGGTATAATTTACAGCCCCGGCTGTGGCCGGAACATCTATATTTTCGGGAGTAACTACCAAGGTTGGAACAGCTCCGGCCTGCGTAACTGTAACAATTACAGGAGTAAGCCCGGCAACCGTAACGGTTATATTTGCCACGCGAACAGCAAGCAAAGTGTTTGTTGTATAAGTTGCCGCAATATTCCCGTTGCCTGATCCCGCAAGGGTTACTGTACACCAGGCACTGTTGCTCGAAGCTGTCCAGGCAGAATTTGAGGTTACGCTGAAACTTGTGTTTCCGGCAGGGGCAGTCACATTTTGATTAGCCGGAGTAACTGATAAGGTAGGTGATGATCCCGATTGAGTAACAGTAACTGTCACGGGTGTTAACCCGGTTACGGTTACGGTGATTGTTGCAATCCGCGAAGTAACCAAAACATTGGCTGTATAGGTGGCAACAATAGTGCCGTCACCTGTTCCGGATGGAGTAACGGTACACCAGGCAGCATTGCTCGAAACAGTCCATGCCGAGTTTGAAGTTACTGCAAAATTTGTATTTCCGGCAGTGGCACTTACATTCTGGTTTGCTGGTGTGACCGTTAAAGTGGGTGATCCCGCGGCTTGTGTTACGGTTACAACAACAGGTGTGAGCCCTGTAACTGTGACGGTAATATTTGCTGTGCGGCCTACCAATAGAATGTTTTGCGTGTAGGTTGCAGCAATGGTTCCGTTACCGGAACCCGAAGGTGTAACTGTGCACCAGGCGGCATTACTTACTGCCGTCCATGCTGAGTTTGAGGTTACTGCAAAACTGGTATTTCCTGCAGGAGAAGTCACATTTTGGTTTGCAGGTGTAACACTCAAGGTAGGTGCTGTGCCTGCCTGGGTAACTGTTACCACTACCGGAGCAGCACCGGTAGCCGAAACTGTAATATTTGCAACTCTCGATGCTGCACCTGTATTTGCTGTAAATGAAGCGGTTAAGGTTCCATTTCCGCTTCCCGAAGGTGTAACGGTACACCAGGCTGAATTGCTTATGGCTGTCCAGGTTGCAGCAGTTGTGGTAACTGCAAAAGGAGTTGTTCCTGCCGGTGCGGTAACATTCTGGTTTGCAGGTGTAACTGCAAGAGTAACGGAACCTGTACCCGTAACCTGAACATCATCAACAGCCCAGGAATAACCCCATGTGCCGGTATAATTCCATTTGAATTTTACAGCAGCCTGTCCGGCGACTCCGGCGATAGCCTGGTTAAAGGTTACCGGATTTGTAGCCGATGTTGCCGTAATCGTTTGAATAACAGTCCATGAAGTGCCGTTGTTAATGCTGTACGAAAGTGTGCCGGATGAACCCGCATAGCTTTTAAAATAATGCTTGAACTGAAGATTAACTGCTGAATAGGCAGTCATATCTATAGTTGGTGAAATAAGATCTGCGTTTTGAGTGTTCCCGCTTCCATATCCGTCACTGTTCAGATAAGCATAATTAGCTGTAAGATTCGGTAGTGGAGTTTGTGAAGGAATTACACCAAACTGCCATATCTGTCCGCCACCCTGAATATCAACCTGCGACCAGCATGAAGGAATTGTAGTTCCCGAAAAGGATTCGGTAAAAGGCAAGCTGTAAATACCGCACAAAGTAGCAAACTGTATATCAGCGCCGTAAAAAGTTCCGTTAGCATTGGTTGCATAGGCTCTTACATGATAAACCGTGTTTGCCGAAAGGCCTGATATTGCACTGGCAAATATTCCCGTTCCAGCACCATCGGTGGTATGATTACCTGTAACAACCGGATTAGCCGTGGTTGCCCAGCAAACCCCGCGGGCTGAAACTGCAGCTCCGCCATCGGCTGTTACATTTCCTCCCGAAGTGGCTCCAGTAAGTGAAATTCCCGTAACAGCCGTTGTTGTCACCACAGCACCGCCGGGAGTAAATGTCATATCATTGCCGTTGGAAGTGCCTTCGATATTAACACCAACAATCCTGAAATGATATGTAATGCCACTGGTAAGCCCTGATATGGGTGCATTAACAGTTATAGCTGTGCTTCCTGCTCCTGCAGCTACTGTGGCAGTATTTGATCCGTAGCTGGTGGTTGTTCCCCATTCGAAATGGTAATCGGTAGCAAACCCATTAGGATTCACGGTTCCGTTTAGCGTTGCTGAAGTTGCGGTAACGGCAGTTGCGGCTAATGTGGTTACAATAGGTGTGTTGGCAAATTTGAAGGATGCAATTTTTGTTGCCCAGGGATAACTTCCACCGAATGATCCCACATATTCCTGGGTAGCCCAGAAAGTATTGTTGTCAGTAGGATCAATATTCATGGCTGAATAATCGCCCCAACGGGTATAGGTTCCTGTCATCGAAACCGCTCCGGTCTGAATAACGCCTTCGGGAATGGTAAGTTGGTTCAATGCGTCTGCCGCTTTTCGGCCCGTAAAATAAATGGAAGGATACATAGTGCTGCTCGAAACAGAATATGCCAGTCCGATATCACCGGAGGCATTCATTGCAATACTGCCCATCCAGCGCGACTTGCCGTCGGCAGGGGCATAGGTAGCTTGCTGGTATATCGAAAATGTAGATCCGGTTTTACGGTATTCGTACCATCGTACACCTGCAACACCTCCTGTTGAAACGCTACGGCAGGTTACGAATGTTTCGTAACTTCCGAAATTCCGGTATTGATTCCTGAACATAAGCCGGTCGCCAAGTCCATCCAGTTTCAACGTTGTTCCCTGCTGCGAAACAGCGGCCGAGTTAGCCAGTTCGGTATAGGCAGCAACCGTCAATTTGGTTACATAAGTAAATGTGGAGTTTGTCGGGGTAGTCCAATCGGCATGCAATGCCCAAATTCTCAATTCCGAGGATGGTTGATCGTCATACACAAAATAGTTGGGTGTGCCTACGGGAGGAGGTGTACCATCGCAATCGGAAGGCAACATCGAACCGCAATTGCTGCCTGCTGACGATCCCGAACCACCAAGGGTTTCTGTCTTAAAATAAACCATTCGTGCGGCAGGGTCCCCGGTAAGCATCTTGCTTCTTTCCATTACCACGGCACCGGCTCCGACCCATGAACCGGTAGTATTGGTATTAAAACGATTGATGGCCATATAATATCCATCACCCCATATCCCTAATTTACCGTAATCGGGCATATAATCGAACTGAAAAGCATACCGGTAATAGGCTCCCAATGGATCCGATGTGGCAGAAATTGCTACCAACTGGTATTCAGTCAATAAACCTCCTACTGTTGTACAGTCAATAGCAAACTGACTGATAAGCCAGCGGTCGGCGGCTTCGTCGTATAAAATGATGGCATCGCCGTCGTTGTGGCCACTCCAGTTGCCTGCGAAACCGTTCCAAATGGTAGATGTGGTCACAGGTCCGTAAAGGGAAGTACCTGATTTGTTGAACATCTGCAACATACAATTTACAGCCTGTACGTAATGATTTGGGCCCACATCACCAGCCGGGTCGGGAGGTGTTACACGACCCCCGGTATTATTTCCGTTGTTCAGCCCGTTAAAATTCACATCAGGAACCACCGACATCGATTTGTTTCCGTTGTTATACTCGGTTTGAACGGCATTGTCGGTGACAATATTGGGAGTGGTATTACTGAATTTATTTGGAATTTGGCGATCCGGTTCAATTTCCTTCATCCATTTTTTCCAGAATGGATTTTTTACCGGTTTCATATCGCGAAGCGGTATCGAAACATCCGAATAAACTGCATTCCTGACTTCGGCTATTTGCGAAATGGATTTCAGCGGAGCAAAAACTACTGAAAATAAGAGGATTACAAAAAGCAAGGTGTAATTTTTCTTCATAAAGATGAGTTAAGAACTTGTGTGTGGATTTTTTATTGAAAACAGGAAAGGGGGTTTTATTTGAGCAGACAAAGTATCATTAGGGGGAATCCCAGGAAGGATGGCAAAAATAGAACAATTACTTACATGTTAAGTTAATTAAAATGGATAATATTTAAAAAAATCTATCACTTGCCGATCTTTGAAAACCGCAAAATCCAAGCGCCTTATCCGGGTAGATAAACACAATAAAATCATAATTACTATAAAATCCATTTATGTAACGGATATTTGCATCCGGATTCCTGGTAAAAGAGTAAACCAATCTTGTAGTTTTTAATACAATACTGTTATACAATGATTTTCAACGAATTGATACTTTCGCGCCAAAGTGTGCGCCGCTATGCAAATACCCCGGTTGAGCCCGATAAACTGACGCGGTGCCTCGAGGCTGCCCGTCTTGCTCCCTCAGCCAGCAATTCGCAGCCATGGAAATTTATTGTTGTCGACCAGGAACCTTTACGAACCGAAGTGGCAAAAGCAACCTTCAGTGATATTCAACTGATTAACAAGTTCACTTTGTCAGCCCCGGTAATGCTTGTAATCGTAATGGAGAAAGCAAAACTCATTACCCGCCTTGCCATGCTGGTGAAAAAGAAAGAATGGCCTCTGATTGACATTGGGATTACGGCGGAGCATTTCTGCCTGCAGGCGACCGAACTTGGACTTGGCACCTGCATGATTGGCTGGTTTGATGAGGATAAAATCAAAAAGCTGTTGCAAATTCCCTCCGAAAATTCCATCGGTTTGGTAATAAGCATGGGCTATGCCGTGGATGGATACCCGCAACGTACCAAAATCCGGAAAGCTTTTGACGAGATTGTGAGGTATAATAAATACTGACCAATTCTGAAAAACCCCAGGAAATTATTTCCTGGGAGCTAATTTTCCTTCTCAACAAAATTCATACTGAATTATTCAACCTGGGATATTCATCCAACATTTGATGCATGGTATTGTTATACCGCAACTGGAATAATTGCCGAATTCCCTCATTTTTATATTTCCAAATTGCCACATTGTCGAATTACCACATTCTCAAATTCACCCAATTTTCACTCTCACTTCGGCTTACAATGGCTATCGCTCAGTGTCCATTGCTTAGCGTCCGCAATTTAAAACTCATTTTATCAATCTCAGATTTTTCTCATACAATGACCTGATGGAATCAAAACTTGCTTTATACCTTGATTCAACCGGCAGGGCAGGAGGAGATTCAATCTTAAGCGGATCGATAGCCACATTATTTTTATAGACCCTGAAATCCAGGTGTGCTCCGGTTGATAGGCCTGAACTGCCCACGTACCCGATTACCTGTCCCTGGCTGACGCTCGTTCCCGGGTGAATTCCCGGTCCAAAACCAGCCAGATGCATATAGGAAGTTGTATAGCCATTACTGTGCCTGATACTTACCAGCCTGCCGGCACCACCCGCGTATGAAGCTTTAAGGATTGTCCCGTTGCCAATTGTGTGAACAGGAGTGCCTTTGGGTGCAGCATAATCAACCCCATGATGAGGACGGCGGATACGCAGAATCGGATGCATCCGGCTATTAGAGAACTTGGAGGTTATACGCGAAAATTTTAAAGGTGCTTTCAGGAATTCTTTTCGAAGGTTCTGGCCTTTATCATCAAAATAGTCGGTAATATTGCCCTGTTCAAAACGATGTGCATAGTATTCTTTCCCGTTATGAACGAAAACGGCAGAGTGTATTTCTCCAATACTGATCGGCTTGCCTTCCACAGCAAGTTCTTCGTAAATAACTTTAAAAGAATCACCTTTCTGAATAGCATAGAAATCGATTGACCACTGGTAAATATTTGCCAGTGCAACTGCCATGTTGGGATCGGCACCCGCTTGTTGCATGGTAGTCCAAAGCGAAGAGTTTATTACACCCGACAAAGATTTGAGTTTCCTGATCACCTCTTTGGAATCTCTGTGCACATGCAGTGAATCGCGGAAATCGAAAATTACATAGCTTGTATCATTGATGGAATATATAAAATACTTCAGTTTATTGTCACCGCTGTTGCTCATCATGGCGGTATAGGTATTCCCGCTGCGAAGTTTGCGGATATCAAAAACGCCTTCGGTATAAGAGTTTAGATTACCGACTATTTTATTATCCACGCCTAACCGGGTGAAAATTCCTCCCAGGTTTTCACCCGGTTTCACCTCATCGCGATCAATTTTAAAAGAATCGGTAACAATACCATATTCAATGGTTTGCGCTATTTTAGGCATGGGATGAACAATCGGCTCAAAAATAAAATCCTTAAAAACAACAAGCGCAACCAAGGTTATAAGAATTAAAAGTGATATGCTGATAAATCGCCGGATACGCTTTTTATTTATTTCCATCAGGTTAAGGTCAAAAGAAAGTCAAAGGTCGAAAGTCGAAAGTCTAGTTAAGTTGTTGAGTTGTTAAGTTGTTGAGTTATTAAAGATTGAGTCTATTCCGAAGAGTCATACATTTTCTCACCCCACATTTTCAAATTACCTCATTATTTTTTCAAATGCGCCTGCGCAAAATCAAATCCCGCCTGCAAAGCATCAAGGTTCAGTTTTACAATTTCATCGCCTTTACGGGCAAATGTGCGGCTGATGGCCTCCACCAATTCTTCATATTTAATTTCAAGAAAAGGAGATGCCGCGCCAAGTATAACCATATTTGCCGACCTTGCTGAACCCAGATTTTTGGCAATCCCATCCGCATCCAGAGCAATATGGTTTTCGAAATGCTCTATTTCGACCATCAGGTCTTCCATTTTAGGATAGTTCGGGATATTGATAAACGGTTTTGTGTTGGTTATCAGCCAACCATCGGGCGAGAGCAAAGGCAGGTACCGCAGCGACTCCATCGGTTCAACCGAAATTATCAGATCCGCCTGCCCGAAAGGGATAAGGTCCGAAGCTATTTCATGATCTGCGATACGGAGATTTGAGGACACATCACCTCCACGCTGGCTCATGCCATGAACTTCGGCTTGCTTAATGTGCAGGCCGGTTTTAAGTGCAGCCATTCCTATAATAGTTGCGATCGAAAGAATGCCCTGGCCACCGACACCTGCAAGAATGATATCTCTCTTCATGTTGAATTATTTTTTCAATGTAAATGTTGTTTCCCAAAATATAAATAAGGAGAAGAACCTCTGAAACCTGAAACCTGAAACTCTGAAACCTGAAACTTTTAACCTTCCAATTTAACAGTTTCCGCTTTTTTGTGTTCTTTGAGGTGTTTCACGGCTGTTTGAATGCATTCGCGCCGGGGAATTATTACGGAAACGCCTTCGTAGCGGAGTTCCCTGTTTAAAATGGCCAGGTTTTCTTCGTGCGATTTGGGCGACGGGTTGAGAACAAAAATATGATCTTTGTCGACACCCACCCCAAGGCAAATATCTTCGATTCGACCGAAAGCAGATGAATCCTGTCCGCCAGTCATGGCAGTAGTTTCATTATCAAGGATCATTATGGTGATCTGGTTTTTGTCTTTCACGCAGTCAATCAGGCCGGTAATTCCGCTATGTGTGAAAGTGCTGTCGCCGATAACAGCCACGGCCGGCAGTAAGCCGGCATCAGCAGCTCCTTTGGCCATGGTTATAGAAGCGCCCATGTCGACGCAGGTATTAATCGCGTCAAAAGGATCCAGTGCCCCGAGCGTATAACATCCGATATCGGAAAAAACTCTTCCTTTGCTCCAGGTCGAAAGTGCCTCGTTGAGGGCATTGTACGAATAAATATGCGGACAGCCCTTGCAAAGTGATGGAGGACGACCCACAACCACGGATGGAATATCCTTGCCACGTGTATCTTTTTTCCCGAGAGCAACGGCAACAATATTGGGATTCAGTTCCCCGTCACGCGGAACCGTGCCATCGAGCCTGCCGTGAATGGTTTTTCCATTGTTCATGAATCCTTTTATTGCTTCTTCCACCACAGGATAGCCTTCTTCGAGAATAAGCAATTTGTCGCATGAATTGTAAATTTCCTCAACCATGGCGTGAGGCATAGGATACTGGGCGATTTTTAAGACAGGGAATGGTATATGACGATCCGGAAAATTTTCGAGGAGATAATTATATGCAATACCTGTTGTTATTATGCCCATGCTTTTATCTTCACCATCAGTGAAACTATTAAACCCTGAATCGGTTGCGTATTTCTCAAATTCAGCTTGCTTATGCAACAGGTTTTTATACTGTCGGCGGGCATTGGCCGGCAAGAGTATAAACTGCCTCGGATCTTTTGGCAGACAGATTTCGTTCTGAGCCCTCGTTGGTTTGCGAACTACACCGGCACGGGAATGAGCCAGGCGCGTAGTGATCCGCATTAAAACCGGAACGCCCAGTTTTTCGGACATATCGAAACCATAATGCACCATATCGTAGGCATCCTGCTGATTTGTCGGCTCCAGGACCGGAATCAGGGCAAATTTGCCATATACCCGAGAATCCTGTTCATTCTGAGACGAATGCATCGAAGGATCATCAGCCGACACAACAATGAGCCCGCCATTGGCACCTGTGATGGCAGCATTCATAAAAACATCGGCAGCCACATTCAGCCCGACATGCTTCATGCACACCATGGTACGCTTGCCTGCATACGACATGCCTAGAGCCGATTCCATGGCTGTTTTCTCGTTGGTTGACCAGGCAGCCCGGATAAGCCCTGATTTAGCTTCACGCGATTGGATAACATATTCAGTGATCTCGGTAGATGGAGTTCCCGGATAAGCATAAATGCCTGACATTCCGGCATCTATGGCAGCCTGTGCAATGGCCTCGTCGCCAAGCAGCATTAATTTCTGATCCATACTGTGAATTATTTAACAACAAATATTAGCGCACAAACCTACATGAAAAGGAACTGATTAACAAGCACTTTTTGAAAATTTTAACTGAAATTACCTGTTTTGAAAACGAATACTACCGAATGCATATTGTTACAATTGAACACCTTTGAATTTCAGATGTTTAATACATTTGCAACCCTAAACACCTTTTACAAATTGAATTATTTAGCACATCTATTCCTTGCAGGTTCTCATCCCGAAATGATACTCGGCAACTTTATAGCCGATCATGTGAAGGGCAATGATATTTTAAAATTTTCGCCCCGGATAAAGCAAGGTATAACCATGCACCGCGCTATTGATACTTTTACCGACCAGCATCCTGTTGTTAAACAAAGTATTCAACGGCTTCGGGAAGATTTTCGCAAGTATGCCGGTGTAATTGTTGATATGTACTATGACCATTATCTCTCTGCTAATTGGGATGAATACTCACCCGTTGATATTCACACTTTTACAAAAACGAGGTATGATATTTTAAATACATTTCAACCTCTGCTGCCTGCACGTTCGGCCCGCTTGCTTTACTTTATGGAAAAACAGAACTGGTTGCTGGAATACGGCAGTTTTAAAGGCATGCAGCAGGCGTTTAACGGGATGGCAAGACGAACCACCTTTGAATCGAAAATGGAATTGGCTGTCGTGAATCTGAAAACGGAGTACGACGAATTTGGACAGGAATTCAGGTCGTTTTTTCCGGAATTGCAGAAATACGTGTTCGATAATTTCGTGAAAACGACTGTCTGAAAAAGCAAAAAAGCCACCCTGTAACAGAATGGCTTTTAACGTTGATTTAAAATTTAGTCTTCAATAATCACTTCCTTGCCGGCAGCAATATCCTCGAGAATGGCTGTAGTAATTGACTTTGGCCTCTCCAACGGATAGCCTAGAGCCCTGTCCCAGATGATGTTGGCTGCAATCCCAATGGCACGTCCAATCCCAAATAATACGGTATAGAAATCATACTCCTTGATACCGTAATGCCATTGAATAACACCCGATTGTGCATCCACATTAGGCCATGGATTTTTAGCTTTACCCTGCTCACGCAAAATATCAGGAACTACCTTATACAGCATATCCGTGTATTGGAACATCAGGTCATCCTTCAGGTGAGTCTGGCAAAAGTCATGTTGCAGGGTATACCTTGGGTCGGTTTTGCGGAGCACAGCATGACCATAACCAGGAATAACCTGACCTGACTTAAGGGTATCCCAGACAAACTTCTTCATTTCTTCCTCCGTAGGAACACGGTCTTCCATTTTTTCCATCACTCCCTGAAGCCAACGAAGAACTTCCTGATTGGCAAGGCCATGCAAAGGACCGGCCAGGCCGTTGACCATAGCTGCAATACTCAGGTAAATATCTGATAATGAGCTGGAAACAAGATGCCCTGTGTGAGCGCTTACATTGCCGCCTTCGTGGTCGGCATGAATAATAAAATTCATACGGCTTACGTCGTCATACGGCTTTCCAATGCCCATCATGTGTGCAAAGTTGGCTCCAAAGTCGAGATAAGGGTTAGATTGTATCCTTTTCCCGTCGCGATAGAGTTTTGCGTAAATGTAAGTTGCAATCTCCGGCATTTTTGCCAGTAAATTAAGAGCATCCTCGTAGGTGGAATCCCAATAATCGAGTTTGTGTAATTTGCCCGAAGCGTATTTTTTTGCAAAAAGTGATTCGCGCTGCAAAACGGTAATTACGGCCGAAAATATCGCCATTGGGTGGCTACAGCAAGGCATTCCGTCAATGACTTCGTACACATACCGGGGAAGGATGCGCCTTTTGTTAAATTCATCGATTACATCCTGAAGTTCTTCCTCGTTCGGGATATCACCGGTGACCAAAAGATAAAAAAGGCCTTCAACATAGGGCATCTCAGCACCTTTAGGTTTGGGAAGCTGCTCAAACACTTCGGGTAGTGTTAATCCACGATACCTGATTCCTTCGTTGGGATCGAGATAGGAAATATCGGTGAGTAAAACTTTTACTCCGCGCATCCCGCCGATTACCTGACCAATAGTAACCTGATCGATTACCACATTTCCGTATTCTTTGAGGAGTTTCTCGGTACGTGGCCGCCATGCCAATATTTTCTCGTGAAGTCTGTCTTTTAATCTGAACGACATAAATTTTCTCTATTTTTAATTGTGATTTTTTTGAAATGGTCAGAATTCAAAAGAGCCTTACTGACCTATTATTTTACATGTTTTTTATCATTTCAGTGCCGAATTCCGAAGTCTTGAGTTTGACAGCGCCCTCCATAAGGCGGTGAAAATCGTAGGTGACAGTTTTATTGGCAATGGTTTTCTCCATCGAAGTGTAAATCAGTTGGGCAACTTCGTGCCAGCCGAGGTACTCAAACATCAGTGCACCCGACAGTATCACCGAACCCGGATTTACCTGGTCGAGACCTGCATATTTCGGTGCAGTGCCGTGAGTCGCTTCAAAAATGGCAAAACCATTCTGGTAATTGATGTTTGCACCCGGAGCAATTCCGATGCCGCCAACCATGGCAGCCAGGGCATCCGAAATGTAATCCCCGTTCAGGTTCAGGGTGGCAATAACCGAATATTCGTCGGGACGAAGTAAAATCTGTTGCAGGAAAGCATCGGCAATTACATCTTTAACAATGACCTTGCCTTCAGCGACAGCCTTTTGTTGTGCTGCTTCTGCTGCTTCGCGACCCTGGTCGGCAGCAATACGATCGTAGGTTGCCCAGGTAAAGGTCTGGTCGCCAAATTCGCGTTCAACCAAAGCATAAGCCCATTGTTTGAAAGCCCCTTCGGTAAATTTCATGATATTCCCTTTGTGAACAATGGTAAGCGAGGGAAGCTTATGGCTGATAGTATATTCGATTGCGGCCCTCACTAAACGCTCGGTACCTTCGAGCGAAACGGGTTTTATGCCGATTGATGAGGTTTTTGGAAATCTGATTTTATTTACACCCATTTCATTGATCAGGAAAGCGATCATTTTATCGGCTTCGGGTGTGCCCTGCATAAATTCGATGCCTGCATAAATATCTTCAGTATTTTCGCGGAAAATATGCATATCCACTTTATCCGGTCTTTTCACAGGGCTGGGTACTCCCTGGAACCAGCGCACAGGCCGGAGGCAGACGTACAGGTCGAGAATCTGGCGTAAAGCCACATTTAGGGAGCGTATTCCTCCGCCGACAGGAGTTGTAAGCGGACCTTTAATGCCAACCAGGTATTCTTTAAACGCTTCGAGTGTCTCGTCGGGAAGCCAGTTGCCGGTAGCCAAAAAAGCTTTTTCGCCAGCCAGAACCTCTTTCCACATAATTTTCCTTTTCCCGTTGTACGCTTTTTCAACCGCGGCATCAAAAACCCTCACTGCTGAACTCCAGATATCTGCCCCTGTTCCATCACCTTCAATAAATGGTATGATCGGAAAATCAGGAACTTGCAACTTTCCATTCTCAAAAATAATCTTGCCTGTATTCATTATTATTTAAAGTTTTAACGATTTTAATTCTTGGTAAAGATAAAAAAAACATTCAATTTCTATAATATATAAGAAATTTGTTTTGTTTTTTCAAAATATGCATTTTGCACGAAAAAAGCCGGCGAAACAGCCCATTCTATCGTGAATGATTTGCCCAAAACATAGTTGTTTACGCGATGGACAAATTTATCCTTTGGCAACCAACGCCAGCGCAGAATCCTGGCAATTATAGTAAGGAAGTAAGCGCAATGAATTAAAGCGATTAAATGAGGCAATACCATATCCGTTGATATGATTGATATAACTATATTTGCACGCTTAAAGCTTTTTTCAGAAAAACCATTCTATGTCGTCACGTATCCGCAACCTGATTTATCTTACGTTATTATTTATATCAGCCTCATTTTCTGCATATTCCCAGCAGGGAATGGTACGCGGCTTCGTTTATGAAAAAGAAAGCGGCGAGCCGGCTTTATTTACCAGTGTATACCTGGCGGGTACTACAATGGGTGCCGTAACCGATATAAACGGTTACTTTACGCTTACCAAAGTGCCTGACGGAAACTATTTGCTGGTGGTTACCTTTATAGGATTTGATACATTGAAGGAAAATATTTCAATCAGTGGCAGTACTGTTTTGACGAAAAAATATTATCTCGATAAGGCAGCTATCTTACTTCAGGGTGTCAGCATTTCGGCTGAGCATACGGAGCAACGTACCGAAACCCGCACCTCGGTGGTAAATGTTACGCCAAAACAAATCAAACAAATTCCTTCGGTGGGCGGCCAGGCCGACCTTGCCCAGTATCTGCAGGTATTACCGGGAGTAGTATTTACCGGCGATCAGGGAGGGCAATTATATATACGAGGGGGTTCGCCCATACAAAACAAGGTGCAACTTGATGGAATGGTGATCTATAACCCTTTCCACTCTATTGGGCTATTCTCGGTATTTGAAACCGACCTGCTCCGCTCGGCTGATATTTACTCGGGCGGATTCGGGGCCGAAATGGGCGGACGGATTTCGTCGGTGATGGATTTAACCACCCGTGATGGCAACAAAAAACGGATAGCGGGGAAAGTAGGCGCGAGTACATTCGGTGCTAAAATTCTTCTTGAAGGTCCTATTGTGAAACAAAAAAATGATAACGGAGGCAGCTCGTCCTTCCTGTTTTCGTATAAAAACTCATATCTTGAGCAGAGTTCCAAAATATTTTACAGTTATATTGACGAAGATGGACTCCCGTTTAACTACAACGACTTTTATGGAAAAATCTCGTTAAATGGCGCCAATGGAAGCAAAATAAACTTTTTCGGGTTTAATTACAGCGACCGGGCCAAGTACAAATCCGTTTCACAATATGCCTGGAATGAAGTTGGCGGAGGTACTAATTTTGTGATAATACCAGGTTCAAGCCCCGTGCTGATTGACGGGAATATCTCCTATTCGAGTTACAATATTTCACTCGACGAAACGAACGCGGCTCCTCGTACAAGCAGCATAAGCGGTTTCAACGGAGGTTTCAATGTCACTTATTTCCTGGGTAAGGATCAACTGAAGTTTGGATTTGAGATGCTTGGATTTGCCACCGACTTCAGCTACACCAACAGCGCGAACACTGAAATATCACAAACGCAGTTTACTTCGGAAATTGCTCCTTTTGTTACCTTTAAATTAGCCCGTAATAAATGGCTGATCGAGCCCGGTTTCAGGCTTCAATACTATGCTTCGCTATCCAATACGTCGCCCGAACCCCGTTTGGCCGTTAAATACCTGGCAACCGAAAAGTTACGGTTTAAATTTGCCGGTGGATTTTACTCCCAGAACCTGATTGCAGCCAGCAGCGATCGCGATGTGGTAAACCTCTTTTATGGTTTCCTGTCAGGATCTGACGAAATTCAGGATGAATTTAACGGGGAACCGCTCAAACATAAACTGCAAAAATCGCAGCACCTTGTGTTAGGTGTTGAAATTGAACCGGTTGTGCATGTCACACTCAATGTGGAAGCGTATTATAAGAACTTCTCGCAGTTAACCAATATCAACCGCAACAAATTGTTCGAAAATAAACCACCTTACAGTAACGAAAAGTTCACCAATGGTGATGAGAATCCCAATTATAAACCCGAATACCTCCGTACTGATTTTATTGTAGAAACCGGTGATGCGGAAGGATTGGATTTTTCGTTCAAGTACGATTACAGGAAAATATACCTATGGGCAGTTTATTCCCTTGCCTATGTTCATCGGTTTGATGGAATGGTACATTACGTTCCGCACTTCGACAGACGCCATAATGTTAACCTGTTGATGACCTATAAGTTCGGGCAACTAGATGTATGGGAAGTAAATGCACGCTGGAATTACGGTTCGGGTTTCCCTTTTACACAAACGCAGGGATTTTACGAATCGCTCACATTCCCGAATGGAATGCAGACAGATGTTACAAAAGAAAACGGCGATCTCGGTATCATTTATGCCGACTATAACAAAGGGCGTTTATCATCGTATCACAGGCTCGACCTGGGTATTACACGCAAATTTTTCCTGAGTGAAACATCAACCTTAGACGCTAACCTAACCATTACCAACGTTTACGACCGCAGCAATATTTTTTACGTGGACCGTGTTTCGAACGAGCGCGTGTATCAATTGCCGATTATGCCAAGTATTGGTATAAACTGGTCATTCTGATCCTGTCGAAATGGATTGCAAGTGGTGATAAGCATCCGTAAAACATTTGTATATCTAATGCCTATGAGTGATAAGTACTCATAAAACATTTGCATTTCTACTACCTATAAGTGATAAGTACCCATAAAACATTTGCATTGCTACTACCTATAAGTGATAAGTACCCGTATAACATTTGTATCTATACTACCTATGACTGATAAGTAGCTATAAAACATTTGTATCTATACTACCTATGACTGATAAGTACCTATAAAACATTTGTATCTATACTACCTATGACTGATAAGCACCCATAAAACATTTGTATTAATGCTACTCCATACTAGGGAGTACCTATAAAACATCAGTTTCAGCAAGGCTGCACCTTCCTTATTCCATCATATATTTCGCATCTTATCGCTTTATCGCCCTGTCACCCCTCGCCCTGTCACCCCATCGCCCCTCACCATGTCTCCCCTCGCTACACAAGCTACTCCCTGTTCTTCGAGTCGATAAAAATAGTAACCGGACCATCATTAACCAGAGCTAATTCCATGTGGGCACCGAACTGCCCGGTAACCGTATTGCACTCTGTTTTCTCCTGGATTGATTGAATGAAATCTTCGTATAACGGCCTCGCAATATCAGGTTTAGCCGCTTTGATATACGAGGGCCTGTTGCCCTTACGTAAGCTCGCATGAAGCGTAAACTGGCTGACAATCATTATTTCGCCGCCTATATCCCGAATATCCAGGTTCATATTCCCCAGATCATCATCAAAAATACGCAAGCCTGCAATTTTGGCGGTAAGCCATTCCATATCTTCGGCTGTATCGGCCTCGTCAATTCCCAGGAGAATTAAAAACCCATAACCAATACGGCTGTATTCCTGCTCTTCCACGCGCAGAATGCATGACGTCACTCTTTGAAGTACTACTCTCATCAGTTTATATTTATTATTTATAAAATTCTATTATTGGTTTTGTGCCGTGCAATATTACACATAATCAACTACATCCAGGCTCTCATCGTTGAGCAATCCCAGGTAGTTGTGGTATCTTTCGGGATTAACGAATCCCTGGTCCAGCGCTTGTTTTACGGCACATGAAGGCTCGTGGACATGCGTGCAGTTTTTGTATTTGCAGTCAGGAAGCAAGGCCCGGAATTCAGGAAACCGCTCACTGATCTCCTGGCTTTCGAAATGCACCAGGCCAAACTCTTTGATGCCAGGTGTATCTATCATGAATCCCCCAAACGAAAGGGGGTGCATTTCGGCAAAGGTGGTTGTATGCATGCCTTTGTTATGGTATGCTGATATTTCGCCCGTCTTAATAGCCAGCAAGGGATCCAGTGCATTTATCAAGGCAGACTTCCCGACACCCGAATGGCCGGAAAATAAGTTTACCTTGTCGCGAAGCACCAGCCGAAGTGCTTCAACATTAGTTCCTTCCAGCGCAGAAACCGCGTACGAGGGGTAGCCTAATGAACTGTATAACTCCATAAGCTGGTCGCAACGATCGTTTGCTTCTTTCGTATAGATGTCGATTTTATTAAATATCAATGCGGCCGGAATATGATACGCTTCTGCTGTTACCAGAAGCCTGTCGATAAAACCTGTTGATGTACGCGGGAGCATAATACTTGCGACAATATACAACCTGTCGATATTGGCAGCGATAATATGCGCTGATTTTGACAAGTTAATCGAACGGCGCACTATATAATTAAAGCGTGGTTCAATTGCCTTAATCATACCATTTCCTTCTTCACCTTCCTTTATAAACTCAACACGGTCGCCCACAGCTACAGGATTGGTCGTGCGTATGCCGTGAATACGGAACTGCCCTTTCAGCCTGCAATTATACAACTTATTATCGTTGGTCATTACTATGTACCAACTTCCGGTTGATTTTATTACTACACCTTTCAAAGTCGTAATTTAGGATAAAGCCTTTGTTTGCTGCCAAACGTGTTCGAAAAGATTTGAAGAAACCTCCGAATCAATTCCGTGTAAAATTAGCATTTTTTAGCCGGAATAACATAAAAATCTTATCAGAAAACTCCAGATCTCGCTCATTAACAGCATTGCTGCCCATTCTGCCAGGATTATTATTTTTTGTTTGAATACTTTACTGATTCAGGCAGCCGGGGCGGATTGCCATTCAACCAAGGCCTTGCGAATTGAAAACCATTCAGATTATAAATATTATGCAGATATTTGCATGTAAAATGGCCCCAAAATAAATCCCATGCTCCGTCTTCCTTCCTTAAATATTATATTTCTGCTGACTTTCCTGTTCAGTATTCAACATGCCTTCGCCCAACACAAGCCGTGGCGCGAAAACGAGATGGAGGTGTTTGTGAAATTCAGCGAGGCACATCAGGCCGAAATCCTGGGCAAATTGAATCTGAAAGGAGATATATTCAACACACATGCCTGCATGTACCTCACACCAGCCGAACTCGAGATGGTTAAAAACACGGGGTTAGATTATACCGTCCATATTGCCGATCTCAATGCCTGGTCAGCCAGTTTCGGGGCTGCCATGGTACCTCCCGGGTATTATACTTTCGAACAGATTAAGGATATCGCCGACAGCCTGGCTGCCAATTTCCCTGCCATTTGTAAGAAAGTGATATTTGGATATACTCCCCAGTTTAAGGAATTGGCTGCGCTTAAAATCAGCGACAATGTAAATGTCGACGAAAACGAAGCAGAAATCATGTTCGATGGCGGCATACACGGAAACGAGGTTGGGGGTTCACAAAATATGATAAAGTTTGCCCGCGATCTGTGCCTTGCTTACGGAAATAATACATACATAACCAACCTGATCAACACCCGCGAAATCTGGCTCTATTACTGTGTGAATCCTTATGGCCGCGACTACATGACCCGCGAAAACAGCAGCGGGGTGGATATAAACCGCGATTTTGGCTATGCCTGGGACGACGGCAGCAGTTCGGCACCCTTTTCGCAGCCCGAATCCAAAGCCCTTCGCGATTGCCAGTACTCAAACCAGTTTGTTAGCTATACAAATTACCATAGTGGTGCCGAAACCATTTCTTATCCCTGGAGTTACCGTTTCAGTCCTACACCCGATAATGCGCATATTGCCACCTTAGCCAGCATTTATTCGATCAATTCAGGATATCCGAACCTTCCGTACGGGCAAGGATCTTTAATTATGTACCTGATAAATGGCAGTACAAAAGATTTTAACTATGGCTGCATGGGATCGGTGGCCTGGTCGATCGAAATTTCGCTCGATAAGCAGCCATTAGGATCCTATATACAGTATTATTACAACATCAACAGACCTGCCATGCTGGCCCTGATCGAACATGCAGGCTATGGCATAGCAGGTACAGTTACCGATGCAGTTACAGGGCTGCCGGTTAAAGCCTCGGTGTGGATTGGAAACAACTACCCCACTTTTACGGATGGTGATGCCGGTGATTACCATAAATACATGGTTCCGGGCATTTACACTTTACGTTTCTGCGCCAATGGCTACCAGACTTTGATACTAGATGACATTACAGTTAATGCTATGCAGAGCACGGTCACGGATGTACAATTGCAACCCATGCAGTCGCAATATGGGTATCGCAGCTGTGTTTCGCGTATCCCCAATTTCAATGCCCAAAATCCGGGCGACGAAGGGTATACCGCTGCCTGCCTGGGCGCCCCCGATAATGTTAATTATTCGCTTGGAAAGGGCGGTTATATCATGATGGATATGCAAACTCCGGTTGTTGACGAACCGGGACCGGATATCACGGTTTACGAAGGAGATGCAAGTCCCGAAGGGTATTCGGTATATGCGTTGACTGACATGGATGCTCCCTGGAAATTAATGGGAACCGGTACTGGCACATCCAGTTTCGACCTTTTAACGGCAGGTGTTCCGGAAGCACAGTTTTTCGTTATCCAGGACGACGACAACGGAACGGCCAACGTAAGTGACGCCGGTTTCGATTTTGATGCTATCAAAAACATTCATGCTCCTGTACCTGATACACTTGCCCACCTTTCGGGAAAAGTATACGATGCCATGACCGGGCTACATCTCGAAGGTATTTTTGTTACCATTGGCGACAGCCTTTTTATAACTGATACGGCCGGATTTTATTCGGGGGATGTGATGAGAGGTTCAACTATAGCCTGTGCTTCACATGCATTTTATAATACCAGATGCGATACACTTCAATTAGAAGCCGGTGAGGTAGTTGCACATGATTTTTACCTCAATAATAATGTTGGACTGCCGCAAACCAAGCCTGTATTTTCAGTCTCAACTTCACCAAACCCTTTTAACGACAAACTGGATATTTCGTTTTTTAATAAGAAAGAAGGAAGGGTGAAAATCTTGCTGACGCCCGTAGATGGTACCGAAAGAATTTTACTTGCAGATTCCTACTTCAGCAGAGGAATGCATAGTTTGATTGTACACCCTGATGAAATTGCCCGGCATAGCCTTACTTCCGGAGTTTATATTTTGAGTATCGAAAGCGACTATAGCAAACAAAGGCTTAAAGTTGTAAAAATTTCTGGGCGGTAGCGTTTCCATATTTCAGTCTGCTTATCAGAACTCATTTAACCTTAAATTGCCTATCAGCCGGCTATTCAATACCTGTTTTAATAATCGGAAGAATCGCCCAATGATATGGCCGCGATAACAGGTAAATATTATTTAACAACAATTATTTTAATCGATTACTGAAAGAACCAAAAATGGCAAAAGAAATCAAAACAGAAATTTTAATACAGGCAACTCCCGAAAAAGTATGGGCAATTCTCACCAACTTCGGCGATTATCCAAATTGGAACCCGTTTATAAAATCGATAAAAGGAGAAGTAAAAACGGGCAATACCATCACTGCAAGAATTGAGCCGCCGGAAGCGAAAGGAATGACCTTCAAACCCAAAGTGCTCACTTTTGAAACTAACCATGAACTTAGCTGGCTCGGGCACCTGTTTTTTGCCGGGCTTTTTGACGGAGATCATAAATTTGAACTTATTGATAACCGGAACGGATCTACAACTTTCATACAAAGCGAGAAGTTTAAGGGAATACTTGTCCCGCTGTTTAACAACCAACTCGACAACAACACGAAGAAAGGATTTGAACAAATGAATAAAAAATTGAAAGAAATGGCGGAACAGAAATAAGCATTCCTCCCGGAAGCGTCTTCTTTCCCGGCACCTCCGGCAATGCAAACCCGGGGAAGCCTGCCAGAAACCCGGTTTATCCCAATGCCTGGCGGGAATTGCTTGCCTGAAACCCGGTTTACCTGCTGGTATTTGCCGTTTTAAATCCATTTTTAATCGTAAAATATTTTCTAACGCAAAGTTCGTGGAGGAGGCGCAGAGAGTCGCAGAGTTTATTTATAGTGCCTGATATAACAACATTCCATTCAATTCGTAGTTGAACCATATATTATTGCTCACAATGATTTTAAATTAAGACATTCGGTGTTCTTTTGATATTGGTTATCTTTGTAAAAAAACCGAATGAAAGTATTAGTAGAAATACCCGACAATAAAGCAACTTTTTTTATGGAAGTGCTTAAAAGTTTTTCATTTGTAAAAGCGAAAACTATTTCGCCCGAAAAGGCACAAGTATTATTGGAACTAAAAGAGGCTGTTGAAAACCTGAACCTGGTAAAGGAAGGCAAACTAAAAGCCCGGCCTGCCAAAGAATTGCTGCATGAAATATAATGTTTTTACTATTCCTCCATTCGACAGGCAGCTCAAACGTTTGGTTAAAAAATACCCTTCGTTAAAGGCTGAATATGTTACATTGGTCGAAGATTTGGAAAATAAACCTGAAAAAGGCGTTGCTTTAAATAACAATTGTTATAAAATCCGACTGGCGATTGGCAGCAAAGGGAAAGGGAAATCTGGTGGAGCAAGAGTATCGACTCATATTCAGGTAGTTGATAATTCCGTTTTCCTGCTTTGTATTTATGACAAATCCGAAAAAGAGGATATTCCCGATAAAGAAATCAACTACTTATTATCCTTTATTCAATAGTATATACAAATAAAACTAAGACTCTTATAAACATTAAAAAAGCCCCTAACCGGGGCTTTTTTACTTTACTGTTGCTCCCTGGCAAGCGTTTTCGAAATTTTCGCTTCGGTCGAAGCGAGTTCCTTCCTGTCATTGGCGATCCTGGCTTCGAATTCGGCTTGGCAGATTGGCCAGTTTGGAACGGGCAAAGAACCCTGTATTGTTTACCCGTAGCAGGATTTCTTTCGACCAAAGGTTTACGTTATGTAAAATTTCCTCCCAATGGCATTCTCATTCTTATCCTTCGGCCGGGGCCGGGGTTTTATCTTTGATAGTATGGCCCCTGCGCTGGGCTATAAGGTTGTTGTAATGTCCGATACGCAGGTTCAGCGCCAGTACAAAAGCGGAGTGTAAAGCGTCGCCGTTAATTTCGATCAGCGAATTAATGCGTTTCACAATTTTCCGGTATGCCTCGTCAACCTGTGTGCGTACCTCGCGCAGCACCAACTGGGTTTTGCCCTCCTCTTCGGCATACCGCCCGGTAACCAGGTCGGTAAAAGCATTGTTGTCGGCATACAGGCGGGCCACCCAGCTTGTAATGCCGATGGTTTCCATATCAACTGCGTAGTTTGCCTGTAGTTCAGCAACCAGTTTGTTTATATCGGCCGTCTCCTTGTCGTACGATTTACGTGCCAGGTTGCCGAATGTATCAAAAACCACTTTGATGCGGATTGCTGCATCCCTCGCGGCGGGTTCGAAATGCATGCACTTCGAATTCACCTGTTCGCTAAGGCCCCTGAAGGTAAAATCGCGTTGTATATCGGCATTTTCAAGCTTTTCGGTTTTGGCACTTTTTAGTATTTTCATAAATGCCGCTTGCTCGTTGGCAAACAGCGTGCTAAAACTACTGTAAGCATCGCCAATGTTCATTGTATCAGCCCCATGAGTTCCGACCAATGCAACGAAATCGGTTCCGAATTGAATGTGTTCTTCGTTTTGAAGTTCTTTTGAATGCAATGTTTCGATTTCCATACTGTTTCTTTTTTAGTAATAAGAAGATAATTAAAACTGGTTTCTCATAAGTTCAAAGCAGCCGGAAGTACCATAAGCAGGGTTTACACGATTCGGGAAAAACCAGCCGCTGCCCTGCGGCAAGGTTGCCTTTTCCCGGGCAAGTCAGCCGCAGCCTTGCGACAAGGTTGCCTCGGTCCGGGCAAGTCTGCCGCAGCACTGCGACAAGGTTGCCCCACACAAGGCAAGTCTGTCGCTAAGCGTCGGCAAGCTTGCCCCACTCAGGGCAAGTGCGCCGTTGACTGTCGGCTACTGTTACCAGATATGTATATACTTTTACCCCCTGCTATCAATGAACTATTTCAAATACAAATATAAATCTTTTTTATTTTCATCACATGGTAATATGCTTATTTAAGTTGTACATTTACTTCCGTTTGATCGTTGTATTGTATCAATGGGTAAAACAATTTATATATCATCAACAGCAAGTAACCCATTGTTTTTATTTAATGATAAATTAATTTATAGATTTCATTCCTGTCACCACTACCGAAGATACAGGCCACAAAACAATATTAATATGAGATATAAACAATTAAAACCCCTTGCTATTGCGATACTGATTATACTGCCTTTTGCTTTATTTGCCCAGCACTACGAAATGGTGAAGGTTGATGGCAATCGGGTACTTTTGGTCTGGGAAGAAAGTTTCCCTTTAGATGACAGTGCCCCGGTTATAATGCCCGAAGATGGTTTAGTGCCTTTTGTCAGGGTAAATTTAACCATATGGCAGCCTTCGATGAGAAACGATAGCGCATTTTGGAATAACCTAGGTAAACAGGTTTTCGGACGTGATTGCAAAATTGAACCTGTGGCATACACCCGTATATCAGATATGGTTACCGTTAATCCCAAACCATCTGTCAGCGTAGGCGATGCTGCCACAGCCGAATCCCAAACCGAAAAGCCCAAAACTGCGCAAGTCACTGAAACTTATCTAAGTTTTTCTCCAAATCCTGCAACTACTTATACCATTGTTGAATATATGCTGCCGGCAAAAGCGGTTAACGCAAGCCTCAGTATTTGCACCCTGAATGGAAATATACTGTGGCAACAGGATATAAAAAAAGCGAAGGATCAGTTAGTGGTTGACCTGAGTGGCTTTGCATCGGGCAATTACACAGTTTCGTTACTAAGCGGGAAACAACCCATTGCAACTAAAACAATAACTATTTCAAAGTAAATTAATTCCCAACGCCTGCTGTATGGCAGGCGTTGGTATATTTTTAGAATTATGAATACAAAACTCTGTATCGTTATAGTCCTTCTGTCAGTAGTCTTTACGCTCCACTGTAAGGCACAATATGTTTGGAAAAAATCGTACTCCCAGCCTTATGCTTCGTATGCAACCAATGTTTCCGAAATGTACGACAATGGTTATTTGGTAGGCGGTAGAATTTGGGAAAATCTTGTTACCCAGTACTTTGGTTATATTGTGAAAACGGATATTAATGGCAATAAGCTCTGGCAGAAAATTATTGATGGGAGTAAAACATCATACTTTCAAGCTACAAACTCAACGTCTGATGGAGGTTTTATTGCAGGTGGTACGTATAATACATCTGATAGCAGGTCTGATGCATATGTAATGAAATTTAATGCCTGCGCTGAACCGGAGTGGTGCTCCTTTTTGCCAGATTTAATTTACAATGCACCTTCTACTATTTGGCCATATATATATGAAGTTCCAAATGTTGGGTATTTTATTCAACGTACTTTGCTTGATGGATTTGGTCCGCAATACAATTGGTCACTTGCAAAACTAAGGTTGAATGGCACTATTGAATGGATGAATAATTATATTGTAGATAATCCTGATTGGTATTATCCCTCCCAACTTGACTGGCGTGCCAATTTAACCAGTGATACGTGTATGCTTATTTGCGGAATTATATCAGATACTGTATATTCTTGGGGTGGCTGTAGCGATTTACCGCATTGGTATAAAGTGGATAAAAACGGCAACTTGTTATGGGAAACAAAATGGCAAATGAGCGAAGCGGATCGTCAAGGCGATGCCCGAAGAGTAATAGAAGATAAAAATGGAAATTATTATAGCGGAGGTCGTATGGCAGGCACAACCGGTTTATCATATCTTTTCAAACTTTCGCATACCGGCGATACTATAGCCCGGTATCGTGTAAATGAACCTATCCCTGCTCTTGCCAGTATGGTTAAGACTATGAGCTTTTTGAACGACACAACCCTATTTATCGGGACTGGTTTTGGTGCGGACTCTAATAATATAATGGACGTGTGGTGGTCAATCAATTTAACGGATACTATAGGGAATGTCAGGATCAGTAAATACGAACATGAAATTCTTTACCCAATGAGTTGTATTATTACATCAGATAATAAAATTGTTGTTCAAGGTGCAAGGACTTATGATAATGGTACTTATCCTTCCGAGTGGTTCACCCTTTACAAATTCAACACCAACCTTGAGTACGACAGCATATACACTGCACCTCGCACTTACGATTATATGTGCCCGCACCCAATAAAAAGCGATACTATACCTATGCCCGGCAATTGCATTACCGTAAATATGCCCGAGGCACCCAAAGCTGACGAAACCATGCAGTTGAAGGTTTATCCTAATCCAGCCAACGAGTTTGTAACGGTCGAAATACCGGAATTTTCGGTTACCAATACAGTAACCGGCTTTGTAACTCAGCAACAATTCCGTCCACTTAACGGCGAGTTACAACTATCGCTGATAAATCTCAGCGGCCAAATTGTTAAAACTGAGGTATTCGATGCTTCCCGGCGCAATCATGTACTACGGGTTAATACGTTGCCACCGGGTTTGTATGTAATTCATCTTACACAAAAAGGGAAATTTGTGGCACAGGGGAAGGTGATGGTGGTGAGGTAACTCACCCCCCGGCCCCCTCTCTTTGAAGGAAAGAGAGGGGGAGAAGCACAATTGTTCTTTGAGAGTCACCCCTCTCTTTTCAAAGAGAGGGGACGGGGGTGAGTTTTTTGAAGACAGCTTACTAAATACGCAGGATAGGCGAAGTTTGTGGCACAATGGAAAGTGGTGAGGTAGTTTAAAGCAGTACCTTTACTTCCGACTGCTGGAAGTAATGTTTTATATGATTTTGGCTTTTGATATTGAGCCAGATCACATCTACCAATAAAATGATAAGTATAATTTTAATTCACCTTTATAAATAAATAAGTATGAAAAAAGCAAATGTAAGCTGGCAGTATTTAACAATTTTGCAAAAGGAAATCAGGATCTATTTCTACCCATTACTTATGATGGGAGTATTATTCGCATTTACCAACAGTTGTAAAGAGGATGAAATAATAAAGAAAGATCCTGTAATCACATGGGCCGATCCGGCTGATATTAGTCTTGGCACTTTGCTAAGTGCCACACAATTAAATGCTACAGCCGATGCACCCGGTACTTTTGTTTACACCCCTCCGGTTGGCACAAAATTAAATGAAGGCCTGAACCAGGATTTGAAAGCTGACTTCACACCAACCGATGCAGGAGCCTATAATACGTTGAATAAAACGGTAAAAATAAATGTAAATAATCCCGCCAACCCCGCTCACCTTGAAATGGTTAACATCCCGGCCGGCACTTTTACCATGGGCAGCCCCACCACCGAAGTATCCCGATCCGATGATGAAACCCAGCACCAGGTAACCCTGAGTGCCTTTCGCATGAATAAGTACGAGATAACCAATGCCCAGTATGCAGCTTTTTTAAATGCCAAAAGCATTGGCAGCGATGGGTTGTATGCAGCAGGCTTATACCCCTTAGAAGTTTTAATTTATGCCAGCAGCGGCAGTTTGGACTGGGGCTTGCACTACACCGGCGGAAAATGGATACCTGTTGCAGGTAACGAGAATCACCCTGTAATTAATGTAACCTGGTTTGGAGCCAGCCAGTTTGCGGCTTATGCAGGCGGCACCCTGCCAACCGAAGCACAATGGGAATATGCATGCAGGGGCAATACCAAAAGCAATACCGACACGCCTTTTAATACAGGTAATTGCCTGAGCAATGCACAAGCCGATTACAATTGGGCATATAAATACAACACTTGTACCAACACCATTACAACCTATCCAGGCAAAACCCAAACGGCAGGATCTTATGTAGCCAATGCATACGGCCTGTATTGTATGCATGGCAACGTTTGGGAATGGTGCAGCGATTGGTACGGCACGTATCCAACTGCAGCACAAAACAACCCGACAGGAGCCATGTCGGGCTCGGCCCGCGTGCTTCGTGGCGGAGGCTGGAGCGACAAAGCTCAAAATTGCCGCTCTGCTTTTCGCAACTACGGCAGCCCGAATTCTGTAGACGATGGTATAGGATTTCGGGTAGTACTCGTTCCTTAGCTTAAAGACTGCTATGGATTACGGAAACAGTGAACCGATTTGCCTTTCCGATGGCGCGACTTTATAATGCGTGCCTGAAGAATTATCACCACCACTGCACCAATCCCTGGCACTAGCCGAATACTATCAAAAACAACATTCCTCAATTCTTCTTACCTTTACAAAAAAAAATCATGTTAACGAAAACCAGCGTAATCAAGACTATTACCAGTCTTCCTGACAATTTTTCAATAGATGAATTAGTAGATAAAATGATTTTACTCGAAAAAATTGAAAGAGGGATTCAAGATGCTGACAAGGGAAAGGTAATATCTGAAACTGAACTTGAGAAAAGAATGGAAGAATGGTGAAAATAGTATGGACTGACTTATCTGTTTTCGAGTTAAAAGATATTTATGATTATATCGCAATTGACTCGCAACGGTATGCAAGAAACCAGGTTGACAGGATTAAGTCCAAGACTTTGATCCTGAAAACCATGCCTGAAACCGGACGTATTGTTCCTGAACTTGAAAACAATGAGATACGGGAATTAATTGAAGGGAATTATCGGATTGTTTACAGGTATAAAGCAAAGGATTATGTCGAAATCCTTACGGTTCATCATACTTCGAGAAATTTTTATTCGAGGGAAATAATATAAATTACCCCCGCTTTCGCAGTTTTGCAACCCGTGCCGGGTGAAATTTAAACGTAACTGCACGAATTCCTTGTTGAATGATAGTATCGTTGTGAATATGTTGAACAATGCGAAAAGATTCGCGAGACAGCGAGGAAATTTGTAGAAAAAGCAGCCGGTTCGTGTAAGGAATTACTTCTTCAGGCCACCGCTTCCATCCTGTTTCTGCGGAAAAGTAAGAGCATAAAAAATAAACTGATTATAAAAAACACGGTAATAGCGAGCACCGAATAACGCATGCTACCTGTAATAGCTTCGATAACGCCAAAGCTGAAAGTGCCTGCCACGGTCGCCAGTTTCTCCATCACATCGTAAAAACTAAAGAACGAAGTATGGTCGGTAGTGTCGCCGGGAAGCATCTTCGAGTATGTGCTCCGCGCAATGGATTGTGAGCCGCCCATCACAATGCCTATAAAAAACGCGGCAGTCACAAATTGCAGGGTATTGGTGATAAAATAGGCACCAATACAAATGAGCGTCCATGAAATAATAGTGATAATAAGCGATGTAATGTTACCGAGTTTTTCTGAGATGCGGGCAAACATCCATGCACCCAGCATTCCTACTAATTGTATCCCAAGGATGGTTCCGATCAGCACATCTTCCTTTATGCCCATCTCCTTTTCACCATAAGTAGCGGCCATAAACATGGTAGTAAGGACCCCCATCATTAAAAAGAAGAAGCCCGTGAGGAACATGCTGAGTTTGTACGATTTCCGTATTTGTTTGAAAACCACGCGCAATTCCCTGTATCCATTGGTAAGCACCGAGTCCCTCGACATCCTTTTTCGGAAAGTATATTTGGGCAAACGGCTGAAAGTGATCTGCGAAAAGGCGATCCACCATATAAAAACACTGAGGAACGAAATTCGTGCCGGTAAGGAACTGTCGGCTGCTATGCCGAACAAACCCGGTTTCATGATCATAAGCAGGTTGAACAGCAGTAACACAACTCCACCCAAATATCCCATAGAATACCCACGTGCACTGATGCGGTCCTGGTCCTTAGCTTCTGCAATTACAGGCAGGAACGAGTTGTAAAAAACGATACTGCCGCCATAGCCTATGGTTCCTAAGGCAAAGGCAATTATTCCCAGTTCAATATGATCTTTATCGAAAAAAAATAAGGCTCCGCAGGCTGTGGCGCCTATCAGGGTGAAAGCCCGCATAAATCCCTTGCGGCGACCGGTATAGTCGGCCATGGAGGAAAACAAAGGCGATACTATAGCTACCAGCAGGTAAGCGGCAGCAATTGCCCATGAATAAAGTACAGTGTTTATTACGGGTGCTCCGAAGAAGGAGATGGTGAAGTTGTCACCAGTCCGGGTAACGGCGTTATAGTATATAGGGAAAATAGCGGATGCAATGGTAAGCTGGTAAACCGAATTGGCCCAGTCGTACATCACCCAGCCGCGCACAACGCGTTTATCGCCTTTAACTATGGTTTGAACATCTTTGCGGTTTATCAAGGTACCTCCTTGTTTTAGGTCAGCTAAGACAGAAACGGACTTTTAAAAGAAAAAATAGTAAAACATCGCACAGATAATTAATTAGTTCTACTGTAAGCCTAGCGGGTCAATTCAAATTGTCGGAAGCCGGAAGTCAGAAGTCAGAAGGTCTCCTGAAAATTAATTTATTCAAAATAAGTATCACATTGTATGACGACTAACTTTGTACTATTAATTCTTCATTGATCGTTTGTAAGTTCGGCTTAGCAGCTGCTTCCGTCTCCCGGCTTCGGACTTCTGACCAATATAAATCCAATTACATGCAATTCGTGACAGAACCGGGTAATTTTACCGGTAACATTTTATCAGATAACTCTTTACTGATTTTTTAACGCTTCAGCACCGCTGACAATTTCGAGGATTTCCTTTGTAATGGACGCCTGCCTTGCTTTATTATAGGCCAGGTTGAGTTCCTTGATCAGGTCGCCGGCATTATCGGTGGCCTGGTGCATGGCGGTCATACGGGCGCCGTGCTCGGAAGCGTAGGAGTCGAGCACTGCCTTGTAAAACTGTATCTTCAGTGATTTCGGAATCAATTCCGATACTATTTCCTCTTTTGAAGGCAGGAATATGAAATCGATATTGTTTTTTGATTCTACAGCACTTTCAGCCGGGGCTTCAATAGGCAGGAACTGCTCAACTGTAACACGCTGAACGGCAGCATTTTTAAATTGATTGTAAACAATATCCACCCTGTCGAATTCCCTGGCAACAAAAGAAGCCATCACGGACGAAGCAATTGCGGCAACATTCTCGTAAGTAAGGCTATCAAACACCGAATCGTGCGAAGAAACAACTTTTGCACTCCGCTTCGTGAAAAATTCAGTCGCTTTGCGTCCTATCGTCATGACACTTACATTGCCTGCATTCAGCTGCGACGGATAGTCGGCATGAACGTGCTGTAAGGCGGTGCGTAAAATATTGGTATTAAAAGCTCCGCAAAGTCCCCGGTTCGAGGTTATTACAACCACCAGCACCTTCTCGGGATTCCGTTTCTGGGCATATAGGTTGGCATCGCCCGAATCGAGGCTGGCACTTAAGTTTTGCAGAATATCCTTTAACTTGGCGGCAAACGGACGCATTTTCACTATCGCATTCTGAGCCTTCCGTAGCTTCGAAGCGGCTACCATTTTCATGGCGCTGGTGATCTGCTGTGTCGATTTTACCGAAGCGATCCTGATTCTTACTTCCTTTAAATTCGGCATAGATTTAAATTAAACACTAACGTAATGCCCATTCTTTCAATTGGTTGAAAGTGCCGGATTTAACTAATATATTTTGCTGAGATTTCTTTAGCCACACTGTCGATTGTGCTGAGAATCGTATCATCAAGTTTGCCCTGCTTCAAATCATTCAACAGGTCTTTATGGCTAACTTCCAGGTGATGAAGGAATTCAGTTTCGAAATCGCGTATCGACTTTGTAGGTACTTTTTGTAAAAGTCCACGGGTTCCGCAGGCGATAATTGCGATCTGTTTTTCGACTGTAACCGGCGAATATTGAGGCTGTTTCAGGATTTCAACGTTGCGGGCACCTTTATCAAGTATGTTTTTGGTAGCGGCATCGAGGTCGGAACCAAATTTTGAGAATGCTTCGAGTTCGCGGTATTCAGCCTGGGCGAGTTTCAGCGTTCCGGCCACTTTTTTCATTGCTTTTATCTGGGCATTTCCTCCCACGCGTGAAACCGAAATCCCAACGTTGATTGCAGGGCGGATACCTGAGTTGAAAAGTGTTGTTTCCAGGAATATCTGTCCGTCGGTAATGGAAATAACGTTGGTAGGAATATAAGCAGAAACGTCGCCGGCTTGTGTTTCGATAATCGGGAGTGCCGTTAATGAACCTCCGCCTTTCACAAGATGCCTGATGGATTCAGGTAAGTCGTTCATTTGTTTCGCGATTTCGTCGCTTTTAATAATCTTTGCGGCACGTTCGAGCAGGCGTGAATGCAGGTAAAAAACGTCTCCCGGGTAGGCTTCGCGTCCGGGCGGGCGACGCAGCAAAAGGGAAACTTCGCGGTAAGCAACGGCCTGTTTGGAGAGGTCGTCGTAAATAACGAGAGCCGAGCGCCCGGTATCGCGTAAAAACTCACCTATAGCAGCACCTGTGAATGGAGCATAAAACTGCATGGCCGCAGGGTCGCTGGCGGTAGCCATTACGATAACCGTATAAGCCATAGCACCCTGGTCCTCCAGTATTTTAACAATATTAGCTACTGTTGATCCTTTTTGGCCTATAGCCACATAGATACAGAAAACAGGTTCGCCTTTTTCGTAAAATTCTTTCTGATTTATTATGGTATCAATAGCGATGGCCGATTTCCCGGTCTGGCGGTCGCCGATAATAAGTTCCCTTTGGCCGCGACCAATAGGAATCATGGCATCTATGGCTTTAATACCGGTTTGCAGAGGTTCGGTTACCGGCTGGCGGAAGATAACACCGGGAGCTTTACGCTCGATCGGCATTTCGAATAATTCGCCTTTGAGTTCACCTTTTCCGTCGATGGGTTCACCGAGTGTATTGATAACCCGTCCCAGCATACCTGCACCAACACGGATGCTGGCGATTTGCTTGGTACGTTGAACCACGTCACCTTCCTTAATATTTTTAGATTCTCCTAAAAGAACCACTCCAACGTTATCCTCTTCGAGATTGAGCACAATGCCTTTTGTGCTTGTTTTTACAAATTCAACCAGTTCGCCCGACTGTGCATTGGTAAGACCATACACCCGGGCAATGCCGTCGCCAACCTGTAAAACAGATCCAATTTCTTTTATTTCGGCTTCAGTTGAAAAACCGGCCAATTCCTGCCGCAGTATTGCAGTTACTTCTGCGGGTTTAATTTCTGCCATA
>JBAXBJ010000061.1:0-30824 GCA_037142075.1 Bacteroidota bacterium
GGTTGATGGGTTGATGGGTTGATGGGTTGATAGGTTGATGGGTTGATGGGTTGATAGGTTGTGGGTTGATAGGTTGACGGGTATTTAGAAATTGCACTTTATCACCAATCACCAATCACCAATCACTAATCACTAATCACCAATCACCAATCACCAATCACTTAAAATAGTCCTTTCGCAACCCACACATTTTTATCGGTGCTTACCCTAACCACTGCAAAACCGTATAAACTGGTTGGTACCTGAGTTATAGAGGAAAGTGTGATTTGCTTGCTGAAAACCATTTGCCCGGCGGCGTTGAATATCTCGACCTGGGCTGTTTCGCCGACAGATGCAGGGCTGTTGATATTTACCGTTTTTCCCGAGATCCAGATATTGCCTTCAGAGGTCTGTGGTTCGCCAATTCCTGTGGCACTGCCGAAGTGGAGCACGAAACGATCATTTGCATTGGCTGGCAGGTGCGCAAAGGTGTAGGTTGGCTGCTGCCTAAGGTTAATAAGTTGGTTGGTAAGTTTGTCTTCGAGCTTAAGGGCTAAGGTGGCGGGAAAACTTTCCATCCCGCTAAAAGCAAGTGTCACATCTCCGCCGTACGTGGTTTCAAAATTCATTGGTACGCTTTTATCCCCATTGAGTTCCGGAAGGCTGTTAATGCTGTATTTTTGATTGACCGAAAGGGTGTAAAGTTGCGGCGCATCTTCCAACCCGAACATTTTCAAGCCATCGGTTTGCAGGTCAAAATCTTCGCTGGCTCCTGCATTAAAAGCTACACGTGTAACATCGGAATAACCGTTTGCATCAGCCTTAATGCTGAGTTGGTTGTTGATTTCCTCTGTTGATTTATAAAAAGCCTGTGCGCTATGAACCCGTGCGGCATTTTTTACAGTAAGTATTGGCGAAGCTTCATTGGAAACCATCACAATAAATGCCTGGCCTATGGGGATTATTCCTGTTGGGCTATTAAGTTGGATGTACTCGTAGTTTCCAGCATTAGATCCCCACACATAGCAAGTGCCACCAATACCTGCCGATTTTGTCCAACCTGCGGCTGCACCCCAGTTAACTGCCGAAGAATAAGGATTCGGCACAAGGTTAAAGGTATAGGTTCCGGTATGACCTGTAACCGCACAACTGAAATCGCCGTTGTTGAGGTTGCCATAAAAAGTATTAGTGCCAGGGGTATTAAGTGGCCAATAAACCATATATCCCTGGTTTAAGTTGATCGGAGTGGCTGTGGAAGTACCCAAACCTACCCATTTGCCGTAATAATAGCTGTTTGATGCTTCCTGCTGGGTAGCATCCAATTTATACAGGTACGAACCGAGGAAAAGACCGGATGTTGGATTTATCGCCTTTGCAGGAATTGAAACGAGATGGAATTTTTTTTCTTCCAGGTTTGTGCTGCCGGTGATGTATATTTTTACGATTGCCGGTACATTATCAGAGTTATGGATAAGTGAACCAGTACCTTCGGTGGCGGAATTAATTACCAGGCCAGCATTTCCCGTATTGTTGATCAGGGTTCCGTTTACGGTAAGCGCTTTTCCGGGAGCAATGGTTACCACGCCACCTGCTTCTATGATCATATTGTTACACCTGGCAAAAGATGCGGGATCCTGGTTAACAATAGGGTCATTGGTAACATCCGGTATGGCGACGTTTGCTGAAGAAGTTGGAACGAGGTTGGTGCTCCAGTTAGTTGGAGTATTCCAATCGTGGGAGGTAACTCCGGTCCAAGTATCAGTGACATCGGTGACGGTCACCGTAACCGATGCGCGTGTCTCAGAAGCATTAATATTTGCGCCGCTGTTGTAAGCCCCGGCATAATATGTCGTGGTTTCGGTTGGGGATACGGAAAAATTCACCCCGCTGTTTACAGTTCCCAGTAAAGTGCCTTCCACCGGAGCATTGTACCAGCGTACCTGGTTACCCGCCGAGATAGCAGTCAAATTGCTGCTTCCTCCATTGTAAATGGTCGAAGGAGTCGCAGTGGCTGAGGTGGGCTCAGCCAGTACCACATTCAGAGTTGCATCATTGGTGGTAACATTCCCGCATCCGTTTGAAATATAGCAGGTATAGATGCCAACATTGCCTGAACTGACCGAAGGTATTGTATAGGTTGCCGAATTAGCTGAACCTATGTCCGTGCCACCTTTTTTCCATTGATACGTAATGGTTGGCGAACCGACCACGCTAGTGGTCACGCTGAAAGCCTGACCTTCAGTGATGTAGTAACTGCTTTGCAACTGATCGGCCATCACCGGCGTACAGGTGATCTGCAGGGTGCCTGTGGCAGTTCCCTGGTAAAGGCTGTTGGTTAAAGTTGCAACCACCGTGTAACTTCCGATGGCTGTGGGAGGAGTAGCTGAACCGTTATAAGTCACCCCAACCGTCGTGAGACTGGCAGGATCGGTGGTTACGGTTACCGACTTGGCTGATCCGTCGTGCGCCTGCAATAAATTGCTTAGCGTCAGGGCAGCGGTGCCTTTGCCGACAGTGAGCAGCTGTGTGGCATTTGTTGCTGCATTGTAGTTGTCATCGCCGGCCTGTGAAGCTGTAATGGTGCTTGTTCCTACCCCCACGATATGGAGCGCATTGTCAACGATGGTGGCAACCGAAGTGTTTGAACTGGCAAAAGAGACGCTGAGGTTTGAACTTGCCGTGGCATCAGGAGTAATGTCATTATCGCCGTAAGAAACTGTACCGAAAGCATTGAAAGTAATGGCCTGATCGGCTTGGGAAACGGTGAGAACAGCGCCTGTACTGGTTACGTTGTTGCAGGCATTCGAGATGTAGCAGGTGTAGGTAGCAGCATCGGCAAACGCCAGGTTGCTGATGGTATAACTGGCGCTGTTCGCCCCGCTGATGGTGGTGCCTGCTTTTTCCCACTGATATAACAGGTTGGTGCCTGTTGCTGTTACACTAAAGGTAACGCTTTCGTTTAATTTTTTAGCGGCCCCGGAAGGCTGGGATGTGATTGCCGGATTCACGCAGGCGGCATCCACGGTTAGCATAGCACCGTTGCTGGTGGCTGAACCACAGGTGCCCGTAGCTGCACACGAATAGGTTCCTGCATCGGTTAAAACAAGGTCGGTAAGTGTTAAAGAGGCTGTCGTCGCCCCGCTGATGTTGCTGCCATTGATAATGGTCGTCCCATTTTTCTTCCATTGGTAAACCGGATTAGTGCCACTTGCTCCAACTGTAAATATCACGGTCTCGCCTTCAAATTTGGCTGCCGCAATAGGTTGAACATTAATGACGGGGGCTATGCAGGCAATTCCGCCTTCGTAGGGTCCTAAATCCAGTCCGCCATTTTGAATGCGTTCTTCCCCTTCAAGATCGGCCAACTGGGTAGGCGGCAAATTGAGGTAGGCAGTATTGCCTTTATCAATGACAGGTGCATAATCAGTAAGGTGAAAATCTCCTGAAGTAATGGGAAGTACGGCAGTGGACATATCGATTGGTGTAGTAAAGCCGGGATAGTTTGAGTTGCCCATATTGGTTATCCCGTTTAAATTAGTCCCTCCGGTATTGAATCCCTGCACTAATGAGTTGGTGGTTGTTAAACCTGATCCGCGGATATTCGCAGCTGCGGTTCCTATATAGGAGCCGGTTTTATTATTCCATACCACACAATTGTTCAGTACTAAAGGAGTTGATGTCCCTATAATGTAGATTCCTCCTGTATAATAGGTATCAGTATTGGCGCTGAGGGTTGAATTGACAAAATTTGGGGAAAAAGTCCCTGATATTTTCCATGCCAGAATGGCTCCGCCAAACCTGGCGAGGTTTCCGGTAATTAAACAATTAAAAAACTTCGGGCTAAGAAGGCCTCCCTGAGATACCAAACATACACCACCACCATTGGAGTTGGTATTACCCCGTATAATGCAGTTGGTAAATACCGGGCTTGTCTCGGCCAGGTTGCTGCTATTCTCTGTTTTTAAATAGATGGCTCCCTGTCCATTTCCGTTTACACCACCATTACCTGTATTTGATTCAAAAAGGCAATTTCTGAATTGTGCCAGACATTTTGAGTTATCTGTATAAACAATTACATAAACAGCCGAACCCAGTTGTGCCGTATTATTAGAAAAATAGCAATTGGAAACAACAGAAGTATTGGTTCCGGAATAATTAATCCCTTCGAAAATTATTCCACCTCCATTATAATAAGAAGAATAACTGTTTTTCACCGACAGTCCATCCAGGTTCGGGGAGGCAGATAAGGGTATTTTGATTATCTGGTAAATATTATCAGTCGCATTAGCCGGATCTGATATATTTCCATCAAGGATGGTTTCATTGACGCCTCCGTTTCCGTAATTACTACGCTGATCCGTTGATGTTTCCGTGCCTGCGAAGCCTCCGTATATAGATACGCTCTTGTTCAGGAAGAATGTCTTATCTCTTGGGTCGTACGGAGTAGTACTGCCCCAACTCGTTTTTGAAGGATAATATTGCCCTTTGGCCATCCATATCTGGCTGCTGGCCGTGGCTGCGTCCAATGCCGATTGAAGGGAAGTGTATGCATTGGTCCAGGATGTTCCGTTGGCTGTTCCGGTAGCATTATATCTGACATAAATCGGGGCACCTTTTGTTGTTGCACTTCCACTTAAACCGGTAGATTCAAAGGATAATACATCATTACACGATTTGTAGGCATAAACCTTAAAATAGTAAGTAGTCAGAGTTGTAAGGCCTGTAACATTAGCATTGGCAGGCAGATTGCCGATATAAATAGCCTGCTGACCCGCGTTGGCCCAGGTTGAATTTACACCTGGGTTTGTTCCGGTGACCGGTGCAGTAAAGGTATTGGCGCTATTCACATAGATTACATAACCGGAGGCTCCACTGGCCGCTGTAATACCGGCAACCTTAATGCTGTTGTGGGTAATGTTTTCAAAGGTAAGATTCGTGGCGGCTGCATTCTGAGTACAGGCAGGGTCAACACAAGTGCCGCTCACCGCAACATTGCATGTGGTTGAACCCGATACATTGCTTACATTACCCGGAAAATTGCCATACGAGGTGGGGGCAAAACGCACATAAACAACTTTCGCCCCCGTATTGGTATTGGTGACCGGCACTGTAAGCGTTGTTGAAAAAGCGGAATTATCGAGTGAAACCATATACTTTGTAGGGGCGGTAATGGTTACATCAGCGGAAAGATCAGCTCCATTCAGCGTATAAGGCTGCGAAGCGGAAGTATTTCCGGCATTCACCGGCCCAAATGCCAGCGTTGCCGGGCTTACGGTGATCTGGGGTGTTAAAAACTCATCAGCGCCTATATCGGGATTGGTGGCATTTCTCGTGGCACCGTCAATATCGGTGGTGTAGCCAATGATCACTCCTCCACCTGCGCTGGCAAGGGTTGAAGAACCATTGGGTATGTGGAGGTTGTAGGTGCCGCTGGTGCTTGTAAATGGTGTGTTGTTTTCCGTAACCGACAATTGTTCCCGTTTCGGGGAGGATGGCCAGAGCGCCTGGTAGTCAGTCAGCGTCTGGTAGGCTGTGCCGTTGTAGAATATTAAATTTTTCGTTCCCGGTGTACCTGCATAATAAAGGTTGTTGTTGGAAGCTGTTGTAAGACCTGGTGCCCCTGCTGCGCTTGCATAGAAAGCGACAGCACGTGTTCCGGTGGTCATCACCGATTTATTTATAAAAATATTATTGCGCAGATCCAATGACCCTGTATGGGCAGTATAGAGGGCTGCCGATTGATTCGAGGCATTGGTACTGGCATAATCGAGGTAAACCGTATTGAAGTATACCATAGGATTGGATGTGCCCGACGAAAGCTCGATCCCCGAAACCGCCCGGGCGGGAATAGCCGGAGCCGTTAGTTGGGAAATCATGTTGTTGTAGATCTTACAGCTACCATAATTTACCTTGATACCACAAACCAGGTTGCTGCCTGTGGTCTGGTTAACGATTCCCTGGATCGTATTGTTGAAGATGGAACAATCACTGTTCGCTTCCAGGCAGATCCCCGAAACCGGGACATTATCGTTGGCTGTAAGGCCTGAAATGGTGTTGTTGTAGATCATGCCTGTATTTACCGTGGTTCCTCCTGTACTGTGAATTCCAGCGATATAGCTGGTGGCAGCGGTAATGGAAGCGCTTCTGAACGATATCAACTGGTATGAAATATAGACTGTTGTTTGGTATTGATATTCAATTCCATAAGTTGCGGAGGCATTGCCACCGTATCCAAGATCAGTGAGCGATGCCGTTCCGCCATCTATGATGCTGATTCTGTTATCGAAATCGTTATAGCCAATGGTTCCAAGGAGTAAATATCCATGGGTAGCCTTGTCGATTTTATTGCTATAAAAAAGGTTGTAACTGTTTGCTCCTGCAGCCGAAGTTGCGATGTTATCAAGATATATGCCTGTGGTTGAGGCTGTGTTGGTAGTTCCGCCCCCTCCGAACTTTATATCACAATTTTTAATTGTGTTGTATTGGCAGCCATCGGTGGCGCCGGCGGCGTTGAGGAATATTCCGTATTCCACAAAATTGCTGCCGCTTGTTCCGTTGGGCTGGATCTCCAGTCCATTAAAGGTCATGTAATCAGAACTGTTAAGTTGTATGCAGGCATCGGTCGTTCCGTTGGTACCCGTAAATTGCAGTTTTGGTTTGTTTGTTCCGTCGTTCGACCGCTGAAAGGTGATTGTTTTTGAAACAGTTCCCGTTGTTGTGATGGTTTGGTTGGCAGTCTCTGCGAACGTGGCATCATCTTTCACGCTGAAGACAACCGAACCGCTTAAATTCGTAGCATTCAGGGCCGTAACCGACGAAGCAAAGGTGGTGAAATTATCATGTCCCGTGCCGGCGGGGTTTACGGTATAGGTTCCGCCCATCCAGGCATAGCTGTATGGGAAGGTTGGGGAACCGTTGACTGTACCGGTGTTTGAGCTTTTACTGTCGGTAAGGGTGGCACTTCCGGTACTTTCGTTACACTTGTAATAAGCCACAAGGTTGGCTTCGTTTGCGGGAGTAAGTTCAGTGAACATATTTTCCTGGATTTCAGCCTGGGTGCGTGCATCGTTCCAGATACGCACTTCATCAACTGAACCAGGAAAATTCCTGGCAGTAAATGCCTGGGAATTGCCGATCCACATATTAACAGATGCCGGTAAAACAATTCCCGAGCCGGTTGTTGTTGCGACCTGATTACCGTCAATATATAGATACAGAGCAGAGCCATTGTAAGTACCGCATATATGATGCCACCTGCCGGGAACGATTGAATTTGCCGGTGAAGAAATCTCCTTGGTTCCACCACTGAGCCAAAGGGCAAATTTTATATTTTTATTGGCGGAGGCTCCTGCTCTTATGGTGTAGCCGCCGTCTCCTCCGCCATTCTCTTTGTTTATTATGCTTCCGTTATCAATCCAACCGGAAGAAGATGCGTTGATCCATGCCTCAAGTGTAATCGCGCTGCCGGTTATATTGACAGTGCCATTACCGCAATTGACATACTGGGTGCTGCCATTCAGGGAAATTGCATTCCCGGGCGTCTGGGCTTTTACGATTAAACCAGCAGACAAGAAGAATAGGATTGCTGAAAGAAGTTTGATGTTCTTTAAACAGATTTCGTTTTTCATAGGATTCAAAAAAAAAGGTTACTGATAGATTAAGTGCGAAACGCTTAGCTGGCTGAATTGCAAAAGCTCACGCAGATAATAATTGCGTAAATGTAATTCCTCTCATGAGCTCCGGCAAAAGTTACCTGTCCTGTTTGGTACAACGGGAGAGATTTCGGTAAAATGGAACGGATTGAAAGAGATTGTGAAAACAGGATAAATATCCGATGAATAAAAGTGAGTGGCTTTACGCTTGTATTACTGCTTACAGAATACGCTATCTTTGGTCTTTCATTCGAAATCCCTGAGGGATCAACAAACCTGCCTGAATTCGGTATATGTACTTGGAAGCAATAAAAAACCTGGATACTGTTATAGCATTAAACCTTTTTTCCCTGACCTTGTCGGCTTTATTATCGACCTATGCCTTCAGGCTGCGACCCGGCAGAAGCGCTGTTCTATTTGGTGTTCTGATGGCAATTTTCGCGCTCTGGTCATTACTAAAACTCATTCTTATCCTCAATCCCACTTTGTCATTCTTAAAAGTCATCAGTGTTATTATATTTACCATATCCTCATTTACCTCATCCATTATCCTGTATATTGTTATCATTCATACCCGTGATCCCAGGTGGTTCAGACAGGAGCATGTAAAATACCTTTTTGTTATTCCTGTTATTCAGGCTTTTCTGGCACTTACCAATGAGTTTCATCACCTTTTCATAAAAGCGTACAGCATAGTTGGCCCTGGCAAACTGGCTTTTTTCAGCTATGATCCGGGTCCGCTGAATATTATTTTTCCTTTCTACCTATATGTTACCCTCGTTATTTCACTTATATTGCTTCTGAGGAATCTGTTTACCAACTCCAGATATTTCAACCGGCAGGTAATGTTCTTATTTATTGGTATAGCACTTCCGGCCTTGAATGATATTTTGTTCTGGTTCGGGATTTCGTTTATTCCGGGTTACAGGCTTACCCCGGAATTCTTCATCTTCGGGAATATTTTCTTTGCCTGGGCTCTGTTCGGTTACAGATTTCTCGACTTAAAACCGATAGCCCACAACCTGGTGGTTGAAAGCCTTGATGAAATGATCATTATAACCAACGGCAGTCATCTGGTCACAGATATCAATGCCAGCGGGAAGGCGTTTTTTGAGCTGAATCTCAAGGATGTGATCGGGAAGCCGTTTTCGGTGGTTTTTCAAAATTTCCTGGAAATGGGAAGTATCCTGGACAATTTTCCTGTCACAACAGAAATCTGTCTGGAAAGGAACGGCACGAAAAGCCATTTCATTGTCAGGCAGTCAGCCGCTGAGTATTCGAACGATCAGCCCCTTGCCAATATCCTTATCTTTCAGAATATTACAGAACGAAAAAATGCTGAGATCCGTCTGCAGAAATATGCGGATGAACTCGAGAAAGCCAATGCCTTAAAAGATCAGTCGTTCAGTATCATTGCCAACGACATCCGGAATCCTTTCCAGGGCCTGATCGGGTATTCGGATTTTGTGCTGAATGATTATGAAAAGCTGGAGACCGGAAAGATAAAGCACATTATTGGATTGATGAACCAGACCTCTAAAAAGGGATATAACCTGCTGGAGAACATCCTGGAGTGGTCGAGGGTACAGACCCAAACACTGGATTTTAACCCGCATTACAGTTCGCTCACAAAAATAGCTGGTGAGGCGGTCGCGGCAAAGGCCGGACCAGCCGCTGACAAGAATATCGTCATCACCAACCATATAGTGGATGATGTGGAGATCTTCGCCGATTCGAACATGATTTATTCGGTGTTCAGGAACCTCTTATCCAATGCTATAAAATTCAATGAAATTGACGGAAGCGTTACGGTAAGCTCAACGGTGAACCAGGCAGAACAGCGGGTAGAAGTCGAGATAACCGATACCGGCGTCGGAATCCCGGAAGAGGCACTAGAGGGTATTTTCGTGCTTAAAAACCGGGTAGCCGGCAATCAGGATGAACAAATACAGGGTTTAGGGCTGCTGTTATGCAAGGAATACATCGAAAAAAACGGGGGCACGATCCGCATCAAAAGCAGGGCAGAACAGGGAACAAGTGTATTTGTTTCGATACCTTTTCTGCCCGGGAAGGAATCAGCAGTAAATGATGACAAGCCCGTTTCGGAGGAAAATGAAAGGGAAGGCGATCCGGCCAAATACATACTGCCCGAAGCCCAGTGGCAGACTATACTCCACGGCCTGATTGGCTTGCTGGAGGAGGAAAAAGTATACAAAAATCAGAACTTAACCATCAGCGAGCTTGCCTCCCGGTTAAATACCAACAGAACCTACCTTTCGCAGATCATAAATGACACTTTTAATACGAATTTCAGCAACCTGATCAATGATTACAGGATTCAGGAAGCCGAATTGCAAATGATAACAAACATTGAAAAACTCACGATGGAGGCTATTGCCTTCGAATGCGGGTTCAGCAGCAAATCGGCTTTTTATTCTGCTTTCAGAAAGAAAAAAGGTAAAACACCTACCGAATTCATGAACCTCCCGGAAAGCAATAAGATTCTCTGAGAAAGTATGATGTCCCGTATCCATTATAAAAGGGGGGATTGTGGATTGCGGATTGTGGATTTCGGATTGCGGATTAAAGACCCAATTTCCAGACTCCAGTTTCCAGACTCCAGTTTCCAGACTACAGTTTCCAGACTCCAGTTTCCAGACTCCAATTTCCAGACTCCAGTTTCCAGACTCCAGTTTCCAGACTCCAATTTCCAGACTCCAATTTCCAGACTCCAGTTTCATTATAAAAAAACAGCTCCCCGCGCACAGAAGGAGGCTGTTAAGCACAAAACACAAAATAACCAAAGATCAGCCTTTATCTAAAGCTGCTCTTCGGTCTGCATGCTGCGTATCTGATATACTTTGCGTCCTGCATAGGCCGCAGCCAGTGCTAACAATATAAATGTTCCATTGCCGATGCGGGTGCCGTTGCTTGTGCCGCCAACATTGTCATTCGAACAACAATGCATTTATCTTTTGTGTTTCCTGATCGTGGTTAAAGGCAAAACCTGGGATTTCGGAGTGTTCTAAGTTTGTAGCTTACCTGATAAATTTTATAGAATTAAATGTGCAGCCTGCCATAAAAACGAGCCTTCTACTTCCCGTTTCTTTTATAATCGTCGATCACAATACTCTGCGTGCAAAAATCGTGTTCGTCGCTTTGCGAATTGGAACATACAATAATGATGCGGTTACTTTTGTTGGCAGAAACCAGGTTGCGATACCATTCAATGGCTTTACGGTCGAGATTGGCAGCAGGTTCGTCTAACAATACTACTTCCGATTCGGTAAGCAAGGCAAGAGCCAGCCTGACACGTTGCTTCATGCCCGACGAGAAATATTTTATCGGCTTGTTGCGGTTGCGTGTAAGCCCGGTAGCTTCCATAACAGCATCTACATCCATGTGATGGCGGAATGTACGGAACCGGCTGTGAAAAGTAAGCATTTCTTCGAGTGTAAATTCTTCAATGAGTTCCAGGTAAGGACCGCTAAAGGTTACATGCCTGAAAAAATCGTCAATCGGAATATCTTTGTTATCGTGATTATAGGTTATCGTTCCGCCCGAAGGATGGAGGTGACCCGAGATGATCTGTAGCAGTGTGGATTTGCCCGAACCATTCGAACCCAATATCGCGTAAGCATTTCCCTGTTCAAATTCGAAGTCCACATCCCGGAAAATCCATTCGTAATTGTATTTTCTGCTTATTTTGCTCAGGGTGATATGCATGGAAATTCCGGTTCAGTAAGTAGGTGATGAGGTTAAAAAAGTAATTAGGAGCATTTATAACTCCCGTTTCCGTTGAATTGTATTGAAAATCAGATGAAAAGAGATGAATTTATGCCAAAGTCAGGATGCCTTGAAAAATCGTAATTACTCGTTTGAAATAGTAATTTTATGACTATTCTCTCGATTTCGAATAACCTTTCATGATACCCCGGGTCGAACGGCTGATAAACGACAGGATTTCATCGCGTTCATCCGTAGGATGCATGGTAGTTTCAACAATTTCGACAGCACGGCTCACGTTGTAACCACTCAGGAAAATAATACGGTAAATATCCTGTATCTCGTTGATTTTCTCGTTCGAGAATCCTCTCCTGCGCATGCCAACCGAGTTTATTCCAACATAGGAAACCGGTTCGCGTGCAGCTTTTGTAAATGGAGGCACATCTTTACGCACCAGCGAACCACCCGAAATCATGGTATGCTGACCGATAGTAACAAACTGATGCACAGCCGACAAGCCGCCGATTATTGCGTAATCTTCAACTGTGATATGGCCTGCAAGTGCAACTGCATTGGCCAGAATGCAATTGTTACCTACTATACAATCGTGGGCTATATGTGCGTATGCCATAATCAGGCAGTTGTTTCCAACAACGGTTTCCATGTTGGCTTTAGTGCCTCTGTTAACGGTAACAAATTCCCTGATGGTCGTATTATCGCCAATTCGTACAATCGAATCTTCACCCGAATATTTTAAATCCTGTGGTACCGCTGCAAGTACAGCTCCCGGAAAAATCCGGCAGTTTTTCCCTATGCGTGCACCTTCCATAATAGTAACATTGGATCCTATCCAGGTGCCTTCGCCAATTTCCACATTTTTCTCGATGTTTACGAAGGGTTCAATCACCACATTTTTGGCAACATTCGACTGAGGGTGCACGTAAGCTAAGGGTTGATTCATTGTAATTTATATTAGGGTTTCAGGGTTTCTGGTTTCAGAGTTTCTGGTTTCAGGGTTTCTGGCCTGTAATTTCAGGGTTTCAGGTTTCAGGTTTCAGAGTTTCTGGTTTCTAGTTTCAGGCCAGTAATTTCAGCGTTTCAGATTCCAATTTCTAGTTTCCAGTTTCTGGTTTCTAGTTTCAGGGTTTCTGGTTGCAGAGTTTCTGGTTGCAGAGTTTCTGGTTTCTAGTTTCAGGCCAGTAATTTCAGAGTTTCAGATTCCAATTTCTAGATTCCAGTTTCTAGTTTCCAGTTTCTGGTTTCTGGTTTCTGGTTGCAGAGTTTCTGGTTTCTAGTTTCAGGGTTTCTTGTCTGTAATTTCAGCGTTTCAGTTTCCAATTTCCAGTTTCCAATTTCCAGTTTCCAGTTTCTGGTTTCCAGTTTCCGGATTATTATTTCTTTCGTACAATCTGGGCCATAAGCTCAGCTTCGGTCACTATCTTATCCCCGACCCAGGCCGTTCCGCGCATATGACAGATACCCCGGCGTACAGGAGAGATCATTTCGAGGACAAATACAAGTGTGTCGCCCGGAACCACTTTTTGCCTGAATTTTACGGCATCTATCTTAAGGAAGTAGGTAACATAACTATCCGGATCCGGAACGGAATGCAACACGAATATTCCTCCTGTCTGAGCCATGGCTTCAATCTGAAGCACCCCAGGCATAACAGGTTCATCAGGAAAATGCCCCACAAAGAAAGGTTCGTTCATGGTCACATTCTTCACACCAACAACCCTTTTTTCGCTGATCTCCATTATTTTGTCAATCAGGAGGAATGGAGGACGGTGAGGAAGTATTTTTTTGATGTCATTGATATCGTATACCGGTTTTTTGCAAAGATCAATATTTGGTCCTTTAGGAGCGTTTTTTATATGCTCGCGTATGAGCTTGGCAAAATTGGTGTTCACAAAGTGACCTGGACGTGTAGCAATTATATGGCCTTTTATCGGCATCCCGACCAGTGCCAGATCGCCTATTACATCAAGAAGCTTGTGCCTGGCCGGTTCGTTATGAAAACGAAGTTCAAGGTTATTGAGGATGCCTTCTTTCAGTACTGTAATTTTAGGTTTATTGAAATGCTTTGCCAGGCTATCCAACTCTTCCTGGCTGAGCAAACGCTCGACAAACACGATTGCATTGCTTACATCTCCACCTTTTATAAGGTTGTTATTAATTAAGAATTCGAGATCATGGAGAAATACAAAAGTGCGGCAATCAGCAATTTCTTTCCTGAAATCTTCGATATCGGCTATGGATGCATATTGTGTTCCGAGTATGCGGGTTTCGAAATCAATCATTACCGAAAGGCGGAAACTGTCGTCGGGTACGAGCACCATTTCGCTTTTGCGCTTGGCATCCGTGAGGGTGAGTGTGTTACGGAATTCGAAATACTCTCGATTTGCTTCTTGTTCAACTATACCTGCAGTATCAAGAGCGGCTACAAAAAAACGGGCACTGCCATCCATTATAGGCATTTCCTCGTTATCAACTTCTACCAGGATATTATCAATTCCCAGCCCGGCAATCGAAGCAAGTACATGTTCAATGGTAACAAGTCTTACTCCTCTGTATTCCAAGGTTGTGCCACGTGAAGTGTCAACAACATAATCGGCAATAGCATCAATAACCGGTTTGTCTTCGATATCAACCCGGCAAAACTTTATACCGTGATCTACATCAGCCGGCTTAAATGTTAATGTAACTTGCTTGCCGGTATGAAGGCCGGAACCTTTAATAGTGACAGGCTCCTTTATAGTATGTTGTTTATCGAACATTAGCTGGGTTAGATTATTAGATTTTTTCTTCTTCGCTGATTTTCTCAGCTTGTAATTGTTTAACTGTTTTTTCGAGATCTCCGATGCGATAAAAGAGTTTATCGAGATTGTTGAAAATTGCTATCACGCGCCTGAATCTGCTGATTTCCAATGCAGGGGATCCTAAAATGACAATTCCAGGTTTAGTAATACTATGTGCTATTCCGGATTTACCGCCAATTTTAACATCATCGGCTATTGAAATATGCCCTACAATAGCAACATGACCGCCAATCATGCAGTTTTTACCAACTTTAGCGGATCCTGCAATTCCGGATTGTGCTGCAATAACTGTATTCTCACCAATCTCAACATTATGAGCTACCTGGATCAGATTATCTAATTTTACGCCGCGGCGAATAATAGTTGAACCAATAGTTGCCCTGTCGATGGTGGTATTTGCACCGATTTCAACATTATCTTCAATTATAACATTACCTATCTGAGCTACTTTTTTATAATTATTGTCGCTTTGAGGAGCAAACCCAAAACCATCGGCACCAATAACGGCTCCTCCATGAATGGTGCAATTTCGCCCGATACTGCAGTCGTAATAAATTATAACACCCGGATAGAGCGTAGTATCGGAGCCTATAGTTACATTGTCGCCAATATAACAATGGGGGAATATTTTTACATTATCGCCCAAAACAGCATTATCGCATATTACCACAAACTCACCAATATACTGATTAGTTCCAATTTTAGCCGATTTGGCAATGGAGGATAAGGCCGAAATACCAGTTTTACCTTTACGCATATTATCGTAAATTTCCAGCAATTTTGCAAAGGCGGTATAAGGATCGTCAACACGTATCAATGTACACGAAAGTGGCTGTTCAGCTTCAAAGTCGCTCTGCACCAATACAATGGACGACCGGGTGCTATAGATAAAAGGATAATATTTTGGGTTAGCCAGGAAACTCAGCCCCTCAGGTTCGCCATCTTCAATACGGGCAAGGCGGTTTACTTTAATATCCGGATTTCCGTCAATAGTGCCGCCTAGGAGGCCGGCGATGTCTTTTGCAGTAAATTCCATCAGGATCAAATAAGTTAATTTCCAGTAGGTTAAAAAAGTTTGCAAATATAGATATTATAATTAACATAAATCCCACTCACTCTCAACATAACCTAAACAGAAAAGATCGCAACCTTGACCAATTTTTGTATTTTTGCAGCCTTTTGTTATGAACGACTCAACTATCCGATATCAATATAACCCTGCCCTTGTTGACTCAACAGGCTTTTTCGATTATTGCATTCCGTTAAGTAACGAGAGCTTGCCTCCGGTCGCCGATTCGGTGCGAAAATATTATGACTTCAGCATTTTCGACTATATAACACCCCCGCCTCCCCAGAAGCAATACTTACGAACAACTTCTTTATTCAGTCCTCATTACCTTACACCAAGGCATACCGAGAATATGGCGATTAACCGGCAGTCAACCGACTGGATCACGATCGTATTTGTAATCTGTCTTTTTATCCTTGCCTGGGTTCAAACCTTGTATTCAAAAAGACTTCGCCAGATATTCCGGGCGGCAGCCCAGCCTCATTTTGTTAACCAACTGGAGCGCGAAGGAAATCTTTTTCGTGAACGAATATCGCTGGGCCTTGGGTTTGTTTACTATGCGGTTAGCTCAATTTTTATTTACCAGTTTTTCAAAGTGTTTGTTGGATATGGAGTTCCAGGAGTGAGCAATGTAATTTTTACAACCATCATTTTCGCAAGTTTGTTTTTATACGAAACGGTCAGAATGTTGTTGGTGTATACTTTGGGCATAATTTTCCGGACAAAGGAATTTGCGAGGTTATACCAATTAAACATATTGATATTCAACCAGATAATAGGTGTTATTTTATTTCCTGTGAGTCTTATGGCAATCTATTGGAATAGTATGGCTTTTGTGTTGACAGGCATTATAATTATCTCATTAATATTGTTTTATCGATTTTTCAGAGGTTTTTTAACCGGTTTGGCCAACAAGGACTATAATTTGCTTTATTTATTTTTATACCTTTGCACCCTCGAAATTTTACCCCTATTGCTAATTTTTAGGGTAATAAGTAGAGTTTAATTTTTGAACTTATTAAAACTTTTTTTAAATAACCATCGGTAACGTGAATAAGATCAAGAACATACTGGTTTCACAGCCTGTTCCGGCAGATTTAGAGAAGTCACCTTACGGCGATTTGATTAGGAAGCATGGAGTGAACATTGAGTTTATAAAGTTTTTCAAAATCGAAAGTGTTACTGTTCGTGAATTTCGTGACGAGAAAGTTTATATCAATGAACACACTGCCATAATTTTTAACAGCAAGCACGCTGTTGATCATTTCTTCAGCATAGCTAAAGATGTAAGGATAGATATTCCGGAAACGATGAAATATTTCTGCACCTCGGAATCTGTGGCCTTGTATTTGCAGAAATACGTTCAGTTTCGTAAACGCAAAATTTTCTATTCCGAAAATGATCTGTCACAATTAATGGATTTGATCCGGAAACATAAAACTGAACGTTTTTTGCTTCCTTGCTCGGATAATCACAGTAAAGAATTGCCTGATATGCTGGAAGCAGCAAAAATCAACTTCAGCGAAGCGATTTTATATCGCACGGTACCTGTTGACATGAAGGATGTGGTTGATATTTCGCAATATGATATGCTGGTCTTTTTTAGCCCCCAGGGAATACGTTCTCTTTTTCACAATTGGCCTGGGTTCCAGCAAGGCAACATTGTAATCGGATCATTCGGCAGCACAACTGCTTTAGCCGCAACAGCAGCAGGGCTTAAAGTAAATATTGCGGCACCAAGCCCGGCTACTCCTTCGATGACAATGGCTATTGATGCTTACTTTTCAAAATGTCAGAAGAAAGCTTAAACCTTCATAAAATTATTTCCGAAAGCCCCGTAAATACGCGTTATTTCCGGGGTTTGTTGTTATTCATGACTTCACTTAAATTAAAAGTGGAGCAGCCGTGAACAGAAAACACTAATTTTGCAAGCTCAGAGCCAGCAATGTTAAATACAGTAAAAAAAAATACATTCCGGAAGCAGGAAAAAATTTGCAGCCAGAAACAGATTGACAAGCTTTTTGCTCAAAGGAAATCTATAACAGCAGGCCCATTCCGAATGATTTTCCTCGAAAGCGAAGGCTCATCACTTCCGGCAGTGCAGGTGCTGATTGCAATTCCTAAAAAAAATATTAAACTTGCTGTGAATCGCAACCGAATGAAACGGCTTGTGCGTGAAGCTTACCGCATGAACAAACACACAATTCTCGAGTTGTATGAATCCATTGGAAAACATTGTGATATCGCGTTTGTTTTTACAGGCAGAAAATGCATTTCTCAACCTGAAACTATTGCTGCAATAAATGAACTGCTGAGTCGTTTAAAAGTAACATATGAAAAAAGGTCTGAGTAAAATAATGATCGGAATCATCCGTTTCTACCAATATGGTATTTCGCCATATTTACCGCCTTCTTGTCGTTATACTCCGTCCTGTTCTGCATATGGAATTGAAGCTTTAAAAAAACATGGCCCATTCAAAGGAGGATGGCTGACAATCAAACGGATAGCTTCATGTAATCCATGGGGCGGCAGCGGTTACGATCCTGTTCCGTAAAAGGCGGAAAACACTCAAAGCAAATGTGGACAAGCAAGGATAAAAAAGTAATGAAAAACGCGAACATTAAATAAGGAAAATTATAATCACAAAAATAACAGTCATGAAACATATAACACGGCACTTCCTGAAATCAATTGTCATCCTGTCGGTATTTCTGACAATTTCACCATTTGCCTCGCTTAGAGCCCAATCGTCAGATTTTGAAATTTCCAAAAATCTCGAAATTCTCACATCATTATATAAGGAACTGAATATTAATTATGTAGATGGTGCCAATCCGTCAGAACTAATGAAGACCGGTATCGACGCTATGCTTGATAAGTTAGATCCTTACACTGTTTTCATCCCGGAAGCGGAAATTGAGGATTACAGGTTCATGACAACCGGTGAATACGGGGGTATTGGCTCACTCATACACACACAAGGCGGCTACATCATCATTTCGGAACCCTACTCGAATTCTCCTGCCCAGAAAGCGGGTCTGAAAGCGGGTGACAAAATACTGAAAGTCAACGATAAAAATGCCGTTGGTAAATCTGTTGATGATGTAAGTGCCATACTAAAAGGACAGCCGGGCACCAGTTTCAAATTAGTGATCGAACGTGATGGTGAGCCTAAACCTCTTACGTTCGATATAGTGCGCGAAAAAATAACTATCGATCCGGTACCCTATTACGGTATGATCGGGAATGGTATTGGTTATATTAAACTCAACAGTTTTACTCAAACGGCCTCTTCCGATGTAAAAAAAGCACTTGTCGAACTGAAAGCAAAAAATTCAGTAACAGGGCTTGTACTCGATCTTCGCGATAACGGTGGCGGACTGCTGACTGAAGCTGTAAATATTGTCAATCTTTTTGTAAAGAAAAGCGAATTAGTAGTGTCAACCAAGGGAAAGCAAACTGATAAAAATCATAGTTATCAAACCACTTCGGATCCTGTTGATACTGAGTTGCCGCTTGTTGTGCTGGTAAATGGCAATAGTGCTTCAGCCTCGGAAATTGTTGCCGGTGCTCTGCAGGATCTCGATCGTGCTGTGATTGTTGGCCGTCGTACCTATGGTAAAGGCCTGGTTCAAAACGTTTTCCCGCTCAGTTATAATACGCAGGTTAAGATAACCGTGGCAAAATATTACATCCCAAGCGGACGCTGCATTCAAAAAATTGATTATGCGCATAAGGATGCTTCAGGGAACCCTGACGATGTCCCTGATTCGCTCATTACTGCCTACAAAACCATGCACGGGCGCACCGTATACGATGGTAAAGGCATTGCACCTGATGTTTTAACCGATACACTGAAGATCAGCACGGTATCGTATAACCTGGTAACGAAATACATTGTTTTTGATTATGCAACCAGGTATGCCGCTACCCACCCCACCATCGAGCCGGCTGCTACCTTCAGGTTGAGTGATACTGAGTATCTTGATTTTGTTGCTTTTACCGAAAAGAAAGGATTTGAATTTAAAACGGTTGCCGAAAAAGAACTGGAAACAGTGAAAAAAGCTGCCATTTACGAAAATTGCTGGGTTGATATGAAATCACAGTACGACTCGATGCTGGAAGCCATAGCTCTTCATAAGAAGAAAGATTTGATGGAGAATAAGACTGAAATCAGCGAAATATTGCAGGAGGAAATTGTCAGCAGGTATTATTATCAAAAAGGTCGTATTGAATCTACTCTCAGCGGGGATGCCGAACTTAAAACTTCGATCAATGTGCTGAATGATGCTACCAAATACGTCTCTATACTCGATGGAACCTTTGTGAAAGCCGACAACCAGCCGAAAATATCAAAAGACAGGAATTAGCCACTGGTTTTTATGCAACTTTTTACAGGGAAATGGCCACCACGATGTACAACGATGTATTTTATTTCGTTGGCCTTATTGGTTGCGTCTTTACCCTTGTCGAAGTATACAATGAGCCTGTTTCAGTTCAGCACTTTGTTCTTCTGGCTGTGGCATGGTGTTGATACTGCATTTCTTATAAAATATCCTTCCGGAAGTTTATACAATCCGTTGAATCTGGTCAGGTTTCTGGGTGATGTAGCGAAAGGTGGTTTTATTGCCCTTATCCGAAAGTTTGGCGAATTTTTCAGGAACAAGCCGGCGATGGCTATTGCATCTCTACTATTATTGCATGTTATCGGCCTGATTTATACCACTGATTTTGAATATGCACTAAAGGATTTGCGGACAAAACTTCCCATTTTCATTCTTCCGCTCTTCATCGCCACAGGTCCGCGAATTACTACCCGCACATTTTACCTGATACTTATTTCACTGATACTAGCGGTTATCGGGGGAAGCATTTACCGTTTGATCCTTTTCCTGAATCTTACGGTTGCTGACAGCCGGGCTTTGAATGCGCACACTTCGCATATCTGTTATAGCCTGAACGCGGTGTATGCGGTGTTCATCATCTTTTTCTTTGTATTCTCAAAAGAATTGTTCAGCAAAGGGACTAAAGTCTTGCTTATGCTTTCAGCTATCTGGCTTGTTGGCTTTATGACTTACATGAATTACACCACCGGAATACTGCTTTTTGCCTTGGTTGGTTTACTGCTCTTGGTATTTTATACCTGCAAAATCAAAAATCCGTTCCAACGGAGGCTAATTCTGGCCGTTATCGGCATCCTGATTTTACTGCCCGCTGCTTATGTTATTACTGCCGGGTATAAATACTTGCATACACCTTCGGTCGATTTTACGAAATTAGAGAAATTCACTTCCGAAGGCAATACATATTACCATGATACAGTGAATTTTAAATCAAAAAACGGGGAATGGATCGGGCTTTATATCTGTGATAAAGAGTTGCGGCAATCGTGGGCAAAACGAAGTCAGCTTTCGCTCGACAGTCTTGATCAAAAGAAACAGGTATGCCGTTACACCCTAATAAGTTACATGGCATCCAAAAATTTAAGAAAGGATTCCGCCGGATTAGCAGAACTTACCGAATCGGATATCCATTCCATCGAAAGCGGAATCAACAGGTTCGACTACAATAAATTACCAAAAGTACAGGCGCAGTTCGAAGATTTTATGACAGGATTCCGGCGTTATATTGATTTCAGGGATCCTAATTCGGGCTCGATGATACAACGTTTCGAATTCTGGCGCACTTCCCTGTTACTGATCAGGCAACATCCGGTAACAGGTGTAGGTACTGGTGATATTCCGCAAGCGTTTGTGGATCAGTACGATAAAATGAACTCCCAATTAGCCAGACAAAACAGGTTGCGTTCGCACAACCAATACCTTTCCATTACAGTCGGTTTTGGATTGACAGGACTTGTATGGTTCATTTGGGTAATGTTTTACCCCGGTATTAAAACCAGGTATTTTACTAATTATTTTTATGTCGTTTTCTGGATAATCTTTATGCTATCCATGGTTACCGAAGATACGATTGAGAGCCAGGAAGGAGTTACTTTTTATGTTTTGTTCACTGCTTTGATACTGTTAGGCCGGGAGAAGGCAGAACCGGCAGAAAATCTATTAGATTGATAATCAATTGTTTAATTATCTTGTTTTCGAATTACTGTAAGTATGCTTTGTTAAAATGCAAATTCAAAATAATTTTCTCTAAATCTCAACTGAATCCTGACATTTTTCACCTACATTTATGCCATATTTTTTAGCACCATGATTACACACACTCTATCTGTTGCTTATACTGAGGTTTCGGGACCAGACAACCTTTCGGATCAGGATAAAGATTTACTGCAACTGGCATGGGAAGCCTGTGATTCGGCATATGCACCTTATTCAAATTTTCATGTAGGGGCTTCGGTTCGTTTAGCTAATGACCTGGTATTCAAAGGGAATAATCAGGAGAATGCAGCTTACCCATCGGGAATTTGTGCCGAAAGGGTAGCCGTTTTTTCAGCCTCTGCCCTGCATCCCGGTATTCCAATCAGAAGTATTGCTGTAGTTGCCCGTACCGAAGTCTTTAACCTTTCGGTACCTGTTACTCCTTGCGGAGCTTGTAGGCAGGTAATTGCCGAGTACGAAATGCTTTCGGGTCAGCCAATCCGGATTCTGCTACAGGGAAATTCAGAAAAAATCTGGATCATCGATGGAATTGCAAATCTGCTGCCCTTGATGTTTCATGGCGGGGAATTGAAGAAATGATAATGTGATAATTTGTTAATTTGTTAATGTGGTAATGCGGTAATGCAGTAATGCGATGATTAAAATGGAGTTATGATTGTTTAGCGCCAGACCTTTCGACTTTCAACCCTTGACCTTCGATCTTGACCTTCGACCTTTGACTTTCGACTTTCGACCTTCAACCCTTGACCTTCGACCTTCGACCTTTGAACCTTGAACTTTTGAACCCTGAACTTTAAAAAAATAAATAATGCGAAAAATCCTTTTACTAAGTATAGCTTTTATTACTCTGCTTTCGATGAAGAACGACAAACAGGCTTACCGGCTTTTTGATATGGGCGGCAAAAATGCTTCCTATAAAGATCTGATAAAAGAAGCTTCTGAAGCTGATATCGTATTTTTTGGCGAATTGCACGATAACCCGATATGCCATTGGCTTGAATACGAAATAACCGCTGACCTGTATGCCGAAAAAGGCAAAAACCTGATTTTAGGAGCCGAAATGTTTGAGGCTGATAATCAGCTGATTGTTAACGAATACCTAGGCGGGTTGATTAAAGAGAAAAATTTTGAGTCTGAAGCGCGTCTTTGGCCTAATTATAAAACCGATTACAAGCGATTGCTGAATTTTGCCCGCGACAGCAGCCTGACCTTCATTGCCACCAACATTCCGCGGAGATATGCCAGCATGGTAAATAAAAGCGGATTCGAGGTGCTGAATACCCTGGACAAAAAAGCACTGCAATTTATGGCACCCTTGCCGATACAATTTGACTCAACATTGTCGTGTTATGTCGAAATGGTAAAAATGATGGGTGATGCGCCCTCTCATTCTACCTCTAATATTACTATGGCTCAGGCTATGAAAGACGCCACCATGGCCTATTTTATACTGCAGAATTTTACGCCAGGCAAGACTTTCCTTCATTTTAACGGTAGCTACCACAGCGACAGGTTTCAGAGCATTCTCTGGTATTTGCAACAAACTAACCCGAAACTTAAAATTGTGACCATCTCCTCTGTTGAACAAGCTGACCAGGACGAACTTAAAAAAGAATCGGAAGGACTGGCGAATTTCATCATTGCCATACCCGAGAGCATGTCGAAAAGCCAGTAAGTTCAATTTTGAAAAATCAGAAAATCTAAAGTTTCCTGTGCACCTTCTTGATGTGCAAACCGGTCGCCCTGGCACCGAAGGCGAGTCAAGCACAGGCATAGAACTTACACTGGATCAGATTCAAAAGTTGGGGAGTAAATAATTAAATTGAAGATTATTCAAAGTTTGCATTGGAGTATAATTTCATTTTTTCTTACTTTCTTTTGCCTTGATGCAAAAGAAAGTAACAAGGAAAAAATCAAGGCTTTATACGATTTCAGTGTTTTTCTACGTCAGGTTTTTGCCACGCCACGCAAGCCGTTCGCCATGATACATTCATCAAATATCCGGCTTTGGGGACTTGGCTCACTTCTGCATGGCTTGGTGAGGCCCAACGCTCAAAAACCTTCCTTGAAAAACTACTGAAATTGTATAAGGCCAGTCCCTACTGAGGAATTTTTTCTTTTAGGCAACATTTGAGAACAAGGATTTGACTTCTCAGTATAATTTTCAGGGTGTAAGGACCGGCCTGATAGAAATTTCACAACAGATGTAGCCGAAGGTAAACTGCGCGGGCATGTGTGTAGCAAAACACCAGCTTCACGTGCTGCCAGGATGTTGCTCATACCTTCCAAGCCTTGTTTTGCGAGCTTTACCGAGGTGTACATCTGTGTGAAATTCATATAAAGCCTTGATCTTTTGGTCCTTTTGTATCAAGACAAAAGGACAAAATAAGGATAAAGGAAACACTGTGCAAAGAATTTGTGGAGAATCACGGCAGGAGACTATGGGTAGGAAGCGAATATTTAAAAGGCTCAAGCTTTCATTTTTTCATACCTGCGAAAGTTGACAAAAAAACTGTCACAGAGGCAACAACCAAGCTATCGGACTGATGAATATCGGGAACCGGTAAAAATATTTTGTGCTCCCTGAAACTTTGCTTTTATTCATGGTTTCACTCAATCAGGATCGGTCACTTTAGAAAAATTACTTTGCCGGGCATAAAAAAAACGCAGTAAACTTTTAAGCCACTGCGTTTCACCGAATTGTTTTTGTTTAAAAAGGCCAGAATTGATTATCGAACCAGATGCTCTCTTTGAGGGCTTCGTTCAGGTCGAACAGGATCTTGTGGTGTCCGCTTTCCCATTCTGCCAGCCATTTGTACATTTCTTTTTCGTTAACGTCATCCGCTTCAGCCGAGCGTTTTGAATACAGTTCAATGGCACGGGTTTCGAAATCCATGGCAGCGGAAATGGCGGCTGCCTCAAAACTGGCTGCCGAAATCTCTTTTACCAACTGCGGATTCATGATTTCATGTGAAATATCTTCAGGTTCGGCAAAAGCAGAATCAGGCTTCGCAAATTTGCCCTCTTTTATAAAGCCGGCAAACTGGATTGAGAGAAATTCAACATGGGCTTTTTCTTCTTCTGCCATGGTGGTGAAAATCTTTCGTGCTTCCGGGCTATTGGTCTGTTCAGCCATTTTTTCATAAAAAGCTTTGCCCCGTCTTTCGAGGAGAATAGCTGTTTTCAGAATTTCTAATGCTTTCGTGTTTTCCATAATATTGCGTGTGTGGATTATCTGAATGTCAGGCAGCAAATATACTATGTTTAGTGCTTATCAGCTGCACCTGCGCATTTAATATTTGTATGAATCAGAATGTTTTTTTTTCTTATAAATTCCTGAAAAATCTGATGAAAAGAGATCCGGTACTATTTCTTTGTTGTCTTCAGCCATTCTCTCGCGTTCACAAAAGCCTCTATCCAGGGCGAAAGCTGATCGGCAGTGCGCGAATCCGGATACAAGGGCCACTGCCAGGGCAAAAGTGAACGTTCCAGGTGCGGCATCATCACCAGGTGGCGGCCATCATCACTCGAAATACAAGCAGCATCATACATAGATCCATTCGGATTACCGGGATATTCGCTATAGGAATATTTTGCAGTAATATTATACTTTTCTTCAGAATATGGAAAGCTGAACAAACCTTCACCATGAGCAACCCAAATGCCTAATTTGCTTCCTGACAGGGATTTCAGCATAACAGAATCATTGTCAAGAATATCAACAGTTAAGAAACTCGATTCAAATTTTCCGGAAGCATTGTGCAGCATTTTTGTTTTCAGCTGGTGATCGGGATTTACAAGTCCGAGTTCAATCATCACCTGGCAACCGTTGCAAACACCAAGGCTGAGCGTATCTTTACGGGCATAAAATTTCTCAAGTGCAATACGAGCGTTATCGTTGTATTTAAAAGCTCCTGCCCATCCTTTGGCCGAACCAAGAACATCGGAATTTGAGAACCCCCCGACAAAAACGATCATACGGATATCTTCCAACGTTTCGCGTCCGCTCATCAGGTCGGTCATATGAACGTCTTTCACATCCAGGCCGGCAAGGTGCATGCTCCAGGCCATTTCGCGATCGCCGTTTACGCCTTTTTCGCGGATGATGGCAGCTTTAATTCCTGAGCGGGTTTTTGGATTGGGATCAATTCCAAACTGGCTGAATTTACCTGTAAATCCTTCGGGGAAAACGAAATTCCGTTCCTGGATCGCATAATTATTAAATCTTTCTTTTGCTTTTGTATCACCACTTTGTGTGCGATCGAGAAGGAACGATGAACGGAACCATTTGTCGCGCAGCGCATGAATATCAAAGGAATATTCTTTTAGCTGATGTGAAATATTCATTACTTTTCCAGTAACAGGTTTTCCAATCACACTGTAATTAATTCCCTTATCATGAAGATAAATACTCGTAAAATCGAGATCGTTAACCTGGATCACAATTCCCGGTTTTTCGCTAAATAGCAGCCTGATGATATCATTTTCGCCAAGTTCATCCAGGTCCAGGTTCATTCCCATTGTGTTATGACTGAAAGTCATTTCTAGCAATGATGTTATCAATCCACCTGCCGAAATATCATGCCCGGCAAGGATCATATCTTTATTAATAAGTTCCTGAACGGCTTCAAAACATAGTCTAAAATAAGCTGCATCCTTCACTTCCGGGGTGCTTCCCCCTATTTTATTAAGTGCCTGCGCGAATGAACTTCCGCCAATGTTCGAATCGGATTTCGAGAAATCAATATACACCAGCGAGGAAGTAAAACTCTCTTTCAAAACCGGGCTTATCACTTTACGGATATCCGTAACTTCACCAACGGTCGAAATAATAACAGTTCCTGGAGCCATCACGGTATCGCCGCCGGGATATTTCTGCGTCATCGAAAGGGAATCTTTGCCGGTTGGGATATTAATTCCCAGCTCAATGGCAAAATCACTTACTGCTTTTACTGCCCTATACAGGCGGGCATCTTCACCCTCGTTGCGGCAGGGCCACATCCAGTTGGCACTGAGGGAAACGCCGCTCAGACCTTGTTCAATCGGCGCCCAAACCAGGTTTGTTAGAGCTTCCGCAACCGAAAGAATTGAACCTGCTACCGGATAAATTAATCCGGCAACCGGAGAATGACCGATGGAGGTCGCAATTCCTTTCAGTCCCTGGTAATCGAGAGCTACCACGCCGAGATTGTTTAACGGAAGTTGCAATAGCCCTGCTGTCTGCTGGTGAGCAATACGACCTGTAACGGAACGATCAACTTTGTTGGTAAGCCAGTCCTTACAGGCAACGGCTTCGAGCTGCAAAACCTGCTCAATATAGTGTGTCAGTTGCGACGAATTGTATACTGGTTGATGGAAAACGGATGCAACAGTTTCGTCCTGCATGATCGTACGCGGCGGTTTTCCGAAAAAGTATTTTAATGGCAGGTTGATAGGTGAATCACCTGTAACCGGGTTTTTAAATGAGAAATTCATATCCCCGGTAATATCGCCGGCAACATAAAACGGGGCACGTTCGCGCTCAGCTACCCTTTGCATTTTGGCAACATCATCGGCATGCAATACCAAGCCCATGCGTTCCTGCGACTCATTGCCGATAATTTCTTTGCCGGACAAGGTTGGATCGCCAACCGGGAGTTTTGTAATATCAATGGCACCACCTTGCTCTTCAACCAATTCGGATAAGGAATTCAAATGCCCGCCGGCGCCGTGATCGTGAACTGAAATAATCGGATTCTCAGAACTTTCGGCCATGGCGCGGATGGCGTTGTAAACGCGTTTCTGCATTTCCGGATTCGAACGCTGAATGGCATTCATCTCAATCCCGCTGTGGTATTCACCGGTAGCAACCGACGATACGGCTCCGCCGCCCATCCCGATGCGGTAATTATCGCCACCCATCACAATAACTTTATCGCCGGGTTGCGGATGGCCTTTCAAACTGTCAGTCTTACGGCCGTAGCCAATGCCACCAGCCTGCATAATCACTTTATCGTAACCGTATCTTTTATCATTTTCGGAATGCTCAAATGTCAGCACCGAACCACAGATCAGAGGTTGTCCGAATTTATTTCCAAAATCGCTGGCTCCGTTTGATGCTTTGATCAGGATTTCCTCAGGCGTTTGATAAAGCCAGGGACGAGGTTCATTCTCAACTTCCCATTCACGGCCTTCGCCGGTGCGCGGATATGAAGTCATGTACACGGCTGTTCCGGCAATAGGCATGGAACCTTTTCCACCGGCCATGCGGTCGCGTATTTCGCCACCCGAACCGGTTGCTGCACCGTTGAAAGGCTCTACGGTTGTCGGGAAATTATGGGTTTCAGCTTTTAATGATATTACGGTTTCAATGGCTTTTGTCTCGAAATAATCGGGCTTATCCTGGGTGGCCGGTGCAAACTGCTCGGCTACAGGTCCTTCCACAAAAGCAACATTATCTGTATAGGCTGAAACTATGCGTCCGTGATGTTCCTTCGAGGTCTTTTTGATCATCTGGAACAGGCTTTCTGTTTGTTCCACCCCATCAATAACAAAAGTTCCGTTAAAAATTTTATGCCTGCAATGTTCCGAGTTTACCTGCGAAAAACCAAAAACTTCACTATCGGTTAGTTTTCGTCCCAGTTTCTGGCTGACTTCGTTCAAGTATTCTATTTCTTCGGTACTTAAAGCAAGTCCTTCTTTTTTGCTGTAAGCAGCAACATCATCAATCTCAATAATGGGATCAGGCTGCTTCACAATAGTAAAAATATCCTGGTCGATACCGGAATATAATCGTTGCAGCATATGGTCATAAACAGCATTCTCATCTGCAACTTCGGTTAATTCCTCGATGCGGAGAATGCCCGCTACACCCATATTCTGGGTTATTTCAACGGCATTTGTGCTCCAGGGAGTGAGCATTTCGCGGCGCGGGCCAACAAAAAACCCGGCCATTTTGCTTTCGCTCACCTGCCGGGCATCACCAAAAAGCCATTCCAACTTAAGGATATCATTTCTGTTTATATCTGATTGATGAAGTACCGTGTACAACGTTTTGCCCTTGCGGAAGAAGTGAATCATACTGAGTATGTTGTTGAGGTGCAAAGATAGGAAATCAGAAAGAGACAAAAACAAACTACTTTTTACGGTTTATTAACCATGTGATAAATTATTTTCAACAGATTGAGATATAACAAACAGAATATCAATTTACTAAGTGGTGTATATTCTGAACAGATTAATTTAGGCGGAATCATTTTAGTAGTAAATTATTTGATCTCATCGATGCTGCTGATAAATTCATTGAAATTATCCTGATTTATTGCCTTAAAAGTTGATTTAGGATAATTTGACGAAAACGTTGAGCTCAAATATGCCTTTTTGCCTGGATTCCATTTGAACTCAAAGCAACTTAATAAATCATCATTTTCTTCAATGTAATCTATTTCCTGCTGTTGGGTTGTTCGCCAAAAATAGCTGCTGGCAAAGTTTTGCGAATATTGATTCCGTTTCATCCTTTCACTTATCAGGAAATTTTCCCACAAGGCCCCGACATCATTCCGTATAGCCAAGGGATTAAAATTCGAAATCAAAGCGTTGCGGATTCCATTGTCAAAAAAGTAAATCTTCCTGCTTTTTTTTAGCTCATTTCTCACATTTCGGCTAAACGACCGCAGGTGAAAGATGATATATGATTTTTCGAGCAGGTCAATATATCTTTGAATCGTTGCTGAATCAACGCCAACCAGTTGCGACAATTCATGAAATGATATTTCATTCCCGATTTGTAAAGCCAGTGCCTGTATCAGCTTTTCAATTATTTCGGGTTTGCGGATGTCCTGAAACTCGAAAATATCTTTATACAAATAGCTTGAAGCTATATTGGTAAGTATTTCATGTTCATTTCCCTGGTTGTTTACAACATCGGGGTACATGCCATATATCATGCGATGCTCTACGAGTCTGCTTTCTTCCAGTAAACCTCGTTCTCTTGATAATTCACCAAAAGAAAAGGGAAACAATTTGTATTCATATTTTCTGCCGGTAAGAGGCTCGTTAATTGAATTAGATAACTCCAGAGCAGAAGATCCTGTGACAATTATTTGCTTTTCAGGAATAGCGTCAATCATTAACTTTAATGTAATTCCAATATCCTTTACACGTTGAGCTTCATCAATAAAAACTAGCTCAGCATCTCCAATCAATGCCTTTAACTGTGCCGAGGTTGGCAAATCGAGCTTTCGCCTGATATCTGGCTCATCGCAGTTCAGAAAAAGCTTTCGTTTGTCACTCGAATTTGCAATTAGCTGAAGCAAAGTGGTTTTTCCTACCTGCCGCGGACCAACTATAACTATAACTTTTCTTTTAAAAAGTCGGCTATTTATGGTTTTTTCGAGATCTCGCTGAACTGACATCAGTTATATTTTTTTACAAATATATAACATTTTACGAGTATAATCCGAATATATTATAATAATTACAGATTATATTCTAAATTTGTTATGATTTCGGGTTTATTCATGCATATCCAGCTTAGATATGGGGAAATGCAATCTTCGCCTCCGATTGTTATCCTGTGAAAATGGCTCGTATTATTGAAATTCTCAACACTAAAAATCAATAAACGCCACATTATTAACTACTTCATGTAATTTGATCGTTAATTAAGAGTACCTTTGCCGGCTAAATCTTAAATCTTTTAATGAATACATTTGACCAATTGGGCCTTCAGGAAAACATCCTGAAAGCAATCAAAGAACTGGGGTTCGAAACCCCTATGCCCGTGCAGGAGGCCGTTATCCCGCGAATAATTGAAAACAACACCGACATTGTTGCCCTGGCACAAACAGGAACAGGAAAAACCGCAGCTTTTGGATTACCGCTGCTTCAGCTTATCGATCCTGACAACAAAAAAACACAGGCACTCATTCTGAGCCCTACACGCGAACTGTGTATGCAGATAGCAAGTGACCTGAATTCTTACTCAAAATATATGCCCAATATTAAAGTTACTGCCGTTTACGGTGGTGCTAGTATTGAGGCACAAGCAAAACAGCTGAGAGCCGGCACGCAGATTATCGCCGCCACCCCGGGCCGTATGCTCGACATGATTATGCGTAAATACGCTGATTTGTCGGAAGTACGTTTCCTGGTTCTCGATGAAGCTGACGAAATGCTGGATATGGGTTTTGAGGAAGATGTTCAATCAATTATTGAAAGTACTCCCAAAGACCGCCACACATTCCTTTTCTCGGCTACCATGCCGTCGGATGTTGAAAAAATTGCCCGGCGGTATATGAAGAACCCTGAAACCTTAAGTATGGGTCAGCGCAACATTGGCGCTACGAATGTAAAGCACATGTACTACCTTACCCATGCCAGGGATCGTTATACGGTTCTGAAGCGTGTTGCCGATTTTCATCCTGAGATGTATGCCATTATTTTTTGCCGTACACGCCAGGAAACACAGGAAATTGCAGA
>JBAXBJ010000062.1:0-30808 GCA_037142075.1 Bacteroidota bacterium
TCCCTGGGAGGAAATTGATACAGCTTCTTTTGCGGATTTTGCTTTTCGAATTCGGATTAAAATTTCATCCAGGTCGTTAAAAACTTCATCAACCCAACCTTGCGAAAAACGGGTTTGTAAAGCTTTAGGATTTATTTCGGCCACGATGCATATCGCTCCTGCAATCACAGCCGCTTTGGGTTGCGCACCCGACATACCGCCAAGCCCGGAGGTAACAAATAGCTTTCCGGCAATTCCTTCGTTCGATTTTTCGACTTTACGACCGGCATTCAGCACTGTAATAGTTGTGCCGTGTACAATTCCCTGCGGACCGATGTACATGTATGAACCTGCAGTCATTTGCCCGTATTGCGTTACGCCCAGGGCATTAAAACGCTCCCAGTCGTCTGGCTTCGAATAATTCGGCACCATTAACCCATTGGTAATCACCACTCTTGGAGCTTCTTTGTGCGAAGGATACAAACCCATAGGATGGCCCGAATACATTACAAGTGTCTGCTCCTCAGTCATTTCCGAAAGATATTTCATGGTGAGCAGGTATTGCGCCCAGTTCTGAAAAACGGCCCCATTGCCACCATATGTAATTAATTCGTAGGGATGCTGCGCCACAGCCGGATCGAGGTTATTCTGTATCATGAGCATGATGGCAGCAGCCTGCTGGCAGCGGGCAGGATACTGGTCGATGGGGCGGGCATACATGGCATATTGCGGCCGGAAACGGTACATGTATATACGTCCATATTTTTGTAATTCTCCGGCAAATTCTTTAGCCAGCTGAGCATGATGCTGAGCTTCGAAATAACGTAGCGCGTTGCGAATGGCGAGTTTTTTTTCGGCAAGTGACAAAATATCCTTGCGCACAGGTGCGTGGTTAACAGATGGATCGTAAGGCACTGATGCCGGCATTTCCGCAGGTATTCCCTGCCCTATAGCCAATTGAAATTCATTAGTATTCATAAAATTAAAATTGTATTTGCAACCAAAGAAGTATGTGAAACAGGAGCAAAATTACATTAATAATTGCAACTTTTCAGCCCTTACAAAGTATTGAAAAACAAATGCTTGCCACAGATTTCACATATTTCGCAGATTAGAATAAAATTAATTTCTTCGATTTTATCATAAAAACTATGTTAAACAGCTATAAATCTGTGCTAATCTGTTAAATCTGTTAAATCTGTGGCAAAAATAGCGGATTTAGGGGAGTGAATAGTTACTATTATTTTTGTGAAATTCGGTTATCACAGAATAAATTGAAATGCAAGTTTCCACGCCATATTTTCTTTGGCAGTAGGCAAGGCGTAGGGTCCGTAACGATAAAACCAGGCGATCCCTATATCTGTAATACCAAGTCGTACAATCCTGTTTATTGCAATTCCCGATTCGAAATACCCTTTTTCGAAACTTTTTATGCCTTCCTTGTTATGGTTTTCGGGATGGATTAAGGATCCAATGCCAATATTTGTAACAATCACGGGTTCAGGCTTAAAATGCTTAGAAGTGTATATCAGCTTCCCGAAATTGTGTGAAATATAAAGTGAAGCATAGCGATCGGACGTGAATTCATCCAGCCGCATGGTTGCAAAACTAACCGGCGAATAGAACGTAAATGGCCTGTAAGATGCCTTTGCATTGTACAGATTCACATAAGGAATATCCCTGTCGATGAGACCGGCTTCGAGGGTAATAGAGGTGGTACCAAAGTATTTTATAAATATTGATTTATTTATTTTCAGATCGAAGCGGTTGTATTGGTACTGCCCTCCCAGAATGTTGTTAAAACCATGAGCCATCGATAACAGGAATACAGGATAAGTGGTCCCTAACGAAATAGAGGAATGCGTATTATTTATATATTTCTCGCCGTAAGCGTAACGCATCGTCAGCGTTGCTTCGGTGAATGTAAAATCGGAAGATGTTACCGAAATATTCTCTTCTGTTGTAAGCTTGTAACTGTAACTATAGATTGGTTGCCGGCTGTAAACCGAGAAGCCGGTGCCAAGTGTCATATACTTGAGCAAACGCGAGCTGAGGTTAGCTTCGTAACATCGTGTATGATCCATGTTTGAGACCATAATTTCCCGGAATCGCTCCGGGTTAAGTAAGTTACGTGCCTGGGCGAATTTCGTATCGGCCCCGGCCTCGTCCACATCATCGTAAAAAGCAGCCTTCAGTTTGAAATCTCTGAACCGGTCGAAAATAAAAGTTCCATCAGCACCATATTTAAATTTATCATCTTTAAAACCATAGGCTCCATACCCTCCTATCCTGAATCGGGTACTCACTTTGTCGGAGGTTGAAATTTTCACACCTCCCCTGAATCCCTCATGATGGTTCACTTTAAAAAGATAGTCAAGATAGAGATCGACGTAGCCGAAAGTAACTTTGCCGTTCATCAACGCATCAAGCCTTCGGCTGAATTTGTCAAAATTCTCGGCTTTGCCAAGGCTGTCGATCACTTGATAAGTCATTGCTTCGCGCGGTGAAAGCGAATCTGTACGGTATTTATTCCATGTATTTTCGGGCTGAATGTATGCGTCAGGCTGCACATCCACTTCGATTGCACCAAACTGATCGCGGCGTAATTTGGGATTCAGGTTGATATTGGTAATATAGCTTTTACCTCTTCCCACAATCTGCACAGGTAACCCATCAAACGAAACGGATGCATTTTTGAAAAGAATATCCGTATTCAACTGGGTGGGAAACCAATGGGTACTGTCGATAAAACTATACAATTGCTGGATTTTAATCGATACCATTCCCTCGTCGACCGATGGAACGGCAATCACATTGCGTATGGCAAACCCATTGGTACTTATTGAAACAGAACCCTTAAGCCCGTCGAAATGAGTGTTAAGTAAAGGCCTGAATGATATAACATACGTTGTATCAAATGGATATGGCTCTACTATGGTATCTTCGATTTGAAAATGATACTTTTTAAAACTGCCGAAAGAAATGGGATTAATGTATTCCTTATCCATGATTTTAATTACTTCCTTATAAAAGGTTGTGGATTGTATCTGCGAAATCAGGAAGACAAACAAGGGATCACTCAAACCTGAAACACGGCTCGCGACCACTTTATTGTAATTATCGGAAGGGAATTTAAAACTCCGGTTCACAACGCTCTCCATGATAAAAAGATGCTGTTTTGCAAAAAACTCTTTAGCTTTCCGGTACGATGAATCGGATACCAGGCTGTCGACAGATGGCAAACTGTCGGAAGCAGGACCGAAAATCATTTTTTCGTACGATGTATATGAAAATGATGGCAAATGCTCGTGATCGTTAATATACCGGTTGGCAACTACCTCACTGATAATACGATGTGCAGGATTGATACCTGGTTTGATAACAATTTCGGAAAGTTCGTAAGCTGTTTTCTGCATCCGGATTAGCAGTTCTTTTGTATCAGCAGTTTCTGGTATCAGTTCCAAAGGCTGATATCCTATGTAGCTGAAACTTATTTTCTTAACCGGTTCAGTTGCATTCAGAACGAATCTGCCGTCAATATCCGAAATACAACCATCCGTACCATCATTTATTTGAATACTTACAAAAGCAAGAGGGTCGCGGGTTTCAAAATCGATGATTCTCCCTTTAATCTGAGCAGATTGAGCGAAAGACCGGGTGAAAACCATGAAAAAGAAAAAAGACAGTAACCAGATTGCCTTGGTATGAGTTGGCATAAAAAATTTTTGCAAAAATCGTCAAAATTCGATTTGGTTCGCGGATAAAAGTTCCTGGTTCAAAGTTTAAGGTTCAAAATTCAAAATTCAAAATTTTTCAGTTTAGGCCTTATCAAGTTCCTTGATGTTTTTTATGGTATAATATTCCTGTAAGGAATTAAAAACATGAAACACAGAACACAAAATGAAAAAGTATTGCAAGCCCCTTTACTTTTTCATTTAAAATTTAATGTTAAGTGTTTTTCATTACTCTAAGGTTCCGGCTTGTCAAGGTTAGGATTCTGATTCGCTTTGTCCCCCTGCCCCCGACACTCAACCACCAAACCCTTGTAAATTTTACTCCTGAAGCTTACTGTTCTGCCTGTGCCTGTCCTTATCACGCAAGGTTTTCTTCAGCAAATTTTTATCCATTGCCGAAGTAAGGTCAATGCCGGTTTGATTGGCGATGCAAACCAAAACGAATAATACATCCGCCAGTTCATCGGCCAGATCAGCATTTTTATCTGATTCTTTCTCGCTTTGTTCGCCATACCTGCGTGCCATGATGCGTGCAACTTCACCAACTTCTTCCATTAATACGGCTGTATTGGTAAGTTCATTAAAATACCTGACCCCGGTAGTTTTAATCCAATGGTCAATAGTTTGTTGCAGTTGTTCTATTGTCATTTTATTAAGATATATTTGTCGATTCGATAAAGGGAAATATTTCCGGCCAGGGAGTAATAAAAGCAGAATGAAATCCGTCAACCAAGAGTCAACCGATATAAAAAAAGCACTTACAGCGTTTTGCGTAAGTGCCTGGTATTCAATTTGTCGGAGTGGTCAGACTCGAACTGACGACCACTTGCACCCCATGCAAGTACGCTAGCCAACTGCGCCACACCCCGATCGATGCGAGTGCAAAAGTAAGTGTTTTCTTCTTCTAAATCCAGTTCAATGAAATTTTCTTTCTCAATATATCAAAAACATTGCTCACTGTCAACTCTATTGTTTTTTATAAGGTATTGAAATAAAAAAAGTTGACCCATTCTCAGGTTGGCTCTTTGCCCATAAATGACCCTGGAGCATGGCAGCAAATTTCTGTGCCAGAGTCAGGCCCAAACCCAGTCCGCCATATTGCCTCGTCGGACCTTCGTCTCCTTGCCGGAATTGCGATAACATAAGTTCCATTTTATCATTTTCAAAACCTATGCCTTCATCTTTTACATAAAAATCAATCGTATCTTTTTCGCTGAATATATAGCCAATTTCTATTATTCCATCGTTCGAATATTTCAGTGCATTGCTGACAAGGTGATTCAAAGCCCTTTTAAGCTTATATGCATCTGTTTGAACATAAAAACTGGTTCCATGATTGGCTTTGATAATTTTTACATCAATTTCCTCTTTACCGACTTCAGTTTTCTCGTGATTAACCCAGGTTTCAAGCGTATCAAGCAATTCATGTATATTCACAGACTCAATATCAATATTGGTCAAACCTGATTCGAACTGCGAAATATCGAAAATATCGCTTATTATCTGGAGTAAGGCATCAACACTGTGATTGATAATTTTGGCATAGGCAACTTTATCTTCTTCGGGTAGTGTCGGATTAGCAATTAATCCCGCAAAACCCATTATGGCATGCAAGGGAGTGCGCAATTCGTGCGACATATTGCTCAGAAAAGCTGCTTTCAACCTGTCGGATTCGCCCGCTTTTAACCTGATGAGTTGAAGTTCTTCCTTTACGCGTTCTATTTGCTTAACAAGTTGATCGTTATTTTCAACAGTTGAAGAATGAGCCTTTTGCAATTCCGAATTCTTTTGTTTTGCCCGCCTAAAAGCAGCAAAAAGAACAACACAGAGCATTGCAAGAATCGCGATAATTAAAACACTTGGTATGCTCATTTCATTCTTGGTTTTGAACAGGGTAAAGATCGGAAAAAATACATCATTAATTTAATAATTGTCACTTGCCACGAGGTAATTTGCATGATCACGGTGTTATGCGGTGAATTCCAATAGGATAGTCCCTGGCAATGATAGCAATAAGCTTATCATAATCTTCAGGGTTTGCCACAAAATCGATCTGGTTGGTATCAATAAGCAACACACGCAATCCCTGTTGCTGCCTGATATAATCGAGGTAGCCTTCCTGTATCTTTTGCAGGTATTCGTCTTCAATTTTTTGTTCGTAAGCCCTGCCACGTTTACGGATATTTGTTTGAAGCTTTTCAATATTCAGGTATAGGTACACCAACAAATCGGGTTTTGGCAGTACATTTTCGATGATGGAGAAAAGCCGTGAATAAAGGGTAAACTCTTCGCCGTTGAGCGTTTTTTTTGCAAAAATCAACGACTTGAGAATGAAGTAATCGGCGATGGTTATAGGATGAAACATATCCTGCACAGCTACCTGGTTTTTCAACTGCTGAAACCGGTCGGCCAGAAATGACAATTCGAGCGGAAAAGCATAGCGTGAGGGATCGTCGTAAAATTTCGGCAGAAATGAATTATCCTCGAACTGCTCGAGAATAAGCCGGGTATTGAGTTGCTGCGACAGGCGGGTAGCCAGGGTTGTTTTACCGGCTCCTATATTTCCCTCGATGGCTATGTAATTGTATGGAATATTCATTCGGAAAGTTTCAACAAAGGTTGGTGGCTTGCAATAGCCCGGCAAATTTATCCCTCTCAACGGAAACACGGATAAGGTTTGAATCTGACAACTGTTTTAATAATTCAGTAATTGTTTCCTGAAGCACAGGATGCATCAAATCAGGCGCTAATGTGCTTAAAGGTTCCAGCACAAACCTGCGTTTGTGCAGCAGCGGATGAGGAATTATCAAGTTTGCATCTGCGATCTGTTCGTTTCCATAAAACAGTATATCAATGTCGATGATCCTGCTTTTGTAAGTTGATCCGGATCGCAGCCGTCCAAGAGATTTTTCTATTCCCAACACTTTTGCCAACACTTGCTGAGGACGTAAATCCGTTTCAATCATCAGTACCTGGTTATAAAAAGTTGTTTCGGCATCGAAACCCCAGGGCACCGATTCAACCACAGACGAATATTGTTCCACCTTACCTATCTCTTTATCAATTAGTTTCGTTGCATGAATCAATAAACCCAGCCTGTCGCCCAGGTTGCTACCCAATGAAAAATAAACCTCCGCCATGTATAATATCTTCGGTTCAAAGGTACAATATGAGTTTAAAATTTAAAGTAGAATGATACTATAAGTTTTTAACAGTTTTTCCTGACATAATATCACTTACAGGCCCAAACTCCATCAAACAAAGTATTACTACCTTAACTCTTTGGATAATATTTAGTTACAATCGTATTTAGCATGATGCATAGCAGATATGAACATCCTATTTAACACCCTGACCTATATTTTTTCATGTTTGTAGTTCGATTCTTTAATGCAATTGTACACTATATCGACGTATTAATAGTATAATTTTGCCGAATCAATTTGCACAACTTCAAATTAAAAAGGTATGAATAAGATAGCAAATAGATTAAATATGCAACCAAGGAGTTGGCATGACTTATTGCCAACATTTAAGATTTGCCATGAACTTTATACAACTTTCGTTCAGGGTTTGCATTGCTTCCTTTATTCACGACCTTTTTCCTTCTTTTTTGCATCTTCAACCACTATAATTGCAATTATTTTGTACAATAAAATCAAAATAAGGCTTCCCATTTCCGTTCTAAAACCGTTTGACACGGATATTGAAATTGATTTCCACTTTTCGGAAAGAATATGAATAACAGGCAGTTAACTAAATTATCCAAAATAAAAAAAAGAAAATCATGAAAAGAAAAGTTGCTTCTTACGTTCTGGCTTTGATCGTACTGATGATGCTGGCATACATCCCAAGTGGTTGTAAACAAAAAGATTCGAAAGAAACCATCTCTATTTCAGGGGCTTTTGCATTGTATCCCTTAGCCGTAAAATGGGCTGAAGAATACCAGAAAATTCATCCGAACATTACCATCGATATTTCGGCCGGTGGCGCAGGCAAAGGCATGACCGACGTACTTTCGGGAATGGTGGACATGGCCATGTTTTCGCGATCGGTGTCGCCCGAAGAAATAAATAAGGGTGCCTGGTATATAGCAGTTTCGCGCGACGCTGTCCTTCCGATGGTGAGCGATAAAAACCCTTACCTGGCTGATTTAAAGCTTCGTGGAGTTACCCAGGCCGAATTTACTGACATCTTTATCACAAAAAAAATAACAGAATGGAATCAGCTGACAAAAAAACCGGGTCATGATAAAGTTAATGTATTTACCCGTTCGGATGCCTGCGGAGCTGCCGAAATGTGGGGAAAATACCTGGGGAAAAACCAGGAAAGCATTCAAGGGGTGGGTGTGTTTGGTGATCCGGGCATATCCGATGCGGTGAAAACTGATGCGCTGGGCATAGGATACAACAACGTTATTTATGCATTCGATATCACGTCGCGCCAACCGTATCCGGGAGTGGCAGTTTTACCCATCGATATTAACAGTAACGGGAAAATTGATGCCAATGAAAATTTTTATTCGAGCCTCGACTCGGTAATGCTTGCCATCCGCGAAGGCAAATATCCTTCACCACCGGCACGCGATCTCTACCTGATCTCAAAAGGAGCCCCGGTAAAAAAAGCAGTAAGTGCCTTCCTGGAATGGATACTTACCGATGGTCAGAAATTTGTGAAGGAAGCCGGTTATGTGGAATTAAAACCTGAGCAGATTGCGGCTGAAAAAGCTAAGCTGAAATAGCCGTAAAATGGGTTATTTGGTGGTTAGATAGTGACAGGAAACTGGAAACTGGAAACTGGAATCTGGTGACTGGAATCTGGTGACTGGAATCTGGTGACTGGAAACTGGAGACTGGAATCTGGTGACTGGAAACTGGAGACTGGAATCTGGTGACTGGAATCTGGAGACTGGAATCTGGTGACTGGAATCTGGAGACTGGAAACTAGTGACTGGAAACTAGTGACTGGAAACTAGTGACTGGAAACTGGTGACTGGTGATCGGAATCTGGAGACCGGAAACAGCACTATTGTCTTTGCCGGAAACCAGAAACTTGAAACCAGAGAACCATAAACTTGAAACCAGAGAACCAGAAACTTGAAACCAGAAAACCAGAAACTTGAAACCAGAAACCAGAAACTTGAGGTTTATCAATAAACACAACAAAAATTACAACTTATTTTAATAAGCATGAAACACATAAATTGCAAACTCCTTGTCTTACTGCTTTTGCTGGCAGCAGGCGGGTTAATGGCACAGAAACAGGCACAAACTACCAACGATTCATCGGCAATCGCTGTTGCTAAACTAACCAAATCAATCCAGGTGCTGGAAAGGATAAAGATTTCCGGTTTCATACATGCTCAATATCAAAAAGCTGATACGCTGGGAGCTAAATCCTTTAATGGGGGAGATTTCGCAGATGCATCATCCCAACGATTCATGGTTCGCCGGGGTTATTTGCGGGTTGAATATTTAGGAAACCTGGCAAATTATTCAGTTCTGATCAATGCAAATGAAAGGGGCGTGAGTGTACTCGATGCATATTTTAACATTAAAGAACCCTGGTTAAAAGCTTTCAGCCTCAAAGGAGGAATTTTTTACCGCCCTTTTGGATATGAGTTAGGTTACTCCCGAATACTAAGAGAAAGCCCGGAACTAAGCCGTGTTACACAGTTGCTGTTTCCCGGCGAACGCGACCTGGGGGCTTCTATTATATTCCAGATGCCTGAACCTTCAGTGTTCCATCCACTCAAAATTGAAGGCGGACTTTTCACAGGCAATGGAATTAACCCGGAAACCGATGACAGACTTGATTTTATCGGACGTATCGGGTTTGCCGATGCAATAAAGAAAACTAAAATGAATTATGGAATTGGATTTTCATATTACAACGGCTCCGTTTACCATGCAAAAAAAGAAGTGTACAAGATTGCTGATATCGATGGCATTCAAGCATTTCGCCAGCTTTTAGCAGATACGATTCCGGGTAATTATTACAAGCGGACGTATTCAGGCATCGATGGACAATTTAGTATAGAGACTTCTCTGGGAAAAACCTCCTTACGTGGCGAATTCATCAAAGGGGATCAGCCAGGAGCCGAAAAAGTAACTATAAGTCCTATAATACCAATAATTTACAACTTATATCTTCGAAAATTTATAGGTACAACATTCTTCTTCATTCAAACTTTACCTAAAAACAGGCATTCAATCGTTTTCAAATACGATTTCTATGATCCCAATACGGAAATCAGCGGCGACGAAATTGGCAAAAAGGCAACTTCGGCTAAAGCAACAAACGGTGCTGATATTGCTTTTACTACCTGGGGTTTTGGCTGGATTACCGATTTCAATAAAAACCTCCGCTTGATGCTGTACTACGACATGGTAAAAAACGAAACTTCCAAAAACCTTTCCGGATACACTAACGATCAGAAGGACAATGTGTTTACCATCCGGGTTCAGTACAAGTTCTGATCCGAATTTAATATTCATATATTCATTCACATTCTCTTTACTTAAAGCCCGGCAGTAAAACTTATCTGCCGGGCTTTTTTACATTCAGAGTAGACAGAGTCCATGTTTCTTTAAGTCGCCATTCCTTATTGATACGATTAACGAATAACGATTTTCTATTAACGATTTTCTATTTTCTATTTCCAAATAACGAATAACGAATATTTAATTTTTTTTTGTAACTTTATGATGCCTTTAGACGTATTACAATCGAAAAGTAAGTACCGAAAACCAAAAAGATGACCACTGCCGAGTACAATTCGTGTGCTGACCTTCACTCCGACGGAGTGTATCGCTTCATCCTGAAAAACATCAGGGACAGGGATACGGCCCAGGATATTGTCCAGGAATCGTACGTGAGGATGTGGGAAAGGGTGAAGGATATATCGTACGAAAAAGCCCGTGCTTATCTTTTTACGACGGCCTACCATACCATGATCGACCATATCCGGAAAAACCAGCGACTGAGTTCGATGGACGATGGTTATACAGAATTGCATGATGAGTCGCCCGGAACTTACAACGACCTGAAAGAAGTTATTAATGAAGCAGTTGCAAAACTTCCTGAAATACAACGATCGGTTGTTATGCTGCGCGACTACGAAGGATACTCATACGAAGAAATCGGTGAAATTCTGCAACTCAACGAATCACAGGTGAAAGTATATATTTTCAGGGCACGCACTTTTTTGAAGCAGTACATTGGCAGTCTCGACATGGTACTTTAAACAAAGGTTGAAAAAGATTAAATAAAATGAAAATCAACAGGGAAAACTACGAAGCCTATTTCCTCGACTACCACGAAGGGCAGTTAAGCCACGATATGGTTAAGGAAGTACTATGTTTCGTTGAACAAAATCCCGACCTGAAAAATGAATTTGAAGAGTTCGAAGCCGTTTCGCTGGTAATGGACCAGGATATTACTTTTGAGAAAAAGTCGTCGTTAAAAAAAAACCAGGTTTTCGCCACATCACAGGTCAATGAACTGAATTACGAAGAATACCTAGTTGGCGAAACTGAAGGATTGCTCAACACAGACCAGCTTGCATCGCTTGATGAATTCATCAGTATTAATCCACAGATTGAGAAAGACCGCCGCCTGTATGCGCTTACTCACCTTACTCCCGAGATTAGCGTTGTTTTTGAAGCCAAAGAATCATTAAAGAAAAAGGCAATTCCTGTTGGGATGATCGATGGAGAATCCTTTGAGACTTTCATGGCACGCGAACTTGAAGGTGATCTCAACACTGATGAAAAACTCCAACTTGCAGAATTTCTTCAATACAATCCGCACCTCGAACACGATCGTAAACTATATACCCATACTATCCTCAGTGCTGAAGCGGATATCGTTTTTAAGGATAAAAACAGCCTGAAGAAATCAGTTATTCCTTTACGCCGGATCGTATATTATGCTCTTTCGGCAGCGGCTTCGCTGGCACTTGTTCTCAGTGTTTATTTCCTTCTCGACCGTAATAATATCCCGCAAAATATAGCAGGCAAAGGAGAAATAGAAAGCACATTAAATAAAGTTATTACCGGGCCGACCCGGCCAATAACAGACAAACAGGTTGCCGTTATTACTAATCAGGCCAATACCAAAGCAACCACCACTAATCAGGCGATATCAGTTTTGCCGGGTAATGGGGTTAATGAAAATACAATTATTGATCAGGTAGGCAATGGAAATAAAAACCAGGCAATTGCATTTTTACAGCCGAGAACGGCCGTTGCGGTTACCACGCGTTCCTTTGTTGATCCGCAGTTTACCTTTATCCGGGTCAGCCAGATGTACACCAACCAGAACAGGGAGTTTTATTACAACCTCAAACTTTCCGATGACATACAATATGCCCAGCTAAATTCAGATGATAAAAACCCCGCTAAAACTATCTTTAAGGCAGCCACCGGAAAAATAAGCGATCTTTTTGCTTCGAACCAAACGTCACCTCCGCGCGAGGAGAAAAAGAACCTTTCGATGTGGACTTTTGCAGAACTTGGAGTTCAAACATTTAACACCATTACTTCCAGCGAGTTAGAGCTGAATCTGCGTAAAGACGAAGAAGGCAAAGTGGTTGGTTATAACGTTGAGAGCGGCCTCGTCGATTTTGAACGGGAGGTGAAGAGGTAGAGCAAACTACCTATAAACGAAAAAAATCCGGGTCAGCCCCGGATTTTTTTATTTCGAGATTCTGGACAATAAAAACTACAATTTAAATCATTGTCGTTTAGGTAAGTATGTTGAATCTGCAAATTTTTTACCGCAAAGTTCGCGAAGGAGGCGCAGAGAGCCACAGAGCTTTTATTCAGCAGCCTTCTTTCTTTGCGAAACTCTGCGCAAAACTTTGCGGCTCTCTGCGGTTAAATTTTCTATATTTTCTGTTAACCTAAAGAAATTGCAATATAAATTCCTATTTATTCACCTTGTTCAATGCATCCTGTTTTACTTTATCCGCTTCAGCCTTCGCTTTACTGATAATTGCATCGGATTGTTTTTGTGCTTCAGGTACTATTTTATCAGCTCTCGCGTAGCCTTCTCTTTTAATTTTTTCGGCAACTTTTTTAGCCACAGCTCCCGCTATCGCGCCATTCTTAATTCCTTCAGCAATTATGCGGCTAGCGGATGAATCGGCTGCAAACCGGACTTCCGCGGCTGCCTGTGTTGCCGTTTGGACAAGTTTTTGCCCCTGTTTTTCGGCTTCGGCAATTATTTTTGCGGCTTCGGCATCAGCTTGGGCTATTGCATTGTTTGCCTCGTCTTTGGCCTTCGAAACCAATTCTTCCTTTTTCTTTTCAATTTCTGCCAGGGCTTGCTTTTTCATATCTTCTGCCAGCCCAGCCATGGCCGATTTTATCCCGCAGGTAATCTTTGGGTCGGTAGCTGTTCCGCCGATTAAGATTGTAACAGGAATGACGTCGCCCATGTTTACATTTACACCTTTTGCCGAGGCATCCTTCACCAGGCCATTCAGCACATTGTTCGCCTGGCTTCCGAATTCACTTCGGGGAATATCGAGCGAAAGCACAAAATTCAGCACCTGGTCGAGACCCGTTGTACCCGAAAAATTCGCTTTATATGAACCCAGTTTAAAGTCCATAGGTTTAACCGTGGCTTTACCATCCACAACATCAAATGAAAGGTTGATTTTTTCAAGCGATGGATTTCGTAGCTTTTCCATCTTTAGTACATCGGCGATTTTGCCAAAAGTATTCAGGTTGACCAATGCCAGGATATCAGAAAGCAAAAGTCCTTTTGCTGAAATTGAGGTTAATTCTGGCATCATATCCTGTTTGAGCGCTCCATTAAATTTCAGATTGGTGCTGATGGCTCCTTTGAGTTTACCGGCAATGGGGGCAAATTTCTGCATGGCTCCAAATGCGTCGAATGCCTGTTTGACATCCACATTTTTTACCTGCATATTCATGTCAACCAATGGTTTGGATATATCGACCGTATTATACGATCCTGAAAGAGCCATTGTCCCGCCCAACATATTGGCGTGAAGTCCATCGAGCAGCAGCGAATGATCCTTTACTTTAATCGTCCCGCTGACATCTTTCATATCATAGGTATCGTAAATCAAACGATTAAAAGAACTGTTCAGGGTTATATCCATATCGCCTGGAATTTCAACTACGGTTAGGGTGGAAGTATCGGCTGAAGTTGGGGCTGAACCCGAAATCAGGCTGTTTAGATCCATGAAACCGGAAGTTGTCGTAATTGATCCTTTCAAGATGGCATTTTTCTTCAAAATATAAGGAATGTAGTTTTCGACTTTGCCGTTGGCTTTCAGATCGCTTTTCCCCAGGTTCATTTCAAATCCCGTAAGTTCGGCATATGCCGGTGTATAATCGAGGCGGGCTTTATTGATTCTGACAGGCATACTGACTTCAGCACCCGAATATTCAACATTATCAGCTGAAGCATAACCTGAGGCTATAAATTTATCGTAAGCACCCTTTTCGATAGCGGAAATTTTCCCGTTGAAAGCCATATCCGCTTTTACCATACCCGATAATTTGGTTTTATCGCCCAGCGGGTAAATTTTCGAAACATCATCCAGGTTCAGAGTTCCTTTCGCGGTGGCATTGATATCGGGATCCGATACGGGGGTGCGCAAGGCAAGGGTAATATCCACCGGGTTCTGCATCATGCTGAGGTGCATCCGCGGAATATCAACTGTTGTATGATCCATTATTCCGTCGGGATTGGCGATGGCAGCCTGCAGGTTTACATCCGATACATTACCTGGTAGGCCGGGATAGCTGAACATTCCATCAGTAATTTTGAGATTTACACCAAAAGCCGGCATAGAAACCTCGTTATACATGCCTTTGACAAATCCGTCGAAAGCCAGTGTTCCCGAAGTTTTCAAACCATCAAAATCTTTGGAATAAATGGCAGGGATAAGCGACAGAAATGATTTAAACGTGTTTTCTTTTGCAGCGAATTTAATATCCATTTTATAGCCTGCTTCAGGCATGGCAAACGAACCTTCGGCAAGAACGACCAGGTCATTCAACCTTAGTTTGCCATCTTTAAATGTAAAAGTCCAGGTCGACAGATCAGCATTCAACAGAGTGTTTATTTCGGCGTTAGCTTTATTCAGGTAACGTACGCCATCGTAATCGGATGTAAGGTTTTGGATTGTGGCTTTCACATCAAGGGAGGTTACGTCGGTAGTCATATCGCCGCTCAGCGATCCGCTTAAACCATCCATTATTAGTAAAGTAGGGATTTCGGCATCATCATAAACAACCCGCGCATCGGTAATATTTATTTTATTGAGGTACACTTTAAATGCCGAAGGTGAAGATACGGTATCCGTGGTCCCGGTTTGCTTCATAATATCCCAGTTGGCCTTGCCATTGGACAGCACTTTGAAAAGCAGGCGTGGTGAAGTGAGAATGATTTGCTTCACTTTATAATCGCTCCCGCGGAAAACACTTGCCAGGTCTAAGGTAAGTGATAATGCCGGCAGGTTAGCCAGGGTATCTTTTTCGAAACCGGAAGTGCCTTTGATTATAAGGTTTTCCATTTTAACTGTCAGATCAGGGAAATGCCGTATCAGCGAAACCCCTACCCCATCGAATGTTACGACGGCATTCAGGTTTTTGTTGATTTCGCTTTGAACCGCTTTTTGAATTTTTCCTTTAAAAACAAAAGGCAGCACTATAATGAGTATTAGTAGTAAGCCGATTATTCCGGCGGAAATCTTTAATGCTTTTTTCATGACGAGGGGGTGGGGGTGGTTAATAGAAAATTGAAAACAGAAAATAGTATTTCGATGTTGCTAAGTTAGGTTTTTGAATCTGAAAAGTGTTTAACGCAGAGTTCGCTGAGGAGGCGCAGAGAGCCACAGAGCCCTTATTCGGCATCCTTCTTCGCGCAACTCTGCGCAAATCTTTGCGGTCCTCTGCGGTAATTTTTTAACATTTTCTAATAAACGACATTGATTTGTATTTATCAGATCCGGGCTGAGCGGTTACGCAGTAAATGATCGGCTATAACCAGGGCGGCCATAGCTTCGACTATGGGAACTGCGCGGGGTACCACGCATACATCATGCCGGCCTTTGGCTGCCAGCATAATAATTTCGCCTCTGCTATTTACCGACGACTGCGCCTGCTGAATGGTAGCAATGGGTTTAAATGCTACCCTGAAGACAATATCACTTCCATTGCTGATGCCGCCCTGTATGCCACCGGAATGGTTTGTAACAGTAGTAATTTCACCGTTTTCGCCGGATGTAAAAATATCGTTATGAGTGGAGCCACGCATAGACGGAGCCTTAAAACCCTCGCCATATTCAAAACCCTTGGCCGTATTGATGCTCATGGCAGCTTTCGCAAGGTCGGCCTGCAACTTGTCGAAAACAGGTTCGCCCAAACCGGGAGGAACTCCTTTGATAATGCATGTAATAATGCCGCCGGTGGTATCGCCTTCCAGTTTCAGCCGGGTGATCAGTTCAATCATTTTAGCGGAAGCTACCGGATCGGGACAGCGGACAGGACTCGTTTCGATGTCGGTAAGCTGACTGAGGGTAAATTCTTTCTTTACATCCACTTCGCCAATGCTGCTTACATAGGCTTTAAGCTGTATACCCGACTGCTCCAGAAGAAGTTTAGCCACGGCGCCACCTGCCACACGCGAAAGCGTTTCGCGGGCCGAGGAACGGCCACCACCGCGGTAATCGCGGAAACCGTATTTGCTGTCGTAGGTATAATCGGCATGGGATGGACGATAGGCGTCGCGCAGGTGATCGTAATCGAAACTATGCTGGTCGCGGTTGCGGACCACGAAGGCGATAGGCGAGCCGGTGGAACGGCCTTCGAAAACACCCGAGAGGATTTCGAGGGTATCGCTTTCGTCGCGGGGAGTGGTCATTTCCGACTGCCCGGGCCGACGGCGGCTGAGTTCGCTTTGTATAAATTCCAGGTCGATGATAAGCCCTGCCGGGCAACCATCAATAATTCCGCCCAGGGCGACACCGTGCGACTCACCGAAAGTGGTGAGCCTGAATAAGGTTCCAAATGTGTTAGCTGACATTTAGCAAAGGTAAGGACAATATAGTTTATGGGTTTTAAATTTTCGCGCAGGCTTGCCATATAAAATTTGTAATTTTGTATAAAACAATTTGAAATGAATATCCAAGCAAGAAAACTGGTTTTAATCGAAGAATTTCTCAGGATAAATGATGAAACGACTCTCTCTAAGCTCGAAACTATTATCAGGCAAGAGAAGAAGAAATCGTTAGAAACAGAAATGCAGCCCATGTCGATAAGTGGTTTTCAGGAAATGATTGATCAGTCCGAACGGGAAATTGAAAAAGGGCTTGTTGTTTCCCATGAAGGGTTAAAGAAGAAAATAAAAACATGGAAATAACAATTGAATGGTCTCTGCAATCCGAAAAGCATCTGAAACAAATATTCGATTATTACTGCCTGGAAGTTAGTTTGAAAATTGCAAAAAAAACAATCAGTAAAATCATTGACAGAGTTTCAATACTTCAAAATAATCCCCTGGCAGGTCCCATAGAAGAATTGTTGATTCAACGCCGGCACAAATACAGGTATCTTGTTGAAAACAATTATAAGATAATATACCAACACGATGAAAATGTAATTACTATAGCTGCTATTTTTGATTGCCGGCAACATCCTGAAAAGATGAGTAAGACAGGTATTTAAACAATATAGTTCAGATTAATGACTTTGTTGTTGAGCGAAGCCATCAGTACCAAAAATTCATTTTGATTATATCGAAAACGGGGTAGATTGTCACATTTTTAAAGTCCCAATTTCCAGGTCCCAAGCCCCAAATTCCACATGGGATCGTAGTATAGGACTTGGAATTTGAGATTTGGGACTTTTTTTGATGCGATAATTTATCCCGCTCAAAGTATAATATTTGTTTCCACACCAACATTATTGATTTTAATTGTCCTTATCTTTGTTACAACAATTTTTAATTATCCACCCTTAATTCTATAAAGCTATGCCAGTTGTAATCTCCCGCCTTTCGTTTAAAGCACTTTGGAACAGCGAATACACCCTGTTTGTTAATCAAATTGTGGTAATCGCCGAAAAGTACGACCTCGCAAACCTTCACTTGCAAAAACCCTTTGGCAGGGTAATCGCGCAGTTGCCCTACTTAGCCAAAATAAAAGTGCAGGAAAAAAGCAATGCCCTCAGCAACCAATTACAGGATCTGGATGTGGAACGCGACACTCTTGTTAATGCCATTAGCATGCAGGTTAAAGCATTGGGCAAACTAAGTATGCCTACCATTGCACCGCATGTTGTAGTGCTGGACAGGTTTTTCGACCAGCATGGCCGCGATATAGCCACTGCCAACTACAACGCCGAAACCGAACGCCTCCGCGACCTGTTGGCCGATTACAATGCAAAAGCCGATGTAAAAGCCGCTGCCCTGGCCTTGAACCTCACCCTGATCTTCGATCAATTAAGTACAGTAAACACACAGTTTGCAGCCCTGTTTCTGCAGCGTGCCGAAGGCGATGCAGCCATCGAAAAGGTGGATACCCGAGCCATACGCACCGAAACCGACAAAGTGCTGAACGCCTTTTTCGATGCCTTTGAGTTTTGCAGTTCGGAGTACGACGACCTCGATTACGCCACCCCAGCCAGCGAACTAAACAACCTGGTTGCCTATTACAAAACCCAGCTTAAAGCACGCGCCACCCGACGAAATTCGGGTAAGGATGTAAGCGTGGAAACGCCGATTGGGTAGATGATCACAAGCCGGGGCGGACGGAGGAGGTTCGGCCCGGCTTTTAAATAATTCGAGAAAATAATTTTCCGATACACTCTAACTGAAAAATATCAATGATAAATTTATTTGTAATAGAAATTCCTGAATTTGATGTTAAAAATGAAGTAGGTTTGTAAAAAGAGAAAAGAAATAATCTAAAAATACCCTATAGCTTTTGTTTCAGCTTTAGTTTAAAAAATATAGATAAATTACTTGGATAGGCAACTATTTTACATGAAACCACCTTAAAAGTATAAAAGCTTTGTTGTTAGGTCTAATTTTGCTTTAAATAAGTTAATATCATCAAACGGGTCATTAATAGCAATCACTTTTTATTCAAATGAAAAACGAAATCATAGCATCCGACAACGAGAGAGCTATCTCTAATGCGGTATTTGGATTTAACAAGTCCATTCTAAGAATATCCATAGTACTTGGAACTTCATTTCTATTCTTTGTTATAGGTTTAATTACTTTGTTTTATAATTGTTATTCAGACATATATAGGACTATAACAATTATAGTTTCTTTCTTCTTGCTTTCAGTGATTTTCATAATCTTATTGATAATTGTTAATCGGGCGAAAAGAAATAATAAAATACAGATTAATAAATCAATTTTCAGGTATAGGTCTCTATTACTTATTTTATTTCCAGTAATAATTTATATTTTTAATATAATTTTCAAAGCAACTAAATCTGTAAATGTATCATTTGATGTTTTATTAAATGATACTGATACAATTATTATAATAAATTTAATAACTTCAGTCATTTTACTTGCTTTGTCGTTACCTTGTGAGTATTCCAAAGTATTTAGCACTGACGATTTCTTTACCAGATTGAAAAGCATGGAACATTTTTATGGAAACGCAGACGATAAGAAACGGAAATTAATTAATGAACAAGCATATTTTGCTTTAAGCCAGTTGAAATTTTTTTGGAATCTTACGTTAATTGCATGGATTTTGAGTTATTCATTTCAAGTTATATTCCCAAGAGCTGATACTTATTTTTTATTGGAAAAGTTAAATTTGCCAATTTCAAGGCAACTTTACAATTCTTTTTATAATTTAGTTCTAGATGTATTTTACTTATTGTCAACAGTATTGTTTACATTTTTTGTAATGATTTTAGCTAAGCCTACTATTAAAATTACCAGAATACATTCAAATGAAAATGCAGAAGGCAAAATTGTTTTGAAAACAAAATTTCCACCATTATTGAAAAATGCCATAATTTGCTCGGCCATTTTACTTCTAATTTTTGACATTACTGGGAAATTTTTTTATACGAATTTTTATTTTCAAACCTTAGTGTATGTTTGTTTAGGGCTTTTTGGAGGCTTGTTGATAAATGTGTTTACTGGTAGAATAGATTCAAAATTTATAAATTTAAATGGATTTGTTATCGTTTTATTATATCTTTATGCTTATTTTGTAGCATTTATTCCAATTATTCAAATTAGTCAATATATTATACCGCAATCAACACTCATCGAAAGCCCATATATTAATAATGATGTTATTTTACTAATTCAGGAAATATTTTCTAAAACCAACACAGTTTTTCATGTCTTAGAAATATTCATTACTAACATTTCAATCATTTATAAATTAGCGTTTTTTTATGTTCTATTCTTTCTAATTAAAACAAATCGATTGTTTCTGTATTTTATTCGCATGAAACATTATTTAAGTGTTGTAATAAAAAACGATAAAAAATTATTTGAAACGAATTTATATTTGTAACACTGTTCATATGAAAAATAGATTATTTATTCTGTCAATATTGTTTATTATTAATGGCTGTGTCCATAATAACGATTATACTGTAACGGACATTATTAATGGCAATACAATTAAGATTGACAACAAATATATCATCGAAATCATCGGGGCTTCAAACACAAATAAAAACTATAATTATTTACTTGACAATTTGCATCAAAAGAATGTCAGATTAACAAATAAATATTTTGAAGAAATAACATCCTTATCAAGTGACATTAAACAAGTTAATGTGCTCTTTAACAGTAGAAATGAATGTGTAACAAAGTACCTTGATAAAGTTAATGAAAACGCTATTGATAATATAAATCAGAAACTCCTCGAAAAAATATTTTCCCTCAAGGATGCGATATTCATGGTGAAATCTCGACAAAAATTCGATAGCATTTCTAAAAAACAATTTGCTCGGGTTCGACTGGGTACTTGTTTTACTATCACTAATGACGGAAAAGCAATTTCAAATTATCATGTCATGTCTTCATATGGAAAGACACCACTTATTCTATATGCAAACAATTTCGAAGAATACCTTTTTCAGGGTCCACTTTTTGTTGATCAAAAAACCGATCTTATGTTGTTCAGGATTAAAAAGGTAAAAAATATTCCTTATTTAACTATTGATCCTCAAAAGCCAATTACCAAAATAGATGAAAAGGTCTTTACATTGGGATTTTCTGATGGTCCCCCATTAAAAATGAAATTTGGGAATTTGATAAGATATAGAAATGATAGTACTGAATTTGTTTTACCATATGAAATGTTCACTCATGGAAACAGTGGATCTCCTATTTTTAATGCAAATGGGTCCGTAATCGGAATTTCAAAAAGTGTAGTCTTGATCACATCAAATAATATTACATCTGCTAGTGTAGAAGGATCATATTCGGTAGCAATAAATTTAAAAAATCAGAAAATCAGAAAAAATATTCTTAATAATGCCGCCATGGATCACTGATGCATGACGAAATAAAATAAATTCTCGATTTGCCTAAATACCTATTTGTCAATACTTGTCAGAAACCCAGTTTACTTCTGCCCAACTTGGGCAACCTCGTCTGAAACTTAGTTTGCCCAATTCCCAATACGGAATTGCTTGCCTGAAACTTCGTTTGCCCCTGCCCGGCTAGGGCAAGGCTGCCTGAAACCTGGTTTGCCCAATTCCCAATACGGAATTGCTTGCCCGAAACTTGGTTTGCCTCTGCCCGTCTTGGGGAAGCTTGCCTGAAACCCGGTTTGCCCAATTCCCAATACGGAATTGCTTGCCCGAAACTTGGTTTGCCTCTGCCCGTCTTGGGCAAGGCTGCCTGAAACTTTGTTTGTCCAAATACCAATACAGAATTGCTCCCCCGAAACTTAATTTGCCTTTGCCCAGCTTGGGCAAGCTCGCCTGAAACTTAGTTTGCCTCTGCCCGTCTTGGGCAAGTTCGCCTGAAACTTGGTTTGCCTCTGCCCGTCTTGGGCAAGCTCGCCTGAAACTTAGTTTGCCTTTTCCCGGCCAGGGCAAGGTTCACTGAAACCGGATTTGCCTATTCCCCACTAAGAAAACATTTGCAATTAATCGGGATAAGCCGAAAACGGAAAAGGAACGCAAAACACGTAACATTAAATAAAAAATGAAAAAGTAAGGGGCTTGCCATACTTTTACATTTTGAGTTCTGTGTTTAATGTTTTTCATTCCTCAACGAATATTATACCAGAAAAAAAATCGAATTAACAGAAAAGACCCTAATCGGGATAAGCCGAAACCGAAAAAGGAACGCAAAACACGTAACATTAAATAAAAAATGAAAAAGTAAGGAGGCTTGCCATACTTTTACATTTTGAGTTCTGTGTTTAATGTTTTTAATTCCTTAAATAATGTTACACCGGATAAACATCAAATAAAAAGGCACTATTAAGCATTAAAAAAGCCCCTTACCGGGGCTTTTTTTTATTTACTATTGCTCTCTGGCAACCGTTTTCAGGATTTTCGCTTTCGCTTCGAGCGAAGCAAGTTCCTCCTTGGCATTGGCGATCTTGGCTTCGAATTCGGCTTTAAGCAAATTGGCCTGTTTGGAACGGGCAAAGAACCCAATGTTGTTTTCCCATAGCAAAATTTCCTCTTTCAGTCCGTCAATTTTCGATTGAAGTCCATTGCGCTCGCGGCTGATAATACGACCGGCATCGGGCTGATCTTTCACATTTTCGTAGCGGGAACGGTAATTCATCTGGCTGGCTTCCTGCGAGTCAACTTTCAGCTTGTCGTAAATTTTATTCACGGCAGCCTTAAACTCAGCCTGGATACGGTCTTTCTCCTTGATGGGAACATGGCCTGTTTCCATCCATTCGCGTTGAAGTTCCTTAATTTTAGTAAGGCTTTCCTGGCGGTTTTCGTTAAATTCGAAAGCATTTACCTTACTCAGTATATCCAGTTTAATCTGAAGGTTTCCACCTTCGCTGGCCTGCATATTTTTGAAGTACTCATTCTTGGTGTTAAAGAAATCGTCGCAGGCAGTGCGGAAGCGTTTCCATATTTTCTCGCTGTGTTTACGCGGGACAGGACCAATCTTCTTCCATTCTTCCTGCAATTTGACAAGTTCGCGCGACGAATTTTTCCAGTCGGTACTTAGTTTATGCGATTCGGCCTGCAGGCAGAGTTCCACTTTCAGGTTGTAGTTATGGAGTTGCTGATCTTTAAGTTTTCCAAAATACTCTTTCTTGTTCGAAAAATACAGATCCAACTGGGCTTTGAAGCGGTTCCAGATATCGTTATTCACTTTTTGCGGAGCCTGGCCGACCGATTTCCACATTTTAAGCAGTTCGTTCACCTGGTGGGTGCTGTCCTGCCATTGTTTAATGGAATTAAATTCGGTTGCAACAAGTTGTTCCACTTTTTCGCAGAGTAACTCTTTGGCAGCCAGGTTGGCATCCAGGTCACCCTGAATTTTCTTATAGAAATCGTGACGACGGTCGTTAATCTGTTCGGTAGCCGTTTTAAAACGATCCCAAACTTCTTCGCGTTTATCCTGGGCAACAGGTCCGACTTCTTTCCATTCCTCGTGAAGTTCCTGCAAACGTTTGAACGACTGCGAAATGGATGGTTCGAGAACCAGTTCTTCGGCCTTTTCGCACAATTCAATTTTGCGCTCCAGGTTTTTACGAAGATCCAGGTCCTTTAATTCTTTATTTATTTTAACCTTGTCGAAAAATTTCTCGATCAGGAAATGATAATTCTGCCATAATCCCTGGGCCTCGGCTTTGGGAACCATTCCAATCCCTTTCCACAGATCCTGTAAGGCCTTGAACTCATCGTAGGTCTTTTTGAGGGTCTCTTCGGAGTTGATAAGAACCTTCAACTCATCCAGGATTTTTTTCTTTGCTTCCAGGTTATGAACTTTAATCTTCTCCTGGTCTTCCGTGAACCGGAATTTATTGTGTTTATATATCCCGAAAGCAACTTTAAAACGCTCTTCCAAAGGATCGGCAACCTCAAAATTCTCAGCCTCTTCACTGGCTGCAGCATTCTGATAAATTTCCTGTCGTTCCTTATTGGCAAGAGCCAGGTAAGCTACTTTAATCTGTGCAACTTTTGATTTAATTTCATTTACATCCTCGTTCCGAACAGTTTCCTCGAGCATGGCCACCAATTGTTCGCGGCTCATATGAGCATAATCAACGCCCACTGCTTCAGCGGCGGCCACTTCGGCTTCGATTACCTCCTCTATTGTTTCAGCGTCCTCTGTTAGCTCTGCTTCAGCGGGTTTTACTTCCGCTATGGGTTCTGCGACCATTTCAGGAACTGCAACCACTTCAGCTTCTGCAACCACTTCAGCTTCAGCAACCACTTCGGGTTCTGCAACCACTTCAGTTTCAGCAACCACTTCGGGTTCTGCAACCACTTCAGTTTCAGCAACCACTTCGGGTTCTGCAACCACTTCAGTTTCAACAACCACTTCGGGTTCTGCAACTACTTCAGGTTCTGCAACTACTTCGGGTTCTGCAAGCACTTCAGGTTCTGCAACTAATTCGGCTTCAGCAACCAATTCAGGTTCAGCGACCACTTCTAACTCAGTAACCATTTCGGGTTCTGCAACTACTTCTGGTTCGGAAACAACTTCTGTTTCTGACACCACTTGAACTTCAACTTCTTCAGAAGTTTCGGGTTCGGGCACAACAGCAGCAATTACGACTGGCGTTGCTGATTCTTCACTGGTTTTTACAGCATCACTCTGCTGTGGATTCTCCTCCTGGTTAAGCATTGGAGCTACTTCAGGATTTTGATCGGGATGTTTTGTAGATTCCATCTGTTGATAAGTTAGTAATTAAACTATTGATCAGGGTTAAATAAAAACCGCTATTTCAAAGAAACAGCAGCTGGTATGAATATTTTTCTTGCGAAAAAAGCTTACTAAAGAATTTACGCCTCTTTTCAAAAGGGAATGCAAATTTAACAACATTTCCTTATGTTGATCAATTTATTGAAAATTGATTGAGAATGATCGGTGGATAAAAAGTGAAGCTAAAAACGCGACTTCTTTTAAAATCCAAATTACTAGTGCACTCCGGAAACCTCAAAAAAAAAAACCACTGAGGCACAGAGAACACAGAGGCACACGAAGCATTGTTAATCAGCATTATAAACTTAGTGAACCTTAGAGACTTTGTGCCTTTGTGGCAAAAAAAACTTTTCACAGTGAACTCAATTGCGTTATACTTTCCACCCTGCATAAAAATGACCTGAAACACAAATAGCTTTGCATTTCAGGTCATAATTTATTTCCAAAAGCATTTCAATCTCATACTATATGAAATTGAATTTTACAACTTATACTTCGACTAATGCCTGCTCAAGGTCAGCAATCAGATCAACGACATCCTCAATACCAACTGAATATCTTACAAGTCCGTCCGTAATTCCGGCTTTCTCTTTGCCTTCGGCCGATACTTTCGAATGTGTCATCGAAGCCGGATGCTGTATAAGAGTTTCAACTCCGCCCAACGAAACCGCCAGTATAGCCATCTCCACCTTGTTCATCAGTATTCTGCCTGCTTCTATTCCGCCTTTTAACTCGAAACTTATCATGCTGCCGTAGCCATCCATCTGAGTTTTTGCAAGCTCGTGCTGAGGATGTGAAACAAGTCCCGGGAAACGCACCCATTCAACTTTGGGATGATTTTCCAGATAGGTTGCAATCTTCATGGCTGATTCCTGAGCCCTGTCAATCCTGATGCTCAATGTTTTAACACCACGAATTACCAGGTATGCCTGGTGCGGATCCATATTAAATCCTAATGTTACCATCACCGACCGGAGCTTTTTGTACAAAACTTCGTCCTTTGCAATTACTACACCGCCAACTATATCGGCATGGCCGTTAATGAACTTGGTAAGCGAATGCAGTACAATGTCGGCACCCATTTCGAGCGGACGTTGCAGGTAGGGGCTGCAAAAAGTATTATCAACACAAACCGGAATACCATGCTCCTTAGCAAGGGCACAACATGCTTTAATATCAGTTATTTCGATGGTCGGATTCGAAGGTGTTTCGATGTACAATAATTTGGTTTCGGGACGTATTGCCTTACGAACTTCTTCAATGTCAGCTGTATTTACAAAGGAGGCATCGATGCCGAATTTCTTATAGTATGTTTCGAGCACTACCCGCGATGGACCATACACTGCAGCAGAGCTAACCACGTGGTCGCCTTGTGCCAACATGGCACCATAAACCGTATTTACAGCGCCCATGCCCGAACTGGTTGCAATCCCTCCAAAGCCGTTTTCGAGTTCAGCCAGTAAAGTTTCCAGGGCATGTATGGTTGGATTGCCAATCCGGGTGTAGATGTATCCATTGCTTTCGCCGGCAAAACAGGCAGCACCGTGCTCGGCACTGTCGAATTTAAACGTGGAAGTCTGGTAAATAGGAACTGTAGCACTTCCGAGTGCATCATTAAACTCTCCGCCATGGATGAGTTTGGAATTAAAACCGATGTTCTTGCTTTTCATTGAAATTCAGTTAATTATATGTGTATTAGTTAAAATATTGTTTTTACTGCTAATTTAGTGGGGCAATTGAATATGTCGGAAGTCAGAAGTCGGAAGCCAGAAGCTACCCCAACAACTTCTTTTATTCTTTTTATGTGGCGCTTTACTATTCAATTACTCTCCTTCAAATCGCCTCATATTTGCAGGATAAAAGCTGTAAGTAACACAATCTTCTGCATTCTGACTTCTGTATTCTCACCTTTTAACACCAATTCCCTTTATTTCGCGGCAGAACCAAAATAGTAGGGTTGAATAATGCCGCACGAATTATTTACTTCGTTTTTTTCAATAAATCAGCCATCCCGCTTTTAAGCGACTTCTGCCTTACATATTTGAAAACGCCTTCCTTCGCTTCTTTAACATCTTCGATGGTGTAAAAAGCAGTTGGATGATGGAGATGCAAAGTATTCAAAAAAACCGGGATTTCTTTACGACGGATGATGGAAAAGAGAATTTTCACCTTCCCTTTGGCTCCCTCGGCATCGAGGATAGTAAGCCCGAAGTTATGCGCTTTTAAGGCCGTTATAAGTTCAGGCGATTCGCTTGATAAAATCACCCTGATAATAGAAGTGCCTATTGACAATTTCTCCTCCAATGTCATGCCAATAAAATTGCCGGCAGCAAACCCGGCACCGTAAGCTATATAGCACAGCCAATTATCCAGGTGCTGCATGATCTGGCCTACAGCCAGCAGCCAGATGATTACCTCGAAAAATCCAAGAAAAGGAGCGATATGCTTCATCCCTTTCGAGAGAAAGATCAGCCTCAGAGTTCCTATACTCTGATCAAGGATACGGGCAAAGAAGATCAATGCCGGAAGAATAATCCAGGTAAAGTACCAGGCATCCGAAAGTAAAATATCCATGTGATGGCAAGGTGAAATAAACGGCGAAATTAGTATTTTTAATCAAGTGCGACGTTCAGAAAGCATAAATATTTAGTTAACAGGACAATACTGTGCTTTTTCAGGCTAATCACAAGTCCCTAATAATCATTATATTTCGGAATTGTCTGGTAGCGTTTTTTTTACATTGTTTAGATATCGTTTCTTTCTGATTCTCACTTCCTTGTATGTTCAATCCACAGAAGGTCAGATGTTTTATATCCTAAGTTTTCTGCAATTTTCAGGTAGTTTTGTTTTATAGCTTCCGGTATTTCAGTCTCCCGCGAAAGTATCCACAGGTAACTCAGACTCTGCCCTGCTACAAGAGCATATTTATATTCTTTATCCAATGCAATTACATTGTAGCCTGCGTAAAAAGGCCCGAAAAAAGACACCTTCAGCATGGCTGTATTTTCATCACCGGCAAATTTAGCTTTACCAATTGCCTGCTTCCACTCCTTTGTTACATAATTATACCCCTGGTTATCAACCTTTATGCTGCCATTATCGTTGACTGAATAAGTTGCCGTGGTATTATTTAAGTTGCGTTCGAATTTAAAATCCATACGGGCAATTTCATACCATTTGCCTAAATATTTCTCTTTTTCAAAGGGTTTAACCGCTGTGGCCCCCTTGGGAATGCTTGAACAGGAGTTGAAGGAAAGAATTCCGATGACTCCTAACAAAGCTTTTTTTACTAAATTCATTTTCGATCTGTTTTAAAATATATAAAAGGAATTTTTTCAACTATGTTCCGGGCCTAAATAAGCTGTAATCATTTGCGCCTTTCTCTGTCTGAATCAAAAACAGCAAACCAAAGGTAGTAAAAAGGGTTATCTGTCCATTTTGAAATATGCATTTTTTTGCTTTGCTTTTTATCCTTTGCAAATGGCAAGAGAACTTCAATTTTCATTCACTATATACATATAACACATATCGATTATGTAATATTAAGCACTGTATTTACGTTATTAAATACTTGAATGTTTCATTAAAGTATACAAATCCTGTTTTTCGGTCAACATACAGTTGTTTAAGTGTTTAAAGGATAATGGTAAATCAGGAAAAGAAATTGAGGAGTCGACAAGCAACATTTTTTTTGAATTTTCGGCTCCGGATCAGTTACTTTTTACACTTAGAATGATTATAAATAAAGGGGTCAACCCAAAGAACTGCAATTTTTCATTAATTTTGACCGAATAGCTAAATAAAGCCTTATTGCTTAATTACTTGTCTGTAAATTTATTTCGAACAATATGAATAAGACCGCTCACAGAATCTACCTGGCTCTTTTGGTAATTATAGTAATCGTTGTATTTGCCTTTATTGCCAACCGGGGGTATTCGTATTACAAACTTAGCAGCGAAGACAGGTATTACCTTCCTAACTCTACTGATCTGAATCCTGATCATAATATACTTAAACCAAGCGGCGTTTGGGGTCATGGCATGGGGATCATAGGTTCACTTTTTATGATCATCGGCGTTTTGCTATATATGTTCAGGAAGAGATACCGGATATTCTCCCGGGTTGGTTTGTTAAAGCACTGGCTCGAATTCCATATTTTCCTTTGCACCTTGGGCCCGATTTTAGTGCTCTTTCATACATCTTTCAAATTCGGAGGCATTGTAGCCATCAGTTTCTGGAGCATGGTCGCGGTATTTGCCAGCGGTATCATAGGCAGGTTTATATACATACAAATACCGCGCACCATCGAAGGACGTGAATTAAGTTTAAACGAAGTGAGGGATATGAAGGGCGATATAGGCGATAAGCTTACTAATTCCATTCAACTCGATGAAGAAAGCTATAAGGTAATTGTTGATTCAGCCAGGCCAAAGGCTGAAATGTATCAAAGCAATTTTATTGTACGTTTTTTCAGAAAATTGAGTTACAAACGTAAAACGATGGCTACGATAAGAGCCGTCATGAAAAAGAACAATCTTTCAAAGGCGCAGCGGGTGCAGGTAATTAACCTGGTGAAAAACGAATGGTCGCTCAACAGCCGCATCGAAAGGCTTGTGCTGATGCAGAATCTTTTTAAATACTGGCATGTGGCTCATCTGCCCTTTGCACTTGTAATGTTAGTTATCATGATCATTCATGTTGCTGTTACCATTGTTTTTGGTTACAGATGGATATTTTAGTTATGGAAGAAACACTCATCGAACAAATCGTTATTTACTCTGCAGTAATTCTGTTTTGCCTTCTCATTGTCTTTATTTACCTGAGAAAACAGAAGAAAGAGTCGAAAAAGGTAGAGGCGAAAATTATAATTGCCAAACAGGAAGGTCTCTATGAGCCGGTATCCCTTCACCCTGTAATCGACGAAGGAAGCTGCATCCGCACAGGAGCTTGTGTGGCTGCCTGCCCCGAAAAAGATATTATCGGGATTAAAGATGGCAAAGCAACAACCATCAATGCTTCGCGCTGCATAGGGCACGGAGCATGTTTTCATGCCTGCCCGACACAAGCCATTATGCTTTGTATAGGAACCGAAAAACGCGGTGTTGATCTGCCACACATTAATCAGAATTTCGAAACCAACGTAAACGGAATGTTTATTGCCGGCGAATTAGGCGGCATGGGGCTGATAAAAAATTCGGTTGAACAAGGCAGGCAAGCTGTTGAGAATTTGGCTAAAACTCTGCGCAAAGCACACCAGGCAACCTACGACCTGGTTATCGTCGGTGCAGGTCCGGCGGGTATTTCAGCTTCACTGATGGCTAAAAAGCTCAACCTCAAATTTCTCACTCTTGAGCAGGACACCCTGGGAGGAACAGTTTTCACTTTCCCGCGTCAGAAAATTGTAATGACCTCCGCCATGGATCTGCCTCTGTATGGGAAAGTTAAATTATTCGAAACCAGCAAACCCGCTTTGCTCGACCTATGGAATGCCGCTCTCAGTAAGAACGAAATCACGATAAAGGAAAACACGAAAGTGGAGGCTATAACTCCCGAAAATGGTTATTTTACGATCGAAACTCTGCAGGGAGAGCATATTACAGCTAAAACAGTATTGCTTGCTATCGGGCGTCGCGGCAGCCCACGAAAATTGGGAGTCACCGGTGAAATGCAGGAAAAAGTGGCCTACCGGCTTCTTGAACCCGAAGACATCAAAGGCAAAGACATCATGGTTGTAGGCGGTGGCGACTCGGCAATTGAATCAGCTTTGTTGTTGGCCGACCAGAATAAAGTTACAATTTCATACCGCAGTGAGAATTTCAGCAGGATAAAGCCGAAAAATAAGGAAAAGATAACCGAAGCAATGGCTACCGGCCTGGTGAATGTACTTTACAATACAAACCCGACAAGTATCAACAAGAGTTCTGTTACCCTGGCAACCGCAAAGCCCGGCGAAGAACTTGAAATTAAAAACGACCTGGTTTATATTTTTGCAGGGGGCGAATTGCCAATACAGTTTCTTCAAAAAGCAGGGATACATATTACCAAAAAGTTTGGAGAAGCTATTTTAAAACATGAAAACTAATCGCCTCTTGTTTACTGAAATGAAAATCATTGTCAGCCAAATAGTTACCACAATTATGTTTGCTGTCCTTTTCAGCTTTCAGGCCCATGCCCAGATTTCGCCCGGGGCATTGGCG
>JBAXBJ010000063.1:0-30553 GCA_037142075.1 Bacteroidota bacterium
TGATGAAAGGCTTATGCGAGCAGCAATACAACGACCACCAGGTAGCATTTATATTAGGCCTGTTCAAAACCCGTATCATGGACCTGGGCGAACTCACCGGTTTCCGCAATGCACTGATGAAACTGTGCATCCCCGTTAAGCTTCATAAGCCGACAATAGATGTATGCGGTACAGGTGGCGATAACAAAAACACTTTCAATATTTCAACCTTATCGGCTTTTGTACTGGCGGCTTCGGGCGTGCCGGTTGCCAAACATGGAAACTTTGCAGCCACTTCCGTTTCAGGTTCTTCAGATATTTTAAAGCATTTTGGCTATCTGTTTAAAACCAACGAACAGGAGTTGCAGGATGACCTCGAAAAAAACAATCTCTGTTTTATACATGCGCCAAATTTTCACACAGCATTGAAAAATGTCGGCCCCGTCAGGCGGGGACTGAAAACCAACACACTCTTTAACCTGATGGGACCTCTTGTAAACCCGGCCCAAACCGAATTCAAATATGTGGGAGTTTTTAACCGCTCGGTTGCCCGACTCTACAATTTCTTTCTGCAAACCGGAACCACGCAATATTACCTGGTGAATTCACTGGATGGTTACGACGAGATCAGTTTAACATCGGATGTTTTAATCACTTCCGGCAAAGGCGAACAGGTGATTCCCATTGATGAACTGCCTTTTAATACTATAAAGCCGGAGGAAATAAGCGCCGGAAACAGCATCGAAGATGCCGCTAAAATATTCAGTGCAGTTCTGCAAAATGAAGCCTCAGAAGCACAGAAAAACGTAGTTCTGATAAACAGCGCTTATGCAATGCAATGTTATACCCATCAGCACCTGGACGAATGCATCGCTGTTTGCGGCGAAAGCATTGAGTCGAAAAAGGCATTTCAGTTATTTAACCGAATCATTAAGAATTAGTTATGAATGCACTCGAAAAAATTGTACTCGAAAAGCGAAAACAGGTACTGGAGGAAAAACAACTATTCCCGGTTGAATTACTGGAACGATCCATCTATTTTAAAAATGTGTGTGTATCGTTAAAGAAATACCTTCTGAGGGAAGATAAAAATGGCATTATTGCCGAGATCAAGAAAAAATCTCCGGCCCTGGGAGCCATAAATCCCTATGTTAAAGTCGAGAAATTATCTATCGGATACATGCAGGCCGGGGCAAGCGCTTTATCGGTGCTCACCGACAAAAAGTTTTTTGGCGGCAGCAATGCCGATCTCACCACGGCAAGGAAGTATAATTTCTGCCCGATTTTACGGAAAGATTTCGTGATCGACGGGTACCAGGTTATTGAAGCCCGGTCAATCGGCGCCGATGCTGTTTTACTTATTGCAGCAATCCTTACCATGCAAGAAATAGAGCAATTCACCGATTTGGCTCATATACATGGGATGGAAGTGATATTAGAACTTCATGCTGAAGATGAACTGGAAAAGGTATACGATAAAGTAGATGTGATAGGGGTGAACAACCGCAACCTCGAAACGATGCAGGTTGACATTGCCACTTCAAAGGCCATGGCAAAACTCATTCCGGCCGAATTCCTGAAAATCTCGGAAAGCGGAATCGAAGACCCCCGCATTGTGCTCGAACTGAGGCAACTCGGATACAATGGTTTTTTAATCGGTTCCTGTTTTATGAAACATCCCGAGCCGGAGAAGGCCTGTGCCGCATTTATTCAGCAGCTAAACAAGTTAAAAAAGGAAACCTATGGAGCTTAAAGTTTGCGGAATAACCGATTCGGAAACAATCAAAGCACTTATCTCCCTGGAAGTAGCTCGTTTGGGATTTATCTTTTATCACAAATCAGCACGCTATGTGTATGGAAAATTGATTGAAGACGGCCTGAAAGAAATCCCCGGGCACATAAAGAAAACCGGTGTTTTTGTAAATGCCGGGATCGAAGAAATTGAGCAAAGTCTAAAATATTATCACTTAGACAGCATTCAACTTCACGGGGATGAATCGCCTGAGTTTTGCAGCTATTTCAGAACAAAAACAGAAGTAATAAAAACCATTCCGATTAAAGATGAAAATTCTTTTGAAACTGCAAGATTATACCTTGATTCCTGCGATCTTTTCCTGTTCGACACTCACGGCGAGCACTACGGCGGAACCGGTAAAACATTCGACTGGCAATGGCTCGAAAGTTACACCCTGGAAAAACCCTTTTACCTCAGCGGAGGAATCAGCCTCGAAAATTTTGGAGAGATCAGGAAGATCCGGCACAAACAATTGGTAGGTATTGATGTAAATTCAAAGTTTGAATTCAGGCCGGGAATAAAGGATATTGGAAGGATTGAGCAGCTGATAGCATTGATGAATGACAAAACTAACAACTAATCAGGAGACTACAGATGAAATCAAATACCCAGGCAAGCAACGGATATTATGGAAAGTTCGGCGGCGCTTATATCCCCGAATTACTGTTCAATAACGTGGATGAGTTGCAGAAAAACTACGAAAGGATCATACGGTCAAAAGAATTCCGGAAACAGTTAAACGGGCTGCTGAAGGATTATGTCGGCCGCCCGACACCGCTCTATTTTTCGGAAGCCTTATCGGCAAAATACAAAGCCCGGATATTTCTGAAGCGCGAAGACCTTACCCATACCGGCGCCCACAAAATAAACAATGCTTTGGGACAGGCTTTGCTGGCTAAAATGATGGGAAAACAAAAAATTGTGGCAGAAACCGGTGCTGGTCAGCATGGTGTGGCAGTCGCAACTGCATGTACCTTGCTGGGGTTATCGTGCGTAGTGTTTATGGGCGAAACCGATATTAAACGACAGGCTCCGAATGTAGCAAGGATGAAAATGCTGGGAGCGACCATAATTCCTTCGCTCAGCGGCACCAAAACTTTAAAAGATGCCACCAACGACGCTATCCGCTACTGGATAAACCATGCGGATGATACGCATTACATTATTGGTTCGGTAGTAGGACCGCATCCTTATCCCGATATGGTCGCAAAATTTCAATCCGTGATCAGCAAGGAAATTAAAATCCAGTTGCTGAAACAAACCGGGGAATCCGAACCGGATTATGTAATTGCCTGTGTGGGAGGCGGAAGTAATGCTGCCGGTGCTTTTTACCATTTTTTAGGCTCTGCAAAAACCAAACTGGTTGGTGCCGAAGCAGCAGGAATGGGCATTCATTCACACGAAACAGCGGCAACGCTAACGGTAGGTTCTGTCGGAATTATTCATGGTTCAAAAACTTACCTGATGCAGAATGCCGACGGGCAGATAACTGAACCCTATAGCATTTCCGCCGGGCTCGATTATCCGGGAATCGGGCCTCTGCATGCATGGCTTCACGAAACGAAACAGGCAGCTTATTATGCCGTCACCGACCAGGAAGCTTTGGATGCAGCCAAAGAATTAATTCACCTGGAAGGAATTATTCCCGCACTCGAATCGGCCCATGCCTTTGCTTTGTTGCCAAAAATAAAATTTAAGCCAACCGATATTGTAGTGATCAATCTTTCGGGAAGAGGAGATAAGGATATGGAGACGTACCTGAAATTCATTTTATAGCTTGAAGACGGAAGTCCGAAGACGGTAGTTGGAAATGGAGAAAATTGAACAAGAGCGAAAGCAAATGAATGCAGTCATTATTCTAAAATTATAAAAGACCATGTTAAAGTTGGATGAAGATGTAAGCAGGACTGGCTTCCGACTCCTGACTCCGGTCTTCCAACCTTATTAACGTTCCTTAAATCGCAAATATTCAATCCATGAGCACTTTACAGCAAATCATACTCAACAATAAAAACAACAATTTATCCGTCTTTTTCACGGCAGGATTTCCTTCCATTGATAGCACACTGCAGATTCTAAGTATTCTGAATACGACAGAAGTCGATTTTATCGAAATTGGCATTCCCTTTTCCGATCCGCTTGCCGATGGTCCTGTTATTCAGCATTCAAGCACCATTGCGCTTACCAATGGAATGACCTTAGAGTTATTGTTTGCTCAATTGAAAGAAGCAACGGATAAAGTAACGAAACCCTATTTACTCATGGGCTACCTGAACAGCCTGCTGGCTTGTGGCATTGAGACTTTTTACCGGAAGTGCAGCGAAGGCGGCGTGAATCATATTATTATTCCTGATCTTCCTGTGAATGAATACCTGGAGACCCATAAACTGATTGCCGATAAGTTTGGCGTATCGCCGGTATTCCTTATCACACCAAGTACTTCGGAGGCGCGAATCAAAGAAATTGACAAAATCAGCAGTGCCTTTATTTACCTGGTTTCAGGAAATACCACAACAGGCAGCAATTCGACAATCCAAACCGAGGCAATAAAGAAAATTCAGAAAATGAAACTTAAGAACCCGTTGATCATTGGATTCGGGATCAGGAACAAAGCCGATTACGCTGAAGCCTGCAAACTGGGAAACGGGGCTATCATCGGCAGTGCTTTTATCAATATAATATCCGAAAGCGATGATTTGAATAAGGATATTCCGGAGTTTATTCAACTAATAAAGGGTAAGTAATTTAATATCATGATCATACAGCTAAGTAAATCCATCTCGGGAGATCAAAGGAAACATCTTTGTGATGTTTTGACCCAAAATAAATACAGTCTCACCGATGTAAAAACACAGGCAGAAAACTACCTGGTTTGCATAGGGAAGAAAGAAATTGATATCCGGACCATCGGGAATATGGCTGGGGTGAAAGATGTTCATATCGTTTCCGACGATTACAAACTCGTGAGCAGGAAATGGAAAGTTCATAACACTACCATCGACCTGGGTGATGGAGTAACCATTGGCGGCAACGATATCGGTATCATGGCAGGGCCCTGTTCGGTTGAAAGTGATGAGCAGATGCAAACCATAGTTGAACATCTGATTAAAAACAAAATCAGGATCATGCGTGGAGGTGTTTTTAAACCACGCAGTTCGCCTTATGCTTTCCGGGGTGCGGGCGTTGAAGGACTAAAAATGATGTATTCTTTATGTGCGCCTCATGGCATTAAAATAATAACCGAGGTAATGCAGGTTTCGCAGATTGAGGAAATGATGCCTTATGTGGATATTTTCCAGGTCGGTGCCCGAAATTCGCAGAATTTTAACCTGCTCGACGCTTTGGGAGAAGTTGACAAACCGGTGCTGATTAAGCGGGGAATCAGCGGAACCATCGAAGAACTGCTTCATTCAGCCGAATATGTGTTCAGCAAAGGAAATGAAAAACTCCTGCTTTGCGAACGGGGAATCCGGACTTTTGAAACAGCTTACCGGAATACTTTCGACATCAATGCCATCCAGGTTTTGAAAGAAAAATCACACTTGCCTGTTATCGCCGATCCATCGCATGGTGTCGGCATCCGGAATTATGTTTCAAAACTGGCGCTGGCATCCATTATCAGCGGTGCCGACGGCGTAATTTACGAAGTTCACGAAAAACCGGAAGAAGCCTTATCGGACGGGCAGCAAACACTTAATTTTTTAGAATCAGAACAGCTAGTTGATAAAATCAACAAACTGATGCTCACGGATATCTGTTCCTAAAAAAAGTGAGATGTACATTCTCTTTCTGAATCGTCGGAACAAAACTATGAGTTATTTTTTTTCAGGATTCCCGAATAAATCTACCGGGCCCTTTAACAAAACCGCAATTACGGTAAGCTGTTCGTCGAGGACGCTGTCGGGAACATCAATATAAATTTGCCCGGGTACCTCGCTCCAATAGGCTTTCATCAAGACCTGCCAGTTTAATTTTGCCCCGTTGCCAACAACCCAAACCCGGTTAACCTCGTTCTTTATCCCCTTCAGCAGCAGCGGGCCATTGGGTTTCCCGTCAACAAACAGATAGATTATATCACGGTTCTTGGATAAGGCTGAAGGACCATAATAATATTCTTTGGGAATACCGGCGGTGGTGCCATAGATTGCTTCCTTGTGCTTTTTGGTCCAGCGCCCTAGTTCTTTCAGTACATTCACCTGTTCATCGGGGATGGTGCCATCGGGTTTTGGCCCAATATCCAGGAGCAGGTTCCCTCCCATTCCGATACAATCGGCTAATATCCGTATGACTTGGTTGGGGCTTTTATATTCCTTATCGGTAGGCTGGTAGCCCCACGAGTCGTTTATGGACATGCAGAGTTCCCAGTTCTTTTCTTCCGGTTTATAAATGGGAACCCCGTTTTCAGGTGTAGCATAATCGCCGTATCCGTTGATCCGGGAGTTCACGATAACGCCGGGCATCCATATGTTAATGTTTTCGCGCAACTCTTTTGATTTCCATTTCTCTGCGCTATAATCCCAATCGCCATCGAACCAGAGTAGATCGGGCTTAAAAGCTGCCAATTCGTGTACCTGGTTTTCCCTGAATTTCAGAAAACGATTCCAGCGAACCGAATCATCAGAGTACCTGTCCTGGTTGTTTAAAAATTTAGGGTAATCCGGATGTGACCAGTCAAGCATGGAAAAATAAAGGCCGGTCTTTACACCTTCCTTTTTCAGTGCTTCGGCAAATGGCTTCACCAGGTCGCGGGCAGCTGGTGTTTTTTTTACCACGTTAAGTTCGCTTTCCTTTGTGTCCCAAAGGGCAACGCCATCGTGATGTTTCGTGGTAAGCACGGCATATTTGGCCCCACTCTCCTTGATCAGTTTTGCCCATGCCGCAGGATCATATTTGGATGCATTGAAGCCGTTCAACTGCTTCATGTATTCATCATAAGGCAGGTAACGGTTGTAAAACGACCAGGATTCGTCGATACCACGAACCGAATAAATTCCCCAGTGGATAAATATGCCGAGCTTTGCTTCGTTAAACCACTGCATACGCTTTTCTTTGGCTTCGGATGACTCTTGCCCCAGCAATAAAAATGGAATGGCAATGAGAAGTAATACGGATAGAATATTTTTCATTGTAATTGATTTACTGATATTTATATTTTTTAAAGTTGCTTTTTCGTGTAAAATAATAAACGTTTTTGGCTTCCTTGTATCTGGTCTTAGTTGTTACTAACCGTTAGGATTCCTCTCAAGCGGATGTCCCTGGAGGAACTGCCGATCATAATCCTGAAATCGCCGGGTTCAACTACTTTTTTCATGTTAATATCCAGCATGCTCAATGTTACGGGAGTAAGATCAAATACTATTTCCTTAGTTTCGTTTGGTTGAAGGCTGATCCGCTCAAACTGTTTCAATTCCATAACGGGCCTTGCCACCGAGGCTAGTTCGTCGCGGATATAAAACTGGCATACCTCGTCTCCGGCTATTTTCCCGGTATTAGTCACTTTGAAACGGACTTCCACCGCCTCATCAGGTTTTATAACAGATTTGTTAAATTTCAGATCACTATATACAAAAGTAGTGTAACTAAGTCCATAACCAAACGGGAATAAGGGCTGACCTGTTAAATCGTAATAATCATCGCCCCTGCCGGTAGGTTTATGGTTGTATACCAATGGCAACTGGCCCTCAGAAACCGGGAAAGTTATAGGGAGCCTGCCGGCCGGGTTATATTTTCCAAACAAAACCTCTGCAACAGCAGTTCCTCCTACCTCTCCCGGATACCAAACATCAATAATCCCCTTTACCTTGTCAATCCAGGGATTCATGGTAATGGCGCTCCCGCCCACAAGCAAAACAATCACCGGTTTGCCTGTTGCGGCAATTGCCTTAATGAGTTCTTCCTGCCGTCCGGGAAGGGAAAGTATCGCCCTGTCCTGAAACTCACCTTCGTGAATGCCAGCGGCAACAACGGCGACATCGCAGAGTTTTGCAGCAGCAACTGCATCGTTTATTGACTGCGTGATGGTATCTTTCATACCGGCATCCCATACCAGGCGCAAACGGGCGTTTCCTGAACTTTCAAAATATTCGAGACGGAAATTGTATGTTTTCCCTTTCTCGAAAGCAAAGCCAGACAATTTTATGCCGAATGATTTTTTAACCCAGTTATCAATCAACAGTTTGTCGTTGATGTACAGCCGGTAACCATCATTTCCTTCGATACCAATGTTAAAAGTGCCTGAAACTTTTGGTTTCAGAATCCCAGCCCAGCGGGCTGAATACCAGTCATACGGTAAAGAAGGATCCGGCCCGTAAAGGGTCCATCCGAAATTGATGTCCTTATCAATGCGGTTCACTTTTGCATTTCCCTGCAATTGGATGTTATCAAAGTATTCTGCGCTTAATCCGTTTGTTTTATCGTTGCCAGTCCCGGTAAAAAGGCAGTCGGATGGGATAGTCTCATAAGTTGGGGCAGTTCTCCCGCAACCCGGGCTATAAATGACTTTCACGGCTGCAGGGGCGACAGAACGGATTCCATCGAGTATTGCAACTTTGTTGATTCCGGGTCCGGAATATCCTCCCAAGCGGGCTTCAACTGCATCTGTCCCGATAACTGCAATGCTCCTGATGTTGTTTAAAGGTAGGATGTTGTTTTCGTTTTTCAGCAGAACTATGGATTCGCGTGCAGCCTGAAGGGCGATCTGACGATGCTCCGCACTCCCGTTGGTTTTTTCGGCCAGCCCAGGGTCAACGTATGGATTCTCGAAAAGTCCCAGTTCGAATTTAGCTCTGAGTACCCGGGCAACGGCACTGTCAATTTTCGAAGGTTCTATCATACCTTTTTCGAAGGCTTCATAAAACAGGGGAGCGTGATTATAGTCCGTTTGAAAAATAACATCAAGCCCGTTTTCGATGGATGCTTTTGCAGATTCGGCATAGGTAGAAGTGGTATAATGCAGCACATTCGCGCCACCCACAGCACAGGCATCAGATATTACAAAGCCCCTGAAACCCCAATCGTTTTTAAGTTTCCCGTTCAGCAACCAGTTGTTGGCCGAGCAGGGGCTTCCATTCAGCGAATTATACGAAGTCATGACCGAGCGGGCGCCTGCCAGCTGAACGGCAGTGACAAAGGCAGGGAAATAGATTTCATCGAGCAAACGCTCGTCATAATGGATCGGGTAACTGTCGCGGCCACCATCGCCCACGTTAACGGCAAAATGTTTGGGGGTAGCAATAACGCCAAGTTTTTCGTACTCACTAATAAATGCCAGTCCCATTTGCGAAGTGAGGTAAGGATCTTCACCGTATGTTTCTTCGGTTCTACCCCAGCGAACATCGCGGGCAATATTGATGACCGGCGAAAGAATCTGTCGGATGCCACGTGTTTTGGTTTCCATCGCAATAGCGTTTGCAACCTCACGCATCAGGCTTCGGTTGAAAGTGGCTGCCAGTGCTATGGATTGTGGAAATGCTGTCGCATTGTCGCGAATCAATCCATGCAAAGCTTCATCAAATGGAATGATTGGAATTCCCAGGCGCGATTCTTCGAGAAAAAATTTCTGCATTTCGTTTATCTTTTCGGCCGTTGCCCGCGCCGTGCCCGAAGGGCCATAGGTAAGTATATGCCCGGCGGCGTCGCCCGTGGCGCCTTTTGCCGATACCTGGAATCCGAAAATGCCTGTTCTTAACTTCTCCCTGCCAATGCTCAGATCGCCCGGAACCATGAACAGTTGCCAGAATTTTTCTTCCGGTGTCATTCTTCCAAGCAGGTCTTTCACCCTCGTTTCAACCGGCATGGCTGGATTTTTATAAACTGGCAGCTGGGCATAAACCACGAAAATAGTTAACGCCAGAAGAACTGTGAGGATAAGTTGTTTCATTATGGATTTGTTTACCGAAAGAGCACGTAAAAGTAAGTAATGATAGTATTTAAGACTGATAAAAAATAAATGATGTGCGATTTAGGCAAATTTTATTGAAATGCTAAGGCAAGGAGGAAACCCTTTGCCAATAAAAGCAGCATCTGATTTGCACCTCTTAATTTCAGACGCATACCGGTCTTTTTTTTGTATTGAAATACCGGCTTTAGATAATCTCTAAAATCATATCAAAATTGTATCCGTTGTACTCAAATTCGCCTAAAGTGGCGAAACCATTCTTTCTGTAAAAACCTACAGCCTTGTGATTATCCGACTGAACACCACCCCATAAAATAATTCTTTTTATCCCGATTGATTCAAGACTGGAACGCACAAAGTGGAATAAATGGTTTCCGACACCCAGGCTTTGCCATGCATCGGCAACAGAGGGGGCAAAGGTGCAGTCTGTTTTTGAATCCAAAATCAATCCATAGGATCGCAAACGCGGACTGTCATATTCAAGAAATCCTTGTTTTACTATCGAGTAGGCTATTATTTCGGTAGTTTCGTTATCCAGGGCAATATAGCCTAAACAATTATCTGGCTTACGAAATAGGTCGGCTATAGAATTTACATCGAACCCATGCGGACCGAATCTCTTTGCTGTTTCAGCGCTCAGTTTATATAAATAGCCGGAAAGCTTATCGAAGTCGGCAGATACGAGTGTTCGCAATAAAACTTCCCGTTTATTTTTTGTTTGAATAATCATAGTAAACAAAAGCCCCCCCTATTGTGATTGATTTCTTATCCCATGCGTTATCGGGCACCAAAATCTTCTCAGGACTTTAAGCCATTTTTACTTCTTTAAAGCTTACCAGTTTGCCGGCTTTCATATCCCATAGTTTCAGGTGAACACATCTGAAACCTTTCAGAAATGGGATAGGTTTAATGCTGCTGAAGAGCTCGTTTTCGCGGTGGCATTTTTCGAGGCGGTAATTCGGGATTTTTGAACTCAGGTGATGCACGTGGTGAAACCCAATATTGCCCGAAAACCATTGAAGAACCGCCGGTAGTTTGTAATACGAACTACCATACAATGCCACCGTTTTGAAGTCCCAATCCTCACTCTTATACCAATGAGTTCCATCAAACTGGTGTTGCAGGTAAAAAAGATATACTCCCCCGATGGACGCAAAATACATAAGGGGAAGTTGTATGAGCAGGTAGGCTTTCCAGCCGATGGTCAGGCAAAGAGTGGTTGCTATTACAGCAATACCAGCATTGTTGGCATAAACGCTTATTTTCTCCTTCCGGGAAAAGCTTTTCCGGGTAAACCGGTTTCCAACCAGGAAAAGCAAAGCCGCTCCAAGTCCGAACATGATAAAGGCATTGCGAAAAAGCCGGTAACCCAATTGTTTTCTTTTGGGGAGAGCCAGATATTCGTCCACGGTGAGTGTCCACACGTCGCCTAAGCCACGTTTGTCGAGGTTTCCAACCGTCTGATGATGTATCAGATGCGCATGGTGCCAACGGCGGTAGGGTGTAAAAGCCAATACTCCAAGTATGTAGCCAACTGCTTCACTTAAACGTTTTGAACTGAAAAAAGAACCATGGCCACAGTCGTGGAAAATGATAAACAGCCTTACCAGGAACCCCGCCGAAAGCAAAATCAATGGCAGCGTAATCCAATAACTGTATGACAGGCTGATCACCATCAGGATCCACAGAATCACGTAAGGCACAAATGTGTTTATGATCTGCCACCAGCTATGCAATTTGTCGCCGTTACGGTAAGGTGCAATAATTTTCACCCATCGCTCCTCTGCATTTTTATTCGTTTTATTCTCGCCCGACATTCTATAATTCAATTAATTGTGATGCTATTTTGTTTTTAACTATAAACAATTCACCTTGATTTTTGTTTGCCATTTTACATGCAAAAATCTGACATTTTTTTGATTTTTAAACTTTTTCTGCTCTGCAGGTTTTCAGAAAATAGTATCCTCAAAACGTAATCAATTGAAGCGAATTTCGGAAAGGTCGGATTAAGATGCAATAAAGGTTCCTGAATGAGGAATACAGTGCATTTCCACGAAAAGTATGTCTTTCGGTTTTTTACCTTCCCTTGAATCACATCCCCGGATTAATAAAAAAGAGAACCATTTCTGATCCTCTCTTTCGTTCTAACCAAATTAACCAACCAATATTTTACAATACAATTCCAACGGTTAGGCTCAAACATTTGGTACGGAAAACTGTCGGCTGCTCTGCAATTTCCGACATGCCCATATCGTATCTCAGGTCGAAACAAATATTTTTCTTTAAAACCGGTGTCTGAAATCCAATTCCCATCGTGGCGCCCCAATCGGTATTTTTACTATCGCCAACCGGGACAGTAACGCCACCCTCAGTGGTTTCGGAAACACGTGTCTGCGTGTTTAATGCAAAGGCGGCATAAGGACCGGCATTGATAAAAAATACAGAGCTGGATTTGTTCAGCATCTGGTCATTCCGGTATTGAAAAAGCACGGGTACTTCCAGGTAATGAAGCATAAAATCGGTTTCAACACTTGTACCTAGTTCCGCAGTTTCATTGCTGCGTCCTTTGCGGACATAATTCAGTTCGGGCTGAATAGCAAACGATTTGATGACCGGTATAGTGGCGAAAGCCCCGCCGGTGTACGATAAAGTGATTTGGTGATCATCGTAGAGGTTGCCTTTGTCCGAAAAGGTGGAAGCTGCAATTCCACTGCGTAACCCAAAGTTTATCTGGGCAATTGCGGAGGTCGAAATTAGCATAATTGCTAATGAGAGCATAATTGAATTCTTTGTTTTCATGATTTCTGTTTTTAAAATTGTTGTATTATTAATTGATTTTTCTAATGGTAATTTATTCTGATTATTAAATTTTTCTTTATTTCATTGCTTTATTTGGTTTTTGGTCTTCCTGAATTTACCCGTTTGCCTTGAACCTTGAACTTTGAACATTTGAATTTTAAATTTTTGAATTCCCCTTCCCAAACCCCCAAAACTGACACACTGAGCGGAGTCGAAGTGCTAACCCCCAATCCCTATTTTTTGACGTATCTCCCTGAACGGATGCGTCGCCAGTTCACTTCGCAGATGTGCCGAAAAATTAACCTGGTATCCGTAAGTTATGCAGGCCGTGAGGAAGTAAACACCGGTTTGAATCCAGAGTGACATGATTTCTTTCCTTGTTTCGAAAATGCTTGCTCCCAGGGAGTTCATTTTGATAAATCCAAAAATCGCGTTCGACGATGGAAAAATCTCGCGTACTGTTAGCCATACCGGTGAGAAATTTGAAAGCGGCCAGATGATTCCCGATAAAAACAACAATGGTATCGATGTGAAAAGGTAGAGCATCATCGAACTTTCGCGGTTTTTGAAAATCACCGAAAGGGTTAATCCCATAAAGATGCTTGAAAGTATAAATGGTGTTATCAAAGCTATCAGTTCACCCAAATCAGCCGATTGCCCGTACCCGAACCATTCAGGTATCATCCCAAGCATGTAAACACAGAGTAAAGCATAAATGGTGAAATAGGCGGCAGCTTTTCCAATCACCAACCGGAATGTGCCCATCTTTTTACGATCCATGGGGACCAGCGTTCCGAAAATATGTCGTTCCCTTGCTGTTCCGGCCAATATGCCGATTGCGATGATCAGAGTCTGCTGAATGATCAGGATAAGTGCAGCAGGAATGCCATAGCTTGCAAATCCCCCGGCCTGGTTAGCCATGGCATTTTCAACCATTTTAAACGGTTCGGCGGTAATCTGGGCCTGGCGTTCAGTTAGTCCATCGTTCATCAGGTTTTTGATCTGGATCTGGTTGCCGGTTTCGAGTGAAACAAAACTGGCTCCTGTCATAAGTGCTTTATAATACAGGAAAAACTCCATATCGGCATAAGCGGAGATTGTGGTCTGGCGCTTCATGGCAATATCTTTGCTGAATGTTTCCGGAATCTGTACAATGCCACGCACTTCACGATTTTTGAACATTGTAATTGCTTCCTCCATCGAAATGCTTGTGGTTGCTACTTTCAGATCAGGAGTGGCATCCAGGTCACGGGTAAATTGGCGACTGTTAGCTGAATGCGAAAGGTCAACAACTGCTATCGGCAGATCGCGGACTACTTCCGGATAATAGATAAACGAATACAGCATCGGGTAAATCAGGGGAACCGCAAAAATCAGTATCATCACACCTACATCCGAAAATATAAGCTGGAACTCGCGCATCCATATCCTGAATGTGTTGCTGAATCCTTCGCTGATGTGATGGAATATATTTAGGTTTTCGTTTTTCATTATATGCTTTTTAGTGGTTGATTCTGACCATTTTCCATTTTCTATTCTACCATTAACTTTTAACCTCTCCACTAAGTCTTATGGACATTTTCAATAAATGTTTGATAAATCAATGCTGATTTCAACCGGTTGATGATTGTAAATGGCAGCAAAAAGAACACTATCAGGTACAGGTACGACATGATTGAATACCTGAGCTCGAATCCGGCAAGTATCTGGCTTTGAAATATATGCATATAGTGCCTTACCGGGAAACCGCTTGCCCAGTATTGAAATACCGGCGGCATGGCCTCAATCGGGAAGGAGAATCCGCAAAGTGTAAGGGCCAGGATACCATAAAAAGCGGCCAGGTTAAGCGAGTGGCGCATCAGTGGGAGTAATCCTATAAAGAAAACTCCTATTGCCTGGTAAGCCATCACGAACAACAGTGAGCCAATCATAAGCCAGCCCAGGCTGGTATGCATCGGTATCTGCATTACTTTATACAGCATGAAATTCTGAAACATCATTACAATAAAGAAGATCACTGTGTAAGGTAAAAGTTTGCCCGTGATAGCTGTAAAGATGGATTTGTTCGACATTCGCAGCCATTCATGTGAGGTTCTTTCTTTTATCTCAATACCGATACTGTAAACCGTCATCAACAGGATAAAAAGTTGGAGCATAATTGGCAGCACAATGGTTGAAATATATACCGAGTAATTAGCCGTTGGGTTAAATAACTGGTGAGTGCTTAGCTGGATTGGCTGCACCTGCGACATGATGTAAGCTTCCGGCTGGCCCATGGCTTCACGTTTCTGAATGTTTATTCCACCTGATAAAGTGTGAAGGATAAGCGTCAAGTCGTTTTGCATTAATCCGCCGGCAATCAGGAACCCGTTTTGATAATAATAACTGATCACAGGTTGCCTCGAAGCTAGGATGTCCGACTGAAAGTTTTTAGGAATAACCACAAATCCGTAGATGTTACCTGTTCTCAATTCCGACATGGCTTCCGTTTCAGACTGCAGGTTTTCGGTTACAGTACTTAATGGCGTAACATTAATATTCCTGGCAACTTTCCGTGAACTGCCAGTCTGGTCCAAGTCCACAATCGCAATTGGCATTTTGGTTGGCACACCTTCTTTGAAAAGTGAAGCGAAAAACAGAACAGAAAGAATAGGAAGTATGAGTGCCACCAGGATGTAAAGCCCCCTTGACGACATACGGTTAATTTCCCGTTTCGCTACTTCACGGATATTTGTTAGTATTGATTTCATTGTTTTTATTGTTTAGTGCTGCGTGCTTTGTGCTCAGTGCTTAGGATTACCCGAGGTGAATTTTCTTTTTATATCTTGCTCATTGTTCTTACATCACACATCCGCCATCGCACATCCGCCATTGCACATCCAACATCCACCTACTTCAGCTTCCCGTAATCCACCATCAAACTCATTCCCGGCCTCAGGCCTTCTACCTGTTCAACAGGCACTGCGCGTACTTCGAAGCTTTTAACATCAAATCCGCCATTCGTTTTAGTTGCTTTAAAAGTGGCATAGCTAGCCATAGCTTTGATATAGTTTACTTTAAGTTTCACTGATTTATTTCCCAATGCGGGAACTATAGCATCCAGTTCTTTCCCAACTTTGATATTTGCAAGCAAGTCCTCACGTATATTAAAAACTACCCACATATCATTCAGATCAACAATGTTCATAATCGGAGCTCCTGATCCAACCAGTTCGCCCTGTTTAGGGAAAACATCCGAAACTTCACCACTGATTGGTGAAACCAGCATGGTTTCTGATAAGTACGATTCCACTTCCGAAACTGCTCCTTTTGCACGTTTAACCATGGCCAGAGCTGCAAGTTTGTCTTCTTTTTCGGCACCGTTAATGGCCATATCGTATTGCGATTTCGCGGCTTTTGATGTGGCAATGGCAGCCTGGTAGTTGGCTTCAGCTTCGTCGCGTTTCTGTGCAGGAATCACACTTTCGTTATACATATTCTGAACCCGGTTGTAGGTTTTTTCTGCCAGTTTTACACCTACTTCAGCTTTTTGCCACAATTCGTAAGCACCTGCAATCTGTTCGGCACGAGCTCCTTTATTTGCTTTCTGATTTTGGGCATTGGCCGCATCTTCGGCGGAGGTAGCCTGCATCAGTTTGGCATTCAGTTCAGGACTATTAATCAATACCAGTGTATCTCCTTTGTTAACTGTCATTCCTTCCGATACCATGAACTTGTCGATACGGCCGGGAACTTTACCCGACACGCGGACTTCGGTTGCTTCAGCCTGGCCTTGCAGCATAATGGATTCAGGTTTCAGTACTATCCAGCCAATAGAACTGACTGCTGCTATTACTAAAAGCAAGGTTGAAAATGCAATCAGCATTCCTGAATGTCTTTTGTTTATTGTTTTCATTTTTTTGTAAATTTTGCTTTTTTGAAATTATTGATTTCTTATAATTTTATTTTTTTGAATCAAGTTTCTGGTGTCTGGGTGCTGGTTGCTGTTCCCGACATCCCACATCCACCATCTCCCATTTTTATCTGATATTTGAAAGTACAAGGTTTCCGGTTGCTTTATAGCATTCCAGTGCAGCCTGGCGTTGTGCGAAAACTGCCTGCAGGTATTCGAGTTCGGCATTCTGCATTTCGGTTTCGGTAGCCAGTCGCTCAGTAATATTTATTATACCCTCATTGTATGATTTCTGAGCCAGGTCGAGCGCCATGCGGGCTGCAGTGCGTTGTTTTTCTTTATAGGCAACCTGTGAAATCGAAGCCTGGTAATTGGTTGAAACCTTTGTTTGATTCAATTGGAGCAATTCTCGGGCTTCTTCCCTTGCATTTTCAGCTTTCTTAACTTCCAATGTAGCCTGGTGAACTTTGGCTGTACCGCCTGAACGATCGAAAATTTCCCATTTAAAGCCCACACCAACCATATAAGTGGGGCCTAAACCGATATTATCAATTTTCATATCCATTGGTATCGGGGCATTCATATTGGCGTTAGCCTGAAAAATATTGTCGTAACGGACCGAAGCTAACGCCTGTACTTTTGGCAGGTAATGCGATTTCTCTGATTTAAGCATGTATTTCTGTGCCTCAACTCCTGCACTCAGGGCGATTAGTTCGGCACGGTTGCTGATATCAGAACTTGTATCTGCATATAATAAAGTCTTCAGGTCTGGATTTGTCATTTCGAAACTGCTGGCAGGTTTACCTGTAAGTTGTGCAAGCTTCTGGTGGAGCAATGTTTTCTTGCTCTCGTATTCCGAAATTTTTGCCTGGAGATTTGCATCTGCAACAGCTATCTTTAATGTGTCAAACGAAGTGGCAAGACCATTCTTTAAAGCAGTAGTAGCATATTTTTTCTCGGCAGCTAACCTAATTGTCGACTCGTCAAGTACATGCTTCGACTGGTTCAGCAAAGCAAGCTGATCGTAATACGTAATTACTTCGCTTATTACATCTGATTTGCTTTTATCAGACAACGCGTCTTGTGCTTTTATTTTTTCGGTCAGCGCTTTCGATACATTAGCAACCTGTCCGCCGCTATATAGAAGCATTTTTGCTGTGGCATCCAGGCCAAAATAATTACCATAGAATTCTCCATCCAGGTTATTGGATACTGAAGGAATTGACATTCCTTGCTGTGCCATTAATTGTTGAAGTTTTGTGATTTCACCCGCTAATCCGGCAAGGTTAGGGAACATGGCCGGAAACGTTGGCGTTGCCATAAATTCCTGCAGTTTCCCAAGACTCTCAAATCCATTGACTTCACCCATTTTGGAATTAACCGACGAATATGCAAATACATATTTCCCGCCAAGTTCCACTTTAGGGATGAAGGCAGAACGGACAGCTTTCTTCTGTACTTCGGTAATCTGTTTATCAATGCCTTTATCGGCCACCTTGCGATCCTTATTTACCGAAAGGCTGATAAACTCTTTCAGCTCGGGCGAAACCAGGATAGTCTGCGCATTTACCTCCAGCCTGATCAGGCTCAGTGTCAAGGTCAGAATCAGAAATAGAATTCTCGTTTTCATTTTATTCGTATTATTTTTTGTTTTCAATTTTCAAGATCAGAAATAGGATGAGTAGGTTTCACTTACCAATATTTGATCTTTTTGGTAGTCCTGTTAATTATTTGATTAATAGTACATTCGACTAAAAATGTAAAATGGTCGAAATTTGGGCAAAAAAATTAGTGCTTCATTACGCCATGAAATAAAATATGGATCAAATGGTCGAGCCTGCTTTCCAGGTCTTTTTCTTCCACTCCCCAGAACAATGGAATCTCCATACCCTTAAGAGCTGTAACGATTGCGATGGCTGCAAGCGAAGTGTCATCGATTTCAAACATTCCATTTTTAACACCTTCAACTAGTATGCTTTCCATCATTTGGATTTCCTCCTGGTCGTATTTCTTCCTTATTTTTTCGATGAAATCGAGGTGACCCAGGAAATCGTCCTTGATGGCGCTGTAAAAGTTGGCCAGCTTTTCCATCGATCGCATACGTACAAGTACGTGTGTTTTTAATTTTTGGGCAGGAGTGTCATTTTCATTTGTGGCTTTAATGAGTTCCTGTTTAAATATCTCGGCTTCCTTTTCGACCACAGCCTGGAAAATTTCCTCTTTACTTGCAAAGTAGTAGTAGATAGAGCTTTTGCCTTTGCGACTGGCAATAGCAATCTCATCCATCGTGGTTTTTTTGAACCCGAACCTGGAGAAAATATGGCGGGCCACATTTACAATCGCTTCTTTTACTTCGTCTTTATCAAGCATTATTTCAAACTTTTTAAACCGATTGTTCTTGTTTGAGGCTGCAAAATTAATACGGCATATTACAAAAACCTAATTTATTTCGACTAATTTCGTCGAATAGTCGAATATAATTTTTAAAGTTCAGTATAACAAATGATTATAAAAATGATTGGTTTGACATAACTCGACTAATCTGTTTTAGATTGATAAAACAAATTTCAACTTCATTAGATAAAATTTTCAAAATTCTCTTTGTTCACCGTTCCTGTTTCACCGGTGGGATATGCAGATAGAAAGAGTTGCGGTATTTTTGTGTTCTTTTTTTCTGACCATTTGAATTCAAAGGCATTATATTTACCTCCCGACTCTTCTACAAGGTCAATTTCCTTCCCGTCAGTTGTTCTCCAAAAAAATGAATTTATAAAATGCTTGTTGTAATGATTGGATTTCAATCTCTCGCTTACCAGGAAATTCTCCCATAAGGCTCCTGTATCATTGCGCTGGTTAAGTGAATTGTAATTGGAAATTAGAGAGTTACGAATACCATTATCCCAAAAGTAAACTTTCCGATTTGTGGTTATTTCCTTACGTAAGTTTCTGCTTAATGGTTGAAGACGAAAAATAATAAATGCTTTTTCAAGTAATGAAATATAGTTCATAACTGTGTTCTTATCAATGCCCAGCAAACGTGATAACTCATTATAAGATACTTCATTACTTACTTGTAACGCTAATGCCCGCAACATCGAATGTAATATTTCCGGTTTCCTTATCCCCCCAAACGATAATATGTCTTTATATAAGTAGCTCCCAGCGAGGTTGTTTAGGATTTCAACTTCGTTTCCCGGATTCATTATTACATCCGGATACATCCCATAGATTAATCGTGTTTCCAATTGCTGCTGACGTGTAATGTAGTCGTAATATTCTTTTAACTCACCCCAACTTATCGGGTAGAGATAATATTCCCATTTACGTCCTGTTAACGGCTCATTTATTACATTGGCAAGATCGAGTGAAGAAGAACCCGTTATTATAAACTGTATGCCTTTTATATTATCAATGGCCAGTTTTAGTTTAATTCCGATGTCCCTGATTCGCTGAGCTTCATCAATGACAACGATTTTGCTGTTTCCTATTATTTGTTTCCATTTTTCAGTCGAGATATTCTCCATCACAGATTGAGTGCCGGGTTCATCGCAATTTATATAAATTGCTTGTTTACCCGCTTTGTCGACAAGATGTCGTACCAGCGTAGTTTTCCCTGTTTGCCTTGCGCCTAAAAGGATAATAGCCTTTTCGCTGAAAAAACGTTCAGAGAGGTTCTTCGAATGAATTCTCTTTATCATTTTGATTAAATTTACACAAAAATAAGTAATATGGTGATCGTAATCACCAAAATTACAGTAATTTGGTGATTATGATCACCTGAATTACTGTTAATTCTAAAAATCATAATGCCATTTGTAAATCTTATCTGTCAACAAGCAATGAAGTTAGCAACATGACAACAGCAAAAATCAGGTATCCGGCGACTAATCCTATAAAAACATATTTGTAAAATTGCTGCCTGCTTTTGCAGACAGATCTGTTTTTGGATAAGGTAATCAAGCCAAGCGGGAAATTTAATATAACTGCACTTAAAAGACCCGGTGTGTAATTAAAAGTATAAAGAGCAACTATCAGATGAGGTATTAAAACATTCAGAACTAATCCTGCTGAAATAGCCGTTGAAATAAGAATGTAAACGGCTTCCTGTTTTGTTCGGAGGGCAACTACAAATGATATCAATACAACAAGGGTTATAATCATAACTGCAACAACGAATTGCCTGCAATTTGCAGGCTGAATAAAGGAAACCGGGGTATGAACCGGATACCTGCATATAGAAATAGCTTCTTCAATATTATGAAATACAAAAGCAACAATTAGAGCTGTAAAGACGGTTCTTGCTGAGAATTTCAAAGTCATCACTAAAGAATTATCATTGGTTGATTTGTATTCAAATTTATAAATTTCACAGTTAGAAAATCGAATCGTCTCATTTTATACTTTTGTCAGGCCAAATAATACCGCATTACTATGAAAAATCTTCTGATTGCCCTTTCACTGCTTTTTATAACGCTCCAGTCATTCGCTTCGTTTGACGAATGGTTCACAGATAAAACCCTGAGGGTCGACTACTACCATACAGGAAACAGTGCAACAGAGTCCTATTCGATCGACAACCTGAAGTCCGAACCTTATTGGGGTGGTTCGCACACAACGCTGGTTGATACATTGAACTACGGAGAATATTACTTCAAAGTTTTTGATGTGGTAAGCAACAAGTTAATTTACAGCCGTGGATATTGTTCCTTGTTTGATGAGTGGCAGTTTACTGACGAAGCTAAACACACTACCCGAACATTCAGCGAAACAGTGGTAATGCCTTTCCCTAAAAAGGATGTCCTCATAAAATTTTACAGCCGCAATTTCGAAGGCATTTATGTTAAAATGTTTGAATATTCCGTTGACGTAAAGAGTTATTTTATCTCGGATGAGAGAAAGATGGTTTTCCCTGTCTATGACGCCCTGATATCCGGCGATCCTTCGGTAAAAGTTGATATTCTGATCTTGCCCGAAGGTTATACCTCAACCGAAATGGATAAATTTAAATCGGATTGCGACAAGTTTACAGCTGGTCTTTTCACATTCGAGCCCTATACCCAAAACCGCGATAAATTCAACATCCGCGCTGTTATGGCACCTTCGGCAGAAAGCGGCACGGATATTCCCGGCGATAAAATCTGGATCAATACCCTGCTGAACAGCTCCTTCTATACATTCGACTCGGAGCGATACCTCATGACTACAGACAATAAAGCTGTGCGAAACCTGGCTTCCAATGCGCCTTACGACCAGATTTACCTGCTGGTGAACAGCTCAAAATATGGGGGCGGATCCATTTATAACTATTACAGCACTTCGGTGAACAGCAATGCCTCATCGGCAAAAATTTTTGTGCATGAGTTCGGACATGGCTTTGCCGCTTTGGCAGACGAATACGACGATGGATCCACAGCCTTTAATGAAATGTATCCGCTAAACCTCGAGCCGTGGGAACCCAACATCACAACTTTAACTAAATTCGAAACAAAGTGGAAAGGAATGCTCCCGGCAGATACGCCTGTTCCTACCCCGATTGAAAACGGCTCAGACATGAAATTAGGAGTTTACGAAGGTGCCGGATATGTGGCCAAAGGACTTTATCGCCCCACTCCTGATTGCATGATGCGTTCATTCGACGTCGATAAATTTTGCCCGGTCTGCTCGAAGGCTATTTTAAAAATGATCGACATTTACACCAAATAAATACCACCACAAATATCAATAACTCCGACCATTTCTATTTTAAATCCGGCTTCCTTATACGTATTCTAAATAGCAATAAAACAACAGTTCGTCATTCGGAAATGAGTGAAAATTAAGTAATTTTGCCGCCTTAAAGATTGAATTTTTTATTCTTTTACGTGTTATCTCATTAACAACACTTAATACAGGAGGGCATATGGCCATTACAAAATTAGAACTGATGTTTGATTTGCTGAAAAGCAAACCTAAAAAACGTATTTCAGTCGCTTTCGCAAACGACCCACATACTATCGAAGCAGTTTACGCCGCAGTCGAAAAAGGAATAGTTGATGCTACCCTCACCGGCAACGAAATTTTCATCAAAGAAATTTGCGCAGAGCATCATATGGATGCTACCAAATTTGAAATTCTGAACGAACCGAATGAATTAAAAGCGGCTACCCTGGCAGTTAAGCTCATCAACGACGGCAAAGCCGGCCTGCTGATGAAAGGCTCACTCAGTACCGACAAGTACATGCGTGCTATTCTTAACAAAACTACAGGAATTACAAATGAAGGAGCTGTGCTGTCGCATATTACAGTTATGGAGTTTCCTTCGTACCATAAACTTCTCACAATTGCCGATGTTGCCATTATACCACAGCCTGATCTGAAACAAAAAATCAAAATGGTCGGTTACCTGGTTGCTGTTGCAAAAGCCATAGGAGTTGAAAAACCTAAAGTTGCAGCGATTGCTGCCACAGAGCAAATGCTTGCAGGCATGCCGGCTTGTGTTGATGGAGCCATACTTGCAAAAATGAGTGACCGCGGACAGATCCCCGGTTGTGTAGTAGATGGTCCGCTTTCGCTGGATGCCGCCATTGATATGGAATCCGTTCAGATTAAAAAAATCACCGGCCCGGTTGCTGGTGATGCCGACTGTCTTCTTTTCCCGAATATAGAATCAGGCAATGTGTTTTTTAAAGGAGGCACTAAATTAGCCGGTGCCGAATTAGCTGCCTATGTCGCGGGTGCGCGTGTTCCTTGTGTACTTACTTCGCGCGGCGACAGTGCTCTTACCAAAACTTATTCCATCGCTCTGGCAGCTTTGATGGCTTAGTTTTAAAAGAAAGAACTTGTTTGAATGAATTTACAGTGAAAAAGTTAATAGAAAATAGTTAATAGAAAATGGTATTGTAACTAAAGTTAAATTACTGCTGTTCATACTCCCTATTAACCATTTTTTATTTTCTATTAACTATTAACTCCTCCCAATATGGAAGATTTCCGCATACTTGCAATCAATCCGGGTTCTACTTCAACAAAAATTGCGGTTTATCAGAACATGAACCCAATTTTTGTGAAAAACATCACGCATCCCAGTGAGGAACTCGCACAGTTTGAGCATGTGGCCGATCAGTTTCACTTCCGCAAGGAAATTATTTACCGCGAACTTGAGGAAGCTGAAATTCAGCTTGATAAAATTCAGGCAGTGGTGGGTCGTGGCGGTATGCTCAAACCCATCTCGTCCGGCGTTTACCAGGTAAACGATGCCATGAAACTGGATTTGATTGAACACCCAATAAAGGAACACGCCAGCAACCTCGGCGGCTTGATAGCTGATGATATTGCCCGTTCGCTGCCCAATGCCAAAGCTTATATTGCAGATCCTGTTGTGGTGGATGAACTGGACGAAATTGCGCGGGTGTCGGGGCATCCGCTTTTTAAACGGATTTCAATTTTTCATGCGCTTAACCAAAAGGCAATTGCCCGGCAACACGCCAAAAGTATCATGAAACGGTATGAAGATATGAATCTAATCGTGGTTCATATGGGAGGTGGTATTACTGTCGGGGCACATTATAAAGGAAGAGTCATTGATGTAAACCAGGGACTCGACGGCGAAGGACCTTTTTCACCCGAACGCAGCGGCACTTTACCCACAGGCGACCTGGTGCGTTTTTGTTTCAGCGGGCAATATGAAGAAAAGGAAATAATAAAAATGGTTGTTGGCAATGGAGGAATAGTTGCTCACCTGGGCACAAACAGTGCCTACGAGGCCGAACAACGGGCTCAGAATGGCGACGAAAAGGCCAGATTTATACTCGAAGCCCTGGCTTACCAGGTAGCAAAAAGTATAGGGTCAATGGTTCCTGTGCTCAAAGGCGAAGTGGATGCCATTTTACTCACCGGTGGCGTGGCTCATAGCAAATGGATAACAAACCTTATCATCGAAAGAGTATATAAATTTGCCCCTGTATATATTTATCCCGGTGAAGACGAAATGCGTGCTCTTGCTTTTAATGGACTGATGGTTCTGAAAGGGGAAGTAGATGTGAAGGAGTATGTTTGAGATTAGTTAATAGAAAATAGTTAATGGAAAATGGAGGAGGGAATAGTTAATCGAAAATCGGTAATCGGTAATTGGGAGGATAGTTAATCTCCTATCCTAAATTGTTAATTATCCATTGTCCATTATCCATTATTCCTCAACTATTTACTCCCTCAGAAACCAACTTCCCGATAACAACAGGGAAATGCTCATATTCCAGTTCATGAATTTTCGCGGCAAGCGTTTCAGCAGTATCTTCTCTGCTTAGTTCGCATTTCGCCTGGTAGATGATGTCTCCTTTATCATACTGCTCATTCACATAATGAATAGTAATACCGCTTTGCTCTTCGCCGGCTTCAATTACGGCCTGGTGAACCTTCATTCCAAACATTCCTTTTCCTCCATACCCAGGTAACAGCGCAGGATGAATATTTACTATCCTTTGAGGAAAGGCTTTTAAAATATAGACAGGAACAAGCCACAAAAAACCCGCCAATACTATCCATTCCACACCCCTGCTTTTTAAATCATCCAGGATAACTGTTTGATTATAAAAGGTATCCCTGTCAAACAATACGGAAGGAATCCCTAAACTTCGTGCCCGCTCAAACACATAAGCCTCCGGTTTGTTGCAATAAACAGCTGAAATCTCCACAGAATTGCTTCCGGAAAAATATTCGGCAATCCGTTGTGCATTACTGCCACTGCCTGAAGCAAATATCGCTATGCGTGAAGTTGTTTTCATATATTTTCGTGTACTGATACAACCTTGGTTTTCAGTTATCCTATCGTAAAATAACAAATTTTTTATGACATCCGGGCTCTCAATCTGTAAAAATATCCGCCGGAAAATAATTTCAAGGCTGGAAAACGAAAAGAAAATATTATTCACAAATGTGCATCTGTTTTATATCTAACACTTTAACTTGGTCATCTTTAAAATAATTGCAGATGTTATTGTTTTATCGGCTAAATTGTTATTCCTTTGCAGACTAAAAACCAATTAAAGCGTACAACAATGTCCGACATTGCAACAAGAGTAAAAGCTATCATCGTTGATAAGCTGGGAGTAGATGAAAAAGAAGTAAACCCTGCAGCAAGCTTCACCAACGATCTGGGTGCCGATTCACTGGACACCGTTGAACTGATCATGGAATTCGAAAAAGAATTCAACATTGCTATTCCTGACGATCAGGCTGAAAAAATCAGTACAGTAGGTGATGCTATCACTTACCTCGAAAGCAACGCGAAATAAGTAAAATTCATTCGATGAAGTTAAGGCGAGTAGTAGTTACCGGCCTTGGCGCACTGACTCCATTAGGCAATACAGCTCCGGATTTCTGGAGAGGCTTGGTTAATGGGGTTAGTGGTGCTGGCCCCATCACACGTTTTGATGTCAGTAAATTCAAAACGAAGTTTGCATGCGAACTTAAAGATTTCGACCCAACCAACTTCTTCGATCGCAAAGAGGTTCGGAAATTCGATCCTTTCACTCTTTACGGCATGGTTTGTGCCGACGAAGCAGTGCAGGATTCGGGACTGATTTCTGACACATTGGATTGTGACCGCGTCGGCGTTATCTGGGCATCGGGAATTGGCGGTATGACTACCATTTTCGATGAAATTACCGCATTTGCGTCGGGTGATGGCACTCCCCGCTTCAGCCCTCTCATGATCCCCAAAATGATTGCCGATATCCCTGCTGGTCAGATCTCTATCCGTTACGGATTCAGAGGTCCTAACTTTGCAACTGTTTCGGCGTGCGCTTCTTCGGCCAATGCGTTAATAGATGCTTTTAACTATATCAGGCTTGGTATGGCAGATGCATTTGTAACGGGAGGTTCCGAAGCAGCCATCAATGTTATGGGTGTCGGCGCCTTTAATGCCATGCATGCACTTTCTACCCGCAACGACGACCCGGCAACGGCTTCGCGTCCTTTCGACAAGGATCGTGATGGTTTTGTTATGGGCGAAGGTGGTGGTGCCATGATATTTGAAGATTTGGAACATGCCCTCGCAAGAGGAGCCAAAATATATGCAGAAGTTGCAGGAGCCGGTATGAGTGCCGATGCACATCATATTGTTGCACCGCATCCTGAAGGACTAGGCGCCCTTAATGCCATGCACTCCGCTTTGCGCGATGCAGGCATGACGGTAAATGATATTGATCATGTGAATACCCACGGCACATCCACGCCACTTGGCGATATTGCCGAAACCACCGCTTTAGGAAGACTGTTTGGTGATCATTCGTCAAAAGTATATGTCAATTCAACCAAATCGATGACGGGCCACTTGTTGGGTGCTGCCGGCGTGGTTGAAGCAATGGCATCTATTTTTGCCATTCAGAATAATATAATTCCTCCAACGATCAACCATTTTACTGATGACTTAGAAGTGGATCAAACTCTGAGTTATGTGTTTAACAAGGCCTTGCCCACCACCGTTAATACAGCTTTAAGCAACACTTTCGGTTTTGGTGGCCACAACGCTACTCTTATTTTTAAGAAATTTGTTCAGTAATTTTGACTTTCGACGTCATTAAGCCTATCAGGGTTTTTCTCTCTGAAGACAAACAGCTTTTCGTAGCACTAAAAAATATTTTTGGGTATTATCCCGGGAATATTTTTTTGTATAAACTGGCATTCCGTCACAAATCGCAGGCAATTGAACTGAACAACGGCAGCCGCATCAGCAACGAAAGGCTTGAATACCTGGGCGATGCCATTCTCAGTGCTATTGTTGCCGACCATCTTTTTAAAATGTTTCCTTACAAAGATGAAGGATTTCTGACCGAAATGCGCTCGCGTATTGTCAGCCGGGTGCAATTGAACAAACTCTCGCAGAAACTTGGCATTGATACTTTAATTAACGCCAGCACCGATAATAATAATGTGTATAGGTCGATGAAGGGCGATGCCTTCGAAGCGCTGATAGGCGCCATCTATCTTGATAAAGGCTACAATTTTACCAGGCAGGTAATTATTGAAAAAATAATTAAACAACATTTCGACCTGCAGGATCTCGAAAATAACAATACCAACTACAAAAGCCGGATCATCGAATGGTCGCAGCGTGAAAAACGTGCGGTCGAATTTGTGATTCTAAACGAAGTGGGGCATGGCTACAACAAGCAATATGTGGTTGATGTGCTGGTTGATAAAGTTTCGCTTGGCAAAGGTCGCGATTACTCGATAAAGGGTGCCGAGCAGGACGCAGCTATGAAGGCCTTGCTGCAGATTGATGAGGAAAAGTTATAACTTAGACCATTATCTAATTTCTATTTAACCATTTTCCTGTAAAAAAGAATGAGCACCCACGGATCGAATAAAGCAATCGTCTTTGCACTGGCAGGTAACTTACTTATCGCTATTATCAAGTATATCGTAGCTTTCATAACAGGCAGTACCGCGATGTTGGCCGAATCCATTCATTCAACGGCCGATAGTTTTAACCAGATTTTACTTCTGATCGGGCATAAAAGGGCCAAAAAATCACCTACCGAAATGCATAGTTTCGGGTACGCGAATGAAGTGTTCTTCTGGTCGCTGATGGTAGCCGTTTTGCTGTTTTTCGTCGGAGCACTGTTTTCTATTTACGAGGGCATTCACAAACTTTCCCATCCCGAAGCACTGACAAATGTTTACTGGATTTACGCTGTACTGGTCAGTTCGATATTTATCGAGGCCAAATCCTTCCAGGTAGCTTTTGCCGAATTCCGCAAAACCACGAAACTTCCCTTTTTAAAAGCCATCAGGGCATCCACGCAGGTTAGCCTGATCGTGGTCGTACTGGAGGATTCGGCAGCCATGGCCGGGCTTATAGTAGTTCTTATCTCGACCACTTTAGCATGGCTGGTGAACCCGGTTTTTGATGCTTTGGGAAGTATCACCGTTGGTCTGATCCTGTTAAGTGTTTCAATCCTGCTGATTGCTGAAGTAAAGAACCTTATAGTAGGCGAAAGTATGCCCCGCGAACGACGCCAGCTTATCCGCCATGTGATTCATCAATATAAAAAAATAGTACATATCAATCGTATTCAGACCATGGTGATGGGCGACAGCCAGTACCTGGTTTTGCTCTCACTGGACATTACCGACGATATGAAAGGCTCGGAAGCTGAAGATTTGATTGAACAAATAAAGCTCAATCTGAAAAAAGAAATTCCGGAAATAGGTACCATTTACATAGAAATTAAAGATTCTGTCAGGAATCAAAAAGTCTGACACCCATCTATGAAAACAAAAATCGTAGCTACAGTTGGGCCGGCGTGTTCGAGCCGCGAAATGTTACATAAACTTATTAAAGCCGGTGTGGATGTTTTCCGGTTGAATTTTTCGCATGGTTCGTACGACGATCACCTGTCAGTAATTAAGCATGTCCGTTCGCTGAATACAGAACTTGGAACACATATTGCCCTGTTGGGCGATTTGCAGGGCCCAAAAATCCGTATTGGAGCATTTGCGGATAAAGAAGCCATGATGCACGACGGGCACGAACTGGTTTTCACCACTGTTGAATGCGATTGCACTGCCGACAGGTTGTATATCACATATCCCGAATTCGCCCGCGATGTAAAACCCGGCGAAGACCTGCTTCTGGATGACGGGAAACTGCTTTTCCGGGTTATAGCAACAAACGGGGTGGATGAAGTAAAAGCGAAAGTGATACATGGGGGGATTTTATCCGGTAAAAAGGGAGTAAACCTACCCAATACGGTGGTTTCTCTGCCTTCGCTCACCGAAAAGGATAAACGCGACCTGGCTTTTATCCTCGAACACAAGCTGAATTGGATCGCCCTCTCGTTTGTGCGAAAAGCCGAAGATATTGCGTATCTAAGATCAGCCATCACCGAATTGGGCGTTACCGAAAATATTCCCGGTATTATTGCAAAAATGGAGAAACCCGATGCAGTGAAAAATATGGACGAGATCATTGCCGAAGCGGATGCTTTGATGGTTGCCCGCGGCGACCTTGGGGTTGAATTACCGCTGGAACAAGTGCCTTTGGTGCAAAAAGCCCTCATACGGAAATGCAACCAGGCTTCGAAACCGATTATTGTTGCCACGCAGATGATGGAAGGTATGATCAACAACATCAGGCCTACACGTGCCGAGGTAAATGATGTGGCAAATTCGGTGCTCGATGGTGCGGATGCGGTTATGCTGAGCGGCGAAACTTCTGTGGGCCTGTACCCCGAAGAAGTGGTTGAAACCATGCAGAAGATCATCTGGGAGGTGGAACAAACGGATGATATTTATCATAAACCACATTTTGCCAACCAGGCGGACAAAAAGCGCCTGATCTCCGACTCGGTGCTTTCGGCAGCCTGTAACCTGGCCATCGAATCGAATGCCGATGCCATTATTGCCATGACCATTACCGGGTATTCGGCACAGCGAATCAGCAGCCAGCGGCCTAAACAGGAAATTTATATTTTTACGGGAAACAACTTTTTATTGTGCAAACTCAACCTGGTGTGGGGTATCAAAGGTTTTTACTTTGATAAAATTCTTAGCTCAACCAGTAAAACCTTTAAAGCAATTACCGATCAGCTTATTGCCGAAGGACGCATTAAAAAAGGTGACCTGCTGATTAAAGTTGCCAGCACGCCCATTTATGTTGCAGGACAAACCAATACGGTGAAATTGGACTATGCGTAACCTAATACATCCTGGGTTATTACCCTTGGTGCGGATTTGCAAATAGTTCCGGAGGAAATATAGGGAATGTGCCCGGCATGCATCTGAAAAGAAGATGAGCGTCAACGAGGTTTCCTTCGCCCACCACATTAATCCCCATTTCGCACCCCTTCGGTATTTGCTGGTGTTGCCGTCTGATCTTTTTTGGGCAGGAGTTATTGCCCAAGACTTATTTTAAAATGAGGCAATTCCACTTGTAGCATCACTTTCGCCTGAAGCGCATTAAACACTCGCATAAGAGTCTCTATTGTTACATTACTGGCATTATTTTCAATTCTCGAAATTTGAGCTTTTTGCACGCCAATTAATTTTCCAAGTTCTTCCTGGGTTAATTTTCGTTCCTGTCTTGTTTGTTTTATAGCTTGACCAATTAAGTCCATTTGTAATTCATATTCAAATCTGTCTCGGTTTGGAGTGCCGATTTTACCGATAAGTTTGTCTTGAACTTCGTCTAATGTATGTGTTTTCATTTCTT
>JBAXBJ010000064.1:0-28799 GCA_037142075.1 Bacteroidota bacterium
GAAGCAACTTATAAGTTTTTTGTAATTCAACTTGCAGACTGTAGTTTTGCTATAGCCTCCTGTTTAGTTTGTTGTAAAAATCAAAATGCACAATTGTTAATTGTGAAAATATTAAGCCACAATTCAATCGAAAAATTACATAACTTAAATTTCAAAATATTTCTAATATATTGTATTTCAATTATATAGTTTTTATTTTGGTAAAATATACAAATAAGATCAAAAGTCCTTGCTTTCTGGCTTATAATGGCGTACCTTAGATTCACTATTTGCAATTCTATTTATAATGTTCTTGATTCGATTAAATAGCATTCTGTTTAGGCTTTCCCGGATGGTTTGGGCAATATTATACATAACTGTTGAGAACAAAAGAATATATAGAAATCTGAACTTTGTGATAATAACAGCAGGCTCGCTCTGGCGCGAAAAAAGATTATTGCGATTGGTTTGCCATCCGTTGAAGTATATACCACCCTGAATGTAATTTACATTATCTATAGGCCGGTTCGGCAGCCGATAAAGGCAAATAAAATCAAATTATATTAAAAATATTTTCATCATGAAAACACATTTTATAAAGGTATGCTTGGCCGTATCGTTAATACTGTTAGGCTTTGCAAATGCATCATGTAAAAAAGAAAAATCAGAATCCAGTGTAACAACAAATACAAAATCGGATCAGCAATTAGTAAACCATATTAATTCGTTTTTAACTTCTGCCAAGTCAGTAAAAGAAGGCAAATACTATAAATCGGGCGAAACCATGCTGTTAGACAGCGCACTTTATTATATAGTTGCAACACTCAATTACAAATATGGATTTATCAACCAAAAATTCCATGAATTCAAAGACGATACAATAATGGTAAATATCCCATACCTTAATGGCGAAGGGGAAACATATCTGTTGGATGCACTTATTGGTTATAATATATCGGTGGAAAAAATTAAACAAAAATACCTTGAGAAACCAGAAACTATTAAAAATCTGGTTTGCTGTGTGGTTCAAAATACAGGATTAACCGATGATCTGGATTCTGTTAAAGTTAGAATTATTGCCCAAATAGGGCTTGGGTTACCAGTTACACCGAATCAGGAAGTAGGTTATTGGTGGAGTCGAGGCGGTGGTGATTGTGAACAGATTGGTCAATATGGTGCTCCTAATTATCTTGAATCGTTTTATTATGGTATGTATTATAGTACTTGCCCCAATGCACGGATATTTTTTACCGATGTAGACACCCATACTTTTGGTGACCCAGCCTTACATTCAAATCCAAATGGCATACCAAACGATAATTTCTGTGACTATCTGATCTATTTTGCCGCCTCGAATATTGGACCCGGCCTTACCCAGGATATGAAATGTATTGGTTCTGTTGACTATGTACCCTGGGCAAATATCACAGAAATAGAGTTTTATCACCAGGGACTTCAAAAAGTGATTACCGATACCCTTAATATAATAGACCGGCAATTTATAAATAGTACTATTGAAAGTGTTTTTAAGTCAGACCCAATAACAAATATTGTAACTCTTAGACATGCACCAAAGCTTAAATATGGCAAGATTCATTTTATATGCGATCCTATAGCTATTTATCCTGTGCCGTTGGCTGAGTAACATTTTATTCTATTTATTCTATGCATGGAAAGATGATTGTAAAAAGTATTTATTATTGTATCCCTCATCTCATTTTAAGTAGAAAAATGAGGTTGGTCTTCTGTTTGTTTAGCCTGTTTTTATGTTTTAGCGCAATCAATGGACAAAACACATATCATATCCTATTTAAAAATCCAAATCATGACTGGATTAATGGTATGATCGAAAACAGTGATAAGCAAATAATCGGAGTCGGATTCAGTATTCATTCCCTATCCGCCTATTATGCAAGTATGACGCCTAAAATATGGCGCATTAGCGATCAAGGAGATACTTTAACGAAAAGTTTTACTTTCAGCGATACAACCTTAGCATTTTCTCGTATCATTCAACTCGAAAATGGTAATTACCTAATAGTCGGAAATGTTTTTATTCCACCGGAATATCAGGTTGAAAATTTGGTGTTGCTTGAATTAAACCAGGATTTTGAGATTATAACTCGCAAGTTATATTCAATTGCAGGCTATTCTGTGCTGGGTGTTCATGTTTTTTTTAAACTTTCTAATGGTTATTTATTCCTGGGTAGAGTGGATGAAGGGCAGAACTCGAAGATGTGCATGATGAAACTGGATAATAATTATGATACAATTCGCACCCGGGTATATTCATATCCGATTTATCAAGCAGGAGATTTTATGGATGGAATCTTCTCGCCCGACTCTTCTCAGATATGGGCATTTTCTAATGAACTTATATACGACCCGCATCAATCAGACCACCTGATTGTTTTCGATACCGCTATGAACCTGGTGAAAATAAAAAGTTTTCCGCATTTTGTTAACCAAAATCCTCCTTATTATAACATCGAGGTTGAGTACGAACATAATATGAGCGTTCGAAGTTTTAGTGATAGTACTTTTCTGGTGGGGTGTAATCATTTTCATGAAATTGATGGTAAACCGCAATGGGATATGGGATTTTCGATTCTGGATACCACAATGACAAAGGTTCCTATCCAATACATAGGTAGTATTGATACCATTGAATACGCCTCTCTTATACCGCCGACATTTGATTATAAAAATCCTGACAGTATATTTTTTGCTGGGATAAAACGCTTTGTAATGGACTTTTGGCCTCAAAAACAGTCGTGGATCAGGATTGGATTATTAAGGAATAATCTGCAACCCGATTTTACCCGTTTTTATGGAGGAGATGCTTATTATAAAGTATTATTGACGATGACAACTTCAGATGGGGGCTTTGTCATTGCTTGTACCCGTTATGACTATAAAACTCAAAACCAGGAAGATGACATTTTTTTCCTAAAGGTGAATAATGAAGGGCTGATAACCGGAAATAAGGAACAAACCATTTGCCCGGAATCTGTTTTTGCCATCTACCCAAACCCTGCAAATGACCATGTTACACTGGATTTAATAGTACCAGAGGCCGAAATGCTTATGTGCGATATTTCGGGTAAGATACTTCTAAAAAAGAAAGTCCACGAAGGGTATAACTCAATTGATTGCACTGTTCTCATTCCAGGCGTGTATATAATTGAAGTAAAAACAAGAGAGGGTAAGAAATATTCAGAAAAGTTATGCATAAAATAAAATGTGATATGAAAAAGATGATTCACGGGAGAAAGAAAATCAGTAAAGGATTATTTTTTTTAATGTTAATATTACTGGTACTCAGGTCAAATGCCCAGGTAAATTATTGCCCAACTGTGCCTCCAACCACAGCAGGAAATTGCGCCAGTCAAATTAACTATCAAACTCAAGCAACCGGAATATACTCGTTTGCTACAGGATATAAATCCATAGCATCGGCTCAGACAGCCACAGCATTTGGGTATCAGGCAAGTGCTTTAGGTTCAAAATCTGTCGCTATTGGTGAAAATAGCCTCGCAAAACAGGAACAAGGATATGCTTTCGGGATAAGTTGTAAAGCAAATGCATCTCAATCCATGGCTATTGGTCAATTTATGGAAACTAATGCATCAGGAGCCATTGCTTTAGGGTCTTCTATTTCAGGATATTCAATGATTAATGGAATTCCTAATTCTTTGATGATTGGTTTCAATAGCACAGTTCCAACATTTTTTATATGCCGGCCCGTTGATTATAATTATAATGGCATCGGTCGTGTAGGTATCGGCACAACAAGCCCTCAGACATTATTACATGTTAACGGCGATGTGACCATAAGCCCCCTTATCAACACTACAGGAAGATTGATGCTTACTACCGATGCAACTGGAAAGTTGATGCTGACTGATAAAATAGGAGGCGGTGTTGGCGACAATATGGGCAACCACATTGCCACCCAAGATGTTTTACTTGGCAATTATATGTTACTAGGATCAGCTAAAAATGAAATGAGGTACAACCCTGAAGGCGAACCATGGCAGGAAGGATTGAAGTTTTGCGAAAATACGTCGGGCGAGATGACCCTGAATTCATTTACAAATTCATCTTTTACTCTTTCGACACTTTTAGGGGACAAATCTGACCCACTCTTTGGTAATTCTTTTTACTGGGCATCAAATACCAAGAGCGGAGGATATGGTTTTGGATTAAAAAATGATCTCACCGGTGGTATTTATTATGATAAACATGAACCTTCACTGGTTATAGGATTTAATGGTAAAAAGGTAGGCATTGGAACAAATGACCCATTGACCGATTTTCAGGTCGACGGCTCAGTTTCTATTGGATACAATGCTGCCCTGCCATCCGAAGCAAAATCACTGATAGTAAGTGGGAATATTGGCGTCGGTACGTTTGCACCTTCCGCCAGATTAGATGTGTCTGGTAAGGTGAAAGTTCAAGCCCTTCAACTGACCACTGGTTTCAATACTGGTTATGTAATGGTTTCCGACTACCAGGGCAATGCATCCTGGGTTGACCCCACCACGGTAAATGCAGGTGCATGGATCCGAAACGGGAATACTATATTTGTTAGTAGCGATAAGAAAATTGGCATCGGAACCGGAACACCGGCTGAGCAACTGCAAATAGTCGGGAACATACTGCTCAGTGGTGCTATCAAAGGAGGGCATACCGACTGGCAACCCTTAGCCCTCTATGGAGGAACAAACGATAGTGATGGATCCGTTATTTTGATGGGTAACAATAGCACAGGCAGCGATGGATCAATAAAGATGTTTGCCAGGGGGGCGAACAGCAATATTGAATTTAGTAATAAAAACATGGTGATCATGGCTTTGCGCGCCAATAACGATGTTGTAATGGGTAATCCTAATACAAAAGTAAATATGCTTGTTAACGGCGATATTACAGCCAGCTTGGTACGTGTAAATACCCAAAGCTGGTGGGACTGTGTGTTTCACGATGATTACAATTTACAACCCCTCGCCGAAGTGGAAGCCTATATTAACCAATACAAACACCTTCCCGAAATCCCAACCGAAGCTGAAGTAAAAGCAAATGGAATAGATGTTGCTCAAATGAATGCCCTGCTTCTTAAGAAGATAGAAGAGTTAACTTTATATGTGATTGAGTTGGAGAAGAAGGTGAAGAGATAAGTAAATAGACTTTATTCTAAGATAATTAATTTGCTTAATTATTCCAATGAATCTCAAACAAGATAATGAATAAGATTTGACTTTTGTAACAAACATTGATTATGAAAAAAACAATAATAAAATTTATATTCAAGCTTGTAGGCTTAATTTGCTTATTCTTACTAAGTGACTACTCCAGATTGTATTCACAAAATCTGGTTTTTAAATCTATTAAATATAATTCGGATTCTATTATTGATGTCATAAGAGAAGATTCATCAAAAGCTGACCTTGTTTTTAGTAGATACTTGGGTATAGTAAAATCTGAGGATAGGCAATATCGGCAAAAATTCAAGCAAGGGATCATAACCGCTGACTCAAAAATGATTTTTCTTGATAATAACGATGAATATATTGGAAGCATTGATAATTATATTTATACAGCTAATTATTATGATAAGAATACGAGAACAGTGAAATGCTATAAATTAGAAAAAGGTGAATTATTACTAACAAATAATTTTGTACTGGATGAAGCAGTTGGTTATTTTCAAATTAGTGAGATTAACAAAGTACTTGTATATTTTAATTCATCGGAAGGATTTGGAGCCAACATAATACTTCTTAATAAAGACCTAAAAAAGATATTTGAATACAGACCTTTTACTGGCCTCTATACCGATATTTCATTAAATGGAATGTATTTACACAAACTAATTTTTAGTTTTCGATCAGGTGATAATCCTCATGAGTATAAAGTTCTTTCATATAATCTGGCATATAATCTAGCCGACAATCAGGTATTGCCTGAGTTCAAATTTGAGAACATTGTGGATTACCTTGATAGAATTATATCTTACGAAGATGGCAATATCCTGTTTGGATGTTACGATATTAACGGTTATTATTTGATCAAAATAAACATATCCAGTAAACAAATTATTAATAAAACCACTTTTGATTTTGGAACCACTATATTCAATATACGAAAAGACGAAGTCATTCTTCATAGCAGTAATGATATAATTTCTTATAACACAAAATCCTATTCAGAGAACTGGAGATTAAAATTAACTGAAGATATCAATGAAAATATTGCAATATCAAGTTTTAATATTTTACCACAAAATACATCTTCTGAGATTTCTGGAAACTATTGCGTCGTATTAAGCAGGTTCGACGGTGCCACAAAAACATTGATAGACAATAGTTTATATATTATTAACAAAACTGGACACGTAATAGAATCTCAGATATTACCAAAACAATTACAAAATAACATTCTTGGGCTACTAGTATTCGCTTCATACACTGGAATAAAAATATATGCTGGTAATAAAGAAATCGAATTAATTGTAAAGTAGTTATGAAATATCTTTTAATTTTTCTAGTTGTAGTCTTTATTATTTCCACAAGCTCTGGCCAAACACAGTGGCCGGTTCAACCATTTAATCAACAACATGAAGTTGTTGGTTCTATTGGAGAATGCAGAGAAAGCAATTTTCATTACCATATGGGCGTAGATATTACAAATGGTAACGATAACAATGTTTATTCAATTCAAACCGGTACTGTTACTTATGTAAATTATACTGGGAACTGCTGGTCCTCATACATCGATGTAACAAATGGAAATGGGATACGAATTAGATATTTTCATATTAAAACCATTTCAAATCAAATATACACAGGCGTTCCTGTTAACCAAGGAGATCTTTTAGGACAAATGTTTTCTGCTGGGAATTGTAATTTACATGTCCATATTGAAAAGCCCGATGGAAATTTTTTAAACTCTGAATTGTTTCCATTTGCTGATAATTCTGATCCTATTATTGGGAACACCACATTTTGTTTGAATGGAGCAACCTTTTATTCTAATCGGCCCGCATTAACAGCTAAGGTTAGTTTAAACAATGAAGATTATCTTATACTTTATAATAAGATTGACATAATCTCTGGCGCACACGATACTAGATTGACCAGTACAGGTGGTGCTAACGGTGGATATTTAGCTCCATTTAGTATTGAATATGAAATTTACAACTCAAACAATCAAAGTATTAATGGACCAGTTGAGAATTTTGATTTTTCGGATCCTCCACCAAACAGATATGTTCAATATGCTTTTAGTTATGGTTCGATTTTAACTAATTTCAGTTACATATTAACAAATGACCCTGATCCATTAGGGAATGAGACTCCAGATAAATACTTTAATACTATTTTACGAAAAAATACAACAGAAACCTGGCCCAATAACTCATCAATTGATGCCCAATACAATAACGGTGCTCATTATTCTGATGGTGTCTATAATATTACTCTAAGAGCAACTGATGTAGACAATGGGCATAATCCAAGGCATACTGTTACATCCTCATCAAAAATTATTATCGACAACTTCCGCCCCTATATCTCCCGCGTAAAAATATACGAAGGGCCAAGTTCCAACTGGATTTTGAGATACAACCGTGGCTGGCAGTGGGTAAACAACTCGCTGCAACTGGAGCCACAACCTATTACAGCTTACTTTAGCCAGACACAGGATATCAAAGTTGAAATAACCACCAGTGAGCCTATGAGTGAGGTAACGTTAAAAGTGGCCAACCTTTTACCTTCTACCCAAAATTGTGGTACTGACCTGAATAAAACCAAATGGGAATTCATAGTGCCAATTACTAATTCACCAAGTGGCCAATATATTTTAAATATTAAAGGTAAAGATTTGGCCGGTAATCCCATGCAGGATATCCCTTCATCCATCCCAATACGCCAGAGTCATACCGTTTGGACACCCAATCCTACCTTTGGACAAGGAGATTCCTATCACAGTTTTGTTTTAGGTTCCAGCATTGTTGATTTTACAGCTAAGCAATCCGGGGCTGATTATAATTTAATTAAATTCACTGATAAATCATCAGGTTATTATTTGAGTTTGCCTTTCTGGAATTTCGGAGATGACAAACCAACCAGTACTGATCTTAATCCAACACATCAATACAATGACTATGGAGTATATGCAGTAACCCATAGTATACAGAGTGATGGATCAGCTTACTCAATAACCAAGCCAGTTTCTGTAAATGAATTGAAAGCTCCCATTATTTTAGATATAATCGCTTCACCTAGATTTGGAATGCCAAATAAAAGTCCAATTCCGACCATTGATGTTGATTTCTTTAGCGATTGCGAAGGTATAATTGCTGAATATACCTGGAAATTTACTAATGTTAATACTGGAATCATCATTTTCAGCTTCGAAAAGGATCCTGTCGGAATACAAATGGTTGAAAAGCAGCAGTACATAGCAGAACTAAATGTTAAAAATAAAGCGGGAGAGGCTATAAAATCCATGGACGTGTACATTGATCCTGATTTGTACCCCTATGCCTCCATTCTCGATTGGGAAGTAACTTATTATGTTCATGATCTCGAAGTAAGCACGGCCAACTTCAATGATTCTGAACCCATCGAATTTACAATCAGCTTTGGCGACGGAATTACCGAAACATATACAGAGGATTACAGTTCCTATCATGCTTTTACGCATGTCTATTACGAGTTAGGCGAATACATAGTATTTGTCACAGTTAAACAGGGATCTCATACCGAAATTCATACAGCTAAAAGGGTCTGTGTTCAGCCTCGTGAACTTGATGTGACTATTTCATATACTTCCCCAAGTGCACCTCCACACCCTACAGAGCAAATTGTTTGCAATGCAACGGTTACAGGGGCTGCTGCGGGCAGCATATTAAATGGCAACTGGGGCATTTATAGGGTTGGGTCTCCCAATTCTTATTACTCGGAAAATTTTCCAATTCAAGCCACTCATATTCCTGAGTTCAAATACACTCCCGATAAAGCCGGACGTTATATAGTTATGCTGTATGTAAATGTAAGTGGATTCGCAGCAAGTGGTTATGCTGCAGAGGAAATAGAAGTTGTAAATGCCCCCAAATATATGGAGGCAAATATCTCTTCCGGTTCGTATTTGCTAAGTTTAAACAGTGAATATACATTTTATAGTTCAGTATGGCCCACAGGCGATCCTGGAATACCTGTACAAGACTGGAATCCTACAAATATCAGATGGACTTTAAAGGGACCTCAGACGAATATTGTTGAAAACATAACATTTCCTTTCGATGTGTATTATTTTTCCCGCTATTTTACTCACAAGTTTGAACATGAAGGCATATATACATTGCAACTTGAAACATGGAATAAAAATCATCAATATGTGGAGAATGGGGAGATTGATACTTCGAATAATTGCAGGCTAAGCTATTACAACTATGATATTAATCAAATAGAGGTAAAGAAAAATATTCCATCTTTGACCGTCGTGGCACCAATCCAAACATACTACCAACCTGATGCCGGAGCACATACCCTGGAGATTAAAATAAGCAACCCCAGCACGACACCAATTAATTGGGTGGCTGAATATAATCCAGGTTGCGGTTTTGTGGATTGGTTCCAAATTCTGAATACTTATGGTTCGGGATTATGCTGCGGTAGTCAGCAAATAATTACAGTAAATATTTTGGCTAATTCTAATGAGGATAATCGGTTTGGTTGTATTCGTATTCGTGGTTATGCAAATGGAATTGAAATCCAGGGAAGTCCTGCCGGGGTAGTGATAGATCAATACGGGACTGAGGGGCCATGGCGATTTATTGCTGAAGGCAGTTCACCCGATATAAATTTTGGATTTGCAGTTGCAGTGGATGGTAAAACGGCTGCTATCGGTTCTCCGCATACTGCCTGGAATATTGGCCAGGCCTATATTTACAGGAAGTCAAGTATCGGCACCTGGGTTAAAATATCAACTTTAAAAAGCTCAGATAATAATCCTGATTTTGGCAGATATATTGATCTAGCGGGCGATAACGCTTGTGTTCTTGGAAGCGATAAGGTATATTTTTTTAAACGCGGAAACCCTGACTGGACCGGAGTTGTGACCGAACTTAAATATAATAACACTTCACAAACACCCAAGTCTGTGGCAATATGGGGCGATTACGCAGTGGTAGGACTCCCTTCCTACAGCAATTACAGAGGGAAAGTCGCAATTTTCTACCGGAATCAAGGCGGTGTTGATAATTGGGGGATCGTCAAAGAATTGATAGGGGATGGAGAAAGTGATTTTTTCGGCAACTCAGTCGATTTGTATAATGATCAATTAGTTGTTGGAGCACCCCAGGGAGGTAATAGACAAGGGTATTTGAAAATTTTTGACAGGAATTTAGTTTCAGGCAACGATTGGGGAGAAGCAGAAAAAATAATTGCACCTGATTTCGGTACTTATGAGTCAGGCACATCTGAATTCGGGAAAGAGGTTTCCATTTTTGAAAACACTATTTCTACTTTATATTACCGTTGGATGGAGCCTGCGCAATATTTAGGCAATGGGCCAAGGATGAATGCAATTTCTTACAGGAAATCGAATAATGGAAATTGGGATGAACTTGGAAGAGGATCCTGGACATCCAATCCTAATTATAATCATTCCGTTTCTGCGGCATCATATAAACAATATAATGACCTTCAAGGTGAAGGGATTATTGAAGGGATTATTGCTTGGTTTGGTATGCCTGAAGCTAATTATTTAGCATCTAATTGCACCAATGGAAGCTTTGGTCGCGTTTTTTATGGGAGCGGGAAATATAGCATTGATTATCACCATTACTTTTATGGGGCACAATATGAAGATTTGTTTTATGGCTACCCAATTGATCCACATGTTAATGATATGTATGGTAATTCTGTCGGCCTGTCATATTATTTGCGTGTAACTGGGATTCCCGGGTTAGATGTTGAATCAGTGAACAGAGGAGGTGCATTATTTGATAATAATTACAAAATGGGCAATAATCTCTGCGAAGCTGGTATTAACTTAGAATTGGTCAACTTTTCAAAGCCTGCTGGCACCTATTCAGATGTTGTAGCAAAAAATATTTCATTAGGCGGACGATCCTTGCCTGCTAACATTGAGAATGGAGCAAATATTGAATATAAAGCAAATGAGTTGCTTTTAAAGGATGGATTCCTGGCAGATCATGGAAGTAATTTTACTGCGCTTGCCTTGGATTGTGGCTCAGGCAATTCAGATATGCTTGTTAAAAAGAGTAATCAAAATATTAACTTTAATGAATGGCCATTGTCAGATGAGAGCAGAAAATTTCTGATCAAAGCGTATATGCGGGCTTTCCCCGATTTGCCTTGGCAAACGTTTAATCTTGCTGAAGATGCAGATTTTGTAAAAGCCGGAGATGTTGAGGCTATACAAAAAGCCGGCAATAAAAGTTTTAACAATTCTGTTGCACCAAGTAGATTTCAGACTCAGGAAATGCCTGACTTCCCTGTATTATTACTAAATGATTCTGAAATAAAGCTAAAAATAGGGAGTAGTATTACACTCAAATAAGCAGTTTGCTGAAAATTATTTTTAAAATACTACTAATTTATTTTAAAATGGCTCCAAATAAAAAACATTTTCTCCTGATTATCTGCCTGTTACTGACAGTAAAAATACTACATGCACAGAGCGATGATTGGGAATGGATTAAAACCTTTGGTGGTAAAAATGCCGATGAAGTCTATAGTTCGTGTCTTGATAAATCCGGGAATATTTATATTGCGGGATATTTCCAGGGAGAAATTGTTATTGATGGGAAACATTTGAAATCGAAGGGAGATACAGATGCATTGATTGCAAAATTCGACAAGTTTGGGGAATTGTGCTGGGCAAAACAAGCAGGAGGTGATTATTCTGAAAACCTTATTATTACTGAATATGCAAAAAAAATTACTATTGACAAATCAGGAAATATTGTTGTAGCCGGGATTTTTGCCTGGAATGCAACTTTCGGGAATACAAGCCTTCATGGTGCCGGCAATAATGATATCTTCATTGCAAAATACAGCCCCGATGGAGAGTTGTTGTGGGCTAAGAATTTTGGAAGTTTCGGTCACGATTATCTATTTGATATGGATATGGATGAGAATGAAAATATCTATTTTACGGGAATATTAAATGGCTCAATAACTCCGAATGAAGAGAAAAATCGGGAAGGGGAAATTCCTCAGGGTTCAAATACTTTCATTGCCAAGTTGGAATCGTCAGGTAGCTTAGCCTGGTTGAGAAGAGATCAGGGTGCCGCTAATAGCACTCTTCTTTCAATTGATAAAAATAATTTTATCTATTATGGCATCAATTACGATTCTGAAATGGCAATAGATGGGATCAGCATAGAGCCCCAAGGCTACAGTGATTTCCTGATTCAACGGATCAACACCAAAGGAGAGACCATTTGGCAAAAAAAATACAGCAGCCATTTTAATGATGTTTTATGCTCATTTAGAGTCTCAAATGATAACATGCTTCTTATTAGCGGGAAATATGCCAATATTTCAGAATTTGAATTAAAATCATCTACAGAAAAAAAGGAAGATTCAAGGACAAAATTCAGTTGTTTAAATTCAGAAGGGTCGTTAACCTGGTCAGTGAACAATTTTGGACCATCATACCCAAAAGGGACAACATTGGTAGAGTCACCCGACGAAAATATTTATTCATCAGATGTGTTTACAGACAAAATAGATGTGGCAGGGCAACCTTTAATACCCAGAGATAACTGGTTTAACTCCTATCTCGCTGTTTATGACCGGTATGGCCGATTAAATTCTATGCCAATGCAGTTAACAGGTATTATTACTTCTATATTACCTGAAAAAGATAAATCAGTAATTGTTACCGGGACTTGCTCAAATAGTATCGGCATTTCACAACACTTCAATCCGACGGGTGGATTTATTGACTTTTTTGTTGGAAAACGAAAATCCATGGAGTCAAGTAATTCATCACAAAGTGATATGTATAAGGAACCTTTAGCGGATTACATTATATTCCCAAATCCAACAGGAAATAAAGTATGCACCATTGATTCAAAAGCCGTTAAAAAAGTTGATCGTATTAACATTACCGACCAGCAAGGGAAATTACTCCAATACAATGAAAATTGTGACCTACCTTTCCTTTTAGAATTATTTTATTTATCAAAAGGAACCTATTTTGTTTCTATTATTAAAGGCGATAAAATCACTACAAAAAAAATCACAATAAATTAATGGATTTGCTTTTTAGAAATCCGGATTAAGCCATTGGCTATCATTAGCATAGTTTTCTTAGAAAACTAACAAATCGATAATTCCCCGGGATTTAACCATTCAATGGAATGATTAGCCTTTAGAAAATATTGGATAAGGTTGAGAGTAATTGCATGAAAAGTGCTGGTTTTAAGATTATTGTGAATACAAATCCAAAAACAGCTCCCCAGAAATGTGCATCGTGACCTACATTGTCCATATTCTTCTTCCCCATGTAACCCGAATAGATCAGGTACAGAACGCCAAAAAGAATGGCCGGAATCCCTATAGGAATCGGGAAAAGGTAGATTTTACTCAGAGGCGCAAAAATTATACTTGCAAAGACCACTGCCGAAACGGCTCCCGAAGCTCCGACAGCCGTGTAGCTATAGTCGTACTTATGCTTGCCATATGCGGGTAATGTCGACAATGCCGCACCTGCCACATACAGCAGGATGTAATACAGTATTCCCTTCAGTCCGAAATACATGTTATAATATTGTTCCACAATACTTCCAAAAGAATACAGCACCATCATATTGACAAGCAAATGTATCCAGTCGGCATGAATGAGAGCGTACGACAGGAAACGGTAGCTGTTTTTAAAATGCTTGATATCATAAGCATTAAATGCCAACCTACGGAACAAATCCCGGTTACTGAAAGCAAATACAGATACCCCGGCTGTAAGCAGGATAATTATGATTGAAACAGACATATTATTTAGGCTGTTGAGTATAATCTATTTCAGACCCCAGCATGCTGTGAGGCACAAGGTAAACAGCAAGCAGAATAACAGCCGCTAAGATAGCCCAACCACGGGCAGAAGGATTTTTGCGCAGTTTTACAACGGTAATGGCCCAGCCAAGCACGGCTATGGCAGTTTTATTGTCGGTAAGATCGCCAAAATTCAGTATTCCTTTCATTGGCCATCCTGTCCAGTAAGCACCAAAGGCGAAATTTTGAACAAAAGGACCTAAAATCAAACCTCCGGGAATAAAAAACAACAATGTCAGCAACGAATACAGGTAGGTGCGGTTGCCATTCCTGAGCGCTTCAATTCCCGCACGGGTGCTGAAAAGCATGGCAAGGAACATGAGCAGAATATGGGGTAAAAGCACATACATAGGAACAGGTCCTTTGAATCGCATTACAACCGGATGTTCCGTGAGGCTTACCGTTTCTTTTTTATCTGAAAGTTGCACGCTGTATTCCATTTTGCCTGCAGCAGGTTGCACAGGCATCATGAATTTCAGGTTGCTCTCCAATTTGTAACTTCGTGGTTTATGGGTTATCAGTCTCCAAAGATTCGCAAAACTGGCATCATAAGAGGTGTCGATGGAACGTGCCAACGCGGAAGTACTGACACTATCATTACTTTTAAACCTTTTATACATTATTGATCCTGAAACCGATGTATCGGGAACGGTTATGGTAATGGGGGCATCCTTTTCATTTTCAGCCGTCCTGATAAGCTTATATTTAATAACATTTTCGTTAATAACTACCTTGCCGCGAACAGGATAGGTAGGGCCGGTCATCCGCTGGTAACTGGCTATTGCTATGGTAAAAAATATGGCGAAGATCCACCAAAGTGTTGATTTTAGTGCTGTACTCATGGGTGTATTTATAGGGTTGATTTGCTGCAAAATTATCTTATTATTTTTATTTATCGCTGTAAATATGTACTTTTGAGAATATATTTTTCGGTTCTACCACGAAATGAATGGAATGTGGCTTTTGGGAGCCGGTAAACCGAAGTCAGGAGACCGAAGTGTTCGTGCAACTGATACTATTTTCTTCTGACAGAAAGCCGGTCTTATAAAGTTAACTATCATTCAATTTGTTACTTGTAATGAAAAAAATATTTTTATGGACCACTTCCGACTCCCGACTGCTGACTTCCGGCAATATTTTTTTATCTGCTAAACTGCTTGTAGAACCTGTTTTTCCATGAGCCTGGTTTTGTTGAGTAATAATCTGGGTGTTTTTTTCGTTTGTATTACTAAACAACTTGTAATCCTAATTAAATTGCCTTTACCAGAAAAGTCGCATTTTATCAAGATTGGCCCGGGATTTATCAGAACATTTTTCCTGGTTTCCCTGTTTATGGGAATACGACCACTAAGGGCACAGGAGATGCTTGGAATTGTAAACAGCAGCTATTCAGGTATTACCGGATCTATAATCAATCCTGCAGTTACAGTTACTTCGCCTTATTACATCGATGTCAATATAGTTGATCTCGACGCATTTGTCGAAAATAATTATGTCTACCTGGCAAAAGAAGAATATCAATTCAGCCGTTTTTTTCAGAAAAATCCCATTTTCCCGACTCATGGTGCTGATAGCAACATGATTGCCTATGATTATTACAACCAAAAGGACAAAACTGCATACTCGCAGCAGCGGGTTCTGGGCCCTTCTTTTGCCGTTACCATAGGGAGACATTCGTTTGGCCTGGTTACCGGGGCCCGTGTCGTAATGTCGTCCCGGAATATACCTTATGAAATTGCAAAATTCGGGTTCGAGCAGTTCGAATATATTCCGCAATTTGATATCAACTATATTGATAACCGCAATATCTATAATGCGGAATTAGCCTGGGCTGAAATTGGATTCAACTATTCGTATGTTTTCAGTCAAAAAGGCATGGATTATTGGGCTGCAGGTATTACTGTCAAGGACCTGCAGGGATATGCAGGCGGGTATATTTATACCAAAAATGCAGATTATGTGATGCTAGAGCACGATACGCTCATTGTGCATAACCTGAATGCTGAGGCAGGTTATGCATCGCCTGTTGATTTTGAAACCAATATTTTAGAGAAAAATCCCCTGTTCAGAGGCAAAGGAATAGGCTTGGATATAGGCGTTATTTACGAACGAAAAAAAAGCTATTCCAGAACTTCCCGCTTCAATAAACTTTGCGCACAAAGCTATACGCCCTATAAGTATAAAATCGGTGTGTCTCTGCTTGACATCGGGCGGGTGAGGTTTAAGCAAAATGCCGAAAAACTTGTTTTTACTGAAGTCTCAACTTACTGGCCCGGAATATCTTCGGTTGGATATACCTCTGTAAGAGAGTTGACTGATTTGCTGAGTAACCAGTTTTACGGCAATTCAACGGAACTGGTTCAGGGCAACGAAATTCAGATTGCTCTGCCAACCGCTTTTAGCATACAGGCGGACTTAAATTACCATAACAACTGGTACATAAACGGAAGCATTGTTTACCCGCTTCAGGTATCGAAAACCGGGTTGATCAGGCCTGTTATATTCGCTGTGACGCCCCGTTATCAGACTGCTTTTTTCGAGGCCAGTATACCGCTTAGTCTCTACGACTGGACCAAGCCGCGTATCGGGCTGAGTGCCCGGTTCGGATTTCTTACCATAGGGACCGAAAAGCTCAGCGGCTACTTCCATTACAAGGATTTTACCGGCATCGATTTTTATTTGGGGCTGAAATTCTCGCTGCAGAAAGGAAAATGCCGCAACAAACCTGACAGTAATTGTGGCTATGGTGAATATAAAAAGTTTACAAAGGACAATGGTGAGAAGACGAATTAAGCAAAACATGTGGCTTAAAATGGAAAAATAAGGTAAGCCTCCTTACTTTTTCGTTCCTAATTTAATGTTATGTGTTCATTATTTTTCAATTACTTTTATTGGTTCTACCACGAATTTAGTGGAATTGGTTTTAAAAGGCCAGAAGACCGAAGTCAGAAGATGGAAGAAAGTGCTGATTTGAAATTTATTCCTACTAAAGAGAAGCGATTTGAATAAAAATAATTGACCAGAAATCTCCACTTTCATAGGATTAAAGAAGTTGTCAGGAGAACTTCTGACTTCCGTCTTCTGACTTCCGTCAACTTCAATTCACCCACTAAATTAACAGAAGATCCAAAAAAATCAAACTCAGAACGCAAAATGTGAAAGCATTGCAAACCCCTTCGGCTTATTCGTTCTGAATTTTAAACTATGTGTTTTTTTGTTATTTTTTGGCTTCGGCGTGAGCTCTGCCGAACGGTTCTGGCTTGTCCAGGTTGGGATAATAGTACCCGGGATGAAATTTATCTTTTTTTGTTACCTTCGTTGTGTAAACAGATACCGTATTATAATCAACAAATACGAAAGGAGAATTCGGGATGTTAAAAAATAAACTTTATGAAAAAGAGTAAATCGCTTGTTATCAGGGTAATAATATTCTTTGTGCTATTACCGGCATTCGTTCTTTTTATTCCGGAAAGGACCTTTGGACAGTTTGTGAAGGGAGCTGATATTGGATGGCTGTCGCAGATGGAGGCTACAGGTTTCAAGTTTTATGATTCAACCGGCGCGCAGAAAGAGTGCCTTCAGATTCTCAAAGAAGCCGGAATTAATACAATTCGCCTGAGGGTTTGGGTTAACCCCTCGAATGATAAAACAAACGGACATTGCAGCAAAAAGGAGGTTGCATCCATGGCATTAAGAGTCAAAAATATGGGAATGCGCCTTATGATCAATTTCCATTACAGCGATACGTGGGCTGATCCTGCAAAACAGACCAAACCCGCAGCATGGGCCAATCATTCTTTCAGCCAGTTGCTTACTGATGTTTATACCCATACGTATGAAGTATTGGATACGTTGAAGGCAATCGGGGCAAAACCGGATTGGGTGCAGATTGGCAACGAAATTCCCGGTGGAATGTTATGGCCTGATGGAAGCACATCGAACTGGAGCCAGCTGGCACAGTTGCTTAATAAAGGATATGATGCTGCAAAAGCTGTTGACACTTCCATTAAAACCATCATTCATATCGACCAGGGAAATAATAACAGCCGTTTCAGGTATTTCTTTGATAAAGTGACATCGTATAATGTGAAGTACGACATTATAGGTGCATCTTATTATCCGTATTGGCTTGGAAGTAATTATACCGCCACTATCAATGATTTAGGCAACAACCTGAATGACATGGTTTCGCGCTATGGAAAAGAAGTTATGGTGGTGGAGGTAGGCGGCGATTATACCCTGGTGCAGGATACGTACGATATGTTGGCTGCTGTTATAAAAAAAACCAGTGCGGTTCCGAACAAAAAAGGGTTAGGAGTTATTTACTGGGAGCCGGAAGGTGCTAAAACATGGAGCGGATACCAGTTAAGTTGCTGGAGTTCGGATGGGAAACCCACCCGGGCGCTTAATGCTTTTTTAATCGATCCAACATTAGGTTTCAACAGTATAAAAAATGATCAACGCGTAATTGTATACCCCAATCCCAATTTCGACGGACTATTGAATGTAGAATTAACCGGCATAACAGGGGTAACAAAGCTCCGGATTTTTGATGCAAACGGTAAAATGGTCCGAACGCAGATATTGGAAAATCAGCCGAGAGCCTCATTGGATGTCAGGCAACTCCATGGAATGTATTTAATTAATATCAATAACCGGGAGCAGAATTATAGCCAGAAAATTTTAATTAACTGATTTTACCTTTATTATTTAGGGTAGCTTCAAATAGAATTATTTTTTGAAAGATCAGAAGACCAAAATCAAAAGAAAATGCCAATTGACTTTCACATTGATATAGAAAGTGATGTGAGGTCATTATTAGATATATAGGAAAAAGAGATAAAAATGGGGTGCAATTTTCCATAATTCATCGGAAGGCTGATGCGTATTTCCTTTTGTAGATTTCAGAATCAGGATTTACTGTACGTCCGTTTCCGAAAATATTTCTTACAATCTTTTCGACTCCAGAATATTTGCACCCTACGATAATTACATCCACTTTGCTTTCAGCAATTGAAAAGTGTATTGGAAGAGATGAATTGTCGCGTTTAAAATTTTATAACCGGCTTAAATCAATTGACACAGTTTATCATTCGCTTTAAAAGTTTTTCTGTTGCTTATACTTCTTTACTAATGGTTCTGGTGTTAATCTTTTTGGGTAAATTGAAAATGCCGGAAGTCAGAAGACGGAAGCCGGAAGTTCCTCCGAAAACATCATTTATCTGAGAAAGTAGCTCTTTGCTGACCAATTGCCTTTATTCGGATATTTTCCATTCAAAGCACTAAACTTCGAATTAGCACTTTCTTCCGTCTTCTGACTTCGGTCTTCTGGCATTTTGTTAACTAATTCCATTCAATTCGAGGTAGAATCTTAATAATGGATGTGTTTTTTATTGGTTAACAGGCCATTTCACCGGCATTTTTCTTCGCTGAAAGCAGGTTGTAAGCACCTTTTACAACAACTTTAGCAGTTTTAAAATCAAACCCTACGGGTAATACAATTTCGATAAAGCCATTGTTGGAGACTCCTTTTTGTACCTGCACCATTCGGTATTCTGTAAAGGGTTTTCCCTCTTCAACCTTGTTTTTCTCGAAAACAAAAATGTAGTCTTTTTCATCGAAACTGGCTATTGCTTCGTTTGGTACGGCAGTCACCAGGTTTGAGGCTGCTTCAATTTCAGCATTCACATACATGCCCGGTAGAATATTTTTGCATTTACCCGAAACAGTAGCATAAACTTTGTAGGTTTTATCGTCACTGATTGATTTGCCTGTCTGGTAAATTACCGCCTCGTGCTGCTCGGTTTCGTTATTGATGAAAAACCTGATTTTCTGGCCGGTGGAGGCTTTATCCGCATCTTTTTCAAACAAGGTAAGTTCGAGGAAAAGATTGTCGCTATTCACAATTTCGAATAATACATCCGAAGGGGAAACAAATTTGCCAATATTGACATTAACTGTTTTTACATACCCGCTTATAGGTGATACCACCGGTATGGAACGGGAGATATTATCATCGGTAAGATTTGAAGGATTAATGCCAACGAGTGCGAGTTTTTGCTCCAAAGCCTTCGATTGAGTTTTGAGGCTTTTATATTCGGTAGTTACCTGTTGCAGGTTTTGTTGTGAGTAAACGTCGTCCTTATACAGTTCGGAATGCCTTTTATATTCTGCTTCGGCGTATTCTAGCTTGTTTATAGTTTCAAGGTAATTTTGCTGAATATCGATAAATTCCTGGTTTTCGAGAATAGCCAGTACCTGGCCTTTAGCTACAGTACTGCCAGGCATAAGTGATGCGCTTTTAACAAAACCGCCCAGTGGAGCGGAAACCGTCGCAAAGTTTTGCGGGGCTACGGCTACCACGCCACTTGCTTTAAGCGAACTGCTAAGAGAGTGCATCTCGATAACCCCGGTTTCGATGCCCGAGAGTTTCACCTGGTCGTCGCGTAATTCCACAATGCTATCAGGGATGACTTCGACTTTTTCTACCTCCATTGATTTCTTGTCATTGTTACAGGAGGATAATGCTACAATGAATGCTGAAAGGATGATGAATGATTTTATGCTGTGTTGTATCATGATTTGTTGGATTTATAGAGTTTTACCTGAAATATATTCGATGTTAATGATGGTCTGGATATAGCTGTTGAGTGCATCTATGTAATTTTGTTTGATGGAAAGTGCACGGTTTAAGCTCAACACATAATCCAGGTAGTCTATTGCCCCGGCTTTATAGCTACGACCTGCCTGCTCAATAATATACCCAGCTTCAGGGACAGCCTGTTGCTCGTAGAAATCGACACTTTTATTGTATTTAATGTATTCATCGAGAAGTGAGCGATACTCCGAAGTGAGTGTTTTTGAATATGCTTCCGCATTGGTTCGGGCAATATTTTGCCTGATTCCGGCCGCTTTTACTTTGGCGGTATAAGGTTTGAACCAAATGGGGACAGAAATGCCAGCCTGAATGCCGTTGAAACGATCGGCTGTTCCAAAAGTCTGGGGTACTGAATTTACCTCCTGTATTCCCTGCATAGTTTGACTGAAGTAACCGATTGAAAGATCAGGTAGGGCACGGCTTTTTTCCAGCTTTTTCTCGAAACCTGCAACTTCGACCTGCTGGCGGATAAACCCTAAAGCCGGATTTTGATCCAATACCGAGGAATCGGGCAACAAAACCGTCATCTGTTGCCTTGCCAGCGTATCCGATGGCAGGTATGGCTGCGAAGTATTAAGGATGGTTTGAAGTTTACGGATGTAAATGCCCACATCCGAACTCACCTGTTGAAGCTGGTTTTTAACTTCTAAGCTTTGTGAACGGGCATTGATCATTTCGAGCTTGTTGGTTTCGCCTGATTTTGAACGTAGTTCGGCAGCGCGACGAAAACCCGAAAAGAGGCTATCCTCGTAAACGAGGAGATGTTGTTTTTCAATCAGGTAAGCCAACTGCCAATATGACTGTTTAACCTGCGTGGCAATTTCAAGTTGTGAGCCTTTCAACTCCCATTCACTGCTGCGAATGCCTGCAGCAGCCAGTTTGTTCTGGTTAGTGTACACCGTAGGGAAAGCGAAGGACTGCGATATTGTAAAGCTGTTGTCCTTGTTGTACGAATTGATCTGGCCATATTCTCCGTCAATTGCCGTTTTGGGAATGTCCCACGAGGCACCTTTTAATGTTTTTTGTGCTTCGAGAGAATAAACTGACGAACGGATTGACAGGTTGCTGTCCAAAGCCATTTGAACCGCCTGCTTCAGGCTGATGTGTTCAGTCTTTTGTGCTTTAGCCATATTCGAAAGCGATGTACCTAAAATAAGTAGGAGTATTATCGAAAGAGGTTTGGCAAGTTTCTTCCTGAAGAGATTTTTGAATTTTTCAGTAGAAAATAGGATGTAGAACACCGGTAAAACTACCAGGGTAAGCAAAGTTGCCGAAATAAGACCACCTATGACAACGGTTGCAAGTGGTTTTTGAACTTCGGCACCTGCCGAAGAGGATAGTGCCATAGGCAGAAAACCGAGCGAAGCAACGGCTGCGGTCATGATAACGGGGCGCAAGCGGGTATGTAATCCTTTACGAACACGTTCGTAAATGTCGGAAATACCTTCTTTTTCGAGGCGGTTAAACTCAGCGATCAAAACAATGCCATTAAGCACAGCAACGCCAAACAAGGCAATAAAACCAACCCCGGCAGAGATCGAAAAGTTCATATCTCTTAAATACAGTGCAAAAACTCCCCCTATGGCCGACATTGGCACTGCTGTGTAGATCAAAAAAGTTTGCTTTACAGAGTGAAATGTAAAATACAATAACACAAATATCAGCAGCAGTGCAGCAGGAACAGCAACTGCTAAACGGGCTTTTGCAGCCTGGAGGTTTTGAAACTGGCCACCATATGTAACATAATACCCTGTTGGCAGTTTTATTTTTGAGCCCATTTGCTTCGTTACTTCGTCAATTATACTCTGCACATCACGGTTACGAACGTTAAAGCCTATGGTTATGCGGCGCTTTGTGTTTTCGCGCGAAACCTGCGCAGGACCCGATTTTATTTCAATATTTGCCACCTGCTCAAAAGGTATCTGGCCTCCATTAGGGAGGGCAACTGATAGGTTTTTAACATCATCGAGGCTTTTCCGGTAATCTTTATCTAAGCGGACGACAAGACCGAAGCGTTTTTCTTCATCAAAAACCACCCCAGCCTGGCTTCCTGCAAATGCTGCCCGCAATACACGGTTAACATCTTCGACCGAAAGCCCGTATTGTGCCAGACGATCACGGTTATATTCAACCTGCACCTGTGCCAGGCCGGTAACCTTTTCAACGTTAATATCTTCAACCCCTTCAATACCCTGTATGATTTTCTCCACTTCAAAACCTTTTTCAGATAATATTTCCAGGTCGTCGCCAAATATTTTTATTGCTACATCCAGTTTGGAGCCTGACAATAATTCGTTGAAACGCATTTGAATAGGTTGCTGAAACTCGAATTTAACGCCAGCCAGCGGAATCAGTGCTTCTTCCATTTTTCCCACCAGTTCTTCGCGGGTTTTGGCACTGGTCCATTCACTTTTATCTTTCAATGTGATAATATAATCGCCTGTTTCCATGGGAGTTGGATCAGTTGGAATCTCCCCAGCACCTATTTTACATACAGTATGCTTTATTTCAGGAAAATTGTTGAGCAATATTTTATTAGCTTTCTGCACCTGTTCAACAGTATTTGAAAGTGAACCTCCCTGCAATGTAATTACACCTGCTGCAAGGTCACCTTCTTCGAGCTGAGGGATGAATTCGCCACCTAAACGGGTAAACATAAACATGCTGACAAAAAACAGCATGATAGCCGAAGCTGAAACCAGCAATTTATGCCTGAGGGCAAAAGCAATTACAGGATTGAACGCCCGGTGAAACCCATCCATAAGACGATCGGAAAAATTGCGTTTGTGAACAGTATTTTTACTCAGGAACAAAGCCGAAGCCATAGGGATATATGTTAGAGAAAGGATTGCTGCTCCCAATAAAGCAAAAGATACCACCTGTGCCATAGGACGGAACATCTTGCCTTCGATTCCCACCAAAGCCATGATAGGCAGATATACGATCAGGATAATGACCTGGCCGAACGTCGCTGAACTCATCATGCGTTTAGCCGACTCGAATACATTTTCGTCCATTTGCTGCTGCGAGAGCCTCGCAACGCCGGGATGGTGGTGCTTGCTCATGGATATCCGGTGTACAACGCTTTCGACGATGATAACAGCTCCATCCACGATCAATCCGAAGTCGATGGCACCCAAACTCATCAGGTTACCCGATACGCCAAAAAGCTGCATCATCGAAATTGCAAAGAGCATGGCCAGGGGGATGACCGAAGCTACGACGAGTCCGGCACGCAGGTTTCCCAACAATAATACGAGAATAAAAATGACGATCAAAGCCCCTTCGACCAGGTTCCTCGACACAGTGCCTATAGCACGTCCTACAAGATCGGAACGATTAAGAAAGGGTTCGATTTTAACTCCCTGGGGTAATGATTTCTGTATGGATTCAATCCGTATTTTTACATTTTCGACAACCTCGTGTGCATTTGCTCCTTTGAGCATCATAACCACCCCGCCGACAGCCTCAGCCGTGTCAACCACCAACGCGCCATAACGTGTTGCGCTGCCGTATTGAACTATTGCCACATCACGAATTAAAACCGGTATGCCGGAAAGATTGTTTTTTACTACAATTTTTTCAATGTCTTCTATGGTTTTAACCAAACCTATACCCCGGATAAAATAAGCAGTTGGCTTTTTATCAATATAAGCACTTCCTGTATTTTCATTATTCCGTTCGAGGGCCTGGAAAATATCTGTAAGGGTAAGATTCATTCCCCTGAGCCTCTCGGGATTTACCGCGATTTCGTACTGCTTTACGAAACCGCCGTAACTATTGATGTCAGCAACGCCCGATGTGCCTAGCATTTCGCGTCGTACCACCCAATCCTGGATAGTTCGCAGTTCAAGCGGGGAATATTTTTTTTCCAAGCCTTTGTCGACTGCTAGGCGGTACTGGTATATTTCGCCCAAACCGGAGGAGATAGGGGCAAGCTCAATTTTAGCTAATCCGGCGGGTATTACGTCTTCTGCTTCTTTCAGTCGTTCGCTTAGTTGTTGCCGTGCCCAGTATAAATCTACCCCGTCTTTAAATACAATGGTGATTACCGATAATCCCAACCGGGATATAGAACGGAGCTCAATAATATCGGGAATGTTAGCAACTGCGACTTCGACAGGTGCGGTAATAAAGCTTTCGACCTCCTGCACTGCCAGCGAAGGGGCAAGTGCAATTATCTGTACCTGGTTATTTGTAATGTCGGGAATGGCATCTATAGGCAGGTGGGTCAGGGAGTAGGTTCCCCAGCCGATTAATGCCACCACAAAGAGCCCGACAATAAACTTATTTTTAATCGAGAATTGAATGATACGTTCTATCATAGTATTTTATTTTCATGAAAGTGAACTGCGTAATACATCTTGTTACTTTGGTGGGTATATTTATTTTGTCGGAAGTCAGAAGTCGGAAGTCGGAAGAGAGAAAACAGAAGTCAGAGGCAGAAGACAGAAGTCAGAAGATTCCCGGAGAACTTCATTTATCCCTGTAAGTTGGACTTTGAAAAGCAATTGCCTTTTTTCTGAAATTTTCCAGTAACAGGGCCAGATCTCAAATTAGCCTTTTCTTCCGTCTTCCGACTTCGGTCTTCCAACCTGTGAAAATCCATTTCTATTCAATTTGAGGAAGAACTACGTGGTTGATTAAGTCTTCAGCATGAAAACCAAGGGGAAAACACATGCTTAATAATATCCTGGCTAAATCCAAAACTGGCTATAGCTAGAGAAGAAAATTTCCCTTTAAATGAAAGGAAAATTAAGCTTTTGGAGGGACCTGAAAATCGAATAATGCAGGACTTTGGAAATTTGTGGAATAATCGTAATAATTTATATCAAATGCCTCAGGAAGAGACAAAACTAAATAATTGGTAATATCGAAGTTTGACCGGCAACAATTGCAAGTGCAAAAAGGAGAGCAATGATCAGAATCATCCTGATGATGGTTATCCTGGCTCTGTTTTGATAATTCAATTTTATGCAATGTATTATCCTTTGCTACATCAATACAGGGTATTGTTGTAAGCCAAATCAGGTAAACAGATAATATGAATGCAAGAATTTTCATAGGATCAATTGACTGCAAAAGTAAGTGAAAAGTTCATGCGGGCAAGTTGTATTGTTGCTTTTTGCAATTCGGATGTATTGGACTTTAAAATTTAATATGCCGGGTCAAATACGCTGAAATGCATTTCAACGATCAGCAGAATCCCAGATTTGGTTTTTTTGTTTCATTTTGCGCAAGATTGATTTCAGTGTGAAAAACCAACAGCCACCCAATGGGTGACCGTTAGTTTTAAACAAACTTAAACTGTATTTCAAGAATCAACCTGTAAAATTACTTATTCTTTCGCCCAGGCTCTTGCTGCTTCAGTTTCTAAATCACTGTATTTCTCTTTCCCGGTACTTACTCTTACAAATGAAATAGAGCCTCCTTTAAATTCGCCGGGTGATTTGTATTGTTTACTTACCGGGTCGCCGCTATCGAAACCAATACATAAGCCATCTCCAACAAGGGTGAATTTGCCAACCTGGGCTTTCATAGGACCTTTTGCTACCGCCTTGTCGTTGATAAATAACTGCATGGTACCGATCGATTCGTTGTGCTCACCGGCTTTTTCTTTGGTGAATTCCATGCCGAAAGTGTATTTTCCGGGTTTAAGTACAGCAGAAACTACTTGTTGTTCGGTAATACCCAGGAAGTTATATACATAATAGAGTTTATGGTCTTTAATAAATAAGCTGTGACCACCAAAACGTGAACCATGTGCAAAAATTACCCCTGAAGCGTTTGCTGTAATCTCAACATTGGCAATAATCTTATATGATTTACCCCTTATACTTACAGCCACAGCTTCAGGCACAGCACTGGTATGAGGATAATACGTATAGATATCTTTTGGCGCTTCTTCTACAGGACGTTCTATATTAGCTAATGTATATGCATCCCTGTCATCCAACGGCAATGCCATATTTTTGCTTGCTTCGTGGAACCATTCTGTTTTTAATGCTTCCAGTTTTTCAGGATATTGAGAAGCCAGGTCAGTTGACTCTGAACGATCCACATCTACATGGTACAATTCCCACTTATCCTGGTCGAATTTCCCATGGTTTGAGAGCGGCGAATGAACAGCAACGGCTTTCCAGCCATCCTCCCAGATGGCACGGGTACCAAGCATAGCGTAATATTGAATATGCTTTTGGGTAGGGTCATTAGGTTTTGCATCAAATGTATATTTCATCGAAACACCGGACAGCGGGTATTGCTCCACACCTTTATATACCTTCGGCATTTCGAGTCCGCATATTTCGAGAATGGTTGGAACGATATCGACCGCATGGTGGTATTGATTGCGCACTTCACCTTTTGCCTTGATGCCTTTTGGCCAGCAAATTACCAAGGGATCGGCTGTACCACCCGAATAATTGGAATAGCGTTTAAACATTTTAAACGGAGTAGATGTTGCTACTGCCCATCCCGTTGGGAAGTGCTCGTAAGTATTAGGCCCACCTAATTCATTAATCAGCTTCATATTCTCAGCCAGATCATCAGGATAACCGTTAAAGAATTTATTTTCATTTACCGAGCCGTTAGGTGTGCCTTCGCCTGAAGCCCCGTTATCGGCAGCGTACATAATGATTGTATTATCATACTGTCCGGTTTGTTTCAAATAATCGATGATACGGCCAATCTGCACATCGGTATATTCGGAGAAAGCGGCATAAACTTCACATAAACGGGAGAATAACTTCTTTTCATCGGCATTCAGTGTATTCCACGGACGTACATAATCGGCAGGATTGGCCTGGTCGCCCGGCATAGGATTAAATTCGGTGAGCTTGGTATCTTTTGGAAAAATGCCTTTCTCAATCATACGAGGCAACACCCATTTGCGGTAGGCATCATAGCCGTCGTCAAATTTGCCTTTGTACTTTGCAATGTAATCCTTTGGCGCCTGGTGAGGAGCATGATTGGCCCCAGGGCAATACCACATAAACCAAGGCTTGGAAGGGTTAGCTGAATTCTGATCACCAATCATTTTGATAGCCTGGTCGGCAAGGTCTTTTGATAAATGATACCCTTGTTCAGGACCGTATGGCTGCTCGATGGCATGATTGTCTTCCGTCAGGTCGGGATACCACTGATTGGTTTCACCGCCAATAAATCCGTAAAAACGGTCGTAACCCTGCTGAAGCGGCCACTGGCTCTTATTTGCACCTGCAGAGAGATCAGTTTCAGGTACATTATGATCTTTCCCTAACCAGAATGTACTCCACCCGTTATCATTCAGTATCTGTGCCATGGTAGCCGCCTGGGGTGGTAACTGGCAACTGTATCCAGGGTATCCATTGGAAGCCTCAGTAATTGATCCCATACCATTCAGGTTATGGTTCCGGCCGGTATTGATACAGGAACGGGTAGGTGAACAGAGAGCAACAGTATGCCATTGGGTATAAGTTAAACCATCCGCAGCCAGTTTATCCAAAGTTGGCATACTTATTCTTCCTCCGTAAGGCGACCATGCGGCCAGGCCTGTGTCGTCATAAAGGATAAACAGGATATTGGGTGAACCTGCAGGCGCTTTTTTGCGGATGTAAGGGCCCCAATCCGCTTTGGAATCGCGGACATCGAGATTGATCACGCCTTTGTAATCTTTCGGCGGTAAGGGATTTGCATATTGCTGTGCCCGGCTTAAAGGAGCAAACAACATACCCATTGCAAATGCCACAATTACCAGTGTGGTATTTGTAAAAGTGATTTTTCTTTTGTTCATAATTTTTCTTTTTTTACAGTTAATGGATGATAACAGCCTTTAATTTTGTGAGGTCCTTTGAACTGTTTGAACCGACACCAGCTAGTTACAGGAGAATTAATCAAACTGCAAACATGTGAAATAAGAAGAATTTAGCTGGTGGTAGTCAACAAATTATAGTAGCCGGGAATATCAGAAATAAATAGTAACATCAAAGGTAATTATATTACTGTTATTCGAAACGATTCTAAATAAATATGTTTTCTTTAGCCCAAGTTGCATTTTAAAGTCTGCCACTTCCGCGTTTTTCTTGTTTTTAATTAAT
>JBAXBJ010000065.1:0-27993 GCA_037142075.1 Bacteroidota bacterium
CACACAGCACTAAGCACACAGCACTAAGCACACAGCACTAAGCACACAGCACTAAGCACACAGCACTAAAATATGAATATAGCCGGCAAGCATTACAGAACTATCTGGATGGATAGCGAGACTGGTTTGGTCAGCATGATTGACCAGAATGCATTGCCGTTCTCATTTCAAATTTTTAAAGCACAGAATTACCGGGATACATGTCACGCGATTGTCACCATGATCACTCGAGGAGCAGGTGCCATTGGTGCTGCTGCAGGATTCGCAATGGCCCAGGCTTTTTTGGAAGGCATACTAGGCGAAAAAGAGACAAGGCGACAAGGTGAGGGGCGAGGGGCGAAAAAAGACAAGCCGACAAGGATACAGGAAGAGGAGGGAATTACAGAGTATTCGAATGAACAACTTGCGTTTTTTAAGAACGCCCGGAAAGAAATTGAAGCCACACGTCCAACCGCCCGTAACCTCTTTTATGCCACCGAAAGAGTATATAATTCGGGAATAATAAGTGTTGAAAATGCTGTACGCGAAGCACAATTGCTGGCAGACGAAAATATCGCCGATGCAAAACAGATAGGCGAATATGGAAGCAAACTTATTGAGAACGGCAGCCGGATTTTAACCCATTGCAATGCCGGATGGCTTGGATTTGTTGATTACGGAAGTGCTTTGGCTCCCCTGTATATTGCTAAGGAGCAGGGTAAAGAGTTTTTCGTTTATGCCGACGAAACCCGTCCGCGAAACCAGGGAGCGCGACTTACTGCCTGGGAACTTCAAAACGAAGGCATTCCGCATAAAATTGTTCCCGACAATGCCGGCGCATACCTGATGAGTAAAGGAATGATCGATTTTGTGATCGTTGGTGCCGACCGAATTGCGGCAAATGGCGATACTGCAAATAAAATCGGAACTTTTGAAAAAGCAATAATTGCAAAAGAATTCGGGATACCGTTTTATGTGGCCGTCCCGTTTTCGACTATCGATTTCTCGCTTACAGATGGCTCACAAATCCTGATCGAAGAACGAAGCGAAGATGAAGTGCTAACCTATTCCGGCCCGGATTCGGAAGGAGTTATGCATACCATCCGAATGGCCTCGCCCGGATCGCATGCAATAAATCCGGCTTTTGATGTCACGCCGGCAAGATTTATAACCGGATTTATAACAGAAAAGGGAATTATAAAACCCAATGAACTCGGCAACTACAAATCCTGAGGTAAAAACTCCGCGGGAGGAATTTATACTTTTTGTGCTTCTTCCAGGTGTCCTTAAAGCTCAAAAACCCTTGAACATTGAACGCGCAGCATTTGAACAACTTTGAACAAATAATTAGCTTTCTGCTTTCAAATACAATCTCATGCAACAAACAAATACCTGCAACTGGCCCGGAAACGACCCACTCATGATAGCATACCACGATGCCGAATGGGGCGTTCCCCTGCACGACGATCAGAAACTGTTTGAATTTATGGTTCTGGATGCTTTCCAGGCCGGACTTAGCTGGAAAACCATCCTTCACCGAAGGGAAGGATTCAGAGCCGCATTCGATAATTTTGATGCAGTTAAAATTGCCGGGTACGGCGAAGATAAAATCCGGGAACTGATGCTGGATACACGTATTATTCGTAACCAGTTAAAAATAAGGTCAACTGTAACCAGTGCCCAGGCATTCCTCAGCGTACAGAAGGAATTCGGTACTTTCGACCGATACATCTGGCAGTTTACCGGTGGTACAACCATTTATAATAACTGGACGGATCTGAAGCAAATTCCTGCAAAATCCGCCGAATCGGATGCCATGAGCAAAGACCTGGTTAAAAGAGGCTTTAAATTCTGTGGATCAACGATTTGCTATGCATTTATGCAGGCAGCGGGAATGATTAATGATCACATGGTTTATTGCATAAAACATCCGATGAAGGCTCAAAAACTGTAGCCACAGATTTCACTTTCAAGACAAGTAAAATCCTCATCCACCCTTTGTTATCTTCCTTGCTGAACATTCAATTCATACTTCTATTTCCGGAAAGAGGAATTATTTCCCCTTTCATCCCTTATCTAACATCGTTTTTGATCAATTTCAATGATTCGAAATACCCGTTAGAATTAATACGGATCAGGTACAACCCATTGTTAAGCTGGTGAATATCGATGCGATTGTTGGATTCGGAAATATCCCCCGACAATACTTTTTTACCCGAAAGATCACTAATAACGAAGGCACTTGATTGCTTGAGCCCGCCAATAAAAACTTCTTCAGTAGCCGGGTTAGGACCTATGCTCAGTTGGCCTTTACCTTTTATCAGTTCATGAATTCCAATTGTAGCTTCGGCACCCGGAATTTTATATTCTACATTCCCAACCTGGTCGGTGGCTAACACATAAAAGCTATACTGCCTTGAAGAGTCGGCTATGATTATTTGGGTATCATTAGTTGTGCTTCCAATTGCCAGCCAGTCTCCACTGCCCTCCCGGATATACATACTGTAATGCCCGACACCGGAGGATGCGTCGCTTCCTGTAAAAGTAAGATGAATCTCAGGACTGTTCTGAACCCGGGTCGCTGATACCGTGCTTGCCGGAGGTAGTGCATCCACCATATTTTGCCATGTGTTTGTAAGTATGGGCTCATTGTGATCAAAGACAATGGAAGCCCTGTTTTTGATTAGGACACCATCGGCTATGGTTTGTTTTGGCAACAAAGTAAATGATACCGAACCTTCCCCTTCGGGCATAATTTTGTTTGGTGGCAGAAAACCTTCATAAATTGGTATATCTCCCGTGGCTGGATCGATAGCCGTGAATTGCCATGAAACTATGCCACAACCCATATCCAATCTGCCATTTATCCTGACCCGCATTGCCGGTGACAGGCTATCTTCCAGGACAAATTCCTGGCGGCCTTTGGGTACAGTATAGGTTCTGTTGGCAATTGTAAAATCAGTAAACTCAAAGGTGTTTATGTCGAACCTGGAGACGTCCAGGGTGTCAGTTATTCTCACGATTTGAGCAGCAGCCAGTGCAGTGCCCTCATTTTCGAAGGTGATTCCGAAATGTTGCCTTTCCTGTTTTAATACATACCGGTTTGCTCCATGGCCTATTGGCCCGGTAATTTCATTAGGGTCGAAGGAGTTAACGGATGAGGTTGTAGTTAATTTAGGTTCCTGCAGAGTCATATCCTTATCCAGGTTTTTCTTGAGTTCATCTATCTGCGGTTTCAGTTCGGGGCAATCTTTTAAAAGTTGTTCCAGCCTGTTTATCTTATCTTTCAAATCATTCAGATCCTTTCCGTCTTTATAAAGCAGGTGCGCATCTTTAATAAAATTTCTAATATCATTAATGTTTTTCAAATTGTCTTTTGCAAATTCAATGGTACCTTCGCGCGCATTCGGATTTTTTGCAATAAAATTACTTATCTGATCCGATTGACCTTTGAATAAATTGTCAGCTCCTTTATCAATCATTTTATCAACGGCTACATCTAATATAGCCTTTGCTACCTGGGCATTTCCGGCATCAACATTGCTGTAATAATCTGCTGGTAAAGATTCGTCGATGCTATTGGTTACACCCGAAGCATAGTTGTAAAAAGCTCCCATTGCCTGGCCTAAATTAGCCATATGTATTGTGGTTCCTTTGGTAGCTTTGGTTAGCCAGCCCACAGGTGATTTTTCCAGTACAGGATTAATACTCACTAATTTATCTAATAAGTCGATGGATTCAACAGCCATATTTTCCGATACATCCATCCAGCTTCCTGATCCACACGAGCCAAAAAGATTGGGCTTGAAAGTGTAGGTTATAAAGTCTTTGGCTCCCGTAGAAGCGGTTCGGGCTATCAACGGAATTTCGTATGTGCTACCTGCTGCTATTTTTGGAATCAGAATGAGTTTCAAATACCCATCGTAGGGCTTTCCGTTAAATGTATCAATCGCAGTAACCGCATTATTGTATGCATCACTATAAAAATGCTGAATATCTTCCCATTTAAAGTTGAAGGTAGTATCCGCCGCAGTAACGGTATAATTTCCACTCGCGGGTGGCTTGAACCATTTGGTGTCAAATATCAAATCAACCGATTTGGGCCAGATAACGGAAACCAATACCCCTGAAGCCATTACATTTCCTTTGTTTCCAACTACCAGTTTCAGATTGGTATTCAGGTTAGTCCTCATTCTCCACGGAGAAACAATTTCGGACCAGGTATACGGATATCTGAATGCATTTAACCTGAAACCTCCGGGGAAGACGACAGGCGCTTGACCGTTAATTTCGATTATCACGTCATAGATTCCTTTTTCAGCGGAATGGAAATCAAAAATGGCGTTGAGTTGAACATTATTTTTGAAGGTAGCGAGATGCACCGGAGTAAGTTCAATAGCCCCCATTTTCAAGGTAACTTTGGTATTTGCATCGAGGCCTCCGCCAAATATTTTAATGATGCCATCACCTCCAACACCTGAAGAATCAGGTGTATAATATTCCACCCCTTTTATTTCGAAAATGGTGTTTGAGGTATCTTTCAAATTACAAACACTGTTTTTCGCAATCAACTGAGCCAGGTAATATCCTTTTGCATAGGTTTTCATCGGAAATTGTTGGGTACTGGTAGTTCCGTCGCCAAAATCCCACTGGAATTTATCCGCATTGGACAATTGAGGTCTGAAACCCACCGTATTTCCCAGCCTTTCGTGGCTCATATCAGCATATGGCTGACGATCAACCATCTCAATAGAAAATTTGTAGTTAACACTTCCATTGGCCGTCCACCTGAGGTAGAACGTATCCAGCACGGCACAGTTTAACCAGATGGTATCCCTTTTAAGCTGGCCGGATGGCAATGATATTGTGCCTGCCAGTACTTGTGATTTAGAATTATTATACCCGTTGAAATACGCCCAATTAGACGCACCGCTGGTACTGGTAAGTTCGGCAATTATTTTCAGGCTGCCAACAAATGGAATGGGTGTAATATAAAAATCATCCTGGTCGATATTGCCATTGGACTGGTACCTAACGTGACCATTTTTTGTTTGTTTTAAGCCGGTTTTTATGGCTGTTTCGAAGGTATTGTTGGGTTCGGTATCATTTATACTTGTGTCGGTAATTTCGTAACTCACATTATATGAAAAAGCGCCCCCTGCCTCAAACATAAAGAACACGGAATCCACGCCCCTGCCATAAACTGTAATTGTGTCGAAAACAGTAATGCCGGCAGCTATGGCTGTTGATCCTGAAACATACTTGCCGCCTATTTGCCCAAAGTTGCCTCCGAACACTACTAAATTTAACCAATTATTTGCAGCGTCTGTGTTGGTTGCCGAAACATAAATTTTTACTGTGCCGTCCTCCGGTGTTTTGGTTCTGTAAAAATCATAATTATCGGTAATACCATTTGCCACGTATTTAATATGACCCGGTTTCACTTCGTGGGGGTTGATGTCGCACGCTCCTGAAAAACTGCCGTTTGGCTCCAAATCGCCATTCCCCGGACCAAGTATTTCATAATTAATATTATACGAAAAGGCGCCCCCTGCTTCAAACATAAAGAATACGGAATCAACTGCTCTTCCATAAATTGTAATAGTATCAAAAACAGTAATGCCGATAGGAATAGAGGTTGACCCTGAAATATACTTACCACCTATTTGCCCGAAGTTGCCGCCGAATACCACTAAATTTAGCCAATTATTTGCCCCGGCTGTATTGGTTGCCGACACATAAATTTTTAATGTGCCGTCATCCGGCGTCTTTGTTTTGTAAAAATCATAATCATCAGAAACACCGTTTGTAACGTATTTGATCAGCCCTGACTTTGTTTCATGCTGGTTAATTAAAGTCGCCGAAGCAAAACTGCCATTGGGTTCAATGTCATTAGTACCGGAATTAGTAATTTTATATTTAAAATCATACGAAAACATATTACCAGCACTGTACTGGAAGAAAACCGATTCTGCACCTCTTCCATAAAGAATAAGTGTATCATAAACAGTAGCTCCGGCAGCAATGGATGTTGATCCGGAAATATACCGGCCACCAATCTGCCCATGGTTGCCTCCAAACACGGTTAATGAAAGCCAGCTGAAGGCAGCACCCGTATTGGTAGCTTTAACGTATATTTTTACAGTACCGGCGGATGGCAGTTGCGATACAAAATAATCAATATCGGAACCGGAAGAGAGATTTCCTGTAATGGTATTATCATTTGAGATGGTATTTGCGGTGCCAAAGGAATCGTTTGGTTCCTGCTCAGCAGTCTGAGCAATACTTGCCAAACCTGCTAACAATAAAAATAATAGAGTCGTGATTTTTCTCATGATATTCGGGGATTATAACGTTACCAACACTAATTTTATATATTCAGTAAAACAAGAAACATATTCATTTGATTGTAAGTATTATACGGAAAGTGATCTCATTCTATCCGAATTTTGTCCGCCAGATTTATAAAATACAAATTTCAGAGCTTTACGTTGATTCCGGTATCGATTATACAACGGAATCCGAAACCAGGAAATCATCTTGATAAAAATGAACTGTAACTATGTGTTTTTTTGGCCAATAAGCATATGAACCACAGACAAATAAGATAAAAATTAATGTCTTAAAAAACTTAAAGATCTATTGAAATCACCTGTATGAATACAAATTTATATATAATAAAATACATATCTAAATATAATTTGATATTTCTTCTGGATTAATAAACGTGGTTCTATAATTATCCGGTTAAAAATTTGGTTATTATTCCATTTCCATGGAAAATATTCCGGATCTGGTTGTTTGAAATTTACAATACTGGTAAGCGAAAAAGGGCAAGCCAGGCAAGGCATGGGATTAGGGTCAGCTAATTAAACCTGATCCAATCCAACTTCAGCGTATTTGACTGTACCTCGATTTTAATTTTATTTTCACCTTTGTTCAACTTAAAATCACCGACTTTTACTTCAGTCAGATTTGTATTGCATACTGATAAATTTTCTTTTCTATCGTTAATCCGGATTGTTATTTTAACTGGTTTTCCAGGCGCAGATGATCGTATTGACATCTGATGGGTGTTGTCATCCAGGCAGTTGAAATTATAAACTACCCATTCCAATTTTTGAAGTTCAACGGATTGATCACTCCAGAACTGATCGTCTATTTTACTGTCCAACACTATTTGCACCGGCTCATTAGTCCTGTACGTTTTCGCCATATTCTGGTTGTTTATCACAAAATAAGAGCGGTTAACTCCTTTATGCCCATAGTTTTCGGCTTCTATTTTTCCGGGAATACGGGTGAGTACGGCATTACAAACATCTTCAAAATAAGTGCAGTTTTTCAGTTTGATATTTTCGAGCAAGTCGTTCAGGGCTTGTCCGGCTATTACAGGGTCGGGCTTTGGCCCTCCTTTTGTATATTCCGAAATTAAGTCCCAGTTTTTTGGTTTCTGAATTGAATAGGGGGTGTTGTGCGTATCCATCTTTTTCCATGGCCAGAATGAAAAACCAATGTTGTTTGCAGCGAAATACTGAGAAGTCGCCCAATAAACAGCATTTCCTTTTTCGCCGGTTTCGCCAACCCAAATGGGCGTATTAAGCTCGTTGCGCTTGCTTACATATTGGTCAATTGAATTCAGGTTATCGGGCCTGTTCCAGCAGTAGTAATGAAACTGGTAAAAAACATTTTTATCAAACGGGGCATCAAAAAGCGACCAATCGTTTGCCCAATCAAATCCTTCGAGGGTGATCATGTGTTTTTGATCAACTTTACGTATCTCCATAGTGATGCGCTTATACAGGGGCACGAGCAAATGCTTGTATTTTTCGGCCGCACCGGTTGATTTGGGCAAGGGTTCATTCAGGAGATCGTAGGCGGCCACGGTAGGTTCATCTTTATATCTTTGGGCAATTTTTACCCAGAGATTGACAAGCTGATCCTGGTATTTAGGGTCTATAAAAAGTTCGGGAATATCATTGGGGCTATCGTCAATGTTAGCACCTGTCTGTCCGCCGGGAGCGCCATGCATATCAAGGATAACGTACAGATCATATTTTTTGCACCACGAAACCAGGGAATCGATGAGTTGAAATCCTTCCTCAACATAAACCGGATTTTTATCTTCGGTTAAAAACAGGCGGGAGTTCATTGCAGGCCTTACGGAATTAAATCCCAAACCGGCAATTCGTTTGATATCAGCCTCTGTGATATAGTTTTGCCTGAACGTTTTCCAGAAGATTGCCGCTTTCTCCTGCCCTACGAGGTCGGCCACCACTTTTTCGATTTTACGCGGACGGTCGCCCATGCTTCCAAATTTCCACATATATCCCTCCGGCAAGAGCCAGTTGCCCAGCCCGATGCCTTTCAGGAAAATTTTCTCACCCGATTCGTCTACTATATCCTGCCCGGATGTATGCAAAAATCCAGTACCGTTTTTTTGATGTGATTGTGAGTAACAATAAGCAGCGGTGGCAAAAGCAAGCAAAAAAAAGATTGTTTTTTTCATTTGGGATTACTTTTTAATCACATTCGCAGATTCATGGTTCACGGGCAACGAATTATTTTGGTATGTTCAGAGGCAACCAAACTTTCATTACTCCCCCAGTCTGGCTCGCGTCAGCAAAAGGAACCAGGACTAATTTTGGTTTTTCGGCTACGGTATTCTTGTCGGTAATATTTACAGTATAGGCCTGTTTTCCAATCCATTGTGCCGGTAACAAAGTGGAATTATTTTTTCCACCTGGTCTTTCAATCGTGAGTTTCTGAGCCGGATCTAACTGATATTTTTTCCATATTTCAACATTCAGCAAGCTGTCTAAGGCTAATACCTGTGGGCCAATCTGGAAAGCGATCTGATCGGGATAACTTTTTCCGCCGGGTATTACCTGAACAGGAAGCTGGAAAGATACTGTTATTTTATCGCCTGCATTCCAAAGCCTGTCGATGACCAGGGACGTGTTTGCCGTGCCTGTGTATGGTTTACCGCCAACGGTAGCCTTAAACGAACTGCACCACGATGGAACCCGCAATGCAATGGGAAAAGAAGCTGCCTGGGAAACATTTACAGTCAGTACTGAATTCCCGTTTTCAGGAAAACTGCTTTCGACAGTTAAGGCTAAAGTTACCGTTTTTTTATCTGTGCTTGTTATACTTTCTTTGTACTCAGCCGATTCGTAAATTAACAGCGTAGGTACATTTTTAAGATTTCCGAAGGTAAAATAAGGCAGCATTGCAATTCCGCGTGGTACACTCGACTGGCAACAGGAGATATTGCAGGTATAGGGCTTCTTTCCCATAAGCGGGGTGTAGTAACTTACACAACCTGTCTGGGGATTTTCGGCTGCCAGTAACTGATTGTAAATTGTTTTTTCAATTTGCTCGTAGTACTTATAATCGCCTGTGATATCGAACAATATTTTATTGAACTGAAGCCAGGTTGTTGTTACACAGCCTTCGCCCATACTGCTTTTATCGTCAGCAGGCAACACGGCATCGTCCTGGAAATATTCGTGCGAACTGGCTGTTCCGGTAATGTACAACCTGTTTTTAACAATATCCTGCCATGCAATTAGCATGGGTTTCAATAAATTCTCGTCGGCGGTAAGCCTGTATAAATTCGTAATTCCAACAAAATTGGAAAGCATCTCGTAAGCTTTACCATTTCCAACTTTGGTAACTTTACCCGTTGCCAGCAACGAACTGATAATTTTAGGTCCATTATCCTGTTCCATTGCCGTTAAGATGTAATTGCAGAAATCGAGATACTTTTTATCGCCGGTATATTTGTACAACTCAACCATCGGTTCCAGAACACTGGTTGCAGCCATTCCCATATGTGTTCCCGAAAGAATAATATCCCGTTGGCCAGGGTTTTTACCGAAAGTGGCACACAACAAATCAGCGGCTTTTTTACACGCATCCAATGCAGGTTTGTACCCGGTTGCCTTATAATATCCCAGCAAGCCATACAAATTGTATTTATGACTCCATACATCCCAGCTTGTCCAATATTCGTCGGGAGTGTACGTTCCCAGGTAACCATCAGGCAATTGCGAATTGATCAGTTGAAAAGCCATCCGGTCCATTTGTGTTTTCAGCTTCTCGTTACCGGTAGTTTTCCAGGCATTACTTGCCGTTTCGAGGTATTTTCCGATATGCTCTCCGGCCCACGGGTGATGTCCCGGCCGTTGTAAATAGCCATCCAAGGTTCCGGCTTCGTCGAGCTTCAATAAACGTTCGGTTACATTCCGGTTCATCCGTGTGCCGAGGTATCCGCTCAGCTGCTGGTGCTGGAAAGCAACAGCGGTAAACGCATCTTTTACTTTATTTTCGACAACAGGTTTAGGTTCGCCGGCAACCTCAAGGCTAAGCTGTTTGTCGGCCAGATAAAGTTGCTGGTTTGTATACGAAGCTGTCCCTTCTTTATCCGTCACGGTAAATCCAACTTTGAAAATGATGTCTTTTACGGGTTTATATTCTACAAAAGCAACTTCATACACAAAGCCTTTTTGAGCCGGAATCTGCAGCTGTTTGGTTTCGGAAAATAATTCTTTGTCGTTTTTATCGGCAACAACGTATTTAATCGTTCCGTCGAAGGAATAGAAGCCTGTGTTTGTAAATTTAACTTTGGTCACAAACCCGTTTTTGGTGGTTTCGGCAATAGACTGTTCCATTGTCATAAAATCGGACCATTGTATAGGGGCGTAATTATAGGGTCCCTGGTACATGCCAATCCCTGTATTATCGGGGCTGAAAATCCTGACGGCTATTAAATTCTGTTTGTCCCATTTTACCAGGTCTACCGGGATGATGTAGGAGCGTTCAGCATCCCACATGGTTTGGTAGTCGGGCGGGAACGAACCGGTTTGCCCGATTTGCTTGCCATTGAAAAATGTTTGATCAACATCATCTATTTTTCCCAGATTCAGTTTAATTCCGTTCCCTTTTTCGGCCAAAGATTTCATGCTTGCAGGTATCGTAATTTTTATTCTAACCCATGCAAATACGTTTTTGGCGGTATCACTGATTTTCATACCGGTGCCTAATGGCATTTTACCCCAGGTAGTATCGTTGTAGGATTGAGTTGCCCAACTCATGTCGTTCCCTATTTTGAATTTGCATTCTTTGGGCAACCAAGCAGTTTGAGCCTGTAAAGCATTGGCTATTAATAGTATGAATGATAAGCAAAAGAAATGCCGGAAAATATTTCCGGGGAAAACAGTTTTCATATTCATGGTTATTTTAGTGGTTATTTTAATTTTTCGATTTTATATTTTTCATTTACGGTAATTGTTTTCCATTCATCCGTACGGAAAGGAATTGCCGGAAAACCCTCTTTATTAAACAAGTTACTTTCCGAGGCATCGCCTATCCAGCTATAATGAACGGCCACCGGATTTTCGACATTTTCGCTGTAAAGCACAACTGTATTGCCTTTGATTGACGCGCGGGCGTAGTGAAAAACCTGGTCCTTGCCGGCGACTTCGAAGCCCCTGATGTAGCCGTATTTATCAGGTGTTGATAGACCTTTACCCACATTGCTAAAGGATACAATAATTTGGTTTTCATTGATTTCTAAGGATTTGAAGGACGGGCCGTTGCATGCCGTTTCTATATTATATACATTATTCAGAGCCAGGGCCGCAAATCTTTTGCCCACATCTTGTTTGTTTGTGGGATGAATATCATGCGGATTAATAACCACATCGGTGGTAACGCACATACCCGTATTGGGAAGGCTCAATGTCATTGCCTGAGCTTCTCTGAGTTCTGCCCAGCCGCTGCCTTTGTTACTGTCATCGTCCGTATAAAACGAGGCCAGTTGTGCGAAATAGAAAGGCATGGCAGGGTTATTCCATTTATGACGCCAGTCGTTTATCAGCAACGGAAAGGCTTTCCGGTATTGGTAAGCACGCCCTGCATTTGATTCGCCCTGGTACCAAAGTACACCCCGAAACGCGAAGGGAATCAAAGGGTTTACCATGGCATTATAGCAAAGGGAGGGAAAAGAATTTTCGTCGGTCGTTTTTTTGATAGCCTCAACCTGGAATTTCCAATTGCCACTTAACGGAATACTGTTTTCGCCGAGGTTTAATTTCAATTCTGCTGAATCCCCGTAAATACCTCCCCCACCGCCGTTATCAACCACCCTTACGGCAATCACATTTTCCCCTTCTTTCAATATTCCTGGCGGGATACTATATTTTCGTTTTCCATCCCATTGGTCCATGCTTCCTACCTTTACACCGTTAACATATGTAATATCATTGTCATCAATTTTAGCTAATTCGAGTGTTGCGCATTGACCACTTAATGATTGTGACAGCACAATTGTTTTTCTAAGCCAAACCACGCCGTCGAATTCACCCAGGTACTGCGTTTCCCATAATCCGGGCTGGTGGAGTTCGGGCCAACTGGAATCATTAAAACCGGGCTCCTGGTAAAACCGGGATTGATCGCTGCTGATGGGCGAACCTTGCAATTTTTCAACTCTATCGGACACAAATGCAACTTTTAGCCTGGATAAAGAATCAAGGTTAACCCTCGGCATACCGGCTATCATTTCTTTGAACTCATCGCTGTTTTCAAAAGCCCCCCGACTGATCCAGGTTTCGATATTGGTACCTCCCCAACTGTTATTTATCAGCCCTACCGGGATTTTGAGTTTATCATACAGGTTTTTGGCAAAGAAATATCCTATGCCCGAAAAATCGGCTACGGTTGACGAATCGCAAATGCGCCATTCGACAGGAGTGATATCGGTTTCCGGCGACGAACTGATTTCGTGCACAACTTTGGTATGCCTGATGAACGGGTAGTTGGCGGATGAAATTTCCGCTTTGGCATTGTCCGATTGACCGACCGTCCATTCCATATTGGATTGGCCGCTGCAAAGCCACACTTCGCCGACCAATACATTTTTAATCCGGATAGTGTTTGTGCCTTTAACCACTAATTCATAAGGTCCGCCAGCAGTTTCGGCATCTAAATTTACGGTCCATTTGCCGGTGTTATCCGCCCGGGCAAATTTCAACTGTTTGTTAAACTGTATTTCCACTTTTTCATTTGGCTTTGCCCAACCCCAGACTGGAATTAAAACATTGCGCTGCAGTACCATATTATCGGCAAAAATACCCGGCATACTCACCTGGGCCTCAATAGCCGTAGCGCTGAGTAAGAAACAAAGTAGAATTGTAAAATATTTCTTCATTTTTTTAAAGTTGTTGGATTCAATCGTCCATTACTAATTTTCAAACGCTTACTTACAAGGAAGATTCGAAATCAGGTTTTTGCAGTTTAAAGTGTTGATATTATGCTTTTTAAAACGCAGTGTCCTTGTTTTAAGAGAAAAATGAACGGAGATTTATTTTTTAAAAACGCGTACATAATCCACTTCCAAAGCTTTTGGAAAACCTGTATCCTCAACCCCGAACTTTCCGCCCAAGTTTCCTCCAATCGCTAAATTTACTATCAGGTAAAATGGCTGATCGAATGGCCATTCATTATCCGATTTATGCTGATTTTCAAAGCGGTTGTAAATTTTATCATCAAGCAGGAAATCGATTTTTTCGGGAGTCCATTCTATCGAAAACACATGAAACGAATCGTACGGATTTTGAATAAAAACGGCTTTTCCTTTTTGAGTTCCTTTCGTATGGTTATAGGTTTCAGAATGAATGGTTCCGGAAATGCTGTCTTTTTCGTAGCCGACGTGTTCCATTATGTCGATTTCGCTACATTTCGGCCAACCGATAGTGTCGATATTGTTGCCTAACATCCAGATGGCCGGCCAGGTACCTTTGCCTGCCGGAAGCATTGCCCGCACTTCAATTTTACCGTATTTGAATTCACTTTTAGTGACAAGCCTTGACGAAGTGTACTGCCTGTCCTCTTTTGCCTGTTTTCGTGCTATAATACGGAGCCGGCCATTTTCGACACGGGCATTCGAGGTATCTTTATAAGTGTAAAACTGTAATTCGTTATTGCCCCAGCCATCTCCTCCAACCTCGTAATCCCATTTTGTGCTGTCGGGCAATCCGGCATACGAAAACTCATCGCTCCATACCAATTTCCACCCATGCGAAGCCGGTGAAAGTTTGTAGCGTTCCAATGCTAATTCAGGCTCATTGGTGGTAATAAAGTCGAAGCCGTTTGCAAGCAACCAGTCCATCTGATCGACATCATTCACGGTCCATGCATTCAAAGCGATTTTATTGATTTTGGCACTTTGTATCCAGTCAGGGTGGTCGGAATAAACGGAATAATAAAAATCGGCCCCGCGTATACCATCGGATTTCAACTGGTCGGGCGATTTGTCACCTTCGAGGTATTGAGTGTGTGCATCGGGATTTAATGCAACGATCCTTTTCAATATATCATAATCAAAACTGATGTACACGAACATTTCTATTGCATTCAGTTCGCTTACCAACTGCACAACTTTTTCTGCAGTAACGATTCCGCGCATCTTGCTTATTTCCGATGGCTTTATTTCACAAATAAGGCGGGTAGAAGTATTTTTTTGGAGGCCGGCACGTATATATTCGCGCAAAGTGGGCAGCTTTTCTCCGTTCGAAAGTCTGAAAGACATCAAATCCTGGTACGTGCTTTTTTCAATCGCCAAATGGTTGTATTCAGGATCATGGTTGATTACAAGTGAATCGTCGGCGGTCATCCGCACATCAAATTCCGAACCGGTACAATTTAATTCGATGGCATGTTTCAGCGAGGCGATTGAATTTTGAGGCAGATTGTTCTGTTTCCAGGCACCGCGATGGGCCACCACATTATTGGCAGCAAAAACGATCTTAACGCCTGTTGCTCCGACCGAAACGTTAAACAGAATAAGGACAGCCAAAGTAAGTGAAACGGAGAAAACAAGCCTCATTTCGGGCAATTTTAGGTTTAATAAGGGCATAAAATTAGGCAAAAATGTAGAATCGAAGAAAAGTAAAATTGACAATAGGGTTTATCTGCTTGTTAATAAGCATATTAACAGGCGAAATTCGGGTTTTGATGTTAGTTTCCGGTTGCATAGTTGAACCCAAAGTTAGGTAATTCATGGTGCTTGCTGTCAAATGGCTTTTACTGCCGGGGAAGGATAAATACCGCAATGCATCTGAACACTTCAAGTCAACCATCGACCCTGTCGGCAGTAGATCGTGACAAATATTTTCTTCACCCCCTTCTAATAACCACAAATATTTTGCGTTATTGCTATAAAAACCACTTTTCGGGAACATGCTCCTCAAAATCATCAGGAATATTGGTATTTGGATTCTTAGTATTGTTGCAGTTGCAGTTTTACTTCTCTTCCTTGCACAGCGATTTCTCGGTCCGGAGGTTAAAAAACTGTTCGTTGCCGAAATCAACAAATCCCTTACCGCTACTGTGCAGATTGATGATATTCAACTCAGCCTGATTAAGGATTTTCCTCTCGCTTCGCTACGGTTTACCGGTGTCAGGATGAAAGAGGCGACAAAAACACCAGCAAAAAACTATTTGCTAATAGCCGGAACGGTTTCCCTGCGTTTCAACATATGGGATTTAATCAATAAAAAATACCGTGTTAAAAGCATAAAACTGGATGATGTAGAAATAGCACCTCATGTGTTTGCCGACAGCACCGACAATTTCCATTTCTGGAAACAAAGCAGGGGGAAAACCAGTGAAAATTTTAATTTTGATCTGCAGCGTATTATTATATGCAACCTGCATGTGAGGTATAGTAATAATGCAAATTTAACCTTTGTTGATGCACATATTCCAGGATTTGTTGCCAAAGGCAATTTCGGAAACAGCAGATACAGTCTCGATCTGGCAGGGAATATTTTGCTTCACGAATTTAAATCGAACGAAACCAGTTATATTTCGGAGCGTGAACTTAATTTATGGCTTGCCCTTGAAGCAGATAAAACTACCGGGCAATATACCATCTCGAAAGGCACATTGGAAACCGGGAAGTTAAAACTTACGGCTTCGGGCAGTTTCCTTTACAGCGAAAGGCAAAAACAAGTAAATATTAATATAACTGCCACAGGATCAACACTCGAAGAAATGCTTTCGCTCGTTCCGGCGAGGTTTACAAAGAGTTTTGATGGCTACAAATTTCAGGGGAAGGGCGATATTTCAGCAAAGATCAATGGCTTGTTTGGCGGAAAGAACCTGCCTGCGGCAAGTGTGCGCGTCGATTTACAAAACGGAGACATTACGGAACGAAAATCAGGGTTAAGCCTGCGTAATGTTTCGGCACTGGCAATGTATAGCGTAAAGCAGGATGGACAAAATGAGGTTCTCTCTGTCAGTAACCTGAAGGCAAAACTGGGCGATGGATTTGTGAGCGGGTCGCTGGTGGTAAGCGGGTTTTCTTCGCCCCTGATTCAAAGTAATGTGAATGCCAGTGTAAACCTGGCCGAACTTCAGCAATTTCTCAAATTCGAATACTTTGCCTCCATGAGTGGCTGGTTGAAGCTGAATGTGGCATTTTCGGGCCGGATAGCCGATATAAGGCATCCTTCCTCCAGCGATTTCCTGAACAGCACCTTTACCGGGAACGGAAATATAAGGCAAGCAGATCTTGGACTAAAAAATTACAATTTGCCTTTAAAAAACATACAATCCGTTTTCGCTTTTAACGGAAATGATCTACAATTACAACAACTTTCATTTCTGGCCGGACGCAGCGATTTTAACCTCAGGGGAACCTTGGGCAATCTGTTATCGTGGGTATTTATAAAGGATGAAATCCTTTCCATCACGGGCTCGCTTGCATCGCAGCGGTTCGACTGGGATGAACTATCCGATGCGCAACAGGGTACTTCGACCGAATACCAGTTCAGGTTACCCGGGAATATCAGCATAAATAACCTGATGATCAGGAGCAATAACTTCACGTTTGGAAAATTTGTTGCAACAAATCTGGCCGGAGTTGCACAATTACGTGGCAAAATTCTTTCTGTGGCCGATATTTCCATGCTCACCTGCCAGGGAAAGGTCACAGGGCAGTTAAATGTGAATGCCCGGGCTGAGAAATATTCGTTACTGCAGGCCAAAGCGAACCTCACCAAACTGAATGTCAAAACGTTATTCACCCAGTTTGGCAATTTTGGCCAGGATGGGCTTAAAGACGAGAACCTCGAAGGCCAGGTAACTTCCGATGTAATTTTTGCCTGTTCCATGCAAAACATCCTTGCTATCGATATGAATTCGGTAAAGGCGCATGCAGGTATTCTGATCGAAAACGGGAGGCTGGTGAATTTCAGCCCTATGCAGAGTCTATCCACCTTTTTAAAAGTGGATGACCTGGCTGATATCCGTTTTGCTACCCTTCATAACCAGGTTGATATTTCTAACCGGGTAATCTATTTTCCGTCAATGGAAATAAAATCGAGCGCCCTCGACCTGCAGCTCATGGGCACACATACCTTCGAAAATGAACTCGATTACCATTTTACTATTGCGCTTGCCGATTTGCTTGCTTCAAAATTTAAAACACGAAACAAAGGATTCGATAACCAGGCGGAATTTGGACCGGTAGAAGATGACGGACGCGGCCGCACTAAAGTATATGTATCGCTCACCGGTACCGTCGATAACCCGGTTGTGAAATACGACAAACGTGCCATGCGCGAAAAATTAGCCAACGATATGAAAGCCCAGAAGGTTGAATTAAAGCAGGTGTTGAAAGAGGAATTCAAATGGATGCAGGGCGATACGATTAAAAAGGCGCAGCAAACGAAAGAGAAAGAACTTCTGAAAAAGCAGGAACAGGGTAAGTTTGTGATTGAGTGGGACGATGATAAGAAATAGTCGAGTGGGAAGAGAGAATAGAAAAATAGAAAATAGAAAATGGTCTTGCTTTATGACAGATTGAATCGTCAAAAAACTAAAAGCCATGATTTTCATACTATCCCGAATCACAGCCTTGAAAGTATTATCGTACATTTATAGCCCCGAAGCATTCAGTTGAGCGTCTTTCATAAAAACAGGCAAACAACCAGGTTGACATCGAAATAAAAGCATCATATGATCAAAAAACAATGGTATGAATCTTTGTTCGAGAACTATGGGCAAAGATATGATAATGAGGTTTTTACCCAGGGCACTGTTGGCGAGTGTGATTTTATTGAAAACGAATTGGCCCGCAATAAGTCTTTGACAATTTTAGATGTGGGTTGCGGTACAGGGAGACATACAATTGAGCTGACAAAGAGAGGATATTCTGTAACAGGAGTTGATTTGTCCGAATCACAACTTACCCGGGCAGTTGAAAAAGCGAAGAGCCATAATTTAAAGATAGATTTTCAGCAACAGGATGCCAGGAATTTGTCTTTTAATAACGAGTTTGATGTTGCGATCATGCTTTGTGAGGGCGGATTTCCCTTAATGGAGACCGATGAGATGAATTTCAGCATTCTCAGTAGCATTACTAAATCGATAAAAGAACAGGGCAAATTAATTTTCACCACATTAAACGGGCTGTTTCCTCTGTATCATTCAGTTGCCGAATTCTGTTCCGAGGCATCAGAAGAGGGTAATGCGACCTATCGCAGCAATACCTTTGATTTAATGACATTTCGTGACCATAATATTACGGAAATTGAAGATGATTTGGGGAATAAGAAAATACTTGATTGCAACGAACGATACTATGTGCCCAGCGAGATAACCTGGTTGCTTAAGACGCTAGGTTACAAAAAGATTGATATTTTCGGAGCAAGACTGGGACAATTTTCGAGAGAACATAAATTAACCACCGAGGATTTTGAGATGCTCATAATAGCTGAAAAATAAAAATGCCGGCAACTCCAAAATCCTTTAGCGTTAAACATCAAACATTAAATAATGTATAAAAACATTGGAAGATCCTGGATTTTAGGGAATAACAATGTTTTGATCCTTTTACAAATACCATAAATGAAGCAATCTCCATTTAGCCGTTACAGCATTTATAACCGCAAAAAGCACTGGAAAATTCTGCTGCTTTTATTTGCCATAGTAATTATTGCATTTTCGCTTTGGTATTCCAACGTATTGGTCAAAAAAATTGCCCGTGACGAGCGTATGAAAATACGCACCTGGGCTAATGCGCTGCAAACCAGGGCCAACCTCGTGAATTCGACACAAAAGTTTTTTGCGCAGGTACAGGAAGAAGAACACAAAAAAGTGGAATTGTATGCTGAGACACAAAAACGCTTCATTAATCTGAAAGAGAATGAGGATCCCAGTTTTTATATGAAAATCATTCAGAATAATACTACCATTCCTGTAATTCTTACGGATGACAAAGGCAATATTACCGAACATCTGAATACTGCTGATTTCAGTTCCGATACCATCCCTGGTATGGCAGAATACCTGAAAGAGTTCACCAAATATCCACCCATCCCAATCCATTATTACAAAAACGAGGTAAACTATATTTATTACACCGATTCCAAGTTATTTACTGAAATTCAGGGTGTGATGGCCGATCTGGTAAACTCCTTTTTCAGTGAAGTGGTAAATAATTCGGCTTCTGTCCCCGTATTAGTCACCGATAGTTTGCAAACCAAGGCCTTAAACTATGGCCAGTTCGATACGTTAAAAATTCATGATTCGGCTTACCTGCAGAAGATAATTCACGATATGGCTGCCGAAAACGATCCGATCGAAATCAACATTTCAGGCCAGGGGAAGAGACTCATCTTTTATAAAGACTCCTATGTTTTAACCCAGTTGCGCTATTTCCCGTACATTCAGTTAGCCATAATAAGTATATTTCTGCTGGTAGCGTATATGTTGTTCAGCACGGCAAGACGCAGCGAGCAAAACCAGGTGTGGGCCGGGCTTGCGAAGGAAACAGCACACCAGCTTGGCACGCCGCTTTCGTCCATGATGGCCTGGGTCGATTATCTCGAAGCAAAGGATATTGACAGCGAAACTATAGAAGAACTTCGTAAAGATGTTAACCGTTTAAGCACCATTACCGATCGTTTTTCTAAAATCGGGTCGAATCCATCGCTTATTCCCGAAAATGTAGTTTCGGTTATTTACGACTCAATTTCGTACCTCAAAACCCGCACTTCGCAGAAAATCACGTATTCAATCAATATGCAGCCCGATGAATCCATCGTTGTGCCATTAAACCTGCAATTGTTTGAATGGGTAATCGAAAACCTGGTGAAAAATGCCGTGGATGCCATGACGCGCCAGGGAACAATAACGATAGATATTCTGGACGAAGAACATGTTGTAAATATTGATATTGCCGACACCGGGAAAGGCATTCCGCGCAACATGTTCCGAACTATCTTTAACCCGGGCTACACCAGCAAACAACGCGGCTGGGGACTTGGATTATCGCTCTCAAAAAGGATAATTAACGAATACCATAAAGGCAAAATATTCGTGAAAAGCTCGACCCCCGGCAAAGGAACTACGTTTCGCATCGTTTTAAAAAAAGAGGTTTGAGGGGGGATAGGAAATGGTTGAGGGGTTGAGGGGTTGATGGGTTGATGGGTTGAGGCGTTTGTAGGTTGATGAGGAAATTAGCCGGAAGGTTGTTTTGCTGGAATGGGATCAAAAATTATTCGAGAAATCACAAAAAAGGCATCGCCAAATTCACCTGAAATAAATAATTAGCAGTTTATCGGCTATTGATGTTTTTTCTGGCATACTATTTCAGTAAGAAATTCAAAACATTAAACACAGAACACAAAATGTAAAAGTATTGCAAGCTTCCTTACTTTTTCATTTTTAATTTAATGTTAAGTGTTTTTCATTACTTTCAGGTTGAGGCTTTTCCAGCTGGGAATTTGGGTCTTGTAATGGCGGTGATACGATACCCGGCTGATAGGGTAAAAGCCAATTCTTTCCATGAAATCGTTGTTGTAAACACCATTTATCCCAGCCCATCAACTCATCACGAACTCATCACCCAACCTATCAACTCATCAACCTATCAACAACTCAACAACTCAACAACTCCACAACTCGCCCCCCTTAACCCCTTAATTCCCAACATTTGTCAGGCATATATATCCATATCCCCTTTTGCAAACACAAGTGCAATTACTGCAATTTTTACTCTTTAGCCAGTTCCAGGTATATGGATCAGGTTTCGGAAGCACTGGTCAGCGAATTGATACAGCGTAAAAAATACCTGGAAGATCAGAAAGTTGAAACTGTTTATTTTGGCGGAGGTACACCATCTATTCTTAAAACAGCTGATATTGAAAGAATTATAGTTGCTATCCGAACTAATTACGAGCTTGATATTAAGGCCGAAATAACCCTGGAGGCCAATCCAGACGACCTGACACAGGAAAAACTCACCTCTCTGAAAAAGGCTGGTATTAACAGGCTGAGTATTGGTATTCAATCGTTTGCGCAGGAGGACCTGGCGTTTTTGAGCCGGTCGCATACGTCAGGACATGTTATACAATGTATCACTGATGCAAAACAGGCGGGTTTCCACAATCTCAGCATCGACCTGATTTACGGCATTCCAACCTTAACGGATGAAGTTTGGACCACAAACCTGGAAACGGCTTTTTCCCTCGGAATACCTCACATTTCAGCATATTCGCTAACCATCGAAGAAAAAACCCCGCTGGAAGTCATGATACGTAAAGGAAAAATGAAACCGGTTGACGAGGATAGAGCACTTTCACATTATCATATCCTGACCCGTCTGATGGAACAATACGGTTACGAACAATATGAGATTTCCAATTTTTGCCTTCCCGGAAATTATTCGCGCCACAATACGGCTTACTGGCAAGGGAAATCATACCTGGGTGTTGGACCGTCAGCTCACTCGTATAATGGCATTTCGCGGCAATTCAATGTCGCACACCTTGCCAGGTACATCGGATCGGCTGCATCAGGCCAAATTGAATCGGAACTGGAATTATTAAGCCAGGTAACTATGTTGAATGAGTATATTATGACCTCGCTCCGAACTATTTGGGGATGCAATCTGGCTGTTGTGAGACAAAAATTCGGTGTCGTAAGTGCCGAAAAACTACTTGAAAACGCTCAAGCCTTTATTGAAAAGCAGCAAATGGTTTATCAGTTTGGCACTCTTAAGCTTACCTATGCCGGCCGGCTTTTTGCAGATGGAATTGCCTCCGAATTGTTTGAGGAAGAAGAGTAGAGGAGAAATAGTTTTGACAGAGTTAGGAAAGCGAAAAGCCAGAATAATCCAAAGTCAAAACCAGCTATTTCATACCTGCACAAAAAGAAAAGAGCAACCAATAGTGGCTGCTCTTTTCTTTTAACAAAGTCCCCGGAACTTCCGGTTTATTGAAAGCAAAGTACTCCCAATCGTATTTTATGATTTGGTAAACATCTTTTTAAACAGGGTGGTATCATCCTCTTTTTTAGCATCGTCCGAATAATATCCATACCCGCTCTTGTGCCCGTAACCATAGCCGTAACCATAGCCATAACCATAGCCATAACCGTAGCCGTAACCCAGTTTCTCTGGTTTTACGTCGTTCACAAGTACAGTGGTGTTAGGGATATTTCGTTTTTCGAAGTCGGATGAAATGGATTCAAACGCTTTCTTAAAAGTGAGACCCTGGCGTACAAGAAGTATGTTTACATCCGTATAAGGCATCAGCAGGAAGGCATCTGTTACGATACCAACCGGGGGTGTATCAATGATGATATAATCATATATTTTTTTCAGTTCTTCCAGTAACTTGACATTAGCCAGGGATGCAATGAGTTCAGCCGGGTTTGGGGGCACCGGACCTGATGAAATAATATCAAGGTTTGGAACCGGCGATTTCTGAATAATATCTTCAAGCCTACTCTTGCCAATCAGGTAAGTGGTGATTCCTTCGGTATTTTTCAATCCAAAATCCTGGTAGATTTTCGGTTTACGCAAGTCATATCCCATAAGCAGCGTCTTACGTTCAAATTGAGCATAAATACAAGCAAGGTTCATGGATGTGAAGGTTTTACCCTCGCTCACGCTGGTACTGGTGGTAAGTATTGTAAACTTATCCTTTCCCTGGGTCATGTATTGCAAACTGGTACGCAACGATCGGAACGATTCGGCTACCGATGATTTTGGCGAAGCATAAGCTACAAGGGGACTTTCGTGCTTGTTGTGCAGCACATGCCCGATGATAGGCAGATTTGTATGTTTTTCGATATCATTTTTCGATATCATTTTATCCGACATGTAATCTTTGCCAAAGATATACAGCAGGGGTATTAAAATGCCTAAAATAAACGCAATGGTATAATTGAGGCTCACCTTTGGGAAAACCTGTTCCTGTACCAACGGATCGGCTACATCTACAATTTCATTATCGGAAGTGTTACTTGCCCTGGTAATAGCCGCTTCCGAACGTTTTTGAAGCAGGTACGTGTATATAGCGTCATTTAGTTTATACTTGCGTTCTATTCCTAGTAATTGGCGTTGTGTGGCCGGCAGGTTGGCGAAAAATACAGTCAGCTTTTCAATACGGGAATCAATATCTTTTATACTGATATCCGAAGTTTTTACAATGTTGCTGATACTTTCGGTGAGTGATTTTTTAGTATTGGCAATTTTTTGGTCAATAGCCAGAATCATTGGATTATTGGGTTTTGAACCAATCAGCCTTTCAGATCTTTCGTCGTACAACTTGATGAGTTGTTCCAGTATCTGCGACATGATAGGATCATCGATGCCCATAGATGAAGGAACTACAACATCGTTGAGATCATCTTTACTCTTTTCGATATATTCACTAAGGTTTTTGTAATACTTTGCTTTTACCAACAACACCGCTTTTTCTTTTTCGAGTTCCGTTATATTGGTGTAAACCTGTTGCGATTGCGCGTCAAGATCCATGATCTGGTTGCTGGTGCGGAAGTTTTGCAACACATTCTCGTTCGTATTTAACGAATCGCGGATTTCAAGTAGTTGACCATCAATGAAATTGATGGTGTTAATGGAAATTTTGTTCTTCTTTTCCAGGCCTTGTTTAATGTATTCGACAGTAAGATGGTTAAGAAAATCAACCGCTTTTTGCACATTACTACCTTTAAGGGAGATATCAACTATGGAAGCCTCTTTATTGATAGGCTCGATTTCGTACCCCGAAAACTGGGTAATCATAGCATTCAGTGTGTTGAAAGTGAAATAGTAGTGCAGGCTTTGTTCGTCTTTCGGATCGTATTTTGGGCTTTTTTCGATACGGAAACTAAAATCAGCATTCGTAATATTTTCGCCAAAACGGTAATTTTTATCGTATTTGAGGAGTGCAATTTTCTTTGTGCCTTCCTTATACGTTGAATAACTGTAAGGCATCAGATCCTGTCCGTCGGCTTCAAGGCGGTATTCTTTATCTGACAGAATAGTGATGAAAAATTTTAAATTCCCGATAGGTTGCGTATGTGAAGTATCAACAAATACTTTAAAGGGTGAATCGGTGTAAATTTCGGTGGTAACGAAATTGTTCTCCTTGAAGTAGGAAACATAAAAGTCTAACGATTTTAGGGTACGCGAAACCAACGATCGCGATTTCAATATCCCGATCTGGTTCTGCAGTTTTTGTGTATTGGTGATGTTCCCAAATCCAAGCATGGACTGCATATCGTTCATGCCGCCTTTTTCCTCCGAAATAAGTACAGTTGATTTAACCTTATATACAGGGGTAGTATATTTATTAAATAAAAACGCGATAAGCATTACCAGTACGATGGTAATAAAGAACAAGTACCAGTAGTTGAGGAATTTGTAAAAAAGAGCTATAATATCGACTGACTGCTCCTGCTGTGGTTCGTTATAATTATTGATTCTATTGTCCATTATTTAAAAAATGATGCGATAAGAAGTGCGGTTGTTATTGTTGAGAATACCAGTACATAAGGGAATGCTTCGAAACCATAGGTCTTATACTTCATTGGTTCCACGTAAATGATGTCGTTGGGCTGAAGATAATAATAGGGCGACGAAAGAATGTCTTTGCCCAGCAAGTCGAGTGTTACAACATTGTTTTTATTGTTCTCAACCCTGATAACCTGCACTTTACTTCTGTCGGCAAAAGTTGTCAGGTCGTTGGCCATGGCAAAAGCTTCGAAAATGTTTAGCCTGTTAGTATAAACAGGATATTTGCCTGGGTTTTTAACCTCTCCAAGCACTGATACGTTAAAAAGGACCAGTTTTACAACCACACTCGCCTCTTTAATGATTTCCCTGGCTGCCTTATTCAGGCTTACTTCCATTTCGGATACCGTATGGCCCCGGGCTTCAATTTTTCCTAAAAGAGGAAAAGAGATATATCCCGAGTCGTTTACCAGGTAGCTGGTTAAATAAAGGTTTTGATCACTGTAGGTCACATAATCCCTGTTACCTGAACCTGTGGCGCTTGCAAATATTTCGTTGCTTTTCTCGTCCAAGGTCAGAATCTTGATGTAGAGGTAATCGCCGGATTTAAGTCTGTAATCAGGTATTTTGTTCTGGAAATCGTAAACCTGGGCCTCACCTTCTTTCTCCTGCAAATATTTGATTTTTGAGTAAGGTACGCACGAAATTACAGTTAAACTGATGATTGCAATAAAAAACAGTCTAAATGCAATGGATTTTTTGTTCATATAAAACAGTATCAAATTAAGAATTTATTTAAAAGGGTGCAAAGATATAATAATTAGAGACGATAATTATGCATAACATTTGCTTTATTTCATTTAATGTGCTATTATAGTACCAGTTCACCTCTTAAAGTGGCCGCTGTACACGAAACAATTTTAACTTTAACATAATCGCCAGGGTTAAACGCATCACGCTGAAATACAACTACTTTGTTCTGACTGGTACGGCCAAAAAGTTGTTGATCCGAACGTTTCGAAACACCTTCGGCAAGTACTACAAATTCTTTTCCAACATCTCGTTTATTGCTCTTCAGCGAAAGTTCCTGTTGTAAGCCAATGATCTCATCCAGGCGACGGCTTTTTACTTCTTCGGGTACATCATCCGGATATTTTTTAGCCGCAATGGTATTTGGCCGTTCGGAATATTTGAACATATAGGCGTAGTCGTACCCTACTTCGCGCATAGCCGAAATCGTGTGCTGATGGTCTTCTTCCGTTTCGGAACAGAATCCGGCAATAATATCGGTGGTAAGGGCGCAACCCGGAATAATCCGGCGTATAGCTGCAATGCGATCCATATACCAATCCCGGGAATAACTGCGCTTCATCATTTCGAGCATATGTGTGCTGCCCGATTGAATCGGCAGATGAATGGATTTACATATATTTTCATGCGATGCTATCACTTCAAGGAGATTGTCGGATATGTCTTTAGGGTGCGAAGTGGCAAACCTAACTCGCAGTAAAGGATTTACCGAAGCTACTTCTTCGAGTAATGCCGGAAATTCAATCAATATCCCGTTATCCTCCCAGCGGTAAGAGTTTACATTTTGCCCAAGCAGGGTAATTTCGCGAAAGCCTTTTTCGAAAAGTTCAAATGCTTCTTTTACAATGGTTTGCGGATTGCGGCTCCGTTCTTTGCCCCGTGTGTAAGGTACCACGCAGTATGCGCAGAAATTTTCGCAGCCACGCATAATGCTGATAAAAGCTGTGACTCCACTTCCACCCGTTCGTACCGGGTTAATATCGGCATACGTTTCGTCAGCCGAAAGTAAAACATTGATCGCTTTCTGACCGCTTTCAACCTGCTCCAGCAATTGTGGCAACTGCCTGTATCCATCGGGACCAACTATCAGGTCAATATGGCGTTCTTCTTCCAGAAGTTTATCTTTGAGCCGTTCGGCCATACAACCCAACAACCCGATTACCAGGCCGGGATGCTTGCGTTTGAGGGCGTGCAGTTCGTTAAGCCGGTTACGAACCCTTTGCTCGGCATTGTCGCGAATGGAACAGGTGTTCAACAATATCAGGTCGGCAGCTTTTATATCGGTTGTAGGCTCGTAATTCAGTTTTTCGAGTATTGAGGCTACAATTTCGCTGTCCGAAAAATTCATCTGGCAACCGTAAGTCTCAATAAAGGATTTCTTTTTAATCTCCACGTTATCAATTCGAAATTTAAGTTAATACAGGATTTTTTAAGGGGTGCAAAATTACAACAAAAAACTTTGCAAATTGTTTGAATCAAGATTCAGTTAATCAGATATATAGTTACAAAATAGATGCGTGGGCCGATGTACGATTTAAAGGATCTAAACAAACATTATTAAGGTATATATAACAATATGTCTCATCAGTTGTAATTTTATTGCTTTACTTTGCACCCGATTTTCCGATTTTAATCAAAATAAATATGAGTAAGAATCTTGTTATTGTTGAGTCACCGGCTAAGGCTAAAACTATCGAAGGCTATTTGGGGAAGGATTTTACAGTAAAATCCAGTTTTGGTCATGTTCGCGATCTTTCGACCAAAGACCTTGGTATTGAAGTGAATAACCATTTTCGCCCTGTTTACGAAGTAATGCCTGATAAAAAGAAAGTGATCAGTGAGTTGAAAAAACTGGCTGACAGCGCTGAAACCGTATGGCTTGCAACTGACGAGGACCGCGAAGGGGAAGCCATTTCGTGGCATTTGGCCGAAGTGCTCAACCTCGACCAGCAAAAAACAAACCGTATTGTTTTTCATGAGATTACGAAATCGGCCATTACCGAAGCAATAAAATCTCCACGGAAAATTGATCAGAACCTTGTAAATGCGCAACAGGCGCGCCGTGTACTCGACAGGCTTGTTGGTTTTGAGTTATCACCCATTCTGTGGAAAAAGGTGAAACCATCGCTTTCGGCAGGTCGTGTACAGAGTGTTGCCGTAAAACTTATTGTCGAGCGTGAGGAAGATATCCGTAAGTTCGAATCTACATTTGCATACAAAGTTTCCGGATTGTTCGAGGTGAACAACGAAAAAGGAAATGCAACTTTTAAAGCCGATCTTCCCAAACGTTTCCCCACACTCGACCAAGCACGCGACTTCCTGACATTGTGTGCCAAAGCTGCCTACTCGGTTGCCGATGTCGAGAAAAAGCCGGGAAAGCGTTCACCCGCACC
>JBAXBJ010000066.1:0-27937 GCA_037142075.1 Bacteroidota bacterium
ATCGACCGTATCCTCGACAAAGGTGTCGTAGTTGATGCATGGGTTCGCGTTTCATTGGTAGGTATCGAGTTACTTGCAATCGAAGCAAGAATCGTGGTAGCTTCAGTTGAAACTTACCTGAAATATGCCGAAGCTATTGGATTAACTGCTAAAGCCGCATAAGGCATATTGCAGTTGAGCAGTTATTCTTGCTAAAACATCCTTACAGGTTTCGAAACACCAAAGCATGAGTTACCAGGAATTACTTCTTACATCGAAATTGCAATCATAACATGAGTGAAACCCCAATTAATATCAATTGCCCCGTCAGCAAAAAACCGCATCAACCAAAACTACATTGTTTCGTTATCGCATCAGCACATTATCCATTATCGCATTAACACATTATCGCATCAACCCATCAAACTATCAACCTGTCAACCTATCAACGCTACAACCCATGCCTACCCAACCTGAATTAAACATAGATGGATTTTTCGACGACATAATTTCATCGTACGAAACCCGTATCCAAAAAATTCAGACAGCTTTCCAATCAACCGAAGTTATTACGGAATCATCGCACTCTCTTTTCGACAATGTTCATAACTCGTTGAATGACCTGAGAAAAGAGCGGGATGTGTTGAATTCGAGGCTTTGCGAGGTGATGGCCAAAAATGGTTCGCTGCGCAAAAAAGATTACAATACTTTAATGGCTGGCATGTTAGGCACGCTCGAAGAAAAAGAAAGAGAAGCCGAAAGCCAGTTTTTACATTTTATGGAAGCACAGAAAGAAACTGCCCAGGAACTGAAAAACAGCCTGCTGGGTATCAAAGATATAACCTCACAAGGGACCAACGAAAAAATTACGATTATAAAAGAACAACTTTCTCACATATCGAAACAACAGGAAATGAGAAAGGAAATGGTAATGAAGACATTTACAAATTTCCAGCAAATGCACAACCGAATGATGGAGTGCCTCGAAAACCTGCTCCAAAAAGGAGAACACATTCTGGTACAGGATATTAAAAACGTGAAAGAACTGATAAGCAGAGAAATCAATTAATCCAAATAACCCAATTAATCATTAACCAATAGGAGATACTAAAATGGGACTATCATCAGAAATGAAAAATTTGAGTGAGGAAATACTCGCTTCATTCAAACAAAGGATCAAAGAAAACGAAGAACTTGTGAATGATGTGCAGAAAACCCTCGATGGTTTCCGCAAAGATCACCAGGAAATGGCCTCCGTTTTAAACGCTAATGCCAAGGCTTTGCGAAAAGATCTTGCAACCGGCGAAAAAGAACGTTTGAATACCTACAAAGGATTAATGGCAGGTATTCATGTAACCATTGGCTCCATACAGCAGGAAGTGATGGCAATTCAGAACTCTACCCTCAACATGATTAATGAATTTTCGATAGAGCGCTCCCAAATGGCTGGTGATCTGGATAAGTTCTTTGCCGAGGGGAAAGCTAACAGGGAAGAAAATGAAAAAACCAGGATGGAAGATTTCGATTCCCTTATGAAAAACATCAACGAAGATATTAAAAGTATCAACGAAGAGGTTTTGGCGATTTTTAAAGAAACCAACGAAATGCTCGATTTATTCGAAAAAGAGCATCTCGAAATGTCAACTGAATTAAGGGCAGACCTAAGCAAAAACCTGGCCGAAAGGGTTGAATATACCCGTGCTATGCTGAATGGTTTCCAAAAAAGGTTATCCGAAATCAGCAAGGAAAATCAGAAAATGGCTCAAAAACTCAGGAAAGACCTCGATAAGGGCGAAAACATCAGGCTTTCGGATTACAAGGGTTTGATGAAAGATATACATGCAGCAATCAAAGGTATCCGCACTGATGTTAAGGATATTCAGAAAACTACTTCTGGATTGATTGGTTACTATGCAAAAGACAGGAGCGAGGGCACAGCCGAATGGGCAAAGATGCAGGATGCCATTGCTAAGTTGCGAGAAACAGGCGTTGTTGCACCAGCTAAGGCTGAAGTTAAAAAAAAAATAAAAACCACAACCCCGGTTGAAGCACCAAAGGAAACCCCTGTTGAAGTAGTGGCAGAAACTCCGGTTGAAGTAGTGGCAGAAACCCAGGTTATTATTGAACCTGAAACAGTTGCTCCGATGACACTGGAAGAAAAGGTCCTGGATTATATCAATAAACATCCGAATGGTGTAAAAGTCTCGGAAATGGAAGGGCCGCTGGGCGAAACGCGAATGAAGATCGGGTTTATTGGCAAAGCCCTTCTGGATGAGGGCAAAGTGCAAAAACTTGAAAATGTTTATTTCCCTGTAAAATAAAAATGACAAACAATCGGAGTTGAAGTAACATATTGCTTCAACTCCGATTTCACTGCTTTTAATCAATAACTCACGTTTTAATTTGTATCGGCTACCGCTCATTAACTATAGTTCACTATCCTCAACTCAAAACTCTTCACATCTCAATTTCTACTCACAACTCATAACTCATAACTCCACCCTTGCCATGTCAAAAAAAATCAGTTGTACTTTTTGTCGCGGAACAGGAAAAGACCCGTTTGAACTCTTGTCGCCAATATCCGATTGCCTGGTTTGCAATGGCAAAGGGCAGGTTGAGATTGAAACACCTGCAAAAAAATGTGTTTTTTGCGGAGGTACAGGGAAAAATCCGCTTGGAGCCAGGGTTGCTTGTATTGTATGCAATGGCAAAGGGAGCAATTTCAGTATAAGCGACCAACCCTGTGCACAATGCAAAGGGACAGGAAAAGCAAGCGATGGCCTGCCGTGTACCCGCTGCAAAGGCGTTGGATTTAATTAATAGTGAATAGTGAATGGTGAATAGTGAATGGTGAATGGTGAATGGTGAATAGTGAATAGCGAATAGTGAATAGTGAATAGTGAATAGCGAAGCATTAAAGAATATCTCACCAATCCTTCAACAGCGCTTAGTGACAGTTCATCAACCTATCAACTCATCAACCTATCAACCCCTCTACTCCTTAACTCCTCAACCCCTCAACCCCTCAACTCCTCAACCCCTCAACCCCTCAACCCATAATGAAGAACGTACCAGACAGTATCAGGAATAGCCTTCAAAAAAGACAGGAAGCCATGGATAAGTTTACTGCCAGGAGGACGGCATTTTTGGTTGAAAAAGAACAGATAATTAAGGACATTGAAGACGCTCGTGCTATTTGGAGAAGCACACTGGCGCAAATGCCAAACCTGCCATTTAGTGGTTAGGGTTGGGGTTAGGGAGGGAAAGCATTTACATTCTCAGTTGCTTACAAACTTCAAAAAACTCCATCCTCCTTTACCCCAACCCAAGCCGCACTAAACCATCAACACTCCGACTTCTTAAACTGTCCGCCCATCAGCATTTCAACCAATAAACCCATCAACTCACTACCGTATCAACATATTATCGCATTATCACATTAACGAATTAATACATTAAACCCATGAGCAACAACAATGAAATGAACACCGTACTTGAGCTGAGGCCAATGTCGAATTTTGTTGAAACGGATTATATCAAAGACATTACCAACCGTGGGCTTACCTACATAAAAGCAGGATTTCCTGTGCATTTCAGGGGGCCTTCAGGAACCGGAAAAACAACCGTTGCTATGCATTTGGCAAGTAAAATCGGGAGACCGGTGGTCATTATTCATGGCGATGCCGAGTACAAAACTTCCGATTTAATTGGCAGCGAACAAGGTTATAAATACAAAAGACTGGACGATAAGTTCATCCATTCGGTTCACAAATACGAAGAAGATATGAGCAAGCAGTGGGTAAATAACCGCTTGACAATAGCTGTGAAAAATGGCTTTACCCTTATCTATGACGAATTTACGCGTTCACGTCCCGAGGCAAACAATATTTTGTTACCAATCCTCCAGGAAAGGATGCTGAGCACATCGGCGGCAAAAGAGGAGGATTACTACATGAAAGTCCATCCTGAATTCCGTGCCATTTTCACTTCAAACCCCGAAGAGTATGCCGGCGTGAACCGGACACAGGATGCTCTCCGCGACCGCATGGTTACCATGGATCTTGATCATTTTGACTATGAAACCGAGTTGAAAATTACCATGGCAAAATCGGAACTCACGCTAAAAGATACCGAAATAATTGTAAAAATAGTCAGGGGCTTGCGCGAATCGGGAAAAACCGAATTTGACCCAACCATCCGCGGTTCCATAATGATAGCCAAAACATTGGCAACATTAAACACAACACCTTCGGAATCAAAAGAAATGTTCAGGAAAATTTGCCAGGATATCCTCACATCCGAAACAAGCCGGATCGGATCAAAAACAAACCAGGAAAAGGTAAAAGTGATTGTTGACGATTTAATTGCACAATTTGCGGTGTAGGAAGAGGTTTATGGGTTGATAGGTTTATAAGTTGATAGGTTTACAACTACTGAGTAAATAACAACTGCAGATGAGTTGAACTAAAACGAACAAGTCTCCCCCGAATCTCCACATTCTCAAATCTTCACATTCTCATATTGCCTCATTAGCACATTGCCACATTAGCACATTGCCACATTAGCACATTACCCCATTAACCCATTAATACAATAAACCATGCCTATCTCAAGCGCAATAAAAGGGCTCCAGAGCATTAAATCAATGCAGAATGTAGTTAAATCGGGCATTCCAAATAAGGAGGAATCCGATTTCATCAAGTTGTATATGCTCGAAAAAGAGAGAACCCGGTTAAAAAGTGAAGAAATAAGGATATTGCTCAGGCTCGAATTTGTTCAGGGTCGACTGAAAGAAATTCAGGATTATAACGATGAAAAAGCCAGTGAGATGCACTCGCCGGAAATGCAGAAATCTGATCAAAAGAAAACTGCAGAAGTGAAATCGGATTTTAAAACATTGTCGATAGACTACTAAAAAAAAGTACCATGTCAGAACCAACCCATTCAATTAATGCGACTGGTCTTGCCGATATACTCGAAAGAGTTCTCGATAAGGGGATCGTAATTGCAGGCGATATCAAAATTCAGATTGCAGATATTGATTTGCTAACCATTAAAATAAGGTTACTTGTGGCTTCGGTTGACAAGGCTATGGAAATGGGGATAAACTGGTGGCAGGAAGACACCTATCTTTCCACTAAAGCCAGGGAAAAAGAGCTTATGCAGCAACAGGAAACCCTGGAGGCACGGCTCGAAAAACTTGAAGCACTCAACAAACCATTGTAGCCTGTTCTCCCCCTTTTAAGGTAGGTATTAATCTAAACGCATGACATACTCAAGCAAGAGTTAAGAAAGATAAAATTAAATAAATAGTGAAATGGGAAAAGATGACGATAATAAAAACGAAGCCAATTTCGACCTTTTTGGTCTTGGCGGCCTGTTCAAAGGAATCGAAAAATTAGTCGATCTCGCCGGTAAGCTCGATGAAAATGGCAAGATGAGCAAAGATGGCGAGTTCAAATTAGACCATATCAAAAAAGGCATGAAAGGTGTGTATGGTTTTACCATCAATACCGCCGGCGGGGGAACTCCAAAAGTTGAAACTTTCGGAAATATTAAAAAAACACCTGAAGGCCCTAAAGTGAATGAAGAAAGAGAGCCCATAACCGATATTTTTGATGAAACAGGAGAGATAGTGATAATTGCTGAAATGCCTGGAATAGAGGAAAGTGACCTTAAAATCGACCTCAAAGAAGACATGCTTGAAATTTCGGCTGTGAGCAAAAGTCGTTCGTACCGTAAGGAATTATTGCTTCCAATTAAAGCAAGCAGCGAAAATCTGAAACACAAATTTACAAATGGCATCCTTGAAATAAGGATAAATAAATAAACCTTATGGCACTCACTGGCTTAGATAACAGCGACCTTAAACTCGTCATTTTTGGTGGGAAGGGCGGTGTAGGAAAAACCAGTTGTGCTATTGCCACCGCCCTGGCGTTATCCGAAAAATTCAAAACGCTGCTAATCTCTACTGATCCTGCGCATTCAGTGTCGGATTGCCTCGAACAGGAAATTGGTTTTAAAGTAGTTAAGGTTGTTGGTGCCGACAACCTTTCTGCCATCGAAGTGGTGGCCGATGAGGCACTTTCAGTCTTTAAAGCAGCACATCACAGCGAACTTAAAAAACTCCTGGTTACTTCCACCAGCTTTGATAACGAGGACATAGACGATATGCTCACATTGTCGATACCTGGTATTGATGAGATTATGAGCTTTAAAACTATTATTGATTTTATCGACGAAGGCGAATATGAAAAATATGTAGTCGACACGGCTCCTACGGGTCATGCTTTGCGATTGATTTCTTCGCCTAAATTATTGGATGCATGGATAAAAGTAGCCGCCAAAATGAGGTGGAAATACCGCTATATGATAACCAGTTTCTCGGGTTCATACAAACAGGATGAAGTAGATACATTTTTACTCAGCTTGAAGAGAACGGTTAAAAGGATAGAAAATATTTTGAAGGACGAAACAAAATGTGAATTTATTCCCGTTTGTATCCCCGAAGCAATGGCTATTATGGAAACGGTGCGCTTGTTGGCCGATTTACGTAAATCCCAGATAAATGCCCGCCAAATAATCGTAAATAATGTAATGGTATCCGACGATTGCAGTTTTTGTAAGCGACGGAAAGCAGGGCAAGAAAAATACATACAACAAATAAGCGAAATATTCGACAATCTGAATAGGGCTGAAGTCCCTGTGTTTGCCGAAGAAATTAAAGGAAAAGAAGCTTTGGAACGCTTAAGAATAAATCTTTTTGAAGTGAAACAGAGCCCTGATTAATAGAACATGAAGGAGTAAGCACTCTGATAAAGAAAATTCAGATGATCGACGCTGATTAAAGAGGAACATTGAAAACCCAGGATTGTATAATCAACTCAGACAGAAAGCATATTTGATCACCTGATCAGTGTCAGAAGGGTTCAATACATTATAAAATGAAAGACGAAATAATCTTACGTGTTAAAGAAGCTCTTGTAAAAGATGTTGGCCGCGCCATTGCCCGCATCGACCCAAAAGACATGAAGTTGCTGAACCTTGAAAGTGGCGATGTTATTGTTATTGAAGGAAAACGGGCAACCCCTGTTAAAATAATGCCTTGCTATCCCGAAGACCGGGACAAAGGCATCATACAGATTGACGGAATTACACGCGAAAATGCACAGGCTGGTATCGACGAAAAAGTAAAAGTCGTTAAAACCACTTGTCGTCAGGCAATTAAAATAAAATTAAAACCCGAAACGAAAACCGGTTCACTCAAGGCCGACGATGCCAAATACATTGGTTCGCTGATCAATGGACTCTCCGTCATAAAAGGAGATAAAGTTCGCGCTAATCTATTCGGTTCACGTTCAGTTGATTATACAGTTACCGGAACAAATCCGGAAGGGGTTGTGCTTATACAACCTAATACAAGTTTCCAACTCGAACTCACGAAACAGGATGCCGAACGAAAGCATAAAGTGTCGTACGAAGATATTGGCGGACTTGGTAACCAGGTTCAACGTATCAGGGAAATGATTGAGCTTCCGCTGAAATATCCTGAAATTTTCGAACGGCTTGGTGTGCAGCCACCCAAAGGCGTGTTTTTATATGGCCCTCCCGGAACCGGGAAAACGCTTATTGTGAGAGCAGTAGCCCACGAAACAGACGCATACTTCATCAATATTTCCGGCCCCGAAATTATGGGGAAATTTTACGGGGAAAGCGAAGGCCGGATACGCAAAATTTTCGAAGAAGCCCAGCAACATGCTCCTGCCATCATTTTTATTGACGAAATAGATGCTATTGCCCCCAAACGTGAAGATATGGGTGGCGAAAAACAGGTCGAAAAACGTGTTGTTGCCCAGCTTCTGTCATTAATGGATGGGTTGGAATCGAGGGGAAAGGTTATAGTTATCGGAGCCACCAACATTCCTAATTCCATTGATCCGGCTTTAAGAAGGCCAGGCCGTTTCGACCGCGAAATTTCAATTTCAATCCCCGATAAAAAAGGTAGGTTGGAAATTCTTCACATCCATACAAGGGGAATTCCATTGTCGCTGGATGTGGATATGGAAAAATTAGCCGAAATTACCCATGGTTTTGTTGGTGCCGACCTCGAAGCTTTGGCCCGTGAAGCTGCAATGACCGCCTTGCGGAAAATACTGCCGCAGATAGATTTCGAGATGTCCGAAATTCCCTACGAACTTTTGATGTCGCTCGAGGTATCGATGGATAATTTCATGGATGCCATGAAAGAAGTGGAACCTTCGGCCATCAGGGAAGTCTTTGTTGAAGTTCCCGATGTGAAATGGGAAGATGTGGGCGGTCTCGAAGAAATTAAAGAAGCTTTGAAGGAAACCGTGGAATGGCCTCTGCAATATGCCGATCTGTTCAAAAAAGCCGATACTAAGCCACCAAAGGGAATAATCCTTCACGGCAGACCGGGAACCGGAAAAACCTATTTGGCCAAGGCTCTTGCCAGCGAAAGTGGTGTTAATTTTATTTCAGTAAAGGGCCCTCAGATTCTGAGTAAATACATAGGTGAATCCGAAAAAGGGGTACGAGAACTTTTTCGCATGGCCAAACAGGCATCGCCGTGCATCTTGTTTTTGGACGAGATTGACAGCCTAACACCAAGGCGCAGCGAAGACGGTTCGAGCTCCGGGGTACTTGACAGGGTTATTGGTCAGTTTTTGACAGAAATGGATGGCATCGAAGACTTGAAAGGTGTCATAGTTCTGGCTGCAACCAACAGAATTGATTTAATTGACCCGGCCTTATTAAGGAGCGGCAGGTTTGATCTCATATTTGAACTGCCTTTACCTGATGTTGAAACAAGGAAGAAAATCTTTGGTATTCACACCCGTAAAAAACCTCTTGGAAAAAAAATAAACCTCAGTAAACTAGCTGAAAAGACAGATGGTCTTACCGGTTCCGATATCGAGTTTATCTGTCGCAAAGCCGCTATGCTCGCCATTCGCGAATTGATTGACAAGAACCGCGGAAAAGGAAACGAGATTTCGGGTGATATATCCATACTGGAAAGCCATTTCGAAACAGCCATACAACTGGTGTTAAAACAAAATGCTGCCAAAAAATAGGTTGTTTTGACCCAGTGGTGCTACTTAGTGTTCAACTCTTAAACATACATTATACTCATGCCAACAAAAAGAATATATATCTATGGGATAATGCCTAACTTTTACGGTCCGGATATGTTCAGGACATTTGAAGATTCCGGCATTTATGCTATCCCGTTCCAAAACATTTCAGCCGTTGTGTCCGATAGGGAAGACGAGGATATCGATTACTCAGACAGGGAATCGCTGGGGTACCTGTTGGTACATCACCAGGAAACAATTGAAAGCCTTCAGAATAAAGGGTTCAATATGTTTATCCCTATGAAGCTCGGCACAATAGTATCCACGAAGGAAGAAGTGGTTAAATTACTTGCAAACGGCTATGATTTAATTATTGATACGTTAAAGAAAATTGAATTCCTGACCGAAATTGACCTTGCCGTTACATGGGCCAATTTTGGGGGAGTCATACAGGAAGTTGCCAGCCATCCTGAAATTGTGGCATTAAAAGATGAAATCCTGAAAAAAGAAGACTCACTCTCACAGCTCGACCAGGTAAAAGTGGGTATGCTGATCAAAGATAAATTGGATAAAAAAAACAAACTGGTCGAATTGAGGATTTTGGATGCCCTGTCGTCAATAAGCATTGATATAAAAACGCACGAAGCGATGAACGACCAGATGATTACCAACTCGGCATTTTTAATCAAAAAAAACAACAAAGAAAAATTTGAATCCGAAATTGATAAGCTTGATACAGAGTTTGAGGATGCACTTGGATTTAAGTTAGTTGGGCCGTTGCCTTGTTATAGCTTTTATACCCTCGAAGTCAAAGTGCTGGATCCGGTAATGGTGGAACAGGCAAAAAATGATCTTGAAATAAACGATGAAACTTCCGAAACGGAAATAAAAAAGGCTTATCTTGTGAAAGCAAAATTATTTCACCCCGACATAAATCAGAACAACGGGGATCAGGGTAGTTTCAACAGGATGAATAAAGCCTTTCACACGCTGCTGGATTTTACGACAGCTGCAAAACAATCATCGAAAGATGAACATGTATCACTTTCAAAAGAGAACATAGCTAATAATTTGATTTTGGTAAAACTGAAAGATTAATATGCAACGTGACGGAAAATATATTTATGGCATCATTGCATCAGAATACGATGTCAATTTAGGCAATATTGGTGTAGGTGGTCGAGGAGATCTTGTATCGACAATTGGTTTCAATGGCTTATGTATGGTGGTGAGCGATCATCCACTCAGTAAATTTGTTGTGAACCCCGAGAACATGCTGGCCCATCAGAAGGTTATTGAGGCTGCCATGAAGGAATTTAGCGGCATACTCCCAATCAGGTTCGGGACAATAGCTGCCACACCTGACGAAATAAGGAACCTGCTTAACCGTCGTTACAGCGAGTTTATGGAATTGCTGATGCAGTTCGAAAATAAGGTGGAACTGAATATCAGGGGCACCTGGAAAAATATGGGTATGATATACAAGGAGATAGACAAGGAACATGTCGAACTTCAAAAAATCAGGGCCGAAATTGAAAAGCTTGATGATAACGAAACCCGAAACCTTAAGATTACCGAAGCCGGCAATATTGTGGAGCATGCATTGCTCGAAAAGAAAGAAGAGGAAGCAGATAAGGTTGTAGATGCTTTTCGCAAATCGGTTTTTGAGTATAAACACAACCGGGTCAGCCGCGATGCCATGTTTATGAACACAGCATTTCTGGTGAACAGCGGAAGGGAAGTCGAATTCGACAACATTATGGCGGACCTTGGCGTTAAGTTCAAGGATAGGTGCGATTTTGTTTATACCTTTCCTTTGCCGATTTTTAATTTCATCGACCTGAAAATTTTTCCCGAAAAATGGGAATTGTAGGATAAGTAATTATTCACCCTACTGAAACTTTAATGTTTTAAGAGTACTTAAAGTGCCTGGATTGCCTAAAATGCATAAAGTTAATGCCTCTGACACCTTTCAATAATTAAAATTCAGCAAAATGTCGGTAACAATAATTTTCAAAACTAAAAAACTCTTCAAACCATTTGAGCCTAAGAACTTGATTAATACAGCAAATAATATTAGCAAGGAACTTTAGTCATTTTAGGCACACATAACTTTAGGCACTGAATATATACCAATAAAAATTTAATGACACTTCCTATATGAGCAACGAGCAGGAAACACCCAAAGAAGGAAAATACATTTACGGCATTATAAGGCATTCCGAGCCGATAGAGCTTGGACACATCGGAATGGGCAAACGCGCCGACCTTGTTTATGGCATTTGTTACAAGGGCATTACAGCTATTGTAAGTAATTCACCTGTAATTATTTACGAAGCCCGTAGAGTTAATATGATTACCCACGAAAAAGTGCTGGAAGAGATCATGAAACAATTTACGGTACTTCCGGTTCGCTTTTCGACCATTTCGGAACACAACGACGATGAAGGGATACTAAGGATAATTGAAAAAGATTTCGCCAAATTCGATGAGATGCTCACCAAAATGGATGGCAAAAAAGAACTGGGCCTCAAAATATTAGCTCAGGAAACGGCTATTTATGAAGATATAGTTGAAAAATACGATGCCATTAGGAACCTTCGTGAAAAACTACTTAATTTGCCGGCCGACAAAACCCATTACCAACGTATGAAAATCGGGGAAATGGTTGCCGAGGCCCTTAAAAAAGAGACGGAAAATTATAAGGAAACCATCCTGGAGGTTTTGTCCCCGCTTGCCGATGATATTAAAATAAACGACAATTACGGCGAAATGATGATCCTTAACGCTGCATTCCTTATTAAGAATTCGGCCGAACCCGCCTTCGATAAAGCCGTAAACGATCTGGACGAAAGATTTGGCCGCTTTATGACCTTTAAATACGTTGGCACCTTGCCTCCGTATAATTTTGTCAACCTGGTGATTAACACGAAAGGGATTTAACATGTTTCTGATAGACGATATACTGCTTGCACCTTTAAAAGGGGTTCTTTTTTTAGCCGAAAAAATCAACGAGGTAATTGAAAAAGAAACATCTGACGAAGGCACAATCAAAGAAAGGCTGATGGCCCTTCAGCTTAAATTTGAAATGGACGAAATTGACGAAGAAGAATACGACAAAAGAGAAGATGAACTGCTTAAATTGCTTGCCACCATCAGGGAACAGAAGGGAAAAGGCTGATGAAAAAGTTGAAAGGCTGATAAAAAGGTTAATAGGTTGATGAAAATGGTTGATAGGTTAATTGAAAGGTTGATGGGTTGATGAAAAAGGTTGATAGGTTGATGAAAAGGTTGATAGGTTGAAGAAAAGGTTGATAGGTTGATCGGTTGATCGAAAAGGTCGATAGGTTGAATGCAAAAACATAATTTTCTCAATATCCATAACCCCTAAACTCCTAAACCCCTCAACCCCTCAACTCTTCAACTCATCAACCAATCAACTCCTCAACCCCTCAACTCATCAACCAATCAACCAATCAACCAATCAACTCCTCAACCCCTCAACTCATCAACCAATCAACCAATCAACTCATCAACCAATCAACCAATCAACCAACTAACAAAAAAGGAGGAAAAAATGAGTGCTTTTAAATGTCCGAAATGCGGAAAAACTACTGGCGGAAATGAAAAATTCTGCATCGATTGTGGTCAGCCATTTGACATCAAATGCCCGGAATGTGGCGACGGATGGCGATTTATGTACGAATACAAATTTTGCCCTTCCTGTGGTCACAACATGAAAAAGCCATCAACAGGTAAACAGTAGACTCTGGTTCAGTACGCGATAATAAGCCGGATACATATTTAACTGGATACAGGTTACTGGTTTTTGGATACTGTTTTCACGGACCGCATTAGCACATTATTGCATTACCGCATTAGCACATTAACACATTACCGCATTAGCACATTAACACATTACCGCATTAGCACATTAACACATTAACACATTACCGCATTAGCACATTAACACATTACCGCATTAGCACATCAACACATTACCGCATTAGCACATCAACACATTACCGCATTAGCACATTACCGCATTAGCACATTACCCCATTAACACATTAATAAAATGAGCAATATAATCCAGGTAAAAAAAACCGTAGTTGAGTTCTTGAAAGAGAATATCAGTTGCTACGATGTTACGGTCATTAAAATTGAAAAAGTAAAAGAAATTTGGAGCGCCGTAGCCGAGGTTTACGAGGACGATTCCTTTTTAAAATCGATGAACCTGCCCCCCAAACAAGTAAGGCTTTTTTATGCTGTAAAAGTTGACGACAACCTCGAAATTACTTCCTTTGAGCGGTTGAGTTCCTTTGCCGGCATGGATGGCGACGATCAGTAACATTGCTTTTTAACCCTTGTTATGACCAATAACCTGATATACGTTTATTGCCTTTTGGACAATGACCCTGAACGGGCAATCGTCCCCGAAGCTCATGGTCTGAAGTCGCTTGCGTTTGGCGATTTTTATGCAATAGTTAAATTTGTTTCTGAAAAAGAGTTTTCGGAGGAAAACTTAAAGCAGAACCTAAACGATATCAAGTGGCTCGAAACCAATGCACGGGAACATGTAGCAGTAATCACTCTACTCATGGAGGAGCATAACGCCGTTATTCCATTTAACTTTGGCACAATATTTCAATCGGAGGAAAGTTTAAATAAGTTTTTGACTGATTATTCCGGGTCCCTGACCGAAAATTTCCAACACATAGGCGGCAAACAAGAGTGGGCCGTTAAAATTTATTGCGATCGCAAAGCACTCAGCGAAAAAATCGACGAATTGAGTGAAGAAGCCGCTGCCCTCGAAACACAAATTATGGCAAGCGGACCCGGGAAAGCTTTTTTGCTCAGACGAAAAAAAACCGAACTGATCGAAAACGAATTGGATCGGCTTTGCAAACTATACGGACAGAAATACTATGAGGAATTCCGGGTTTACAGCGAAGCAACTCATCTCAGCAACCTGATTCCACCAGACCTTAACGAAAGGCAGGATACAATGATCCTGAATGCTGCTTTTTTAATCGACAAAATGAAGGTCGCTGATTTTCTGAATACGGTTGAAATTCTCCGCAAAAAGGACATCAACTCTGGTTTCGTTATCGAAACAACCGGCCCCTGGCCGCCATTTAGCTTCATTTACATTAAAGAAAAACGCGGATGAGCAACAATGTAATCGACCAGTCAAAGGACATAACTATCCTCGAATTACTCGACCGGGTTTTGAACAAAGGGGTAATACTTACCGGTGATATAGTGATTTCGGTAGCCGATATCGACCTTATTTACCTTGGCGTAAAACTTATGCTTAGCTCGGTAGAAACCATGGATCAACTGAAAGCAGGAAAGGCTATACTTAAAAAAGAAAAAACCTGAATTGGAGTCATAAACTCATTGGAAGAATCAGAGAACAATAGTATTACAGCAAATTAGCTGATATTTTCCTATTAATCCCAACCTGGATAGTCCAGAATCTTAAAGTAATGAAAAACACTTAACCTCAAATTAAAAATGAAGAAGTTAGGGGCTTGCATTACTTTTACATTTTGAATAAGGTGTTCAATTTTTATGATTCCTCGCTGAATTCTTATGCCAGAAAAAACATCAAAATATAAGATAAGCTAAACATTGGTGTAAAAGGCAAAAATGAGATTATTTATCTATACATGGCACGTATTTTACGAATAGATTTGACATGGAAATAATGATTTATGCCCTTGTATCGGTAAACGAAGGTTCCGGAAAGTTGGAAAAACTTTTGCTTGATTTGAAAGGCATTTCAGGTGTTGCTTTATATTCAGTTTGCCTGAATGGGATTGCAGCCGTGGTGGGCGAAAATAAAAAGTCGGATTTAATTTCGGATAAAGCTAATGCCATTGAATTTGCCGGTATTATCGAAAAACTGTCGCATCACTTTACCTTGCTGCCCATGCGTTATGGTTCCTTTATGGAATCGGCCGACGCAATTGCCCTTATGCTTGAAAGGAATTACCAGGAAATAGAACAAAATCTAGGTAAAGTGGAAGACAAATACGAGTTTGGCCTCAAGGTTTTTTGTGATTCCGAAAAATTAAAGTCCGGCATACTTCAAAAAACTGAAGCAGAAACCGGAACCCCCGCCAATGCTGCAAACGAAGTTAAATACTCGGTTTTCAGGGAGTATGTCAATGCAAAACTTAAAGCTCACCGTCTCGAAGAATTGATGATATCTTATGTGGATTCGGTAATCATAGCTATTAATACACAACTCACCCTGCTGCAGGCAGAGCATAAATTTAAAAAAATGGCATCAGCATCTATATTAATCGATTCTGTTTTCCTCCTCGATAAAAGGAAGAAAGACGAACTTGTGGATGTGATAAAGAAACTGCAAAGCCAATATCCGGAACTTGATTTTGTGCTTACCGGCCCCTGGCCGCCCTATAGTTTTGTCGAAACCACCATAAAGTAAACTGTTAAATGAGCGAAAATAAAATACTTTTTAATACCGGATCCCTCGACAGCCTTTCGCAGGAAATTGGGAAACTTGCGAGTATCGAAGATTCCAAACTAAAACTCACCCCCGACAATGCCGATTCAGGATTGGCAAAACTGGTACTTACCCTGGTGGAACTTATCCGCAAATTAGTCGAAAAACAAGCCATGCGCCGCGTTGATGGCGGTTCGCTTACCGATGATGAAATTGAACGCCTGGGCGAAACCCTGATGAAACTTGAAATGAAAATGGAAGAACTGAAAAAACATTTTAACCTTACCGACAGGGATTTAAATATAAACCTCGGGCCTTTGGGCGACCTGATGTAAATATGCCTTTATAACACTTACGAACCGAAGCCGGGAAGTAATGAAATACTCAAATTTTGATACAACATAAGGTGATTATTCATCCTGATCGGGTTTAACTTTTTAAGAGTACTTAAAGTACTTAAAGTGCCTGAAGTACTTAAAGTTCCTGGAATTATCAATAATTCTTTGCATGAATTCCAATAGGTTAATATAGTAGTTGAATGTTTCACAAAACATCAACTCATTGCAAAATCCGGATAAGGAGCCATATTTCGCTAACATTCATAAAAGTTAAGGACGCACTTCAGGCATTCCAGGCACTCCAGGCACTTCAGGCACTTTAGGCACTCTAGGCATTCCAGGCACTTTAGGCACTTTAGGCACTTTAGGCACTGAATGGTAGCCGGAATAAAATCAATTCGGCCAATAGTAACATAAAAAATGTTGAGGATAGATTAAAATCGGTGCTGATTTATCAGATCTCTGGCAAAACGAATGAAGAAGGAACTTGATATTTGCTTGAATTTTAAATCCATTCTTCATTTTGATGAGCTACGTTCAGTACTTTGCTGTTAAATAGGAAATTGTCAGAGTATTACCATTTGAATGTTCATTAAAACCCTATATTTACCACTATTAATTTAGCACCTGTAACCCCTGTCGAATTCGGGTTAAAACTCGCGCCACTATGAAACAAACTGATTCCGACTTTCAAAAGCAAACTTTTTTTACTTTTATCATTGCCGCATGGAAAGCCTTTGCCCTTCTGTTTCTTGGGTTTATTATAACCTTTGCAGTTACAATTTATACCGGCCGCGAAGTTGAGATCAGGAAAAATAATGAGTTCTCCCTGGTATGCAACGTATTAAAAACAGAAATAAATGCCCGTCTCCATGCACATGCCCAACTCTTACGCAGCGGTTCATCCTTTTTTATGGCTTCCGATTCGGTAACACGAAACGAATGGAAATCATTTATCGAAAAATCTAAATTAAAAAACGATTTGCCCGGCATTCAAGGGGTAGGATATTCGTGCATAATTCCCAAAAACCAGCTCCAACGGCACATTCAGAATATCCGTAACCAGGGTTTTCCCGCTTATACCATAAAACCCCAAGGCGAAAGGGATAGCTATACATCTATTATTTACCTCGAACCCTTTAATGGACGCAACCTGCGTGCATTTGGGTTCGATATGTTAACCGAACCGGTGCGCCGTAAGGCCATGGAACGTGCCCGCGACAACGACATTGCAACACTTTCGGGCAAGGTGCAACTTGTGCAGGAAACCTACAATGATGTGCAGGCTGGTACCCTTATGTACCTTCCGGTTTATCGTAACGGAAAACCAACCCATTCGCTCGCCGAACGACGGGCGGCCATAACAGGCTGGGTGTATAGCCCTTACCGGATGAACGATTTAATGCTTGGAATATTAGGTCCATGGGATGCACCGGATAACAACAGGATCCATTTAAAAGTATATGATACCGATAGTATTTCAACCAATTCATTGCTATTCGACAGTCAAAGGGCAGATTCACTTCTTCTCGATACCCGGAACTCTACCACGCTTATACTTCCTGTTGAATTTAACGGAACTAAATGGACTTTGTCCTTTTCGCAGCCGCAAGCAGGTTTAGCATACTTTGAAGGCGAAGTGTTTCTGGTTTTTTTAGGTGGTATTGTAATCAGCCTGCTCCTGTTTGGATTGGCTCTTTCGCTGATACTTACAAAAACACGGGCTGCACGGATGGCTGTACAACTTACATCCGAATTAAAACAGAGCGAAATTAAATTTAAAACCGTTGCTGATTATACTCACGATTGGGAATACTGGATTGGTGCCGATAACAGGCTGATTTATATGTCGCCTTCGTGCGAAAGAATCAGTGGCTACAAACCTGAAGAGTTTTTCGACCAGCCTTTGCTTCTGAAAAAAATAGTTCATCCTGAGGATTCAGTTTTATTCGACCACCATTTACTAAATGTCCATGGCCGGGAACAAATTCACGAGCATGCTTCAATTATTTTCAGGATACTGAAAAAGGATGGTTCGGTAGTCTATATTGAGCATTTGTGTTCGCCTGTTTACGATGAAAACGGGATTTATACCGGACGGCGCGTCAGCAACCGCGACATTACCAAAGCCAGGCAGGCCGAAAGTATAGTGATACAGACCCGGCGTAATTACGAAACCTTTTTCAATACCATCGACGAATTCCTCTTCGTACTCGACCAGCAGGGGGATATTATATACACCAACAGCACTGTTATAAACCGCTTAGGTTATACCCTGGATGAACTTAAAGGACAGTCCGTACTTATGGTTCATCCTCCCGATCGCCGCGACGAAGCCGGGCACATTGTCGGACTGATGCTGCAAGGCGCTGCCGAGTTTTGCCCTGTACCGCTTTGCACGAAATCAGGTTTGCTTATTCCGGTCGAAACAAGAGTTACTGCAGGCCTGTGGGATGGCAGTCCTGCCATTTTTGGCGTTACCAAGGATGTTTCGCAAATACAGTTATCGCAGGAGAAATTTTCAAAAATGTTCAATCTCAACCCTTCAGCAGCCGGGTTGAGCGATTTGCTGACAGGTAAGTATATTGAAGTAAACGAAGCATTTTATGATCTGTTCGGCTTTAATGCCAACGAAGTAATTGGAAATACTGCTTCTGGTTTAGGTATATTAACTGACGAAGCCAGGGCTAACCTGTTCCGCGAGGTCGATATTTTTGGAAATATCAGAAACCTGGAGGCTGATCTGAAAGCAAAGAACGGAGATATAAAGCATGTTCTTTTATCGTCAGAAAATATTTACATTCAGGAAAAAAAATACCGTTATACGGTTGTACACGATATTACCAGCAGAACAAAGACCGAAAAAGAGAAAGAAGAGTTACTCGGCAGGTTGCAGAAAATTGCCAGCCGGGTACCCGGAATGGTGTACCAGTACCAGTTGCTCCTCGATGGCAGTTCCTGTTTCCCTTATGCCAGCGAAGGCATCAACTCAATTTATCGCGTTAGCCCGGAAGAAGTTCGCGAAGATGCGTCAAAAGTATTTGCCTGTATTCACCCCGACGACTATGCAGGAGTCATTGCTTCAATTCAGAAATCAGCAAGTGAAATGGTGTTATGGAGGCATGAATACCGAGTAAAGTTCGGGGATGGAACTGTTCGGTGGTTGTCGGGGAGCGCCATGCCGCAGCCGCAGGAGGATAACTCTGTTCTTTGGCATGGTTTTATTACGGACGTTACCGAGCGAAAGCAGGCTGATGAATTATTGCGTTGGAATCAATCGTTACTACAGATGATGTCAAATTCGTCACCACTAGGTTTTTTGGTAGTTGACAATCGCACAGATGATATTTTATACTTTAATAAGCGCTTCTGCCAAATATGGGGCATAGGGCATTTAGCAGAGAGAATGAGCAGGGGCGAGATGAAAAACAATGACATCATTCCCGACTGTTTAGCCGTCTTGGCGGATATTCCCGCTTTTGCCGAATCGTGTAAACCACTCCAGGATGAAGCTAACCGCGTGGTTTTGGAAGATGAAATTGCATTTACTGAAAATCGTACTATAAGGCGTTATTCTACCCAGATTCGTGGTGAAAATGACGAATATTTTGGCCGGTTTTATATTTTTGAAGACATAAGCAAGCGCATACAGGTGGAGGCTGATCTGAAAATAGCGTCTGCACGCTTGTTGCTGGCTGTACGCGCTGGTGGGGTTGGGATTTGGGACTACGATCTGGTAAACAATATTTTAGTTTGGGACGACCAGATGTTTGCTCTTTACGGAATTACTAAAAGCGAATTTGGCGGCGCTTACGAAGCCTGGCTGGCAGGTGTTCATCCCGATTATAAAGCACAGGGGGGTGCGGAAATCCGGATGGCGATACATGGCGAAAAAGAATTTGATTCCGAGTTTAAGGTTCTCTGGCCGGATGGTTCGATTCATGATATCAGAGCGCTCGCGTTGGTTCAGTTCGACAATTCAGGAAAACCTTTGCGCATGATAGGCACAAACTGGGATATCACCCAGCAGAAGAAAACAGAAACTGAAATAAAACTTCAAAACAATGAGCTTCAGAGGCTCAACGCCGAAAAAGATAAGTTTTTTTCCATTATTGCACACGACCTGCGCAGTCCTTTCAATGGATTTTTGGGATATACCCAACTGCTGTCCGAAGGAGTTGAAAACTTTACAACGGCCAAAATACAGTCTTTTGCAGCCAATATGAGGGTGTCGGCATTAAACTTGTTCGGCCTGCTCGAAAATCTATTGGAATGGTCGCTTATGCAGCGAGGCCTTATCACATTCAACCCCATAGAACTTTATCTGCTCCCTGTTGTGGGAAATTGTATTGATATGTTACGCGATACAGCCCTGACTAAGCGGATAGAGGTATCTTGCTTTATTTCGCCTGATTTAACAGCCTTTGCTTCGAGCGACATGCTGCAATCTGTTATCCGCAACCTGCTTTCCAATGCTCTAAAATTTACACCTTTGGGAGGAACGATATCCATTCTTGCAACATGCGTTAATGATAATATGGTTGAGCTTGCCATTCAAGATACGGGCATTGGTATGGATGAGGAAATTATCGAAAACCTTTTCAAGCTAGGTGTAAGCACAAGCCGCAGAGGTACCGAAGGCGAAGCAAGTACAGGGCTGGGCCTATACCTTTGTAAGGATTTTGTCGAAAAGCAAGGCGGAAAATTGTGGGCAGAAACCTGTATTGGCCTGGGAAGCACGTTTAGGTTTACAATTCCGGCGAAGCGTGAAGTATGAAAAATGTTTCTGCTGCTAATATAGTGGGACAATTGAATGTGTCGGAAGTCAGAAGTTGCCATTTTAACCTCTCTTATCCTTTGAAAAGGGGTCTCCAGTCTCATACTTTCTTCCGTCTTCCGTCTTCTGTCTACCGACTTCTGTCTTCTGACTTCCGCCTTCTGACTTCTGTCTTCTGTCTTCTGACTTCTGTCTTCTGTCTTCCGACTTCTGACTTCCGTCTTCTGACTTCCGTCTTCCGACTTCTGTCTTCCGTCTTCTGTCTTCTAACTTCTGCCTTCTGTCTTCTGTCTTCTGCCTTCTGTCTTCTGTCTTCCGACTTCTGTCTTCCGTCTTCTAACTTCCGCCTTCTGTCTTCTGTCTTCTGACTTCCGCCTTCTGTCTTCTGACTTCCGACTTCCGTCTTCTGACTTTCGTCTTTCGTCTTCCGTCTTCCGTCTTCTGTCATCTGCCTTCTGCCTTCTGTCTTCCGTCTTCCGACATTCTAAAACCAATTCCATTTATTGCCCGTTAAAGCCGAATTTTTTCAGTACCGGGAACAACTCATTTTTTGACAAGGGCTTCGAAAGATATTCATCGCACCCTGCATCGAGGCATTTTTTGCGATCACCGGCCATGGCATAGGCGGTTACGGCTACAACCGGAAGATCATTTCTGAATTCTTTTATTTTTCGGGTGGCTATATACCCGTTCATCTCGGGAAGTTTCATATCCATCAGAACCAATTTGATTCCAGGGTTCGACTTGCAAAGTTCAACTGCTTCTTCGCCATTTTTAGCAAACAAAAGATCGAAAGTGTTTTGTAGTGTGGATTTCAGAAATAGGGTTCCGGAATATTCGTCATCAACAATAAGGACTACCGGTTTTTGTTCAGTCATACTAATGGGTGAAATTGTTTCAGCTTTTTCCGCCCAGGGCTCGGAGAGAATATGGGGTATTGCAAATAAGAAAGTGCTTCCTTCTCCTTTAACTGACTCAGCGCTAATGGAGCCGCCAAGCAGTTCGGCCAGGCCTTTGGTGATTGACAGCCCCAGGCCGCTGCCCTCATAATTGCGTGTATTGGAAGTATCCTCTTGTGTGAAATGATCGAAAATACTGGGAATTACTTTTTCACTGATGCCTATGCCTGTATCTTTAATGCCAAATGTAAGCGATTGGCCTGTATGGGAAACGCTAAGCAAAACACTCCCTTTTTGAGTGAATTTCAGTGCATTATCCAATAAATGCCTGAGAATTTTGTTCAGTAACAGCCTGTCCGAATTTAAAACCAGTAAGCCGAGCATGGAAGGTATTTCAACTGTAAACTGCAGGTTCTTATTAGCAAAGTCGTGCAAATACTGGGATTCTAAAACAGAAAGTATTTCTGAAACGGTAAAATGGTCGTGCCTCACTTCAATATTCCCGGATGCGATGAGCGAAATATCCATAAAATCGGATACAGTTTGTATCAGACGCTTACCGCTTATTTGGAGAACTTCGAGAAACTCCTGCTTGTCTTTGGCAGAATAAACAGGATCGAGTACCATAGGCGCAAAACCGAGGATGCCGTTTAACGGGGTTCGTATTTCGTGGGAGATATTATTCATAAATGCTGTTTTAAGCCTGTCGCTTGCTTCGGCTTTGTCCCTGGCAATCATCAGCGCAACATTTGTTTTTTGAAGTTCGGAAGTCCGTTTCTTCACTTTCTCTTCCAGTATGTCTTTTTGATTCCCCAATAGCTGTAAAAGGTAGCTGGTAAAAAGCAGGTTTTTGATCCTCAATCCAACTTCAACTAAATCAAAAGGTTTGGTCAGAAAATCGCTGGCTCCTTCCCTTAGTGCCCGTTGTTTCGATTCGTGCGTTACATCAGCCGTAAGTACCAGAATGGGTAGCAAGGTGTTGGCAGGAACCAGTGATTTCAGTTGTTCCATCACATCGAAACCCGACAGGAAGGGCATCGCCAGATCCAGCAAAATCAAATCGGGTTTAAAACTTTTAAACAAATCAACCACTTTCCGGGGATCGGTGGTAGTTTTAACATTCGTATAATGATACAATTCCAATAGTTCTTCCAATACTTCAATATTGGCTACCTGATCGTCAACGATCAGTATGTTTGCATTTTTTAAAGTTGAATCAATCATGATTTTATTTTTTTATTTTTCTGATTTTTTGATTTTGAGGCAACAGTCATGAGTAAGCGGGCAGGATTAAATCGTGGTTCAGATCAACGCTTTTTATATTTCAGTTTAACTTTTATAACTATTCATCCCTTACAAAGTATTGAAAAACAAATATTTGTAATAGATTTCGCAAATTTCGCTGATCTGAATTAATTCAATCTGCCTTTTTTACCATAAACATTAGCTTTAATAGTTTCAAATCTGTTCTAATCTATGAAATCTGTGGCAAAAAAGGCAAACTGAGCGGGTTAACAGTTATTTGCTTTTAAATCTTTTGCCCGCTAAGTTACACATTCATCCACTACTTTTAAGAAATCAATCAAATCCAGTGGTTTTGTGAAATATTTTTTTGCACCTGATTTCAATAGTTTCTCTGCCTGCTGCGGGATGGCATCGGCACTGATTATTACAACAGGGATGTTTTTCGTACTTTCGTCCGCTTTCAGCCACTCTAATACTTCGCTGCCATGCGAATCGGGCAAATCGAGATCAAGAAGTATTAAATCAGCGGCACAATCAATCGCCTTGCTTACACTATCCTTGCTGGTCATATGGCTTACCATCCTAATATCAGGACGTTGACTGGCAAGTATTTGTTGCACAAGTTCAATATTGGATTCATTGTCCTCGATGTATAAAATGGTCCCGGTTTTTGCAAATTTCGCACTGTCAGTTTTTGCTTGTGCCGCTTTTTGTAAGGATAATTCCTTATTTGTATTACCTAACTCAGTGGCTTGTTCCCGGTTTTGATTAATCAGAAAGTCAATCTCTTCTCTTGCACCTTTCAGTTCGTCAGCGCGTTTACTCTTTTCCTCATTTTGGAAGGTGAGTTCAGTGTTTGCTGCTTTCAGTTCGTTGGCACGTTTTGTTTTTTCTTTGTGTTGAAAGCCTATTTCTTTATTTGCGGCACTTAACTCGTCAGTTAGTTTTATGTTCTCTTCATTTAGTTGCTTGCGGCTTTTTATGTTTCCGGCCAAAGGCAGTTCAATCCAGAAAGTGCTCCCTTTACCAGGTTCACTTTCAACACCAATATTTCCATCCATGGCTTCCATAAACTTTTTGGCCACGGCTAGTCCAAGTCCTGTGCCTTCAGTTTTTGTTTTTTCGGCACCAATGCGTTCGAACGGCATGAAAATTTTAGGTATGTCTTCCTCCGAAATCCCATTTCCGGAATCGCTGATCGAAATCCGCAACGAAGCATCGTTTCCCTCGCTTTGCAGGATAACTGAATTCGAAATGCTGATTGTTCCTCCTTCCCTGTTGTACTTCACGGCATTGACAAGCAAATTCAGTAAAACCTGTTTGAGCCTATGCCGATCGGCGATTATATATTCCTCGTCGTTCGATGTATTGATCAGTTGCATTTTTATTTGTCTCGAAGCGATGAGCGGCTGAATGGAATCGAGCATTTCTGTTATGATTCTTCCTACCTGCACCGTTTCGTGCGAAATGATGAGTTTCCCTGCTTCGATGCGCGAAATATCGAGAACCTCATCGATTAATTTAAGCAAATGCTTTCCACTGTTTAAAATATGGTTGACGCCTTTTTTTTGTTTGGGGCTCAGTTCATCCATTTCTAATAACTGGGCAAAGCCCAGTATCGAATTCATAGGTGTGCGCAGTTCGTGGCTCATGCGCGAAAGGAATTCGCTTTTAGCCTGGTTGGCTTTCTCCGCTTCGTTTTTTGCCTTCAGGACTTCGTTTTCAGCTTTTTTTCGCTCGGTTAAATCCATATTGGAGCCGGTAACGCGGATTGCCTTTCCTGTAATGTCGCGCGTAATAAATCCGCGCGAGAGAATGGGTACATAGTGCCCGTTTTTGTGCAATAGCCTGAATTCACATTCATAGCTATCATTTTTGCTTTCCAGTGCTTTTCCAAAAACATTAGACACATATTCAGCATCATCGGGGTGTGCAAGGTTTCTCCAAAGGCTGCTGTCCGAAGGGATTTCGTCGGGTGCATAACCAAGTTGTTGCCACCATTTTATAGAATAAAACAGTTTGTCTTTAACCAAATCCCAATCCCAGGGAGCATCGTTTGAACCTTTGATCACCAAATCTAATTGTTCCCGGCTTTCGCGCAGCTCGACTTCAGCTTTTTTGCGTTGGGTAATATCCAGCGAAATGCCCCCCAGCCAGGGTTCCTGCCCAAGCCGGTCGATGGTGAACTTTTGGGTTTCGTAATGATGCAGCTTCCCATCCAGTTGAACCAATTTTTCTTCAATCTTAATATAGCCCAGCGCCATTGAATTCAGATCGTCGTAAGTCAGTTTTTCGCCTAAATCGTTTGGAAAAACTTCCATCATGGTTTTGCCGACCCAGGTGTTGGCGCCGAAAGCATCCTGCATGTATTTGTTTACAAAAAGTGTGCGGCCATCCTGATCCTTTAAAAATACCACGGCAGGCAGATAATCCATAAATAACGAAAACCTCGATTCGCTTTCCTTCAAGGCCAGTTCTGCTTTTTTGCGCTCGGTGATGTCAATCATTATAGTTAACAGGCATGGTTCCAGTCCAATATAAATCAAATCGGCCGAGAATAAACCTGTCTTTATTTCCCCGGATTTTGTCTGTACCTCAATTTCCAGGTCTCTGACGGGCTCAAACTGATTTTGTTCTTTAACAATTTTTCCCCGCTGTTCAGGATCGCGGTATAAATTAAGTTCTACGTAAGATTTTCCGGATATTTCCTCACGTGAGTATCCAAGCCCTTTGATAAATGAATCGTTAACCTCAATAAATTTTCCAGTGCTGATCTGCGAAATTGCCATGTATGCCGAATTGGCCTGAAATGCTTTCGAAAATTTTTCTTCGGATAATTTGATGGCTGAAACATCTTTTGTAACCCCGAAAATCACTGCTTTGCCATCCCAATTGCCTGGTTTAACCCTTGTTTCAACCGAAATCAGATTGCCTGCTTTTGTTACCAGCGGCACCGGGCAGAAATCGGCAGTGCCGGCGAGCATTTCGCCAACAATACGCCCGGCTTCCTGCCTGCGCTCTTCGGGGTGCACCATTAGCACCGACAAGCCGAATAGTTGTTCGGCAGTGTATCCAAGCCTGTTGGTAACCGTGCTGTTGGTGTGAAGAATATTCCCCTGCTCGTCGAGTACGAAAAGAAAGTCGTCGATGGTGTTGAAAAAGGTTTCGTAATTCTGCCGGGTTTGTTCTATAAATTCTTCCTGCCGCCGGTGGTTCAATAAACTGGCGAGCATATTGCTCCAAACCTTTAGCATGTTGATTTCCGAATCGGCGTATTCGCGCTTTTTGGTGACCGAATCCAATCCAACAAAGCCGATCAGGTTGTTTTCGATCAAAAGGGGTATTGCAATAATCGATTGTATGCCCTTCTGCCCCAGGTGCCCGCGTTCGGTTTGCCAGGTATCGGGTAAATCCTGAATGGAGGGAATAATTATATTTTCATTCCTCTTCATTTTTTCCCACCATTTAGGCAAATGATCGCTTGCCAGATTTTTAAGATACCCGATCTCGGGATCTATTCCTGTATTGCACCATTCAAAAGTATTGTTCATGGTATTACCGGGCAGGTCAAATTCGAAGATATAAGCCCTGTCAGCACCCAGGAAATCGCCTATTTTATTCAATGCTACATTAAGTGCGGCAGGAATTTCAGCATTCGGTATGCCTGTCAGTTGAAGCGATAATTGCAATAGTTCGGCCTCAAATTCGGAAGCACGTTTTCGCTCGGTGATGTCTTCAAAAATATAAAGCCTGCCGTAATACTCGTCGTTTTCGCCCCTGATCTGCGTGGTGAAGCGGCGGACGGTGCGGTTTTCGGTAAAGGCAATCTCATCTTCGACCACAATGCGGTTTATTTCTTCCTGAAGCGGTTTGCACGATTCGGCAAAAGCCGGTATGTCGGCCAGCACAGGCAGGCAATAAGGAATTATGCCGTTGTTTGTTAGCTCACCCCTTTGCATTTGTTCCTCAATATTCTGTATTTCCCATATTTCGCAAAAACGATGGTTAAAATACAAAATAGCATCGGTGCGGTTATCGACCACCAAAAAACCAAGTGGCGACGAATTCGACATCATTTCCAGAAGCGTTTTATTCCACAGCAATTGTTCCTCAGCCCTTTTGCGTAAGGTGATGTCCTGGTGTGTTCCCGACATCAGGAGCGGTTTGCCGGCATCAGTCCAGGTATGCACTTTTCCCCGGTCCAATACCCATATCCAGCCTCCATCTTTTTGCTGCATTCTTGATTCGGACGTATAAAATTCAGACTCTCTTACAAAGTGTTTTTCCAGCAATTTATCAGATGTTTTCAGATCATCGGGATGGGCAAATTCCCTCCATGTTTCGATGCTTGTCGGTGAGATTTCATTCAGCGAATAGCCAATTATTTCTGCCCAGCGTTCGTTGAAAATGGTTTCGCCGGTTTGTATATTCCATTCATAGGTTCCTACATCGGTTCCCGTTATAATGTCGTCAAGCCGTTGTTTTTTGCGTTCGAGTTCCGCTTCGGCAAACACCCGCCTTTGGATTTCATTTTCGAGGATTTCGTTGGTGCTGACTAACTGGGCAGTTCTTTCAATAATTCTTTTTTCAAGGTTTTCGTTCAGGTCGTGGATTTTCTGCTCGGCCTGTTTTCGCTCGGTGATATCGCGAAAGACACCGGTTGTTTTTTCAGGTTTGCCATCCGAATCGAATGAAATTGATGAGGTAACAGAAATGCAAATTATTGAACCATCCTTGTTTCGCAACGACAATTCCTGGTCGGTGACTCTTTTCTGCTCAACTAATGCCGAAATGTATGCATTCCGTTCGTCAATGTCAGCATATATACCGGCAAAAGGTTTACCTATCATCTCCGCTCGGGTATATTGCCCCTTTGTCAGTGTTTCGATGGATGGGCTTATTTCAATTATTATGCCATCAAAAGAAGCCTCGAAATAGACATCCTGTATACTTTCAAAAATATGACGGTATTTTTCTTCGCTCCACCTTAGCTGGTCTTCGGCTAATTTGCGCTGTGTAATGTCTTCCTGAATGGCAAGAAAATGCGTCATCTTTCCACCGTTATCAAAAATGGGGGAAAGTGAAGCCGCCGACCAGAAAAGCTCGCCGTTTTTCTTTTTATTATGAAA
>JBAXBJ010000067.1:0-27794 GCA_037142075.1 Bacteroidota bacterium
GCATTGATCTTTTAAACAATAAAACAATATAACAGCCTATGGCAGACGAATTACCAATCACCATTACAATAGAAGGGAGGCCATACAAGCTCACCATAGGTCGTAATGAAGAGGAAACTATTCGTAAAGCTGCAAAACTTATTGAAGGACAAATTAGTCATTATGCAAAAAACTATCGTTATAGCGACAAACAGGATCTACTGGCAATGGTAGCATTACATTTTGCAACTATTGCAATTCATGCTCAAAACGAAGCATCATTTGTAACTAACAGTTTATCGCCCACTTTAACAGACATTGACAGCATATTGACCGAAGCTTTAAAAGACTGATGTTCAACGTTCTTTGAAAATACCAAGATTAAAACCCGCGTTAATTTAATCCGTTTGGAAACTCAACATATTTACAATCGGGCGAAGCCATTGAAATAACAGGACAGGCCTTACCTTATGCTTTCGGGTATAAGGATTCTCTTCGGGGAACATTGGAAGTCCGACGGTTTCAGGCAGCCTAATCTTGTCGTTTTGGGGTTTCCCAAAATGCATAAATTAACTGCGGGTTTTTCTTTTCTCTTCTTGCTATCCTTGCCCGGTTATATGTTTAACCCTCATAACCAATACGAAATGGGCAATATTTTAGTAGCTGTCATCACAGCTATTTTCGGGTTAGGTGCCGGACTCGCTCTGGCAACCACCTTACTGCGTAAGTCGATCGAAAAAAAGAGCATCCACTTACTGCAAGACGCTGAAGAAAAAGCGGAAATGATCAAAAAAGAAAAGATGTTGCAGGCAAAGGAGAAATACCTTCAGCTTAAGACGGATCACGAAAACATGACTCAGGAAAAAAACAACCTGATCGCAAAAAACGAAAACCGTCAGAAACAGCGCGAACAACAACTGAACCAGCGTCACGACGAAATTCAGAAAAAGAACGAAGAAGTTCAGAAACTGCAGAAAGAACTTAACGAATCAAAGTTAAATCTGGATCAGCAGAAAGAAACTATTAACCGCAAACAACTTGAAATAGATAAAGCTCATAAACAGTACATTGAGCAACTCGAATTCATTTCGGGTCTTACAGCGGACGCTGCCAAGAATCAGTTGATTGACAACATGAAAGATGAAGCCCGTACGCAGGCTATGGCATCAATCAACGACATTATCGACGAAGCAAAACTGCGAGCCAACAACGAAGCTAAAAAGATCATTGTTGAAACTATTCAGCGTACAGCAGCCGAACAAACCATCGAGAATACCGTTTCTGTTTTTAATATTGAAAGTGAAGAAATAAAAGGCCGTATTATCGGTCGCGAAGGACGCAATATTCGTGCGCTTGAAGCCCTTACCGGTATTGAAATTATCATCGACGATTCACCTGATGCCATTATCCTTTCCGGTTTCGATCCTGTAAGACGCGAAATCGCTCGCTTGTCGCTACACAAACTCGTAACCGATGGCCGTATTCACCCGGCCCGCATCGAAGAAGTAGTAGCCAAAACAAAAAAACAGGTTGAGCAGGAAATTATCGAAGCCGGTAAACGCACCACGATAGATTTAGGTATCCATGGCTTGCATCCCGAATTGATCAGGCTGATAGGCAGAATGAAATACCGTTCATCCTACGGGCAGAACCTGTTGCAGCATTCGCGCGAAGTGGCAAACCTATGTGCTACCATGGCTGCCGAACTCGGCCTTAATGTTAAGAAAGCAAAACGTGCCGGACTTCTCCATGATATAGGGAAAGTAGCCGAAAACGACGCCGAATTGCCACATGCTATCCTCGGTATGAAAATTGCCAAGGAATACAAAGAGCAACCGGATATCTGCAATGCCATTGGTGCTCACCACGACGAAATTGAAATGGAAACCCTTATTGCTCCTATCGTTCAGGTATGCGATGCCATTTCCGGTGCTCGTCCGGGAGCCCGCCGCGAGGTGGTTGAAGCCTACATTCAACGTTTGAATAAACTTGAAGAAATAGCCCTTTCCTATCCCGGTGTTGTTAAAACCTATGCCATCCAGGCCGGACGCGAATTGCGTGTTATCGTAGGTGCGGATAAGGTTACGGATGAAGAATCAAACCAGATTGCATTCGATCTTTCGCGCAAAATACAGGAAGAAATGACCTATCCCGGGCAGATTAAAATCACGGTTATCCGTGAAACCAGGGCTATCAGTTTCGCAAAGTAAATCAAAGTATTTTCTAAAAAGGAGTTCTTACCATAAGGGCTCCTTTTTTTTATTTAAAGAAAGATTATTGTCATGCTATGAGCCACATTCACTTTTTAGATTGAATCGCAGTTCAAGATTCTTACACATCCGAAAATCCGAAATCCCCAATCCGAAATCCACAATCCACAATCCGAAATCTGCAATCCGACATCCGCAATCCGACATCCGTAATCCGAAATCCCCAATCCTACATCCGCAATCCGAAATCCGAAATCCGAAATCCGAAATCCGCCATCCCCAATCCGCAATTAAATCCATGGAAACCAATCAATTGAATCTCTTTAAAAAGCTCCTTCCCGGTCTGCTTCCCATTTTGGTTTTTATAGTTGTTGACGAATTCTGGTCGACAGAAGCAGGTGTTGCGGTGGCTGTGATTTTTGGTATCGGGCAACTAGCGTGGATTTTTATCCGTGAAAGGCGCTTCGACAGGTTCGTATTTTTTGACACCTTGTTGCTGGTTGCTCTGGGAGGAATATCGATTGTATTGAAAGATGAAATATTCTTCAAACTCAAACCTGCCATCATTAACCTGATATTGTGTGCTATACTCGGATTCTCGGCTTTCAGCAGAAAAAACATCATGATGATATACACCCAGCGATATATGGGGGATATGAAAATGCCGGCCGGGGCCGAAAAAGCCATGCAGCAAACCATGAAATTTCTTTTCTGGATGATGCTTTCTTATACCCTGTTGATCGTGTATTCGGCGTTTTACATGAGCAAGGAAGCATGGGCATTTATCAGCGGGGCGTTTTTATACATATTATTCGGCCTGTATTTCGCATGGCAATATCTATCTGCCAGGATTAAACAGAAGCCAAAAAAGAATGTTGAATGGCTTCCGTTAGTCGACGAAAAAGGCACAATTACAGGACGCACTACGCGCCAGGCTGCTCACAGCGGACCCGGCAAATTGCACCCGATAGTGCATCTGCATATATACAACAGCAAAGGAGCTATTTATCTTCAGAAGCGTGCCATGCACAAAGATACCCAGGCAGGGAAATGGGACACTTCGGTTGGCGGACATGTTGATTTGGGAGAAACAATCGAGCAGGCCTTAATGCGCGAAACAGCTGAAGAACTCAATATTACCGGCCTGCAGCCTGTGCCGCTTACAAAGTATAAATGGGAAACTGAAGTGGAATCGGAACTGGTTTTTAGCTTTATTGCGTTATACAATGCTACCCCGGTTTTCAATCGACAGGAAATATCAGATGGCCGGTTCTGGACTGTTCATGAAATTCAGGAAAATCTTGGAACCGGAACATTCACCCCTAACTTCGAAAATGAGGTACCGATTTTGCTGAAATCGATGGAAGCCCATAAAAGGTTATGAAATAGGAATATCTGAGACTTCTTCAGGAAAAACAAAGGTTATTCCTGTTGCCCTATAAAACAATAATTCCTTCAATAGACGATGCTTTCAGGTAGCGTTCAATCACTTCATCGGAACTGAGCATTATTTCTTTCACCGTTATGCTCATATATTTCCCACCGGCTGAAGGCCTGCTATGAAACTCGGCATGCTCCGGAAACAAGTCGTGCAACAATGCAAATACACGGTTTTCGGCAGGCGTTATAAACTTGAACATATAAAGAGATGGCCACGAATAATAAGTAGTCAGTTGCTCGCGCAGTGTATCAAAATTTTGCGGATTCAAGTAATAAAATCTTTAGAAATGAAATCAACGGTAAAACGGTTTATGTAATTTAGCCGTCCTTTAGTAACACTAATATTTGAAAAATGTTTGAACTCATAAAAGAAGTAGTTGCTTTTCTTCGAAGTAAGGGAATCACGTCCCCCGATACCGGAATAGTTTTAGGAACAGGTTTAGGCAAAATGGTTTCCGAAATTGAGATAGAAGTCGCAATTGATTACGCCGATATTCCCCATTTCCCGGTATCGACTGTTGAATCTCATAAAGGAAGGTTAATTTACGGCAACCTGCAGGGTCACAAAGTCCTGGCTATGCAGGGCAGGTTCCATCTGTACGAAGGATACTCTATGCAACAGGTTACCTTACCTATCAGGGTGATGAAACTTCTTGGGGTGAAATGGCTGTTGCTTTCGAACGCATGCGGAGCCATCAATAAGTCTTACCAAAAAGGAGCCCTGATGCTGCTCGACGACCATATAAACCTTTTACCTGAAAACCCGCTTGCCGGCGCAAACATCAGCGAACTTGGCCCTCGTTTTCCCGATATGAGTTGCCCTTATTCACCTGACATCAATAGCAAAATGGAGGCGGCAGCACAGTTGCTTAACCTTACTTTGCACAAAGGTGTTTATGCTGTGGTCTCCGGGCCAAACCTCGAAACGCGCGCCGAATACCGTTATCTTGGCCGCATTGGTGCCGACGTGGTTGGCATGTCCACCGTTCCTGAAGTGATTGTTGCTAACCACATGGGATTGCCCTGTGCGGCTGTATCGGTAATTACGGATCTGTGCGATCCGGATAACCTGGTTCCAGCGAAACTCGAAGATATTTTGGAAACGGCGGGTAAAGCCGAAGTAAACCTGATCCGGTTATTTAATGAAGTAATTAAAAATATGTAAAGTTCTGAAAGGTTATTTACGGATATACGTTTCGTCCGAATTGGTATAGAAATAACTGTTCGACTTATTTTTTAATATAAAGTCCTTTAGCTCTTTGGATGTACTGAAAGTTTCTTTGATATAGTCGGTTATTTCGGAAGTACTGATAGCACTTGCTTTTTCATTCAGACTGAATTTAAACAAACTATAGGTTTCACTTTCAGCTTCCTTGGCGTTCATAAATATTTCGCCGTTGACATCCGAAAAGGTGAGGTAATACAGGGTTTCAGTAAAAGCACTGTCGGCAGCCGAATATTCCATTTTCCGTGCAGTAGCATGAAATTTGTCGGATGCAGCAATGACAAAATAGGTTGGATTCTCCGATGCGGTATCCGCCGTACTTACCCACTGTCCTGAGAGACCGGTAGGAACTGATACTGAGCCTTCATCAATCGGAACACTACTCGAATATGGGCATCCGGTAAAGAGAATAACAATGGCGATAAGCCCTATTGCTATAAAAGATTTCTGAAAATGATTGAATCTCATGTTATTACTTTTAAGTAGCAAATTGATTAAATGAATAAACAAAAGTAGTTGAAAAATTGTTTAACTTTGTCTCTGAAAATGATTTGTTTCGTAACTCCTGAATTTATAACCACTTAACCCTCACAATCAATGAAAATTTCTACAGTTAAAACGGTGGTTGCATTATGCTTATTCATACTCCTGCAGAGCAGCTTTGAATTATTTGCACAACCGGCAACTAAAGACCACAATACCCGTCGCGACCCTATGGTTATGGTTCCGGGATATAAGGCACCTGACGATGATGCAACACAGGCAACTGTGATAACTATCGGCGATTACGATAATTTTAAACTCGGTGTCGATTTTGCCGAATGCAGCGTTACCTGCAATCCGCGGAACCCCCTGGAAATGTATGCTGTATGGAACACTACCGGAGCAGCCGGAGGTAAGGGCTACCGTACCGTGAACGGTTATGACTGGACAGCAGCAAATCCATCCTGGACAGGCATGGCAGGAGATGTGGTTGTTGTCAGCGACAGTACAGGCCGTCTTATTTATGAAAATATGTACGGAAGTATTTCGGGTTGCAAAGTGGCTACTTCATCAAATTTCGGCTCAACCTGGGATCCTGTGGCAATTGCCATCGCTGGTGTTGATAAAAACTGGATAGCTGCCGACCAGACCGGTGGAGCATATTCAAATTACATATACACAGTTATGACCGCCAGTAGTGGCGGTAACCATGCAAGATCAATTAATAATGGTGCCACATTTGCCAACACCCAAGTCATGAGCACCCAGGCAATTCCGGGTATGATGGTGGCAGTGGGTCCTAAAGACAATATACAAGGAGGGGCAACCTATGTGGTTACGAATTCAGGTAGTTCGTTTGCATCAACCTTTACTTTTTACGAATCGAATAATGGCGGGCAGTCCTACGTGCAGAAGTCCTCGCAGCAATTTGCCAATTATGTTGGCAGCTATGTTGGCGGAAGAAATTCAGTTCAAAACATGAGAACCCGGCCTTACCCGTTTATTTCAGTTGACAACAGCTATGGCCCGCATCGTGGACGCTTATACCTGGTTTATACTTCAAACTTTCCGGCTGGCGATAATCACAAACCCGATATTTTTTGCCGTTATTCCGATGATGGTGGAACTACATGGTCAGTGGCAAAAACAGTAAACGACGATGCGAACACAGTGAATAACCACAATTGGTTTCCGGCAGTATGGAATGATCTGAAAACGGGAAGACTCTTTATTTCATGGATGGATACACGGGATTGCCCTACAAGCGACAGTGCCATGATATACGCATCCTATACGGATGATGGTTTAACTTTTGCACCTAACCAGAAAGTCTCGAACAAAAAAATGAAAATCAACTGTACAAGCTGCGGTGGTGGCGGTACCCCGGCATATTACGGCGACTATAACGGGGTTGCTTCCAACGGGTTGACCTCAATTATGGCATGGACAGATTTTCGCGAAAATAATTTTGGCAGCTATGTGGGTTATTTCCCTGACTATGGTCTGCGCGCCCTGCCAGCTATTGACACTTTAGCTCCGTCAGCTACTTTTTATGCCAACGTACCCAGCGTTAAACTATTTACTGATACCGTTTTTGTAACTGCATCAGTAAGTGGTGCAGCTATGGGGACATTCACAATAACCTTTCCCGAAGGGAATAAATTGTGGAACTTCCCGGGTCAGATTCCTATACAAATCAGCAGCACGACAGCAGCTGTAGGAGATTATATTTTAAACATCACAACCACCGGGAGTAACGGAACACCCGTTCACAAGCGTACAGCCACGGTTAGAGTAATTCCAAGCGTAGCCCCTGTTGCGAATTTTACAGCAAATAACACAAACCCCTGTGAAAATCAGCCCGTTAACTTTACCGATCTCTCATCAGGTCCGGCAACCAGTTGGGCCTGGTCGTTCCCGGGTGGTACTCCGGCTACATCCACAGTTCAAAATCCAGCCGGGATTGTTTACAGCACAGCGGGATTATACAATGTTTCCCTGACTGTAACAAACCAGATTGGCACTAACTCGCTGACAATGAATGATTACATTAATGTACATCCTTCACCGGTAGCGCCGGTAGCAACCAGTCAGTCAGTTTGTTTCGGACAAGCGGTTCCTGACCTTACAGCAACGGGCGTTGGATTGCAATGGTATTACGGCGGCGTGCTGGTTGGCTCAGGATCAACTTTTGCTACCGGACAGACTGCAGCTGGTATATACAATTATAATGTTACTCAAACTCAAAATGGTTGTGAAAGTTTGCCTACGGTAGTTACATTAACTATTCATGCTTTGCCGGCAGTTCACCTCAGTGTACTTGATTCGGTTTGCGTTTCAACCCCGGCTTTTAATCTTACAGGTGGTACTCCGGTCGGCGGCACTTACGCAGGAACAGGGGTGAGTAACGGCCTTTTGTTCGACCCTGCAGTGGCAGGAGCAGGCAATCATCCTATCACGTATTCCTACACTGATATTTTTGGATGTTCCAATTCAACATCACAGCCAATAACAGTCAATTCCTTACCTGTGGTTACAATGGATGCAGTTAGCCCTCTTTGTTTAACGGCTGCACCTGTTGTTTTAACTGCGCATCCTTCAGGAGGAATATTCAGCGGACCAGGTGTGTCGGGCGATACCTTGTACCAGGCAATAGCCGGTTCCGGCGAAGTAAACATCTCATATACATATACCAGTCCTGCAACTCATTGTGCTGCAACGGCAAACCAGGTGGTGACTATTACTGCCACACCCGAACCTGTAGCAGCCAATAAATCAGTTTGTTTAGGGCAGGCAGTTCCCGATCTTACAGCAACTGGCACATCATTGCAATGGTATTCGAACGGCGTGGTTGTTGGAACCGGGACCAATTATGTTACCGGTAAAACTGCTACCGGAATTTATTCCTATGCCGTCACACAAACGTTAAATGTATGCGAAAGCACGCATCTGCCTGTTTCACTGGCAATCAATGAGTTGCCGGTAGTTTCGCTCAGCGCACTTGATACCGTCTGTTCCATTCAAACTCCTTTTAATCTCACTGGTGGCTTGCCTGGAGGAGGAATATACTCGGGTGCCGGTATCAGCAATGGATTAACTTTTAACCCTGCCGTTGCAGGAGTTGGCAATCATCCGATCACATACACGTATACAGATGGAAATACCTGTGCAAATTCAACTGTACAGTCAATCAATGTGTATCCTTTCCCAACTGTTACTATCAATCCTGTAAACACCTTATGTATTAACACTACCCCTTTTAAATTAACAGCAACTCCGGCAGGAGGCGTTTTTAGTGGCAATGGAGTTTCGGGCGACACTCTTTACCCATCCGTTGCAGGTTTGGGCGCTGTGGTAATTACATATACCTATACCGAACCGGTAGTTAAATGTCAGCAGGCAGTAACTCAAACTATGACGATACATTCACTGCCGGTAGTTTCCATCAACGACTCGACCGTATGTGGTAACCGTAAACTCTACTATGATGCAACTATCCCCAATCCCAAATCATACTTATGGTCTCCGGGTGGAGCAACTACTGCCATACTTCAGATTGATACTGTCGGAAAAGGATTGGGAGCACGTACTTACAGCGTAAAAGTGACTGATGCAAACGGATGTATCGCTACAGATAATGCCCTGGTTACATTTTACGATTGTACCGGTATTACTGAATTGTCTGACAGCAAACTTCTTGAATTATATCCGAACCCAAGTACCGGGCAGTTTTCCATCAGAAGTGAATCAATTGCCTCCGGCATCTATGATCTGACAATTTTTGATGCTTTAGGGAAACTGGTGCATTCAGAAACGGGATTACCCGTTGCGAAGGAATTTCAGTATTCGCTCAATCTGACTGACTTATCCAATGGGATTTACGTTTTGCATCTGAAGAATAAAGCAAACGGATACAGCAAACGATTCATTATCAATAAATAGCGCATAATTTAAATTACCAAAAAAGGCTGTCAAAATATTGACAGCCTTTTTTGTTTTACTGAAAGCAGTTGCGATTGGATCGCAGAAAACAAAACAAAACGTATTGCAAATCTCTTTGATATAAGGAATTGCAAAATACTATCGACTGCTCTTTCTTCTGACTCTTTCCTGTTCGAGCAACCCAAGTTCGCGGCCGGTTTGGCCTGCAATAGATGTGTTTTCTTCGGCACGCCTGATGAGGTAAGGTAAAATATTGCGCACAGGGCCGTATGGTATATATTTGGTAACGTTGTACCCTTCATCGGCCAGGTTAAAACTGATGTGATCACTCATTCCATAAAGTTGCGAAAACCAGATCCTGTTTTCATTCCGGGCAAGTCCCAGTTTTTGCATTTGTTCGGTAAGTAAGCGGTTACTGGTTTCGTTGTGCGAACCGTTAAAAACCGAGATCCTGTCGAGGTGGTCTACAGAAAAAGCAATACCGGCATCATAATTTTTATCGGTGGCGGCTTTATCGGGCTGAATGGGCGAAGGATAGCCTTTTTCGGAAGCGCGCAAACGCTCTTTTTCCATATAAGCCCCACGTACGAATTTCATTCCAAGGAAATAATTGCCTTCTTCGGCTTTTCGCAAAGCCTGTTTCAGGAAATCAAGCCTGTCAATCCTGTACATCTGCAATGTATTGTAAACGATTGCTTTCTCCTTATTGTATTTTTCCATCATCCTCGTAACAACACTATCCACGAATGGCTGATACCAGGAGTCTTCGGCATCAATCATGATAGGAATGTCATTTTCGAAAGCAGTCCGGCAAAGTTTTTCGACGCTATCTTTAAAAAACTGAACGGATTTTGCGATTTCGCCGTCAAGTTCAACATTTTCAGAAGCCAGGGTCAGAACATCCTGCGAAGCAAAAGCAGTAGGTTTAAAAACCGAAAACGGGATATCAGGATGTTTGGCAGCATGAACCACAGAGCGAAGGGTTTCGTCCAGAGTACGCTGCATGGATTCCCGGTCTTTGCCTCCTTCAACTGAGTAGTCGAGTATAGATTTAACCTTGTATTTGCTCAGCAGGCGGACAGTTTTTTCGCATTCATCCAAAGTTTCACCGCCGACAAAATGTTTATAAAGCGTTGGTTTAATAGCCCACGCAATAGGTAAGTGCATGTTTAATGCGAAATAAGTCAACGATTTTCCAAGTTTAACCAATCCCGGGTTGGCGATGGTGCCGAAAAGGATCCGCGCCCTGGATAAATCGGAATTTGTCTTGTAACGAAAAGCTATTTCCGTATTTTCAAATGAAAGCATATAGTTTTGTTTGAGATGCAAATGTATAAAGGTTTTTATATGTTAGTGCAATGTCAGTAACAATTACCTGCCTCTTTTCACGAAATTAGTATCTTTGCCTTATGAACCTATCAAATTCAATATATTCAGGTATTAACGGCTGGTCGAAACTACAGGAAATTATTCGGGAGTATCATTCATCAGGGATTTATATCCTGGTTGACGAAAATACGGAAACTCATTGCTTGCCGGTTTTGCTCAGAAAATGCACTTCGTTAGCCGGATTCCCTATTATCAAATTGCAAAGCGGCGAATCGAATAAGACTCTTGCCGGTTTAGAAAAGGTATGGCGGCTTTTAACATCTGGCCAGGCCAGGCGCAATTCCCTGCTTATCTGCCTGGGCGGCGGAGTTATCAGCGATATTGGAGGATTTGCAGCAGCCACTTTTAAGCGCGGAATGGATTTTATTCATATTCCGACTACCTTGTTAGCCATGGTTGACGCTTCTATTGGCGGGAAAACCGGAATTAACCTGGATTCGGTGAAGAATCAGATCGGCATTTTTGCACAACCGAAGGGTGTTTTCGTTTTCACTGAATTTTTAAATACGTTACCCAAAAGGCAGAAACTTTCGGGATACGCTGAAATGATTAAACACGCATTGATAGATAGCGAACAACATTTCGGGGAGTTGCTTTTAATGAATTCTCCAGATAAATTTTGTGCCGAAACTGCCGTACTTAATTCCGCCTCGGTTAAAATCAAGGTTGTCAACCAGGATCCTTCGGAGGGAGGCATCCGTAAAGTATTGAATTTCGGCCATACTATCGGCCATGCTATCGAATCGTATTCGCAGCAAAACGATTCCGATCCTCTTGTCCACGGCGAAGCTGTTGCCATCGGTATTATTTGCGAAGGCTATATTTCGATGCGTTTTTGCGGACTGGCTCCAAAGGATTTGGAAACACTGACCCAATTGGTAATGCAGCATTTCCCACATTACAAGTTTAGTAAAAATTCAGTTACCGAATTGCTGGCATTAATGAGTCATGATAAAAAAAACACGGATAAGGATACACTCAACTTTTCACTCATCCGTAAAATCGGGGAGGCGGTTTTCGATCAGTTCCCTGAAGAAACGCTGATTCGCGAGAGTCTTCATTTTTATACAAACCTCGAATTTGGATTGCCTGTATAAGTATGTAAATCACATTTTCCAGGATTTATATATGGACATATCGGACTGAATCTTGTGAGAATCAGGATTTAACACCAATCTGGCTATCTCTCTTCCTTAATTTAAATCATTTGATACACATAGATTTAGTCCATTAATACCAATAATTTTTCGCCCTTTCAAAATTATTTTACGTCTTGAGCTGTATAACAAACCTTCATAAGCACATTGACTGCCAGCTTACCTTGCCGCTAAGTAAGAGCATTGTTAACCGGTTGTTGGTTATTAATCATATCGCAGGAAATTCATGTCCGGTTGAATTGATTTCAGATGCGTCGGATACCAGAACCATGCAGTTGTTATTACGGGAAATCAGCAATAAAAGCGGCAAGTATTCAACAACAACCGAAATAAATGTAGGAAATGCCGGAACAGTGATGCGGTTTCTTACAGCCTTGCTTTCCGTGACACCCGGCAAATGGCATATCACAGGCACTGAACGAATGCAACAACGTCCCATCCAGCCACTTACTGATGCATTACAGCATTTGGGTGCTGATTTGACTTTCGGGAAGAACAGCGGATTTCCACCTGTAAACATCAGCGGTAATCCGCAATTGGATGGAGGAAAAGTACAACTGGATGCCGGAATCAGCAGCCAATTTATCAGTGCGCTGATGATGCTTGGACCTATTCTGAAAGGTGGGCTTACGATTGAATTGATTGGTGATATAATTTCAGGCTCTTATATCCGGATGACCCAGAATCTGATGAAAAAATGCGGTGCCGGGGTGAGTTTTGACGAGAACAGGGTCGTAATTGAACAAAGGAATTACAGGAATATAAATTTTACTCAACTTCTGGAACCCGACTGGAGTGCGGCTGCCTTTTGGTACGAGGTGGCTGCATTGGCACCCGAAGCGAAAATCCTATTGAAAGGACTACGTGAACAAAGCGTTCAGGGCGATTCGGTTTTGCCTCAAATTTATGAAAGCCTGGGAGTGAATTCTGTGTTTACCGGTGAGGGGCTACTGATCACAAAATCGGGTCAGCCAATAACTGGTGAATTCAATTATGATTTTACCGAATGCCCCGACCTTGCCCAGGCCGTAATTGTAACTTGTGCCGCATTAGGAATCAAAGGCCGGTTCTCGGGACTAAAAACCTTGCGGGTAAAGGAAACCGACCGAATAGCAGCCATAAAAAACGAACTTACCAAACTCGGATATCATGTTGATATTGTTGAAAACAGGATAGTTACATTTGGAAAAATTCCACAAAATAAAGACAACACACCCCCTGTTGTAATAAATTGTTACGATGATCACCGCATGGCCATGTCATTCGCCCCACTCGCACTGCTTCATGAAAACATATGCCTTGATGAGCCTGATGTTGTCAGGAAATCGTATCCCGATTTCTGGAAAGATTTGGAAAAAGCAGGCTTGTTACTGGGAAATGGGAAAATAGAAAAATAGAAAATAGGAAAATGGTGCCTGATATTTCAATCTACTTTCCCATTTCCAGATTCCAGATTCCAGTTTCCTGTTTCCAGTTTCCAGTTGCTAACAATTAACCACAGAGGCACTAAGAGCACAAAGAAACACTGAGAAATTAAATTCGGAGCTTAATTTACTATTTTCCATTAACCATTTTCTATTTTCCCGGTTCCAGAATCCAGATTCCAAATTAACAAGCGGTTAATAACTTTGTGAAGTTTAGCGGCTATTTTTTAATATTTTTGCTTTTCATACACAAAAACGCCCCCACATGACGGTTGACATATTTATCCCTTGCTTTATCGACCAGTTGTACCCTGAAACGGGTTTTAACATGGTTAAAATTCTCGAAAAGCTGGGTGTTGAAGTTCATTATAACAATCAGCAGACCTGTTGTGGTCAGATGGCGTTCAACAGCGGGTTCTGGGAAGAGGCCAAAACGATAGGGGAGAAATTTATCCGTGATTTCCCTAACAACCGCTATGTAGTTGGCCCATCTGCCTCCTGTGCCGGTTTCGTAAGGAATTATTATGACGAAATGTTTTACAATTCAGCCCTGCATATCGAATATCACCAACTGAAAAAAAACTTTTTTGAATTTACCGATTTTTTGGTCAATGTATTAAAAATCACGGATATAGGTGCTAGTTTCGAACATGTTATTACCTATCATGATTCGTGTGCCGCCTTACGCGAATATGGCCTGACCGATCAGCCGCGCGAATTACTCCGGCAGGTGAAAGGGCTCGAACTGCGTGAAATGAAGGAAACCCATACCTGTTGTGGTTTCGGAGGAACTTTTTCGGTAAAACACGAATCTATTTCAACGGCAATGGCCGAGCAAAAAGTTCATCATGCACTCGAAACCGGTGCTGAATATATTGTAAGCACCGATTCATCCTGCCTGATGCACCAGCAAGGTTATATCGATAAACATAAACTTCCGATAAAAACAATCCATATTATTGATTTACTGGCCCAGGGGTTGTAAGGGGAGGTGAAGTTATTGGAAAATTGAAAATAGAACATGGTTAATTGAAAATGGTTAATCGTTAATCGAAAATGGTTAATCATTATTCGAAAATGGTTGATCATTAATGGAAAATGGTTAATCGTTAATTAAAAATGGAATTAAAAATTTTCTTCAACTATTAAATCCCTTAGCACGAACCATTTTCTATTTCCCATTTTCCCATTTTCCAGTTTTCCAGATTTCCAGATTCCAGTTTCCAGTTTCTATTTTCCAGTTTCCAGATTCCAGTTTCCAGACTCCAGCCTAAAATTTACCCTTCTCTCAGGATATTATAAACCGAATCCCTTTCGGCTGGTACACGCCCTGCTTTTAGAATCAATTGCCTTATCTCATCGCTTCCCAAGGATGGATTCTGATCGCCGGCGCCGGCAAGGGAATATATTTTGGTCGAATCGTTAATGGTTCCATCCAGGTCATCAACACCAAATGCCAGCGAAAGTACGGCCATCTCTTTACCTATCATTGGCCAGTAGGCCTTTAAATGGGCTATGTTATCCAGGTATATTCGCGAAACTGCATAATTCCTGAGGTCTTCAACGGAGGAAACTTCCTCGATATACGACATTTCGTTGTTTTTATTCTTGAACTTCAGAGGGATATACGCATTAAACCCGCCTGTGCGATCCTGCAACTGACGGAGCAATTCCATATGATGGATGCGGTGTTCGAATTGTTCCACATGGCCGTAAAGAATGGTAGCATTGGAGGGAATACCTAGTTTATGTGCGGTTTCGTGAATTTCGAGCCACGCTTCAGTCGATGATTTCTTTCCGCAGATTTGCTCGCGAATAGTATCATCAAATATTTCGGCACCTCCGCCAGGCAATGAATTCAGGCCGGCATCTTTAAGTAATTGCAGACCTTGTTCAAAACTCAAACCCGAACGCTGTGCCATATATTCAATTTCGATGGCGGTATAGGCTTTAATATGAACCTCGGGTTTGGCTTCGTGCACACGTTTAACCAAGTCGGCATAGTAATAAATATCACGTGCCGGGTGCACCGCTCCTACTATGTGGACTTCGGTAATATCATCACCAAGATTCAACACGGTTTTCACCATTTCGTCAACAGATAGCTCCCACGATTCCTTGCTCTGGTGGTGCGAATACGAACAGAATTTGCAATCGTAAACACAAATATTGGTCGGTTCGATATGCACATTGCGGTTATAAAAAACATATTCGCCTACAGTCCGCTTACGAACCTGGTCGGCAAGTAAACCTAATAAAGCCGTTTCAGCTTCCCGGTAAAGGGCAATGCCTTCTTCGGGCGTGATACGAACTGAATTCAAAACTTTGAGTGAAATGTCTTTTATACGCTTGCTTATCACCGAGGATTCTATAATTTCTGAAATCATCATTTTATTTTACTTTTCAAATAACCATTAAGAGCACCATAACCCCTTTACGGTTGCTTTCCATTATCAATTGTCAATTATAAATTATCCATTATCCATTGTCAACTATCCATTGTCAATTGTCAATGAACCACAATCACTTTATGCGATTGCACCTGATCGCCGTGAATAACCCTGACAAAAAACACATTTCCATACGGTGGAAGTTTTATACTATATGTTGAAGTAACTGCACCGGGATATCCGAAGCGCTGAACGATTTTCCCAAAAGCATCGAACACCTCAATAATAATGTCTTTTTCATTATTCAGATCAGTTAATATATTGACTACACCAAACGACGGATTTGGGGATACAACAGCCCTGACATCAATATATTCTTCTTTGACTATGGTATCCGAATTAAACGAATTACTTACCACCAGTTTTACATTCATTTTACCAAAACGTTCGAAGCGGACGCCTGAAGGATTTTGAACTGTTGACTCTGAGGGATTGGCACCCTGGAAATACCAATGCCAGTGATCGGGTTTTCCACGCGAAAGATCCTGAAAATCAACGGTTCCGCCAACAGGAATAACTTTACTATTGGCCGAAAATTCAGCAACGGCATATTTCTCATTGAACGAACCCGGCAGCACAGTCGTTCCACTGTTTCCTGGATCGAGCCATGGCTTAAGCTGCTGATCGGCTGTATTTCCATTGGATGACCAGGAGTAGGATACTTTTCCAAACATATCAGCCTCGGTAAGGTGCTGGCAATCACTATCGCCACCGGTGAGCGCCCCAATTACCAAACCATTGTTGTTAAACAAAGGTGAACCTGACGAACCACCTTCGGTAACTCCAAATCCATTATTTGTGGCAGCCCATTTTACGACCCAATGTGTGTTTGGTGTTGATCCCCAGGTTCCGGAACTAAGCGGGGTAGTATAAGTAGATATTTTTTTTACATCTCCTCCCGGATGATGAATACATACCCCGGAAGTAGAATTTTCACTGGTTGCATTCCAACCGCAATAAAAGGGATTGTACGAAGCCGGAATTTCACCCAGCAACTTAAGCAAAAGAAAATCAGAACCCACATCAAGCTGATAGTTTGCCATGGCAAGTTTCTGCACACCAACAATAGTATGTTCCTGAGCTCCGGTAGACCCACATGCTGCTGTTTCGTAATTAAAATAGAAAACCCACTGGCTAAAGTCTTCAGCGGAAGCTGTTACGCCACTGCCATTCTTGCTGCAATGGGCGGCTGTAAGCAGCAACCCGCTGAAATTCTGTTCGGTATTATTTATCAAGGTTCCCGTACACCAGAAATAATTCGTACTTACCTTGGCGTAAATTTTTACCACCCCTTGCTTTTGATTCTGCCAATTCTGTCCTTCCTCGCAATTCACATTTACTTCGCAGCTTCCTGAAGATGTAGATTTGTTGTTTTTCACGGCTGGCTGCGTCATTCCGCGGTACATAAAAACGAGTCCTGAAATTTCAATTACCGCATTTTCAACAACATTTTCAGGTTGATAATATTCAACAATAATCTTATCGCCAAATAAAGGGCGGGTAGTAAAGGTATGATTCGAAGGTATTTCGGCAGAAGTTATTGCGCCAATTACTAAACTATGATCGGGAGTATAAACAAAAAAATCAGAACCGGAAGGCAACTGTAAATCTTTATAATTCAAACCAATACCCTGTGCACCAGGAGAATTTATCGCTACTCTCCAGATCCTTCCTCCACCCGGAAGATGGTCCCATTGACCGGAAGTTTCCAGCGAAATAGCAACGGGGATTTCAACTCCTACCCTGTAGGATTTTTCGAGCCTGACATCCTCAATATCTTCTTTTTGTATTGACAACAAATCAGGTGGCGACACTTCGATCACTGCTGGGAGTGATCCTTTCAGATGTTGAGTCTGAAAACTGCGGGGAAATCCTCCCCTATCAACCTGGCCATACGCAGTACGAGTGAATGAAAGGGTGAGCAGAACAACTAACAGGGTGAAAACAGATCTCAATCGAACTTTATTTTAAATTTATACAAAGGTAATTAAAAAATCAGGATCGCTTGTGTAAAGCACATCCTGCCAATCCGAATAATTCCGGCAATAGTAAAGACAAGAAAGGTGAAAATTGGAATTAATGTTGAAATGGGTTAGCTGCCGGAAGCAAAAATCGTATCCGGCATTTCCGGAATTATCCCGGCTTGAACCGCATATTCGAACATTTGATTCACAGCGTTTCTGCCCTTCAAACCAAGGTTAACTGAAAATTCATTCACATACAGATCAATATGTTGTTGCATCACCGATTCGTTCATCTCCTGTGCGTTACAACGGATAAACTCATTTAATCCGCTTTTATTGGCATTGGCATATTCCACACTTCGCCGGATGCTGCGGTTTACTTTTGCGATTACCTCTGTACCAAGCCTGTTGTGTGCAACAATTCCGCCCAGTGGAACAGGCAATCCGGTAAGTTTTTCCCAATATTCGCCCAGATCGATAAGTTTAATTAGTCCCCGCGATTGGTAGGTAAACCTGCTTTCGTGAATAATAACCCCTGCATCAACCTCGCCCGAAAGAATGGCATTTTCAATTTCCGAAAACAGGAGTTCTCTTTTTTGAACCTTTTGTTTCATGGCTAATGAAAACAGCAGATTAGCCGTGGTATAAACGCCTGGAATAGCAACCGTTTTCCCGGCCAGATCCTGAAAATTATTCAGATGTTTACTAACAACCAGGGGTCCCGCCCCAAAACCCAGTGCCGCGCCCGAATCGAGCAACAGATACCGGCCTGCCAGGTGCAGAAAGGCATGGAAACTTAGTTTTGTGATATCGGGCTTTTCGTCAAATGCCAATCCATTCAACTTTTCGACATCTGACATGTAATACTCGAAATCGAGACCTTCGGTATCTACTTTCTCATGAACCAAAGCGTCGAAGATATAGGTATCGTTAGGACAGGGAGAAAAGTTAAGGGTGAGTTTCATGTTGAGATATGAGTGATGAGTTAAGGATTTCGGATTTCGGATTGCGGGTTGCGGATTGCGGATTGCGGATTTACGAATGACGATTAACGATTGACGATTAACTATTTTCCATTAACCATTTTCTATTAACCATTTTCTATTAACTATTAACCTCCCCCACCCTACTCATTCAACAAATCAAGAAGAAAAAGATTCAGATTTTGAACGGCTAAAGTGATATCCCATCTCGATACATCGCGGTATTCAATATAATTTGAGACACTTCGTATTTGTATAAACCTCACTCTATGTATTTTACATGAATACATAAAGGCCGCACCCTCCATAGATTCAACATCAACTGCATGTTTCTGAAGGAAGGCTTCTATACTATGTGCATTACCGTGACCTGTGTTTACTGTAGCTCCTTCTGCCACCTGCAATCCTTTAATAAGTTCACTTTCGAAAACTGAATCGTTTGTCAATTTACCTTTATTGAATGGAAATTCGTCCTGATCCAGGAGTTTAAGATCGATCAATGAAAGGAAATGCTCGCCATCTTCAGCGCCGGTCTCAGGCAGGCAGTCACTCACAATATTAAGCACTTTGCCAAGAGGAATACTGCGATTAAAACTACCGCAAATGCCGGCATTGATTACTGCACTATATGTATAACGACTCAAAACCATGCTGGTAAAAACGGCTGTCGGCACCATTCCGACCCCGGTTATCAATACATCAACCTGGAACTGTTTGTACTTATACCTGGTAACCTGATGTTGCAACGCCCTCCCGCGACCCAATTCAGTCAGCAAAGGTTTTATTTCGAGCGAAGTTGCAGCAACTATCAGCAGCCGTAGGGAAGAAGTTTTATTCAGCATCTGTTTAACCTACTTAAATCCAAGCAATTCAACGCATTTTTTAAAAATATCCGTGTTGTCCTGAACCCCGGTAAACCTTTCGGAACCCGGACCGTACGCAAATACCGGAACCATGGTAGCCGTATGATCTTTCGTGAGGAATGCACCCTGAACTTCGCCTTTGGCGATACTTCCACCTATAATCCCAAATCCGCCGGTTTCGTGGTCGGCAGTAACAAGTACCAGTGTTTCTCCGTCTTTGGCTGCGAATTGAAGTGCCTTACCCACGGCATTATCGAAATCGACCATTTCGCTGACAACATATTTTGCATCGTTATCGTGACCTCCCCAATCGATTTGAGAACCTTCGATCATAATAAAAAAGCCTTTGTTGTTCCGGCTTATTATTTCGAGTGCCATTTGTGTAGCATCGGGCAGCATATCACCCCGGCCTTTCGACATGGGCGGCATATGTTCGTCGGCAAGCAGGGCTGCCAGGCGTGTTGTTGAAGGCACATTCACGTTTTTCAGGTCGCGGGCAACCAAATATCCGCGGGCTTTCAGACTATCAACCAGGTTAAGGCTATCGGCACGGCGGGCAAAATGGTTGTAGCCGCCGCCAATAAAAACATCAATATCTGTTTTCAGGAAATCGAAGGCAATATCGGCATATTTCGAGCGGTTGGAGGTGTGGGCAATAAAAGATGCAGGTGTGGCATGTGTAATAGCCGAGGTAGAAACGAGTGCAGTGGATAAGCCACGATCTTCGGCCATTTCGAGGATAGACTTTACAGGTTTGCCGCTTGTATCCACACCAATGCTGTAATTTTTGGTTTTAACGCCGGTAGCTAAAGCAGTTCCGCCTGCGCCCGAATCGGTTATATAATCACTTGCCGAATAAGTGATTGAGAATCCGCTTACAGGCATACCTGTGATGTTCATTATACCTTTTCTAGCTGTGTAACCTGCATATATCTGGGCTGTCCCCATTCCGTCGCCAATAAGCAGGATGATGTTTTTGGGATGTTTTGATTTGGATGTTTTCGTTTTCCCTCCCGGGTTTCCGGCAAAAAGGGCTGGAACAAGTAAAGTGATAAGAATTATGCTGACAACAAATTTCCTCATGAGTCTGAATTTTTAAGTATTGCAAAAGTACGATAATGTGGCAATTAGGCTATTAGACTTTTAGTCTTTTAGTAAATTAGTAAATTAGGGAATTAGGGAATTTGAAAATTTGAAAATGGCATCTTACATAAGCGTAATGGCATCTTACATGAGTGAAACGAAAATGGAGGCTTGCTAAAAGTATTAAAAAAATAGAGTGTTGACCAACTGAAATAATCTCAAAAAACAAACCGGACGAAGTCGTGAAACTCTGTCCGGTTTGGAAAGTTGTTAAAACTTTGTAATCCTTATTATTTCTGAATATTAGGCAATTGAAGCCCGTAACCCATTTTTTTATCTTCCACTTTCAGCAAGTAAGCAAAAAGTAGTGCCAGCAAACCAAATCCGGTAAAGATCATCATCGGTAAAGTGTAATCATACGTATTTACCGATACCCCTTCGCGCATAATTTGTCCTGTTACACAGTATTTATCTAACACCCAGCCAATCAGGGCAGGAACGCCCATTAAACCCCAGTTTTGAACCCAGAAAATTAAAGCATAAGCTGTACCCAATTGTTTTTCAGGTATAATTTTTGGAACCGATGGCCACATAGCTGAAGGAACAAGTGAGAAGCCAACACCCAATGCAAGAATCAACACAATAGCTACCATCCAATTATTCAGGAATGGAATTGCGAACATGGCATGAACAAAAATAAGGATACCGGATCCTATCATCATGATTGTGGCACCTTTACCTTTGCGGTCGTAAAGGCTGCCAAACAATGGAGTTAACAATATGGTTCCGAATGGCAACATGGCAGGAATGCCACCGGCAAGGTCTTCGCTTACGCCGAATTTATTCACCATCAGGTCAGCCGCATATTTTAAGAACGGAAAAACAGCCGAGTAGAACAATACGCAGAGGATAGCGATATACCACCAGCCTTTGTTAGTAACGATCAGTACAATATCCGAGAGTTTGAAAGCTTCTTCTTCCTCAACCGGTTTGCTGGCATCTAATTCAGAAGCATCCAGTTTCTTGTCCATAAATATGTACATTATAAAAGAGAGAAGCCCGATGCAGAGTAAAATCAAACCCAGTAATATAGGACGCGAAACATCAATCATACCGGTAGCTTTAGCAATAGGAACTGAAGTTGCAAGTGCAAGGGCTGTACCCAATCGGGCGGTCGCCATTTCGAGACCCATTGCCAACGCCAACTCTTTTCCTTTAAACCATTTGTAAATAATTTTCGAAACGGTGATTCCGGCCACTTCGACACCCACGGCGAAAATGGCAAAACCAAATCCGGCCATCAGTACCTGTGCTTTTACATCAAACCATAATACATGCCACATTTGTCCATCCAGCGAATGGGTTTGTACGGCCCAGTATTTTATCGCGGTACCGCAAACCATAACAATGGCAGCCATAAGCCCGGTAAAGCGTACACCCATTTTGTCGAGGATAATACCTCCAACGATGAGCATTCCGAGAAATACGTTAAACCAACCGTAACCACTGTTAAAAAATCCAAAATCAGAGCTATCCCAGCCTAGGCGTCCTTCTAAAAGCCCTTTTAACGGGGCAATTACATCCGTGAGATAATATCCTGTAAGCATTGTAAATGCTACAACAGCCAAAGCCGACCATCGGGCAGCTTTAGATTCCCGTAATGAGTGTTTAATGGTTTTTGTCATTTTTTAATTGTTAGTAGGTATTAGTGTGTAAAAAAATAATTTCTAATGATTGTTTATTCCGTCCGGCTATCTCACGATTGAATTAAAGAGTAGGATGAAATTTGACGGACAGATTCAAATCTCTCGCATTCATAGTGTTTTTACTATTTCAGCTTCTTCATTTTTGAACATTGCAAAAATCGACTTTTTCCGCGAAAATCAAAAATAATATTTACTTCTTCAAAACCCTGCTCTAAAGCCATGAATTTTAATTCGTTACCGAATTGTTCATTGATCTCGAACCAGAGGCTACCACCGTTTTGAAGTTTCTTCGTTGCGAAAGCTATTATATTCCGGTAAAAAAGCAAAGGATCCGTATCAGGAACAAATAAAGCTGTATGCGGCTCATAATCAAGTACATTATGTTGGATAAATTGTTTCTCGGCCAATGTTACATAAGGGGGATTACTCACGATCAGATCGTATGGCGGAAACATTTCCCACAAGTTTTCATCGAGAATGTCGGCTTGGATAAACCTTATATCTGCCTTGTTTTTTAATGCATTTAATCCAGCAACCGTAATCGCTTCTTCCGAAATATCAACAGCGGTAACGATAGAAACTGGCAAAAATCGCTTTAAAGAAATGGCGATGCAGCCACTTCCGGTACCGATATCGAGTACCTGCAGTTCCATTTCGGGCTTGTGTATCGAAATATCTTTCAGAATCAGGCTGACCAATTCTTCCGTTTCGGGCCTTGGGATAAGGACAGACGGATTTACAACGAACTCCATATCCATAAAGTCGGCTTTACCAAGCACATATTGCAGCGGAACCTGTTTTAACAGCGAAACAACAGCAGCATCAATTAATTGCCTGTTAGCTTCTATAGCCATAGCTGAACCCGCTATTATCCTCTGAGCCGGTGAAAGATCGAAGAAAAATTCAAAAAGCCTGTCAGCCATGGCACGGGCTTCCTCATTCGGATATAATGCCTTTAATTTCAGTACTATATCATTATAAAAGGCCTGAATTGAAGGACTTATCATGCTGCTATTTGTGTCATTTTAAAAAACAAAGGTATCTGTATTTTAAAATATGCAGGGAAATAATTATTACTCATATTTTTAAAACTCTTAAAAATTCACTATTTTTGATAAAATTTCCTGCTAAACGTGCCCCTATGAAAAATCTACTTTATACTTTTTTGCTTTTTCTTCTGCTAACGTTGCAGTTGAGTGCCCAGGAATTTTTACCTTTTGCTTCGAGCAATTATGCCGGGGTTACCGGGGTTCACCTTCAGCCGGCTTCCATTGCCGATAGCCGTTACAATTTCGATATGTCGCTTGCGGCAACCAATGTAGCATTTACAAACAATTACTTCACTTTTGATCCTTACTTGCTTTGGCATCCGAAAATGCTGAAAGACATAGATTTACAAGGACCCTATGTGGGACGACACCTGGATGGCAGCGACAAAACTGTAATTATTAACGAGAGACAGGATATTTTTTCATTTATGCTCAACCTTTCGGACAAAGATGCAATTGCTTTTACTCCTTCGGTGCGAACCATTTTTAATCTCGACAATATGACTGAATCGCTGGCAATGCAACTCGACGAGCTATATAAAGGAGCAGCCCCTAAGGGAGTAAGGTTGACAAATGAAAATTTGAATATCCAGATGAATTCATGGGTCGAATACGGATTTTCTTATGCACGGGTGGTTATGGATAAACAAGAACATTTTCTGAAAGCCGGCGCTACTTTAAAAATAAACCAGGGATTAGGATCCGCTTATATGTACATTAAAGATCTGACATACCTGGTTCCGGGCGAAGATACAGTATCCTTTTATAATTCATACGCAAGTTACGGCACTTCCGACAACCTGGAAGAAGATTTCTCTTATAAGTTTGATGCCAATCCGTCGCTTTCGCTGGATTTGGGGGTTGTGTACGAATATCGTCCACAGTGGATGGAATACAAGTATGATATGGATGGCGAAACCAATATCTGGCGTAAGGATGAAGATAAATACCTGTTCAGGCTTGGCTTTACCATGTCGGACCTGGGAGCCGTTCGCTACCGCAGGAATCCGATAAGCAGGGACTTTAATATTGATACTACCGAACTCTATACCGGCGATTTAGAGTTCAACTCAATAGCTGACTTCAACGATTTTATCGACACTACTTTTACCTTCTACGATGTATCGGATAAATACAACATGAACCTTCCGGTTTGCCTTAGTTTACAGGCTGATGTGAGAGTCGCCAAAGGATTTTATGTAAATTTTACGCCTTATGTAGCTTTGAATCGCGGCAATAACAATGTGAATAAGGTGCATTACATATCATCCTTTAACCTCGTTCCGAGATATGACCATAAATGGTTCGGGGTTTCAGTACCTGTGCAATACAACGATTTAAAGCAGTGGAATATTGGATTAGGGGTACGTATAGGACCACTATGGTTAGGGTGGAACGATCTTTTCTCAACCATGGTGTCCTCGAATAACAGGTTCGGATATTCGTCGTGCGCGATGCTGAAAATACCGGTTCTGTATAACCGTCCGCACGATAAGGATAAGGATAAGGTCTCGGACAAAAAAGATAAATGCCCTGATATTGCCGGATTATTTGAGCTTAACGGCTGCCCTGATGCCGACCATGACGGGATAACCGATAAAGAAGACAACTGCCCGAACAAAGCCGGATTAAAAGAATTCAACGGATGCCCCGACAGTGATGGCGACGGAATTATTGACGATATTGACCAGTGCCCGGATGTGAAAGGTCTTTTGGCTTTTAAAGGCTGCCCCGACAGCGATGGCGACAGTATCATTGATCAGGATGATGAATGTCCTTTTAACGCCGGATCAATAAATATGAAAGGCTGTCCGGATCAGGACAGCGATGGAATTCCCGATAAAGACGACAATTGCCCAACCGTAGCCGGAACGCGCGAAAGCAATGGCTGCCCTTTTATGGATAGCGACGGCGATGGAATTAAGGACGAAGCAGATAATTGCCCTGGCTTGAAAGGACCTATAGATAACCATGGCTGTCCATACCAGGATACGGATAACGACAGTATTCCCGACAAAGACGATGATTGCCCCAGCATTGCCGGCAAAGCGATTTTCAAAGGATGCCCGGATACAGATGGAGATGGCATTTCGGATAAATATGACAATTGCCCGACCATTACCGGAATAGCTTCCAATAACGGTTGTCCTGAAATTAAAAAAGAAGAACTGGAAATCCTGGTCAGGGCTTTCGATAACCTGGAATTTGAGACAGGCAAATCCGTCATCAAAAAATCGTCCTTTACATCACTCAATATACTGGCTGAGTTGATGGCAAAACGCACGGATTTCAAACTTTCGCTTACAGGACATACAGATGATGAGGGTACACCTGAAAAGAACCTTGCCTTATCGAAAAACCGGACCCTGGCAGTAAAGAACTACCTGGTTCAGAAAGGAACAGACCCTAACCGCATCAAAACGGAATGGTTTGGCGAAACAATGCCTACCTCCACCAATCAGACTGCCGAAGGCCGCAAAAAGAATCGTCGGGTTGAGATGAGCATTTATTTTGAATAAATATTCAAGCATCATGAAAGAAAACGAAACAATAACCCAGTTTTTGCAACAGCCATGCATAGCTGTGGTTGGTGTATCGCGCACCAAGACCAAATTCGGGAATACTGTTTATCGGACTCTTAAGAAAAGAGGGCTTCAAGTGCTTCCGGTTAATCCCCACCTGACACATTTCGATGGCGATAAATGCTTCAGCGACATTGAGACACTACCATCTAGTGTGAGCGCGCTTTTTGTAAACACCCCACCCGAACAAACCATAAAAATTGTGGAAAAAGCTTATAAAAAAGGAATCGGGCATTTATGGCTGCAGCAAGGATCGTCGAACGATGAGATAAAGTTGTACCTGGATGGGAAGCAAATCAATTATACCGCCGACCGCTGTATTATGATGTTTGCCGAGCCGGTAGGTTCCTTTCACCGCTTTCACAGGTTTCTTTCCAGGATAACCGGAAACCTCCCCATATAATCATTCAAAACTACGTTATCGACTGTTTATGCCTGTTAAAGAACCAGTTAACGCTTGTCCTTTCTGTCGAAAAGAATGCACTGAAAACCATTTTCTCTCTTCAGATCACTTCGTTGCTATTTATAATATTTCACCTATACTGCCTGGTCATTCACTGGTTATACCCAAAAAACATATTGAATCCCTGGTTCAATTATCTGATGCTGATCTCTGTGAAATGATGCTTTTCGCACGGAAAGTGACGAAGGTACTGAAAACAGTTTTCAACGGCGATGGATTCGACTGGACAGTACAGGATGGGATTTCAGCCGGACAAACAGTACCGCATGTACATCTTCATATTATTCCCCGCAAACTTCATGATTTGCCCGAAAGTAATGAATGGTATAGTTTGATCTCTGATAATGAGCACCGAATCCTTGATAGCCGGAACCGGGAGAAGCTTTCGGAACGTGATTATACTGAAATTACCACCATGCTGAGAAAAGCAACAAATTCTTTACAGGTATAAATCGATCTTGCCAATACGTTTTGACCCGGATCAATTGAGTTATCTGGAAAAATTTATACAACAAAAAATAATATTACTCCCGAAACGGCTATAATGGCTCCGATTATTTCGCGGCTGGTGACTTTCTCCTTGTTTATGAGGACAGCAGGGGGGATAATGAGTACGGGAGTCAACGACATGATGGTTTGAGCAATTCCTGCATTCGTATGCTGCACAGCCATCAGCGAAAAGGAAACTCCTAAAAAAGGGCCGAAAATGGAACCTAATACCAACATTTTCATGGCTGTGGGATCACGGAACGAAACCGGCAATTCCCGCCATCTGCCTAAAATAAAAAACAGAGAAGCAAAACCGATAAAACCTGTGATAACCCTGATTTGTGAAGCGGCAAACGGGTCAAAGTCCCTCATACCGTATTTACTGAGCACCAGCCCAACACCTTGCCCGGCTGCAGCAATTATACCAAAAACAATGCCCCTGGTGGGATACGACATTGATACCGATTTTTTCCCGGGTATTTTACCCGCAGGTGCACCAGTGGTTCGGGTAAATATGACTAAAGCGATTCCGGCAAGAGTGATGATCATAGCCAACATATTAATCAAACTCATTACCTCTCCTAAAAGAATCCAGGCTCCGAATGCAGCAAAAATCGGAGCCAGGGTCATCATGAGCATAGCTACGCGGGCACCGGTAATTTCATAAGCTTTAAAAAGGCAATAGTCACCAATTACAAAACCAACAATTCCGGAAACAGCAAGCCAGGTCCAGGTGTGAAGATCAGCATCAAGCGGAAAAAAAAGTCCCCGATGGTAATAGGAAAATAATGAGAGAAAAACAGTCGCCAAACCTAAACGTAACAGGTTAACATGCATTGAGCCAATGCGTTTGCTTGCAGTTTCGAAAGCCAGGGCAGTAATGGTCCAGAAAACAGTTGTTAGCAATGCAGCA
>JBAXBJ010000068.1:0-27508 GCA_037142075.1 Bacteroidota bacterium
ATACCTTATAAAATATGTATAAAGCTGAAGTACGAGGTCCGCTGATTCTGGGGAACAAGGATTACCGCCAGATCACCAGCGACATCATTGCGCCGATTGACAATCCGACTCCGGGCTGGTGGAAAGTTGCACTGGCAATTAGTCTGACAATGGCCAGTTTCGGAATTTTTGCACTTTACTATACCGTTCGCTATGGTTTGGGTACATGGGCCGTTAACAATTCTGTAGCCTGGGGCTGGGAAATCATCAACTTCGTCTGGTGGATCGGTATCGGGCATGCAGGGACAGCATTCTCCATATTCCTGCTGATTTTACGGCAGAAATGGCGTACGTCCATCAACCGTGCTGCTGAAGCCATGACCGTATTCGCCGTAGGTTGTGCGGCTATTTTCCCGGCTATTCACATGGGTCGCGTTTGGCTGGCTTTCTACATTTTCCCTTATCCAAACACCCGCGGACCTTTGTGGGTTAACTTTAACTCCCCGCTTTTCTGGGACTTTATCGCTATCAGTGCTTACCTGCTTATTTCAGCTTCTTTCTGGTATTTCGGAATGGTTCCTGATTTCGCTTCTATCCGCGACAGGGCAAAAACAAAAGCAAAAAAAGCTATTTACGGTTTCCTCGCATTCGGCTGGACCGGTTCGACCAAAGAATGGCTTCGCTACGAAGGTTTAAGTTATGTATTGGGCGGTATCGCTGCTGTTCTCGTAGTTTCCGTTCACTCCATTGTATCAACCGACTTTGCCAGTTCAGTAATTCCCGGATGGCACTCAACTTTATTTCCTCCCTATTTCGTGGTAGGAGCTATTTTCTCAGGTTTTGGTATGGTTATGACACTGATGATCGTAATCCGAAAATACTATCACCTCGAAGATTATGTTACTGATTCTCACTTAAATGCTATTGCTAAAATCCTGGTTTTCATTTCACTCATCATGGGAACAGCTTATGCGACAGAAGTATTTATAGCGTGGTACAGCGGAAATCCGTATGAAATGTTCACATTCTTCCATAACCGGATCACTGGTGATTATACCTTTATGTTCTGGGCTATGGTTACCTGTAATGCTATTATACCGCAATTAATGTGGTCGAAGAAAATACGCAGCAACATCGCTGCCTTGTTTATCATTTCTCTGATCATTAACGTGGGTATGTGGTACGAACGATTCAATATTGTAGTTACTTCACTTTCAAAAGATTACCTTCCTTCATCCTGGACATCCTATTCACCAACCTGGGTTGAAATTGGCATCTATATCGGTACAATCGGGATTTTTACCACCGGCGTATTGTTCTTCTTCCGCTTCGTACCAATGATCGCAATCAGCGAAGTGAAGAGTGTATTGAAACCTACCGAAATAACGGAAAAACATTAAAACACTGAATTAAAATGAGTAACACACATATCATAGGGATTTTCGACAGCAAAAGTGATCTGCTGGCCGGTATTGAAGGAGCCCAAAGCAAAAACTTCACTATCGATGAAATTTACACGCCCTACCCGGTAATGGAAGCCATTGATGCTTTAAAACGAAAATCGAGATTTACAACGGCGGCTTTTATTTACGGAGCTGTTGCAGTGGTTGGAGTACTTTCATTTTTATACTGGACTTCGGTAATCGACTGGCCTATAAATTATGGTGGAAAACCTACCAACGCTTTTCCGTCGTTTATCATTATTACGCTGGTGCTTACCATTCTCACCATTACGATAATGAGTTTATTCACTTTTTCGATACGAGCCCGCATTTATCCGGGTAAAAAATATACTCTTCCCGACGAACGCGCAACAGATGATAAATTCGTGATCCTGTTCAACAAAGAAACTGCCGGTGGCGGATTCGAAGCCATTTCGAAAGCGCTGAAAGCAAGCGGAGCATCGGAAGTATACGAAAAGGAACTTTAATAATGATACGTAAAAAACATAGTTATATGGGTTACTTCAGTAAAGCCCCAATCAGATTAACAGCGGCTATAGCACTTTCGGCATTGCTTTTTACATCGTGCGACCGTACACGTATTCAGAAAGGATACGAGTACTTCCCCGATATGGCGCATTCGCTGGCTTATGAAACCTATGCTCCTTCAAAAGGTGCCAAAAACGGTATCACTATGCAGATGCCGGTCCTGGGTTCCATTCCACGCGAAATGATTCCTTACCAGTATCCTGCGACTCCGGAAGGACGTTTACAGGCAGGGAAAGAGCTTGTTTGCAAATTTGAATCAAGCGACACGAACCTGGTTCGTGGAAAAGAGATGTTCGTGATTTATTGTCAGAATTGTCATGGTGTTTCCGGTAAAGGTGATGGTCACTTATATACCAGCGGTAAATTTACCATGCAGCCGGCATCTCTTATTTCGGAACGTATGTTGATTGCCCCGATCGGCGAAGTGTACCATGTGATTACGATGGGATGGAATACGATGGGTGCGCACGGACCACAGATCAGGCCCGACGACAGATGGAAGATAGCCCTCTACGTTAAAAACACGCTACAAAAGAACATTAAATAAGCTCCACGTATATGGATACCAAAGTAATATTTACTAAGAAATTTTATTATATAACCTATGGGCTTATGGGCCTTGGAGTTATCGGGCTGGTATATGGTTTCCTCACTGACAGCCATCGTACATGGGCCAACCTGCTGATGGATAATTATTATTTCCTTTCACTGGCACTGGGAGCAGCTTTCTTTTTCGCTTTGCAGTATATTACGCAGTCGGGCTGGTCGGCCATGTTCAGGCGCATTCCTGAAGCGCTGATGGCTTATATTCCTTACGCCGGTATCATAATGGTGGTGATGTATTTCGGACTTCATGATGTTTATCACTGGTCGCATCCTGACCTGGTTGCCAACGACGAATTACTGGCTCACAAAGCACCATACCTGAATATTCCTTTCTTTATGATCAGGCTGGTGATCTTTTTCGTTGCATGGATTCTTCTGACCCGTTACCTTCGCAAACTATCTTTGCAGGAAGATGCTTTAGGCAGCAAGGAATTGTTCGAAAAAATGGAGTTCTGGTCGAAAGTCTTCATTTTTGTTCTGGCTATAACGTTCTCTGCTGCTTCGTTCGACTGGATTATGTCTATTGATGCGCACTGGGTCAGCGGTATTTTTGCTTTTAAAAACTTTGGCGCAGCATTTTACCATGGCACTTCATTGATTGGTTTGATTGCAATTATCCTTCATAAGAAAGGATATTTTAAAGATATGAACGAATACCATTTGCTTGATTTTTCAAGGTATATGTTCGGGTTGAGTATCATTTGGGGATATCTGTATTTTGCACAGTTTGCCCTGATCTGGTTCGGAAATTTACCGGAAGAAACACTTTATTATGCACGTCGCTGGGAAAATGGCTGGATCATCTTCGTTTTCATGAATTTCGCCATCAACTGGTTTATTCCTTTTATCGTATTGCTTCCACAGAAACTGGATAAGAACATTAATGTCGTTTATGGCATCTGTATTCTTTTACTTGTTGGTTTATATACCGACATTTATGAACAGGTAATGCCTGATTTCGTTAAATCGCCGGCTTTAGGCATAATTGAAATAGGCGTCTTTGCAGGAGTGGCCGGTTTATTCCTTTTCGCTTTCAGCAAAGCACTGGCAAAAGCTCCATTAATTCCTAAGAATCATCCTTACCTGGATGAGAGTATACATCATCATTTGCATTAAGCGATTGAATCTTATACAAACAACCAGCTATAACCAACAAAAAAATACCCCGATGAACGGGGTGTTTTTTTTACATCAGTATTTTCTGACAATTGTGTTTTTGCCTGGACAGATTCTATAAACGTTTTTCTTCTACTCCTATTCTGAAATAATAAATTTCCCTCTTCCAAGCAATTTACCATCGGAAATTACCTGGTACATATACATTCCTTCAGTAAGGCCATTTTTTTCAATTACATTTAAATGTGATGACCCCAGATCAAGTTTACGGAGTATCCGGCCATTCAAATCCGTAATTATAAACATCCCGTTTTTTACAGTAATTTCAGGGCTGATGCTCAATTGTGCCTGGCGTGAAAACGGGTTTGGGAAAAGCTGAACATAATCACCTGCCGGAATTTCTTCTATCCCCGTGTAACTTGTTGCCGTGGCAAGCCAGATAGTGGCATTCATCATCAGCTTTTCATGATTCCCACCGGCATCAGCAATCCATCCATCATATAAAACATCGTTCGGATCGCCGGTTCCGTCATCGCAGGGAGAACTGTCGCCAATAGCTGCAACCCGACCTGCTCCATACCTGGAATGCGCTACCATGACATTTGTTGAGCCGGTTGCTGACGAACCGGTTTTATAAACGATGCCTGTTGCAGTTGGATTTGCGGTATAATTCAACGTCATGGTTGTACCGTTGCTCCACATAACTTGTGTAACATTTCCCATGGGGCCGTGGAGCAGCGAATCTTGCGGAAGATTAGCCACATTGCTGGTAGTTTGCGAAATATTAGCCAGGTCGAAGGTGATACCAAAAGGATTTACTTTAACAGAATTAGTAGTCATCAAATCGTTCCATATTTCAGGTGAATCATAGCCATCGTTATTCCTGTCGCTGATAGTGTGATCCGATACCATAAACAGTCCGCCACCATTCTGAACAAAATGAAGGATTGCCGTCTTTTCAGCGGAAGTAAAAATGATATTCGGTTCGCAAACAATAAAAACTTTGTAATGCGACAAATCCTGTGGATTAGATCCGCTATTATATGTTATTGCACCGTTATAAGGTAAGGTTTCAACTACATACCCCTTCTTTACCAGGTCAACTCCCCACGCAGAAATTCCACCTTTCCAATAGCTCTCAGGGGTTGACTGAGTAATACCGCTCTGAGCCGGAGTTGGAAACTGCTGTGGGTTTGATTCGGTTCCCTGGCCTATAACGGCAGGGCCACCACTAAAACCCAGGTTATGAAGATCCGCATCTGTAACCCAGTCGGCATTGCCCGCGGTTTCTGCTTTGGTAGCGTCAAAGAGGATACGGGTCTGAGCATGTATAGCTAAAAAGCCAAGCAAAGAAAATGCAATTGAAAGTACTGTTTTTCTGATCATTAAGTGTAAATTCTTTTAAAATTAATGGAAGCGGCAAAAATAAGAACTAATACTGTCCATTCTCCTTCTTAATCACTTTTCCGGCATCAATTTACAGATTTTTATGATATGGTATTATCCAATTAAGAATTTGATTTTGGATATCCTGAGAGTTGATTTGCAATCTGCGTTTCTTCAAAACTTCAAATCTTATTCAATTACAGGAATAGCTAAAAAATATTCCATACCCAGGATACTGACGGCAGGATTTGAATTCGATCCTTTTTGGGCTTTTCGGACTTTAAAAAAATTGGATATCATTGGCTGCCTGGATATTTCTAAAAAAAAGCAGCCGCCATATTTAGGCGGCTGAATTTCTACTTGAATATAGCAACTGCTAAGATGGAAGTAAAAGCAGTTTATAAAACCTTATATTATAAATCACCGTATTCATTTTGAAATCAGGAAACTGATTGAATGAATACAATTAACTTCACAAAGATACTCTCTTAATGCTGATTATTCTTAGCCAATGAGGGAACGGTAGGTTTCATTGAGGGAACGGTCGTTCCTGGAAAGGAACGGTAAATTTGAGAATTAAATTCTGCGGAAAACACGCAAATCCAGGGTCAAGTATTGCAGGAATGTTAAATCTTATAAATCATCAATGCGGTAAACAAAAGGCAGTATGAGTTCCACTTTGGCTCCCGGCTCTGCAAGGTTCGGAGAACTTTCCGAATAACGTATACCTGTTATCGTGTTATATTTTTTACTTAGCAGATTTAAACGTTTTTTAATAATCTGCATACCAAGATGCTCATGTTGCGGACTTTTTGCAGAATATTCAAGAGATTTTTTCAACCCGATTCCATTATCCTCAATGGTAACCCTTATGGATTTTGCGGTGTGTGCCCTGAAACAAATTTTGATGATGCCCTTTTCTTCCAGCATAGCTATTCCATGCCAGATAGAATTTTCGGCAATGGGCTGAATAATCATACTTGGGATAAACACCCCCTCACTTTCAAGTTGAGTATCAATTTCTATACTGTAATCAAATTTGTTTTCAAGCCGTTTTTGCTCCAGGTCAATGTAATTTCTCAGCCTGTCAATTTCGTCCTCAAGTGCAATCATTGGTTTATTAACAGCATGTAGATTTTGCCTTATCAAACGGGCAAATTGAGACAGATAAATTACGGCTTCGCTTCCTTTATTGGTAAGTAGGTAATTTTGAATAGATCCAAGCGAATTGAAGATGAAATGCGGATTCATCATCGACTGCAGTGCCTTTTGTTCCATGACAACTAACTGGTGATCTATCTCCACTTTTTTTATTTTTTGAGTACGTATCCTGAAAATCAGCAAGATGATTAAGCTTCCTGCCATTAGCATTATAAATAACCAAAATGCAGGGTACTCAGCCAGGGTTGGTTTGATAATAATAACTAATTCCAGGGGCTTGCTCCAATTGGAATTTGATTTACGGACCCTCAATTTAAAGACATAGTGTCCCCGGGGAAGGTCCTGGAACACCAGGTTAATGCTGCTTCCTGATCCGATGGTCCATTTTTTGTCTGTACCTTCGAGCTTGTAAGAATAGAAAACCGGGCTGGCGGAATAACTGATACAGCCAAAAGACAGCTTTACAGTATTCTTGCCGGTCAGCTTTAGCTCTTTATCAGGATTTGAATAAATTATCTTATCATTTAAGGTGATCGATTTAAGGTATGGAATCGGAGGTGGTGCAATACTTGTTGTAAAGGATGCTTTTGCGATACTTGTCAGTCCGTCATTACTGGCAACAAAAAGAGTATCCTTAAATATAAGTATATCGTTTATGTTGTTGAAACTGATGTTCAGAGGTTCGAGATGTACAGGATTCCCAGCTAATACATTCATTGGATTGTTACAAACATAAATATCCCTGAGTGTTGCCAGGTATAAGGTGTAATTTACATATAAAATAGTATTAATCGGAGCATTAACAGGTGTATCGAATGCATCCGTCAAATTGAATAATCGCTGATTCTTCATCATAAAAAGGCTATCGCCATCTATTGTGTAAAGCTCGGCAGAATCATCCAGAACCAGGTGATCGGTAATAATGGTTCCATCGAACCGTGCTAATTCAGGATACGGTTCCTGCTTATTATTTCGATAGAGATAATTTCGCTTTGAATTGATAACAAGCACATTATCAGAATTATAAAAAGCATTGTTAATGCGTTCATTTTTAATGTTAAATTCCGATAACGACGAAAACTTAACCAGGACGGGAGGGTAAATCTGGTTTTGATTATACATTGCAGCAGCATATCCCGAACGGTCAGCGATAATTCTTTTAACAGGAATTGGATAGATCACTCTTCGGCTATACCCTATCTTTTTTGATGCAACATTAAGTTTTAGATTCTCAAAAGCACATAACTGTTTGCTTATTGATCCCAAAAGTAGTGTTTGACTGTTAAACGGGCATACGATGTTAATTGGCTGTATAACTTTTGGCACCGGCAAGGTATAAAAAGCATTATTTTTCAATATAAAAGCCTCATTGGAGTTGGTACACAACATCCCCAATCCCGGTAAATCACAAAGCTGGTTCAATCCATTATTATCAAAATAAGTGCGATCAAAATGAGTTTGCTTCAATACATCATGATTAATCATATAAATGCCATCCGATTGAGTACTTACCCAAATATTCTGCTCATGGTCCTGAAGAAGTCCCAAAGCATCTTTAATATCAAAATGCTTAACAATGATGTTGTTTTTGAGACAAAACACACCATCATCATTTGCTGCTATCCAGAGGTATCCCTCAGAATCTTCAATAACGGTATTGATTTTCTGAGGATCACCTGGAAAAGAAATTTTCTCCTTTTGAAAATTGCCCGAGATTTTAATTAATCCATCGAAGTATGATTTTACATAATAAATATTATTCCCGACGGGGAAAACGGTCTTGCAGTAAAAACTTGAATCGATAACTGATATTTGTTTTTTTTGAAGTATGTCCTGCCTGTATATACCTGTATTGCTCCAAATAATCCAATCTGCTGACGGACTTTTGCTTAAATATGCCACTTTGAGCAGATAAAGATATTTGGAAAGATATGGAGATTCTGAAGCAAATATTCTTTTAAAAAGAAGATCCCTCGAAACCTTGTTATTTGTATCTAATTTAAAGACCTCTCTTTGCCAGGTATAGAAATAGAGAGTATGGTTTGAATCAGCGAAAAAATCCAAAATAAAGGCCTTCCCTTTTAACAAATTAAGAAAAGGCGCATTTTTACTATTGTACATTTTATTATGCTGCACATAGTTGACAGAACCATTGTAATTAAACAACCATATTCGCCCTTTAGAATCTTCTTTAATCCGGACCACATCGTTGCTGCTTAAACCGTCCTTTTTCCGGTAGGAAGTGAAGTTGGAACCATCAAATTTAATCACTCCTGCATCAGAAGTAAACCACAAAAACTTATGGCTGTCCTGGTAAATCTGGTATACAGTATTGGTTGGCAGCCCATTGAGGGTTGTAAAGTGCCGGATATAAGGATTCTGGGCCGAGGTGTTGACACAAAAACACAGCATGAAAATGAAGAAGAAAAAAGATAGTATTCTCAAATTAGTCAATGAATATTGAATATTGTTTCACTTTCTCCCGAAATTCCAACAGTTTCCGCCTCGAAATATCCAGGAGGGAACCATCTTTTAGCTCTGCAAAGTTTCCGTGAATATTAGTAAAACCTGTCAAAAAATTCAGATTAATGATTGTCGACTTGTGAATCCTGAAAAACTCCGGGCTTGCCAATATCTTTTCAAAGTCTCCCAATGAGCGGGTGGCAATAACTTTCCGCTCACCGGTGAGACTAAGGACTGTATAATTGTTGTCAGCCTGCAGATATATCAAATCGGCAACGTCTATTAACCGAAACCCTGATATTTCAGGAATTGTCAACTTAGTGACCTGTATGTCTTTCGATTGCATGTGATCATCCAGGTTATTCAGCGACTGATGATAAACATCCCTGATTTCCGAATAGCTTTTGCGAAGTTCATGATTATAAACTGCCTTTTTCACCGCTTCCTGCAGTTCGAAGGGATTTACAGGTTTCAGAAGGTAATCAATAGCATTGGCTTTCAGTGCGCGCAAGGCGTACTCCTGGTAGGCAGTGGCAAATATGATCCCGTAGTTATTTCGGGGGATTGACCGCAGAAATGCAAATCCGTCCTCTTTGGGCATAGATATGTCAAGAAAGATAAAATCGATCTCATCCGTTTCGAGAAGAACCCTGCCTTCGGCCGCAGAACCGGCAATTCCACAAACATGAATTTCCGGACAATACTGCCCCAACAATATCGAGAGTGCTTCGCGTATATTCTTCTCATCATCAATAATGATGGCGTTATATTCTTTCACGTGATAAAGATATAATTTCTAATGACAGATCTTTCATTTTTTTTATTTTGATTTCAGTTTAACACAAATTCCTGATAGATTCTGGAATACTTGCTGCTTTATCGCTGAAATCAGCTTCTTATTGCCTCATTATCTGATATATATATAATTAAGACTTACCCATGAGTAATGATAATATTAAATTTTTGACTTTATATTTTGCGATTAAAGTAAACTGCAGGATTATTGTTCTTGACCATGGCAGAGTTTAAAATCGGAAAATTGCACGAGAACCTTAAGAAATGTTGGATTATAGTAAAATTGCCGATTAAAAGTTAATGGAGAATTGTACTTTTGAAGTATATACATTCCCATAATCAATATAAGAAAAGGAACAAATCGCATTTCACCAGACTTAGAAAAAGAAAAACACCTCAATTATGCAGTTAAACCCGGGTAAAATACTCAGAACAACGGTAAGGGTATTGCTCTGTGTACTTGGTTTATTTGCAGTTTTCCTCGCTTTTATCTTACTTTTTATACGAACCGAAAAAGGCCAGGATATTATCCGAAAAGAGGCCGTTTCTTACCTCACAAAAAAGCTGGGAACGTCAGTTTCAATCGGTCGGTTCAGGACTGATATTCTGACACATTTTAAAATTGAAGGCGTTACAATTGAAGATCAGAATCAGAATATCCTGCTAAATATTGGTGTGATTGATGTAAACTACCATCTGTTAGCATTATTGAAAAATAAACTTTCCGTCAGTCAAATATCAATTGATACCCTGCATTTCCGTATGGCCCGGGCAGAAAATGATTCCGTTTTCAATTTCGATTTTATTATCCGTGCATTTTCGGGAACATCATCAACAGGTACAGATATAGATACTACCGGAAAACCAATGACTTTTGATATCGGAAAACTGATGGTCAACCAGTTACATTATGTGATGGAAGACAAAAAGGGACATCAGTTTTATGATGTAAAATCAAATACTATTGCTGTTATAGTCGAAAAACTCGACCTGGAAAATCAGCTCTATAAAATTAAAAGCTTTGTAACAGAAAGAGTTACTGCAAAATTAGAAATAGGCACATCAGAACCAGGCACTTCAACTGATAGCGGAGGAATTCTTCCGCAAGTCATTGTAGATAAAATATCCCTCCTGAACAGCAATTTTTCGGTTCAGATGCCGGGAGCAGGGTACCAGTCTGAAACCAGTATCAATAATTTTTATGCTGAAAGTCTCGATCTGAACCTGAATTCAAATAAAGCCGAGCTGAAACAATTATTGATTGATACGCATCAGAGCCAGGTACTTATTAAAAGTACTGCAACCACCTCCCCTGCAGCGAAAACTGCCCAGGCAGATAATGTCGAAAGTGCACCATTTTCAGTCACAATCGGTAGTATCACACTGAAGGATAATGATTTAAAATATGACCAGGAAACCAAAGCCGGAAAAGCCGGCCCGGATTTCAACCAGGAGCATATTCACCTTACTCAACTAAAACTCCTACTCGAAGATTTTGCATTCGAAGGATCAACCATACAAGGCAATATAAAACAATTCCAGACAAAGGAGCAATGCGGGCTTGATATTCAGCAACTCAGCACAGGCTTTTTATATGCTGACAGCGGCATAGTACTAAATAAATTTCGTTTCAAAACCCCTTCTTCTGATATTGACGGAGATTTCAAAATCAGTTATGAATCCTTAGCAGTCATAAGCAAGAATCCGGGATTATTGGGTTTTGATATTGATATGAAAAAGATGGTGATTGCAAGTAATGACATGAAGCATTTCCGTACAATGGCCGGAAACAGTCCTGATATCAGAAAACTGCTTGGCAACAATATTTACCTGGAAGGTAAACTCAAAGGTAAAGTAGCCGACATGATAATTGAAAACCTGAAATTAGAAACCGGTGAAATCAGACTTGCTGCATCAGGAAAAATAGCCGGCTTGCCTGATCCAAATCAATTGCTTGCAGCTATCAATCTTAAAGAATTCAGCGGAACAACTAAAAGTTTATCCAGGCTTCTGCCCGATGGTAGCATTCCGCCAAACATAGCTGCCAACGAAAGTTTCAACCTGAAGGGAAAACTTGGCGATAATAAAGGGGCCTATACTTTCGATCTGGTAATGAATAGCAGTGCGGGTGACCTGGTATTGCAAGGAAATGTAAAACAGCTTCCCGGTCCCGACAAACTCTCATATAATGTACATGCTCAGTCGGATGGACTGCTGCTTGACAGGATTATGATGGATACATTATATGGTAAAACAATATTCGATATCCGCGCAAAAGGGAAAGGGATAAGTCCTGAAACAGCTGAAGCCCAGGTAACAGCATTAATTCCGGCAGTGTATTTAAAAGGCTACGATTACAAGAATATAGATTTGAATGCTGCAATTTCAGCCTCAGTTATTAATGCTGACTTTCAGATTAAGGATAGTGCAGTAACCACTAATCTGATTGCAAGCTACTCGCTCGTCAGTTTAAAACCTTTGCTAAAAGCGACAGCACATATTGAAAACGTTGATTTACAACGACTGGGTTTCATGACGGATACTATAAAATTTAAAGGCGACGTTGTTGCTGATTTAACCACTGTGAATGCAAAACACATTAACGGAACTGTCCGCATTCCGCATATAGAAATTACGAAAGGAAAAGATATTTACAACTTGGATTCTATAAGCTTGGATGCGGTGAACGTGGATTCAACCCAGGCAATCACCATCAAATCTCCAATCCTCGACATGAACCTGGATGGATATTACGAGATGGATGTCCTTCCTGATGTAGCCCAAAATCTTTTAATCGATTTCATAACTGTTTATCCGCCGACCGGAACGGTTTTCAAACCTGCCTATGCAAAACTTAAAGGGGAATTTCGCTATCATCCGTTAATTACGGCTTTTGTACCCGGTTTAACCTTTACGAAAAATATAAAGTTCGGAAGTGTCGTAAATACTGAAGATAAAGATCTTATGTTTGGAATTTCTTTACCATCGGCCAATTACAATGATTTCATCATCGATAGCACGATCGTAGGCTTTCATACTGTTAATGACACTCTCCAGTATATCATGGATTCACAAGGATTTAAAACCACATCCATTACGCTTGATCATTCAGTTATCGAAGGAAATGCCCTGAACGGGATCATAAAATGGGATGTAAAATTGTACAATAAAAACGACTCCTTAAAATATAACCTGGCCGGGAATATTGTAAATGATACAACCAAATTTGTGTTGCATTTAAATGAGGATCAAATTATCAATGCTGAAAAATGGAATGCTAATACAGATAACCAGACTGAATATTCTACCGAAAAACATATTCATACCAATCTTTCGCTGACTTCGGGAAAGAGGCAATTAGCTTTACAGTCATCACCGGCTGAAAACGGGCTGCCACTCAACATAAAACTTGTTGACTTCCCTATTACTACGCTGACAAAAATTATAGCAGCTGATACAACCATGGCTTCAGGAACCATAAATGGTTTGGCACAGCTGGTAAGTTTTGAACCGCTTTTATTTACGGCCGACCTTAAAATCGACAGCCTTAAAGCCTATAATGTTGATGCAGGCAATTTAACCGTAAAAGCAAATAATGAGCCGGGTATTGGCTATAAAGCACATGTGAATCTCTTGGGGACCAGTAATGATGTTGATTTGAATGCATCCTATTCAGAAAAAGGAGATCTGAATGGAAAACTTGATATCCGGAAATTCAATATTCAAACGCTTGATCCTTTTCTGAATTCAATGGTAAGCGGACTGAAGGGAAACATCAACGGTAATGTCGCTTTCGAAGGGACCATTGACAAACCTGTTCTGAACGGAGAATTAAATGTAAAAGATATTCAGGGAACCTATAGTGATTATAATACGTTCTTCAGGGTTCCCGACGAGCAAATCCTTTTAGATAAAAGCGGAATAAGGCTGAACGATTTCGTGGTTTACGACAGCACAGGAAACACAGCTAAAGTTAATGGACAAATCCATACTACCGATTACCGGAGCTATAATTATGATCTTGGAGTAAAAACGGAGCATTTCATGGCACTGAATAAGAAGTCGTCACCGGAACAGGAATATTACGGTCCGGCATATTTCACATCCGATTTACGGATTTCGAGTAATGGCGATGTTTTAATGGTAAAAGGCAATGTGAGGGTTGATGACAAGTCCGTTATAAATGTTGAAATGGGAAGCGTGGATACCGTGGTTTCCAGCAATAATGGTGTAATTATTTATGTCGACTCCTTGCAAACGGCTGACAGCGCAATACTCAGGGCTCTAGAATCTGAGCTTTTGAAACACAATACATCAGCGAAAATAGGATTGGCACTAAACCTGGAAATGACCAGGACTTCAAAACTTAATATGTTTCTTGATAAAACAGGCGGCGATTACATGAAAGTTGCCGGTGATGCCAACCTGACAATAACCCAGCAGCCAGGCGGACAAATGGATATGCAGGGGAAATTCACAATTGATAATGGTGAATACCAGATGACCATAAGCCGGGTTATAAAAAGAAAATTCAGTGTTGAGAAAGGGAGTTCGATACAATGGAATGGCTCGCCGACTGATGCAGATATTGATTTAACAGCTTTGTACAAGGTTGAAACTACCGCCGAAGCAATTTTGGCAAGTTCTCAGACTACAAACAAAGGTGCATATAAACAAACCCTGCCTTTTGAAGTCTACCTGTACCTGAAGAAAAAACTGATGCAACCAGCCATTAGTTTCAAACTCGACATGCCTGAAAAAGAGCAAAATGCTTTCTCCGGGGTAGTTTATGCCAGGATCAAGCAGATAAACCTGAATGAATCGGAACTCAACAAGCAGGTTATGGGATTGCTCCTGCTTAACCAGTTTGTTCCTGCCGATCCGCTTGCATCCGGCTCAGGTTCCGTGACACTTTTTGATTATGAAGGGATAGCTCGAAGCACTGCCGGAGCTATTGTATCACAACAATTGAACTCAATGATATCATCGAAGATAAAAGCCGTAAATATTGATTTCGAAGTAGATTCAAAAGCAGATTACTCAACCGGCGAAAAATCCAATACCACCGACCTGAATGTTAATTTAAGCAGAACTATGTTTAACGACCGTTACACTATTACGGTTGGCAGCACATTTGCACTGGAAGGCTCTGAAGAACACAAGAAAAATGCTGCCGGATTAGCAGGCAATTATTCCGCTGAATATAAAATCACCAAAGACGGGCGATACAGGGCAAAGGCTTACAGAAAAGATCAATATGAGGCCGATAACTCTGGACAGGTGATTCAAACCGGGGTTAGTTTAGGTATCTTTCTCGATTTCAACAAATACCGCGACATCTTTAAAAAGAAGAAAGACCAGGAAATAAAATGAAAATAAGCCAAGAAACATGCTTTTTTAAGCTCCTCATTGCATCAATCCTTTTGATGCTGGTTTCTTCATGCAATATATACAGGTACGTTCCCGGGAAGGATTATCTTTTTACCGGCTCCAAAATTTCCTTCGATGCAAAATACAAGGATGCAAGCGAAATTAAATCCTCCTTATTATCCAAAACATGGCCGATTGCAAATAGCAAAACGCTGTTTATACCCTTCTCATTGGTCAGTTACAGCATCAGCAAACCGACGAGCAAGAAGGGATTAAATTATTTGTTACACGATAAAATCGGGGAACCACCTGTTCTTTTAAGCCAGGCTAATCCGGCTGATATGAGGCGAAGAATGATAGCCCAGTTGCATGATATGGGATTTCTGAATGCCCGGGTTCAGGATAGTGTGGTTATCGAGAAAAGAAAAGCGCATATAAACTTCAGAGTCATGCCCGGAGCCAGGTACACCATCGACACATTGATTTTCCCGTCCGACAGCAGTAAATTATCAAAAGCAATAGCAGCCACTTCTGAACGTACACTTTTAAAAAGAGGCACACCATTTACCGTTGAACGTGTAAAATCCGAACGAGAGCGTATTAGCATGGAAATCAGGAATAACGGTTACTTTTATTTTATCCCTGATTTCCTGGTACTGGCTGCTGACACGAACCACAAAAACCATGTTTATACCAGTGTTGTTGTAAAACCGGATGTGCCATCTGAGGCAAAAAGCACATATTCCATCCGCAATTTTATTATTTATTCGAATTACAGTTCCGATCGTGATTCAATTCTGCACAAAACCCCTTTCAGGCAGGAAGACGGGTTTAAACAAGTAGACACCTTGCCCCGTTTTAAACCGGTCCTTTTCAGGCAGAATATTTTAATGAAAGAAGGTGATTTGTACAGCTACAATAATCAGCGAACAACTGTGCAGCGAATGGTGAATCTGAACAACTTCAAGTTTATCAATACCACCTTCACCCCTGTTGACACCACTAAAAAACAGGCACTGGACGTTGAGATGTTTTTAACACCCTATACCCGGCGGTCGATGCAGGCTGAAATAGGAGCCTACTCCAAATCCAATAATTTTGCAGGCACCGAGGTTAAACTCAAACTGACTAACAGGAACCTGTTTCATAAAGGCGACCACCTGGATCTGGATTTATCGGCCGGATATGAAAGCCTTGTTAAATCAAAAGACAACGAATATTATTCGAACCAGAATTACGCCGGTTCGCTAAACTTTTACAGGCCGGTTTTTTACCTGCCTTTTAAGATCAGAAGAATTGATTCGGATTATATACCCAAAAATAAAATATCGGTAAGTGCCGAATATTTGCGTAAACCAAAGCTTTACACCATGCGATCGGTTCGCTTATCGTTCGGATACCTCTGGAAAACCGGCGAAAACTGGGAGCATATATTTGATCCTATAGTTATAAACCTGGTAAATTCAACCAATATAACGCCCGAATATGATAGTACACTTGCTGAAGATCCGACTCTGGCAAAATCATTCGAGAAGCAATTTATTGTTGGCGGCGAGTACACACTTAATTACAGCAATACAAATACAAAATCCAACATCTTTCGATTTTACAATACAACTTCCATTGGACTTTCGGGAAACATGCTGAGTCTTTTTGTGAAACCGGCAAGCGTATCAGGAGACCAGGAAGCTTTCCTGGGAATTCCTTATGCTCAATACCTGCTGGCAAGCGACAATTTCAGGGTTTATATGAAACTGACCCAAAGACTCAACTGGGTAAACCGATTGTTTTTCGGTTATGGATATTCCTATGCAAACAGCCAGATCATGCCCTATATAAAACAGTTCTTTATCGGGGGGAGCAACAGCATGCGGGCTTTCCGCAATGGCACACTGGGACCCGGAAGTTATACCGATTCGCTGATCACATCGCAGGCAGTGCAAGCCGGTGAAATAAAAGCTGAATTCAATTCGGAACTCAGGCTCAGACTGACGAAATACATTTTTACAGCGGCTTTCACCGATGTCGGAAATATCTGGTATCGTAAGGAGCAGCCAGATGCTCCCGGAAGCGGGTTTACCAGAAACTGGCATAAGGAATTAGCGGTTGATGCCGGTATAGGGTTGCGGATTGATGCAAATATTATGGTAATCCGGCTCGATGTAGCTATTCCGTTGCGCATACCTTCCTTGCCTGAAGACCAGCGTTGGGTTATCGACAATATCAATATTGGCAGCAAACAGTGGCGAAAGGATAATGTGGTATTCAATATCGCGTTTGGATATCCGTTTTAAAGATTTATTTTTAACTATCTCATTTGAAAATATTTATGTGGGACACTAAAAGAATTTTCGAAAAATGACGGACAACTTGTTTGCCATTTTAAGTTTAGATTTTACCTTTACATAAAAATTTTCATAAACCCCATTATATGAGAACAAAATTCTACTTTTCCTTATTTGTCATGGTAATGACATACATGTTCACATCTGCCCAACCGGGCAGGTTTACTCCTCCTATCATGATTGAAGTTCAGGGAGGCAGTTTTACTATGGGTAGCAACACCATAGCCAACGACGAACAACCTGCGCATAAGGTAACACTCGATGACTTTTATATTGGCAAATATGAGGTCACATTTGCCGAATTTTTACGATTTATGCACGAAACCGGGTATAAAATTGAAGCCGATCTATCCGATTCTATCCGATTATCAAAGGGTTACACAAAAAGGAATAATAAAGAACCGCTTATGGAAGTTAAGGCTTCGGACTCAAACAGGCCTGTCGGTAATGTTAACTGGTTTGATGCGCAGGCTTACATTACATGGCTTAATAGTAAAACGGGTAAGACCTACCGTCTTCCTACCGAAGCAGAGTGGGAATATGCCGCCAGGGGCGGAAATAAAAGCAAAGGGTATATTTATGTCGGTGGAACTGAGCTTGATAAACTTGCATGGTATAAGGACAATTCTGAAAAACGGGTCCATACTGTAGGACAGAAAATGGCAAATGAACTGGGCATTTTCGATATGGCCGGAAACGCCCGCGAATGGTGTTCCGACTGGTATGCTGAATTTTATTATGCATCCAGTCCTGAAATGAACCCGGTAGGCGCTGACCTTGGAAGAAAACGGGTGTTGCGCGGAGGCTCCTGTTTTAGTGAAAAGGATCGCATGCGTGTCACTTTCCGAAACTACGATTTCCCTTTCGACTGCCATAATGATTACGGCTTCAGGATTGCTTTATCGGGCGAGCCCAAACCCAAAGCACAGCAAATACCAACGAAAGCTCCGGAACCTAAAATTGATTTTTTGAAAGACCTGGATACCAAAGGCTTTGTTGATATTTACGGCATTTATTTCGATACGGGCAAATCGAAGGTTAAACCCGAAGGCTATCCTGTAATCGAACAGATAGCTACCTACCTGAAAGAAAACCCAAAAACCAGGCTTGTAGTCGAAGGTCACACGGATAATACCGGCAATGCAGATAAGAACCAGGTTTTATCCGAAAACAGGGCCAAAAGTATAAAAGCCGAACTGGTAAAACGAGGTGTTGACGAATCACGCCTCGAAACCAAAGGCTATGGAGCTTCCAAGCCCATAGGCGATAATAAAACCAAAGAGGGTAAAACACAGAACCGCAGGGTAACGATCACTAAACTGTAAACTTGCAGTTTTACAGGTTTTCGTTTATCAAACAAGAAATGAGGAGAAAACTCCTCATTTCTTGTTTCTAACCAACATTACATCTTCCCTGTTCTATTATCAATAATCAACCGGTATATCCGGTATCGGTGGCACATCGTGATTATTTAGCGCTTTTTTGTATTTCCGCTGCTGCTTTTTATCTGTCCGGACACCGGAATTGGTTAAAACACCACCAATCACAATTTTTACCCAATAATTTACAAAGCCTTTTTCGGAATCGCGTTCGGCAAACACATCGCCGGTTCCCCTCCTGTTTTTGGTATGTACAATACGGTTGGCAAAGAAACTGATTGATTTGGTTACAACGTTTTTAGCACTGCTGTCGCCATTCGAAAGCATTTGTGCATTCAGATCATCATAATACATTTTCATGATGCCATAAGCGATATACTTGCGACCGATGGCACTAAGGCGGATGGTATCAAGGTTGCCGCTTTTTAACTCCGCCGAAGCAAAGGGCCGCAATATCGGGTTGAGGGCAGTAAGGTTGAATGAATTTACTATCAGTTTAAAATGAAATCCCGAAAGGCTGTCAGTATAGGATTGTTTGTATTTCACGCGTAGATCAGCGGTATCAATTAAACGGGCATATATATTAAAGCCTAAGCTATCGTAAGGATTCGGGTCGAAAGTCTTAACTTTCGAAACAGCACCTTTCACTTTACTCAACTTAATTTTCCCGAACTGCTGGGTCTTGGTATTGAATTCTTCGTACTCTATCAGACCATTTTTTAATATTACTGAATCAACCTGTATTTTGGGTTTTATATTCAGTAAGAGATCCGTCAGCATAGGCTTGTAAATACCGTGGTGAAAAGGCAGACGCTTGTCTTTATACGCCAGCAGGTGCAAATCAGTAACTGTTACTTTTTGTAAACTGAGAACAGTATCCTTGAATAAAAGATTGAAATCAATATTCTTTACATTTATTTTCCCGGTATGCAGTTGAAGATGGGTTGCCTGGTAGTCCTGGGTTTTCATAAATGACTCCCTGTCGAGAGCCGGACTAAATGCCATACTATCCATCGCCAGGCTGTTGGTAGCTTTTGTGAGCGACAGGTTATAAATCCCCAGGTTGGTTTTTGAGTTTGCCAGTTGTATATTCCCGTTCGAAATACGGAAGCGGTCGTTTTTACGGATAAATTCCTCCGGATCATTCATTGAGGTATCATTAACCTGCAGGTTTTCTAGGTTCAAACTGCTGAGGCTTATAGTTTGTTTGACGGTATCGTTTTGCAATGTATTTAGCTGAATTCCAGCCAATTTCAATGCATTGAGGTTAAATGACCATTTGCTTTTACTTTGCTGACCGGCGGGTTGAAATGTAAAAGATGAACACCGAAGGTCAATCTTTTCTTTACCTGTTGGTACCAACTGAACTTTATCGCTTTTGAAGTAAGGCTGAGCCACCGAAACCAGGATGCTATCCACTTTTAATGCCGCGCCGTCTGAATATATTCCCAGCAGGTCAAACCTCGATTTACCCGGATTTAACTGCATTTTGGCCGAAAGTGAAGCGGGAAGATTTACCAGTCCGGGCCGATCAATGGTAATCCTGTTAATATGCAGAACCGGCAGACGGGCTGGTTTTTTTTGCTTTGGGGCTGTATCCGGCGAAGATCCTTTGTATTGGCTGAATGAAACGGAAGGCTTACTAAACTCGATAAAATCTGCACTTATCTTCCCATTCATACTGTTATAAATATCAGCCGAAAATGTCAGTTTAGGAATCAATATGTTTGCCATTTCCCCGTTAATGGGCATCTTTACCAGAACATTACTGAATGAGGACGGCCTGTTGTCGGCAATATAAAAAGAGGACAAACTACCCTGCATCTTATTTTTCTGATCGAGGTTTATAGATTGACCATCGATCATTAGTCCCCTGATACTGGGTTTCCCTCCGCTTTGTATTACTATTTCGCCGCTTGATACCTGGTTCAACTTTGTTGAAGCTTCAATGCTCTCACTTTTTACCTTAAAATCGGTTGGTCCACCGGTAATTTTAGCAATAACAACCTTATAGTCGGTTGAAGGTTTGGTTGTGGCTGCAGTGCTTTTTTCAGAACCAAGTTGCAGATCAACAGTTGCTTTTCTCCATGAAATTTCATTGATCGAAATATCATCCGGAGATGTTACATCTATTCCCCTGAGTTGTAAATTGTTTAAAGTTAGATCCTGGCTTCGGTCGGTCTTTCCCAGCACAATCCGGCCCAATTGAATTGATTTAGTGTGTTTTGAATAATTTCCGACGATGAGTGAAAGGTTCATGGCCTTATTATGAAAATTACCCCTGGCAAATGCAAGAGTATCCAAGGCATCAATCAACCTGAATTCATCCTCTGTTGCCAGCAGTTGATTTACTCCTATACCTAAGTAACAATGATCCATCGAAAAGGCAGGCCCCTTTTTAATCTCAAATTTCATGGTTCCGTCCTCAACAAACAATTCTCCGATCTGCACTTTATCCTTAATCTTGTCTAGTATTAAAAATGGATTAACTTTCTTCTTTGCTTCCTTATTCTTTTCTTTCTCAGGCAATACCATATGCACTTCAGGCTTTATCAACGAAGCATGACCCGCTATAATTCTGTTTTCGTAAAGCAATGCCATCCAATCCAGATCATCCAGTTCGAAAGACTGCATTTTAATTTCTTTCCTGATTGGATCATGGTTTTTCTTCGACGGATTAATCCTGAAATTATTGAGCCGGATCCTGTTATCCTGAACAATAACATCATCAAACTTCACAACATACATGCTGTCAGGGCTATATCCTGTATAATCGTGTACATTAATGTCGAGGAAACCAAGTTTGATTGGGATAGACGGATTACTGCTGACAGCTAACCCGCCAAAACTGAAATTGCTGTTTTTCGAATTGAAAACGTTTGTTTTATCATTCTTTGTCGTAACGATATTAATATTGGCGTTCCGAACCGCAAGATAACCTATGTCAAGATTCCCCAACATTTGTTTTAGCTTATGATCGATGGAATCGCTATCAACCTTGCTGCTAAAATCGAATTTGGGTTTGGTGCTTTTTTCTTTCAGATTCAGCTTTAATCGAATTTCAGGATTGATGCAAAGTGCTGAATCGAACCTGATGATGTTTTCTTTCGCCAGGGCGCTAAAATCAAGTTTTTTAATGCGTAATGAATCTATAAAAAGGCTGAACTCTCCGGCTGTTGAATTGCTTGATTTACTGTAAATATAGCAACTGTCGAGTTTAACCATCCGGCTTCGGGTACCCATCCAGAACCGTTTGAATTTTATTCCGTGATGACCATCAGGCAGCGCTATATCCTCGTTATATATTTCGAACAGAATACGGTCGGCATACAAAAATTTATTCTTCGCGGCATCCGGATCTTTCGAAACATTATCGATAGTCAGATAGAGATTGGAAAGAGTCAAGGGTTTAATTTCAGGCTGAGAACGATCGTATATTCTGAACTTCGCATTGCTGACATGCAAATAATTCAGGTTCAGAACCTTCAGGATTTTTTCCAGTGATTCGTAAACTTTGCTCATTTCGTCAGGCAAAGAAATCTTTTGCTTTGGACCCGCCTTCTCTTTATATTTAATAACCTCAATAAGAGGCGATTGGACTACAACCGAATCAATAATGAGAAGTTTACCTGTAAAAAGCGAAGCAAGCGAATGAATGCTTATGAAAATATTGTCAGCTTTTACATGGTACCCGCTGGTTGTGTTGCTGCTGTCAACCGTCCTCAGTTCGGGCTGCTTAAAATCGAAACGCAGATGGAAAATATCGAGATTTACCCGCTTTACCTTAAAAATGAGTTTGCCGTTGCTCTGGTTTTTAACAAGGCTTTGCAGTGAAGACTCAGCGCGCAGTACCGTAAAAAAGTATAAAAGGAATGCAAAAGCGGCAACCACTAAAGTTATTGTACTCAGAAGAATTATTCTTTTCCGGCTCATGCAATTTCAGATTGTGAACCTATAGTAAAGTCCGTCGGAATGTGATGTTAAACAAAGGTATTCATTTTTGCAGAGGAATGATACTTTGGTAAATTTAAAACCTGATTGATGCCAGATGATATTTTTCAACGAATAGTTACTATGCGTAAAACTCTGATATAAACGGTATCTGGAATGAGTTAAACAGGTTTTTTTTCTCATAACTCATGCAAACACCATCCTCATATATCCGAATTTGTAGCACCACGCAGAGTAATTCACACAGTTGTAGGGAAAGCTCAAAATTTCTAATATTTCTGCTCCGGTTCAAATAAACTTGCCTGACCCACAGTTAATTCATATTCCGAAATACGGCTTGGAGTAATCAGCTTGTTTATTTCTCCAATATTATGGTTCTCATACGCATGAATTAATCTAAAGGCAGTATCGCTTGGTATTGAATCAATTATCGGTACTTGCAGCTTTTTCAAATTTTGACTTTGCCATCTGGCATATCCTCCATTCATCTTATTCCCATATTCGAGTAATTGATCTTTCACAAAATCCGACATTAATAATGCAGCCAGAAGTGTTAGCTGCTTTTTGTTTTTACCTGTTATATAATAGAGATTATGATGCGGATAAAATTCTCCTTTATCAATAAAAATAGACGTATTACCCGACATATCAGGCAGAATAATTTTATCCCTGAAAGTTAAATCCCTCTGAATCTTATCAATGGTTTTGTACCAATTCTTTTGATTCTTTTTGGTAATATGTCGTTTGTTTAAAATATCCTTGTGCGACAGCATATATGCATTCGCCTTTGGAAACTTTTCCAAATCTATCAGTTCGCCGTTTGCGCCAAATGGATTAAGGATATAATTGCCACCCCATTCCAGTTTATCGCCTCTCAAGTCTTTCGACATAAGTATGGGAAGCAACAGCTCTTTTTCAATCAGTTCAGTAAAATCTTTATGTATAAAAACCCTGTCGCAACCAGTTGCTACTCCTATTCCAATCTTAAATCCCTGGTGCAGTATGGTATCTAAATTCTGTTCATGTTTTTCTCCGCTGTTAGCGGTAGCAAACCAATTCGATGCCCGGATGTTCAAGGTTCGGGAAGGGGTATTGGTAGTTGAGAAATTTTCCAATTCTCTCAAATCGCTAATCTGATAATAACCCGGTATTTCTCCGCCATAAGCCTTTGTTATAGTCGTAATTGCAGGATAAGCCAATACCTCTTCCTCAAAAGGGTTTGTGCCTTCCAAATCAATCACTTCGTTTAACTTATAATTACTGCCGATTAAATCCCTGAGATTTTTACCGTACTGGTTTTTCAGCCACCTGTTTGAAGTTATAAATGAAAGCTTCCCATTTGGTTTCAGTTGTTTCAATCCTTTTTCAAAAAAGGCAATATACAAATCACTCCGGTGGGTAAATGTTCTGAAAAGCTTGCGGTAAACTACCTTCTTCTCCTCCGGTATATTCTCGTGCCTTACATAGGGCGGATTTCCAATAACAATGTCGCAGGGAGCCGAAGTGCAAAGCAGGTAATCTTCGCATCGTATCATTGATTCAGGCCTGATAGCAGATAATGGTTTTAATGCTTCATCAATACGGACCGCAAGCAAATCAACCATTACCGGATCTATTTCGTAAAGTGTAATATTCGAAAGTGCCTCCTGGAAATTAAACCCATAAGCTAACGAAGAAGCATACAGCCGATGCATTATAATTACCGCAAATGCGCCATCACCCGATGAGGGTTCAATTATTCGCAGTTTGCTTAAATCAATTGGAGCTAAGTAGCCGACCAGATCGAGCATTTTCTCAACAACCAAAGGCTTTGTAAGCACCTGGCCGTGATTATTTCCGTTCGATCGCGTACCGTAAATCATGCTTTCAGGTCGTTTAATTTGCCTTGCAAAAAGCCCATAAATGAGAGCAGGAAGGTTTCAATTGAAATATCTTTATCCAAAGAGCCATATTCCATTTCCGCATTGGTCCATAATAACGATGTAGCTGAATAATGCCGTTCGAGCATTAATTTCTGACAGAAAACAGCATACCTTTCCATATAGCTCGTGTTTCTGAATTCAGGACGAATTTCAAAATATGGCTCTTTGATTTTTACAGCAGTGGTCGAACCCTTTGTTTTTTCAACCAATAGCATATACCCAACCCAGGGTGGCTGGTTTTGCGGAAATCCGTTTTCTCTGAATGCCGTCCATAAATCAACAGCACTTCCCAACGCTTCTTCGGTTCGGTTGTTAAAATTATTGCCAAACGATCCTACCTGCGACTTAAACTCAATAACCGCAATTAATTGGTTTGTGGGCGAAATAATAAGGAAATCCCAGTCTTTTGTCGGCCTGAAAAATCCGGGTAAATGATTTGCTTTTACATAAATACATTCTTCGGGCACACCCATATCTCTCGATACTTTTACAAGCAGATTGATAAACCCATCAAGTTGCTTACCGCCGGTAACCGCACTTCTGTTGCCCTGATCGGCTTTGGTTCTGCCTGTAAGCTGCGTATTACGGGTATTCCAAAAATGGCGGACTGCTTTTGCAATGTCATTTTTATAATCTGCTAAGGATATATCTTTCATCAATATCAACTATAAATTTTACTTTGTAAAAATAAGTACTTTTTGTAAAGCAGACCAATAAGGTTATTCACAAAATAATATCACCCAATTTGAATTCATTTAATCACAAATAGCTGTTTTTGTCGGCCCGCATCTGTAAAAAACTTGCGCGAACGAAGATTTTTAGCCTTAAAACCCTACACTTAACGGTCATGATCCTTTTTACACAAAAAAAATCCCTGCCACAACGTCGCAGGGATTTTTCATTCTAAAGATTACTTTCCCTATTTTCTGTATTTGCAATGCCACGCAAAGGGATTCGCGCGGCAGCAGGGGTTGTAGGGTTGGATTCCGGGCTTGATCTGGCTGACGATTGAATTTGACGGAGTAACTATTGAAAAGTGATTTGCATGGGAAAGTTATATATATTTGTTGCTTTATACAAGTTATCAAACAATGTAATATAATAGAAGTCGAACCTTAAATTATATAATAATGAGAAAAGTAATAATTTTAGCAATTACAGTATTAATGAATATTGCGCTAAAGGGACAGATAATTTTAGAAAAAACTTATTCAATAACATCATCTGAACCGATAACTTATAGTTTATATCAGGTAAATAAAAATATATATTATTCCGAAGCAGTTGGATATGTTTTGTTTGATTCAAGAGACAATAGTCTAAAAATTTACAATTTAGATTATAGTCTTCAATCTTCAAAAACTATCTTGATCCCGCCTGGGTATGAGATGTATTATTTTATGCAACCTTCTAAGTATTTGTATAATAATAACGATAAAGTTGAGTTTACTGCCATTTTTATAAAGACAGGTGAATATAAATATATAACTCAGATTCAAGATGAAGATGGTAATTCATTAGTTCAATTAAATGGTTATGTTAATTTAACAGACTACATAGCTAACAACAAATTTATGATGAAAGCTACTTATATGGAATCAATAAATGCAAATGATGTGTACAAGGAAGAAATATATTCGTTAGGAGGAATTGTTCCTACAGGAAATTCTTTTATAGAATTACCTTCAGTCGAAAACCCATACCCAAATCCTTCAAACACAATTATTAACATTCCTTATGAATTGCAAGGCTCAAATGTGGCTGTATTGAGTATTTATAATTCAAACGGACAAATTGTTGAAACCAAGAAAATTGATAGCTATTTCAAAGAAATTCGCTTAAATGTTTCTAATTATCAACCAGGAGTCTATATGTACGAATATAATAGAATTACAAATCTCTTTATTGTAAAGTAAAATGGATATTCAACAGAAAAAAAAAGCTCGATTCAATTTCCTAAATAGGTTATATGAAATTACAAACGGGGATTCTTCTTATATGGAAAGTATGTGGACATTAGGTAAAGAATTGAATTTTGAAAGGTCCTTGACTTCAAATATTGTTGATTACCTAATTGAAGAAAAACTTATTGAATCTAGAGCTTTAGGAGGTGTAATATCAATTACTCATGAAGGAATTGTCGAAATTGAAGAATTACATACCAATCCTGATTCTTCAAGTGAGCATTTTCCAGCAATACATATGATTCACATTGAAAACATGACAAATTCTGCAATTCAACAAGGTGTTTCTAATTCAAATCAAACAATTGTCTTTAATGGAAGTAACAAAAACGATTTAGTGACTATTATTAGAGAACTAGAAGCAATAAAAGATAGAATGTTTACAAATTCAGAAAAAAAAGAAGAGTTTGAAGCTGAATTGAGTACATTGAAATCTCAAATAAAATCACCAATACCTAAACAGATTATAATTACAGAATCGCTTAAAACAATTAGAAATTTAATTGAAGGTATAGCTGGGAATATATTAGCACCATCGGTATTACAATTGATTAGATCACTGATATAAAATAAAATCATTTGCTAATAATTAATACCCCGTTCGGGCGCGTCTTCTTTTCAGACGCGTCCGGACAAGTTTCCACACTCATAACTGGATACATCAATACTTTGATAGAATGTTGTAATCGGTAACTACAACTGCACAGTTTTTGGCAATTGGGAATGCACAGAAAATGGCAACAAGGATGCACAGTTTTCGATGTTAAAAGTAGATTAATTTATTGGTTCAAAAATTGTTTTTCTATTTTTCAGTCTGAAGCTTTTTCCGGATAAGTTTATAACCTCGCTATGGTACAAAAGCCGGTCGAGAAGAGCGGTAGCCAACACCTCATCATTGAGCATTACAGCCCAATCATTGGGTGTTTTATTGGTTGTTACGATAAAGGATGTTTGCTCATAAACTTGATTGATGAAGTTAAAAAGGGCAACAGCTTGTTGTTTTTCTACAGGGAAAAGCATAATATCATCAATAACAATCAGGTTGGCTTTGTTTAGTCGTTTGTAATCGGCCATAGCCGT